>NZ_RZNZ01000010.1 GCF_008698145.1 Bifidobacterium vespertilionis
ATGATGTCAGGCGGGAACCGGACTGGCAAACCAGAAAAATACAAGCATAAAGTAGTACAAACACACTCTTGAGTTCTCAAACCACCACACCACGACACGCCAACACCACCAAACAAAACTGAAGGGGAATCGGCCGCGCCGGGCGGCAACAGATGAAACAATACACCACCCAAGCCCAACACGCAAAACGGCATGCGAAAACCGGGCGCGAAACATTGGAACCACAACGATCCCACGGCGTGTCGCAACAGGCCAGCCCGAACCCAAACCCGGCCCGCCCGCGGGCGACACCCGCGTCCTGACACCAACGCTACACCACACAACCCCGGCCACACCCGACCCCGGGACAACCGTCAGACACACGACACCCAAAATTCACCCAAACAAACGGATCCGGCACCAACACCACCGGCGCAACGGGCTGGCGCGGTAAACCAATGCACAAGATCTAAGGATCCTTCGACTCCGCTCCGCTTCGCTCAGGATGACAGCGGGGGACTCCGCTGCGATGTCCGGCTGCGCCGGACCGCCGCCGCCCTGACGGCGGCCCGACCGCAAACTGGGCAAATGCAAACCGGGCAAATGCGGACACCGGATTCGCAAACCGGGCAGATCCGGCCGACTCCAAGGACTCGGCGTGACCCGGCGTGCGACCGGGAGCGCGACGCCCGCCCAGAACAACCGGGAGGAACCACGCCCCAGGATGACCGGGAGCAGCCGGCCGCACGCCGCGTCACGGCGCGTGCCCAAATGGACGAAAAGCCCCCGCAACGGCCCCCGCATTCTCTATTTGTGAGGGCCCATTCCATCAGCCCACCCGCACCACGCGGGCGTCGAGGCGCTCGACGATGTCCGGATGGTGGGTGGACAGGAGGACGGTTTTGCCGGCGGCGACCAGATCGGCGAGCACGCGGACCAGAAGGTCGGTGTTGCGCTCGTCGAGGCCGTCGGTAGGCTCGTCGAGGACCAGCAGATCGGGGTTCATGGACAAGCATGCGGCGATCGCCACGCGCTTCCGTTCGCCGCCGGACAAGCGGTAGGGGGCGCGATCGATCATGCCGTCCAAACCGAGCAGGCCGGCCAGATCGGCCACGCGGCGATCGACCTCGGCTTCGGGCAACCCCATCTGCAGCGGGCCGAAGGCGATCTCCTCACCCACCGACGGACAGAAGAGCTGGACGTCGGCGTTCTGGAAGACGAAGCCGACGCGCTGGTGCAGGGCCTTGGCGAAGCGGCTGTCCCGCGCCTGGACGATCCCACGCTCCACCGGGGTGCCGCCAAGCCGGTAGACGCCGGCATCGGGGAAGGCGAGCGCGTTGATGATGCGCATGATCGTGGTCTTGCCGCTGCCGTTGGGACCGAGCAGGGCCACGCATTCGCCGCGCCGGATGGTCATGGAGAAATCATGCAGGACGGGGTGCGCCTCCCCATCGGGCTGTCTGTAGGCGAAGTCGATATGGCTGAGCTCCACCATCGGATCGCCCGCGAACCAATCGTTCGCCGAAGCCGCGCGCGACCGGTCCGCCGAACCGCCGCGCGCGCCGCTGTTCCGCCGATTGAACACCATCATCCGTCACTCCCCTTGAATACATCTATCCCACATATACGGCGAGCGCGATCACACCCGCCACGGCCAGCGCATACAGGCCGTTCTGCCACGTGGCCAGCGGGGACTCGCGCACATGATACGTGCCGTCGAACCCGCGGCAGACCATCGCCTCGGCCATCAAGAGCGCCTGCTCGTTGGCCCGGATGAACAGCACGCCCATCAGGCGGCCAGCGGAGGTGAGCTTCGTCGTGTCCCGGCCCACGCTGCGCAGTTTCAGGGCCTCCAGCAGGCTTACCATCGAGCGGCCGAGCACCTCCACGAACTGGATGGTCACATCGCAGATGTAGATCAGCGCGTCCGGGCATCCCGCACCCCGCAACCCGGCGATCAGGCGGTTCCATGGAATGGTGCGGGCCAGCGAGACCACCAGGGAAACCGAAATGAACGCACGGACCGTGAGGCGCACGGGCGCGCTGGTCTGCCCCACGAACACGGCCGGCAGGGCGACCACCAGACTCAGCAGGCACACGGCCAATGTGGGCGCGAGGATCGCCTTGAGCAGACGGGCCGGGCGGGCGGCGAGCATCACGAGCACCAGCGCCAACATCATGTAGGAGAACAGCATGTTGCGCGTGGCGTTCACGCACACGATCAGCGCGATCACGCCAAGAAGCCTCACGCCCGGGGATACCGGGTGCAACAGTCGGTCGACGGGACTGGATGCGAGCGGGACCGGCGCGGGATCGCCGATCTGGGCGAGCGCGCCGCCGATGTGGCCCAGATTGTGTTCAATGAACGAGGACCGATCGTCCAGCGGCTCATACGATTCCCGCGCGGCCAACCACTGAGGCAAGCCGCGCGGGACGGACGTGGTTCCCGGAGCCGGGCGATCAGCCACGGGCGATGGCCGTATGGCGATCGTGCACGGCGAGCGCCAGCAGGCGGAAGACGATGGTGAGCACGGCGATGCCGATCACCGCGGACAGGATGTAGCCCACCACGTCCGGCAGACCGGCCAGCGAGTAGTCGGGCAGCAAAGCGTTCCATGTGAAACCATCGGCGATGTACTGCGGCACGTAGTCAAGGCCGGTGGCGGACATGAAGTCCTCGGCACCCCATTCGCCCCATGCGTCGCCGGTGGCCAGCAGACCGATCGGGGACAGCAGGGCGACCACACCGAGGGCGATCCATGCGGAGCGGCGCAGGCCGGCGTGCGCGGCGGAACCGGCGGAACTCGCGGACGTCTCGGATACACGGGCAAAGGGTTCAATGACATCCGGCGCGGTGCGGCGCACGAATTCCACGACCACCACGGTGATCAGGCCCTCGACCACACTGGCCACCGCAAGATGCGGGATGAGCATGGCCGGAATGGTCACCGCGAACGTGAAGGGGAAGTACAGGGCCTGACCGCTATCCGTGTGGAACAGCAACGGCTGGACGCCCAGTTCGAGCGCCACGCACAGAGCCGCCAGCATGATGCCCACGTAACCGGATACGAATTCGGCCACACGCTCCTTCCATCCGGACGGCAACAGGCGGCGCAGCAGCCGGTAAAGTCCGTAGGCGGTGAAGGGCAGCACGAACGCCATGTTGAAGCAGTTGGCACCGAGCGTGATGAGCCCGCCGTCACCGAAGAGCAGGGCCTGCAGCAGCAGGGCGACGGACACGGCTACGGCCGCATACTGGGGACCGAGCAGGATGGCGATCAGCGCGCCGCCCACGCCATGCGCGGTGGTGCCGCCGGGGGTGGGCACGTTGAACATCATGATGAGGAACGAGAACGCGGCGCCGGCGCCCAGATAGGACATCTTGGCCGGCGTGGCTTCGCGGATCACCGATCGCAGGCACAGCGCCCACACCGGAATCATGATGACCCAGAACACCCCGCCGGTGGATGGGGAGATGAAATTGTCCGGAATATGCATGGCCAGCGTCACGGCGTTCGGATCGTCGAGCATAGCCGCCCCTTTCTCGTCTGGCACCGGCCTCCTGCGCGATGCTGGGAACGTAATACCACAGTTGTGATTCGGGCGGTGACATAGCATTCGAAAAACGTTGGCGCGCAAGGGGACACGCCGCTGCGTGCGTCACTGGCACATGCGGAAAAACGGCGTTTTCGGCGTATTTTCCGGCATATTTTTTTCATTTTTCGACGATTCGTTACAAACCACGCGACGCGGGTGAATACACTGGCGAATCGCAACACAGATCGCAAGCCTTTCAAAGGAGCGCGGATGATCGCCACAACAATCACCGGCAACATCATCAGCCATCCGATCAGCGACGGCAAGCTCAACGTGCCCATCGCCTTCGAGTGGTTCGAAACGGACAAGAAGCGCATGTCGAAGGTGGCCGAGGACGGCACCGAATTCGGCATCATGGTGGGCCGGACCATCAAGGACGGCGATGTGCTGGCCGAGACCGACGACAAGCGGTACTTCGCCCGCATCAAGTCGGCGCAGCTCATCGAGATCCCCGTGAGCACCATGAAGGAGATGGGCCGCCTGTGCTTCGAGTTGGGCAACCGCCATCTGAGCCTGAAGGTGGAGAACGACCGCGTGCTGGTCCCCTACGACCACCCCACCATGGAATACACCAGGAAGATCGGCTACAACCCGCACATCATCGAGGGTGGCTTCGACGGCTTCCTGATCGTCAAGGCGCATGCGGGATCCGGCACGATCGTGCCCGGCACCAACAAGACCACCGGCGATCTGGCCGAGGAGGAGCAGGAGGCCGAGGCGGACGCGGCGTTCCGGGCGGAGCACGGAGATCACGCGCACGAGGACGGCCACGGGCATGAGGGGGATGCACATCACGAGCATCACCACGACCACCATCATGAGCCCGGCGAATACGAGCTCAACGGCGTGCTGCACCGCACGGACGGCTCGCACAGCCACGACGGCGGCAAGACCTGGCACACCCACTGAGGCCCGCGATGGTACGCAACAGCGACGCCGACGCGCTCAACATGGCCGAATCCCGGCGGCTCGCCATGCTGCAGGTGTGCGACAGCGTCTTCCCGGTGGGCGCCTTCGCGCTGTCCAACGGCATGGAGACCTTCGTGCAGCGGGATTTCCTGCGGCGCGGGGCTGACTTCGAGCAGTACATGAAGAACTACCTCGACGTGGCCCCGTACAAGGAGATCGGGCAGATGGTGCTGGCCGGCAAATACGGCACGGATGCGCGGCTGTCCCAACGCGGGCTTGCCTCGCGTCTTATTGAACTGGACGAGCTGGCGAGCGCGCTGCAGTCGGCACGGGAGATCCGCGAGGGCAGCGAGCGCATGTGCGTGCGTCTGGTGAAGCTGGTGCGGCAGATGGATGCCGGGCAGGTGGAGGCCGATCGGCACCGAGGGGCATATGCGCCGGGCAGGGCCGGGAAATCCACGGGATCGGATGGCTCCGCAGCCACGGGCGACTCCAGCACTGCGGACGGCTCCAACACTGTGAACGATCGGGCTGCGGACAATCGTGCCGCGCGTGAGGACGAGGTGATCGCCGTGCACAAGACGGGCACCGAACGCCATCGGCTGCACGGGTCGGCGGACAACGTGCAGAGCTCCCCCGCGCTGGACCTGTACGCGTCGCTGATGGAATCCGGCCGGTGCCGCGGCTTGCATTCGATCGCGATGGGCCTGTATGCGGCCGATCATGCCACGTCCATCCGCGATGCGGCGGTGATGTACGGCTATTCGCTCTTGAGCGCGCTGACCATGTGCGCGGCGAAGGCGATCCCGCTGAGCCAGAACGCCGGCCAGATCGCCCTGCACGATTCGTTCCCCCGGCTCGTGCGCGCGGTGGATGTGGCGATGACGTTGAAGCCCGAGGATCTGGGCATCTCCGGGGCGTATCTGGATATCGCCGCCATGCAGCATGAGACCCTGTACTCCAGACTGTACATGAGCTGACCGGTCGACGAGCGACGAGCGACGAGCGACGGATCAATGAATCAACCATCAACGAATATCCAACAGTAATCGAATCATCAATCATCAAAGGAGCATCATTATGAGCTATGTACGCATTGGCGTCGCAGGTCCCGTGGGATCCGGCAAGACCGCGCTGATCGAGCGCCTGACCCGCAAGATGGCGGACGAATACAGCATCTGCGTGGTCACCAACGACATCTACACCAAGGAGGACGCCGAGTTCCTGATCGAGCACTCCCGCCTGTCCCCCGACCGCATCGTGGGCGTGGAGACCGGCGGCTGCCCGCACACCGCCATCCGCGAGGACTGCTCGATGAATCTGGAGGCGTGCGAGGCGATGGCCAAGGCGCATCCGGACGTGCAGATCATGTTCGTGGAGTCGGGCGGCGACAACCTGTCCGCCACATTCAGCCCGGACCTCGCCGACGCCACGATCTACGTGATCGCCACCGACGAGGGCGACAAGATCCCGCGCAAGGGCGGCCCGGGCGTGACCCGCTCCGACCTGCTGGTGATCAACAAGGCCGATCTGGCGCCGCTCGTGCACGCCGATCTGGACGTGATGGCACGCGACTCCGAGCGCATGCGCAACGGCCGCCCGTACATCTTCACCGACCTCATGGGCGGCGCGGGCGTGGACGACGTGATCGCCTGGATCAAGAAGAACGTGCTGTTCGAAGGCATGTGACGGGCGAAGGTGGGACATACGGACGACATCTGCGGCGAACACGAGCCGCGTACACTTGCGTCCTATGACCGCCAGCACCTTCCGTCTCGCCACCGCGTTCCGCCACGGCCGCACCAAAATCGACGACGTCTACTTCGAGGCGCCGTTCAAGCTCATGACGCCCTTCGCCAACGGACGGCACTCCGATTTCATCGTGATGCTCGCCTCGCCGGGATTCCTGAAGGGCGATGAGGCGCACATCGCGATCGATTTCGGGCCGGGCACGGATTCGACGATCCGCACGCAGAGCTACGAAAAGGTGTTCGACACGGCCGACGGCAGCGCCTCGCGCACGATCGATCTGACCGCGCGGGGCGACGCGACGGCCGTGTTCATGCCGTTCCCGGTGATCCCGTTCCGCAACAGCTCGTTCATGAACGTCACGACCGCGCGCATCAGCGCCGAATCCACATTCGTCTACGCGGATGTGGTGACCTGCGGCCGTGTGGGTATGGGCGAGCGATGGGCCATGAAGCGGTTCGCGAACCGGCTGCGCGTGTTCGTGGACCCGCCGGTTGCGGGCTCGGCGGATGCGGCTGGTTCAACGGCGGATACTGCGG
The DNA here is from genome assembly GCF_008698145.1 of Bifidobacterium vespertilionis. GTDB lineage: Bacteria > Actinomycetota > Actinomycetes > Actinomycetales > Bifidobacteriaceae > Bifidobacterium > Bifidobacterium vespertilionis. The sequence goes on from NZ_RZNZ01000010.1 coordinate 6,774, forward strand.
CCGGCGAGGCTGCCGCGGACTCTGCGGCGACTGCCAAGGCCACCGGCCGGACGTCCAGACGCGGCCGGCCTCCCAAGGCTTCCGCGGCTTCCGCGGCTTCCGGAACCGGACTTTCCGGGGCGCGTGACGCCGGCCCGCGCATGGCGTTCGCGGACCGGCTGCTGCTCGAGCCCGACGCCTTCGACTACACCGAGATGGGCATGTGGCGCGAGTTCACGCACTGCGGCGTGCTGTACGCGCATCTGCCCGAACCGTCCGGCGAGGCCCAGAGGATCGCCGCCGAGGACGCGCTGGTGGATCGGATCCGATCGCACGCCGACGCCGTGGGATTCACCGGTGAACTGGGCGTGAGCCGTGCGATCGACGGCGTGTGCGTGCGTCTGCTCGCCCGCCGCGGCGACGATGCCGTCGACTTCATCCGCGACATCGCCGACATCGTGACCGGGCGGGCGTGACGGCGGGAGGGATAAGTCACTCCGCACTGCGTCCGGAATTGCATCCGGTTTGAGAATTGGATGCGAATTGAGACATAGCAGGATGACCCTGCGTCTCATTTCGCATCCATTTCTTAATTCGGATGCGAATTGAGACACGACAGGGCGGTTCCGTGTCTCGTTTCGTATCCAGTTCCCGAATTGGATGCAATTTCGGACACAACAGGGCGGGAATATGTCCGATTCCGCACCCATCGCGCACCCATCGCGCATCCATCGCGCTCCCCGCTATCCCGAATGCGAGTCTTTTCGTCATACTGAGCGAGCGGGACCGGTTTCCGCCATCCTGAGCGAAGCGCGGAGTCGAAGGGCCTTGGACTCATACGCAAGATTAAGGATCCTTCGACTACGCCCTGACGGTGTCCGGCTGCACCGGACCGTCGCCGCCTTGGCGGCGGCTCCCCTCGCCTACGGACAGCCCACAGGGCTGTCCGCTTAACGGCTCAGTGCTCAGGATGACGAAGGAATCCCATTCTACCCCTCAAAATGAGATATACCTCACAGAGAGGTTGATTCTCAGCCGGTTTCCAGTTTTCCTCCATCAAATGCCCAAAATCGATTTTTAGCCTCGCAATCGTAAGCAAACGTCAGGGGGAACACATGAACGCAACCACCACCAAGACGCTCATAGCCGTCATAGCCGGCCTTGCCGTGATCGGCGACGCCTTCCTGCTGTTCGTCAAGCCGCAGCTGAGCGGCGCGAACGGCGCTTCGGCCGGCACGCAATCCGGAGCATCGGGCGCGATCGGCGGATCATCGTCCGGCACGGCAGCGTCCGGTCCCACCTCATCGTCCGGCGCATCCGCTGATTCGTCCGGCGCATCTACCGATTCGTCCGCGAGCTCCGCCGGCTCGACCACCATGCAGGACGGCACGTACACCAGCGTCGCCACGCCCAACGAGTATGGCGAGGTGCAGCTGCAGGTCACAGTCGCGGGCGGCAGGATCACCGACATCGCGGCCATCGCCTATCCGAACCACACCAGCCGCTCGCAGGGCATCAGCGCGCAGGCCATCCCGCAGCTCATCGACCGGGCGATCAGCGCGCAGAGTTCCGGCATCCAGTACGTCTCCGGCGCGACCGAAACCTCCACGGCGTTCGCGAATTCGCTGCAGGACGCCATCAACCAGTCGCTCAACGCGGCCAAGTAGCGGCAGCGAACATCGGAAAGGCAAGCCGCCATGCCGATCATCCGGGCCCGCGTCGTCAACGCGATGACCATCCCATTCACCATTCAGCTGGTCGCCTCACCCGGCACCGCACCCGGGCGCCTCGACGCGCTGGTCAGCCAAACCGCTCCGCGCATCAAGTCGTGGCTCGATCATGTGGAGGCCGTCTTCTCGCCGTTCCGCGCGGATTCGGCGGTCGGCCGTGCTCGCGCGGGCGATTGGCGAGCACTGCTGGACAACCCCGACTTCGCCGAGGTGCATATGCTCGTCAAGCAGGCCGAACAGCTCACCGATGGGCATTTCAGCGCCACGCACGCCGGCGTGTACGATCCGACCGGCCTGGTCAAGGGCTGGGCCATCGAACGCGCGCACGAACGGTTCCTCATGCCGCTGATGCGTTCCGGCGACGTCGCGGCAGCCGCTTTGGGCGGCGGCGGTGACATCCGGACCGCGGTCGCGCACGATGCCGACTTCGTCTGGCATATCGGCGTGGACAACCCGTTCGCCACCGGACAGGACGATCCGGTCGCCACCGGACAGGACGATCCGCCGCTGGCCCCACCGGCCGGCACGCCATCCATCCTGCGCACAATCACCCTGCGCAACGGCGCCGTGGCCACCTCCGGCACATCCAAACGCGGCGAGCACATCACGCGCACCGCGCACGATCTGGCCCAGGCCACCGTGATCGACGACCGTCTGGTTTTCGCGGACATATGGGCCACCGCGGCCATCGCCGCCGGCGAGCGCATGTTCCGCGATCTGATCGCCCATCACGGCGACGGCCGGATCATGGCCGTACTCGTGCGCGCCGACCGCACGGTGGCCGAAATCGCACCCTCCGCTCTTCACGTTCAAGATCAAGGAGCCCAATCATGAAACGTCTCAATACCACCATCACACTGGCATGGGCCGTCGTGCTGTTCGTCGTGCCGCTGCCGATGCTCGCCACGCTCGCCTACGGACTGCCGTCGATCTACTCCGGTCAGTTGTTCGGCATCGAGATCGGCGTCATCGCCTATACGTGGATGCTCGCCGCCGTGTATCTGGCGTGCCGGCCGCGCTGGGTGGACCGGACCGTGGGCCTGCCGCACATGTACATGATCCACGGCATCCTCGCGATCCTGGCCATTGCAGCCGCCTTCGTCCATCAGTCGCTACTGCCGGGCGCGGGCGCGCTGATCGGCCTGACCGGACATATGGGACTCTACCTGTTCATGGGCGTGGCGGTGTGGTCGCTGGTGTTTCTGGCCGGGTGGCTCACAAGCCGCGTGGCGTGGCTGGCCAAGCTGAAGCGCGCGCTGGAACGCCTGTTCCGCCACGAGATGAGCGTGTGGCTGCACCGGCTCAATCTGGTGGCGATCGCGCTGATCGTCCTGCACGTGCATGTGATCGACTACATCGCGGCGATCAAACCGTTCATCCTCCTGTTCGACGCACTCACGATCGCCGTGTTCGCCTACTACGTGTGGAGCATGGTGAGCCGCCGCGCCTACGCGCTCAAGGGCCAGGTCGCCTCCGCGCGTCCGATCGCCGACCGCGTGACCGAGCTGGCGATCACGCTCGACGGCGATGCGGGCCGGCGCGCCACCTGGCGTCCGGGCGACTTCGCATTCATTGCGTTCCCGACTGTGCGGGGCATGCACGAATACCATCCGTTCTCGCTGACCAACGCGCGCATGCAGGCGGAAGGCTCCGGCAACCCGCCAAGCGGCCCGGCGACGATGATGTTCGCGATCCGCGCCGACGGCGACTTCACGACGAAGCTGGCCGGCCTCGAACCAGGCGTTCCGGCGCGCGTGATCCCGCCATACGGACGGTATGCGCAGTTCATCGAGGAACGCGATCGTCACGATGCGAAGGCGGCGGGTTCGGGGGCGAAGGCCCCGCTGGTGCTGATCGGCGGCGGCATCGGCATCACCCCGCTGCTCGGCGTGCTCACGTCGTACGCCGGCAGCGGACGGCCCGTCGACTTCCTGTACACGGCCCGCAGCGAGCGCGATTTCATCTACCGCCCGGAGCTGGAGCGGTTCGGCGCCGATCATCCGAATGTGCGCGTGCGGCTCATGGCCCAGCGGCCGGACGACGCGGCGATCGCGCCGATGGTCCGCCCGGGCGCGGCCTATCTGGTGGCCGGCCCGCAGGCGATGATGACCGCCGTGCGACGGATCCTCATGGCCCATGGCGTGCCCGCCGACGCGATCTACCACGAGCCGTTCGCGATGTGATTCAGGCCTACGCAGGCGTGCGCCATCCTGAGCGGAGTGCAATGGAGTCGCTCGTCCCGTCATCCTGAGCGGAGCGGGAGTCGTCTTTCCCGTCATCCTGAGCGGAGCGTAGCGGAGTCGAAGGATCCTTAACCTCAACGCACCAATGACTGATGCGAAATGACAAAGGATCCTTCGACTTCGCTCAGGATGACCGGGGGCTGTCCGCTTAACGGCTCAGCGCTCAGGATGGCAAAGTCAGAACAGGAAGTACCTCTGGGTCAGCGGCAGCTCGTCCACGGGCTCGGAGTGCACCGGCTCCCCGTCCACGCTCACCCGGAAGGTCTCCGGGTCGACGCGAATGTCCGCCAGGGTGCTGTTGAACTTCAGGTCCTTCTTGCCCACCGTGCGGCAGCCGGAGACCGGCAGCACGATGCGGCTCAGGCCCAGCTTGCCCTTGATGTCGTCGTCGTACGCGGCCTTCGAGACGAAGGTGGCGCAGGAGTTGGACAGGGCCTTGCCGAGCGCGCCGAACATGTCGCGGTAGTAGACCGGCTCGGGGGTGGGGATGGAGGCGTTCGCATCGCCCATGCGCGAATAGGCGATCGTGCCGCCCTTGATGACCATCTCCGGCTTGGCGCCGAACATCGCCGGCTGCCAGAGCACCAGATCGGCCATCTTGCCCACCTCCACGGATCCCACATACTGCGCGATGCCGTGCGTCAGGGCCGGGTTGATCGTGTACTTGGACACGTAGCGCTTGACGCGGAAGTTGTCGTTGCGGTTGCCGTCGTGCTCGTCCTCGGACAGTGGCCCGCGCTGCTTCTTCATCTTGTCCGCGGTCTGCCAGGTGCGCGTGACCACCTCGCCCACGCGGCCCATGGCCTGCGAGTCGGAGCTCATCATGGAGATGAGACCCATGTCGTGCAGCACATCCTCGGCGCCGATCGTCTCGGGACGGATGCGCGAATCGGCGAAGGAGATGTCCTCGGGCACATTGCGGTCCAGATGATGGCAGACCATCATCATGTCCAGATGCTCGTCGATCGTGTTGCGCGTGAACGGCATGGTGGGGTTCGTGGAGCTCGGCAGCACGTTCGGGAATCCGGCCACGCGAATGATGTCCGGGGCATGGCCGCCGCCGGCGCCTTCGGTGTGGTAGGTGTGGATCGTGCGGCCCTTGAACGCGGCGATCGTGTCCTCCACGCAGCCGCCCTCGTTGAGCGTGTCCGTGTGGATGGCCACCTGCACGTCCATTTCGTCGGCCACCGTCAGGGCGGTGTCGATCACGGCCGGGGTGGCGCCCCAATCCTCGTGGATCTTCAAGCCCGCGGCGCCGGCGCGGATCTGCTCGCGCAGCGGCTCGGGACTGGAGTCGTTGCCCTTGCCTAGGTACGCGATATTGACCGGCAGCGCCTCGGCCGCCTCGATCATGCGCGCGATGTGGAAGGCGCCCGGGTTGCAGGTGGTGGCGTTCGTGCCGTCGGCCGGACCGGTTCCGCCGCCGACCATGGTGGTCACGCCGCCCGCGAGCGCGGTGCGGATCTGCTGCGGGGAGATGAAGTGGATGTGCGTGTCCAGGCCGCCGGCGGTGACGATCAGGCCCTCGCCCGCGATCGCCTCGGTTCCGGCGCCCACCTCCAGTCCGGGCGTGACGCCGTTCATGGTCTGCGGGTTGCCGGCCTTGCCGATCGCGCTGATTTTGCCGTCCTTGATGCCGATGTCCGCCTTGTAGATGCCTGTCCAGTCCACGATCAGCGCATTGGTGATGACCGTGTCCGGCGACTCCACATCCAGCTGCGTTGACGACTGGCCCATGCCGTCGCGGAAGGATTTGCCGCCGCCGAACTTCAGTTCGTCGCCGTAGTGGGTGTAGTCCTTCTCGACTTCGATGATGAGATTCGTGTCCCCCAGGCGCACCCGGTCGCCGGTGGTAGGGCCGAACATGCCCGCGTAGTCGCTGCGTGTGATGGTGGTGCTCATTGTGTGTTCCTCGCCTTCGTCGATGCCCGCTCGAATGTCCGATCAGATGCCCGTTCAGATGCCCAGAAAGCCCTGCTCGTGCGCCTTGGCGAACGCGGCCTCGCGCACTTGGGGATCGTCCAGCCTGCCGTCCACGAGCGCGCTGAAGCCGTGGATCTCGCGCGTGCCGCCGATGTCGATCAACCGCACACGATGGGCCTCGCCCGGCTCGAAGCGCACGGCCGTGCCCGCGGCGATGTCCAGACGCTTGCCATAGGCGGCCTTGCGATCGAACTTCAGGTACTTGTTGACCTCGAAGAAGTGGAAGTGGGAGCCGATCTGGATGGGGCGGTCGGCGGTGTTGACCACGTCGAGCTCCACGTCGTCGGTCCCCTCGTTGAGGGTGAGGTCGCCGTCGGCGAAGAAGTACTCGCCGGGCTTGAGCTTCTCGGTCGTCTCGATGGGGTTGTGGATGGAGACGAGCTTGGTGCCGTCTGGGAAGGTGGCTTCGACCTCCACCACCTCGATCATTTCGGCCACGCCGTCCATCACATCCTCGGGCTTGAGCAGCGTGCGACCGTACTGCATGAGTTCGGCCACCGTGGCCCCCTCGCGCGCCCGCTCCACGCATTCGGAGCTGATCAGCGCCACCGCCTCCGGATAATTGAGCTTGATGCCACGGGCCTTGCGCTCCTTGGCGAGATTGCCCGCCAGATGCAGCAGCAGCTTGTCCGTCTCCCTCGGTGTCAGTCTCATAACGCCTCCGCAGTCTCGACATTCCTTGGAATCACGGTCATCCTACGCTCGCCGTGCAACCAATAGATTTCGTGCGGACGTCCCCACAGCAAAAACACAGCAGCAGAAACACAGCGCGGAACGATTGGTACGTTTTCGCCTTCCAAATCGGTCCGAAAACGTACCAAACGTTCCGCGCTGCACCGCCGCATGGCCGGATCACACGATCACACGTGCAGGGCGGCCTTGGCTTCGGCCACCGCGTCCGGCCCGCCCTCGCCGGCGCCGATGAACCGGCCGGCGGCGAGCACGTAGTAGCGGTCGGCCCGCTCCACGGCGAACTGCACCTTCTGCTCCACCAGGATCACGCCAATCCCGCGGTCCTCAGCCATGGACCGGATGGAGCGCTGGATCTCGGCCACGATGTTCGGCTGGATGCCCTCGGTGGGCTCATCGAGGATCATGAGCTTGGGCCGGGTGATCAGGGCGCGGGCGATCGACAGCTGCTGCCGCTGGCCGCCGGAGAGCAGGCCGGCACGGCGGGAGGCGAACTCCTTCAACACCGGGAACGTCTCCACGGCCTCGTCGTAGCGGGCCTGGGCCTCGGAGCCGTACTGGTCGGCCACCACGTGCAGGTTCTCCTCCACGGTCATCTGACCGAACGACTGCTGGCCCTGCGGCACGAAGGCCATGCCCAGCCGGATGCGCTTGTTCGGCGCGGCCTTGGTGATGTCCTTGCCCTCGAAGGCGATGGAGCCGGACGTGACGGGGATGAGTCCCAGAATGGACTTGAGCAGCGTGGTCTTGCCGGCGCCGTTGTTGCCCACGATGCTCACCCACTCGCCGGGGCGCACGGAGAAGTCGATGTCGTGGACCACCGAAACCTTGCCGTACCCGCAGGTCAGGCCCTTGACGTCCAACATGGTCGAAACGGTATCCGCCATCACTGATCACCTCCGCCGAGGTAGATGCGCACTACCTCCTCGTTGTTCTGAATCTCCTCCACCGAGCCTTCGGCCAGGATCTGGCCCTGGTTGAGCACGGTGACCGAGTCGGCGAACTGCCGCATGAACTCCATGTCGTGCTCCACGATGATCACCGTGCGGTTGCGGCTCACGCGCCGCAGCAGCTCGCCGGTGGCCTGGCGCTCGGCCGGGGTCATGCCGGCCACGGGCTCGTCGAGCAGGAGCAGATGGGCGTCCTGGGCGAGCAGCATGCCGATCTCCAGCCACTGCTTCTTGCCGTGCGGCAGGATGCCGGCCGGCTTGTCCGCGTCCTCGGTGAGGTTGCAGATGTCCATCAGATCGAGCAGGTTCTGCGAAACCGTGTCCGGCCGCTTGAAGAACTCGCGGGTCTTCTTGCGGAAGCCCTCCGCGATCTGCAGGTTCCTCACCACGGACAGCTCCTCGACCACGGATGCGGTCTGGAAGGTGCGGCCCACGCCGAGTTTGACGATGTCGTTCGGCTTCCTGCCCAGCAGCTGCTCGCCGCCGAACATCGCCGATCCGGTGGCCGGAACGAGTCCGGTGATCGCGTCGATGATCGTGGTCTTGCCGGCGCCGTTCGGGCCGATCAGGAAGCGCAGATCGCCGTGCATCACGGTCAGATCGATGTCCTTGACGGCCACGAATCCGTCGAACTCCACATGCAGGCCGCGGATCTCCAGATAATCGTTCCACGCGCCGCCCTTCTCGCCCAGCGCGGCGATCTGCTCGTCGAGCTTGCGGCGCTCCTCGGCGAGTTCGTCCTTCATGCGCGCGTAGTCGTCACGCATCTGCTTGGCCTCGTCGCGCATCTGGCGCATTTCGGCGCGCAGACGCTCCAGTTCGGGATCGGTCGTCATCTTGTTCTCCTCGCTCATGCGTTCACCGCCTTCGCCACAGCGGAACCGGCCACAGTGGAGCCAGCCACAGCGGGGCCAGCCGCAGTGGAACCGGATGCGGCGCCCGCGGCGGCCTTGGCCGCTTCCCCGGCCCCGGCACCGTTCAGCCCCAGCTTGTCCTGGATCCACGGCCACAGGCCCTTGAACTGGCCCAGACCCATCGGCACGAAGGCGATCACCAGAATGAAGATCGCGCCTTCGATGTAGGTCCACGCGGCCGGGTAGGCCTCGGACAGCTGCGTTTCGGCGAATCGGATGATCAGCGTGCCGATCACCGGGCCGAGCAGCGTGGTGCGTCCGCCGATCACCACGCCGGCGAGCATCATGATCGACGGGGTCACGTCGATGTCCGACGGGGAGATGATGCCCACCACGGGCACGAACATCGCGCCGCCCACGCCGGCGAACATGGCGGCCAGCGAGAAGGCGAACACCTTGATGGAGGCCGGGTTGTAGCCAAGGAACTTCATGCGGTTCTCCTGGTCGCGCACGCCGATGATCAGCTCGCCCATGAAGGACTGGCGGATCCAGTAGGTGATGAGCACCATCGCGAGCACGCAGAACGCGCAGATGTAGTAGATCATCTCCTTGTTCTTCGGGTCCGTGAGGTCGTAGCCGAAGAAGCCGGAGAAGTCGTTGAGGCCGTTGGTGCCGCCGGTGGTCTTGGACTGGCCGATGAGCAGCACGGCGAACGCGGCCACGAGGGCCTGGGAGAGGATGGCGAAGTACGCGCCCCTCACACCGCGGCCGAAAACCATCCAGCCCAGAACCGCGGCCACCAAACCGGGCACCGCGGCCACGCCGATGATCGTGATGACCGGGTCGCGGAACAGCTGCCAGAAACCGGGCAGCTCGGTGATGCCGTACTGGGCCATGAAATCGGGCACCTGACCGGGACGGAGCTCCTCGATCTTCAGGTGGATGGCCATCACATAGGCGCCCAAGCCGAAGAACAGGCCCTGTCCCAGGGTGAGCATGCCGCCCTGACCCCATGCCAGTCCGATGCCCACGGCCACCATCGCGTAGCACAGGTACTTGGACAGCAGGCCCAGGCTGTAGCCGCTCATGACGGCCGGCGCGAGGAAGATCAGCACGATCGCGATGGCGGTGCCGATCCACGCGCGGTACTTGGAGAAGAACGTCTTGTTGAAGGTGATGTTCATAACGGGTTCCTTCCTTGACTGCCGCACACGCTCACGCGAGGTTCCTGGAGCGGACCGCGACCAGGCCCTGCGGACGGAACTGCAGGAAGATCACGACGATCAGGAAGATCGACATTACGGCGATGGACGACGAGGTGGGCAGCTCGATCGCGGACTGGGCGAGGCCGAGCACGAAGGAGGCGATGACCGCGCCCTTGAGCTGGCCCACGCCGCCGGCGACGACCACGAGGAACGCCTCGACGATGAATGAGGTGCCGAAGTTGTAGCTGATGGAATTGAGCAGGCTCAGGGCCACGCCGGCGATGCCCGCGATGCCGGAGCCGATGAAGAAGGTCACGTGGTCCACGGCCTTGGTGGAGATGCCGGAGACCTCGGCGAGGTCGCGGTTCTCGGAGGTGGCGCGGATCTGGCGGCCCAGCGGCGTGAGCTTGAGGACCGCGTAGAGCACGGCCACGCACACGATCGACAGCAGGAAGATGAACAGTCGCGAGGCCGGGAAGCTGTAGCCGAACAGGGTGACCGGCTGGGTCAGGCCCTCGGGCGCCTTGGCGTAGACGCCGGTGGAGCCGAAGATGTCTCGCGCGAGCTGCTGGAGGACCAGCGAGACGCCGAACGTGACCAGCAGGGTGTCCAGCGGGCGCGTGCGCATGCGTTCGAGCAGCAGCACGTCCAGCAGCAGGCCCAGCAGGCCCGCGACCAGGAAGCCGACCACCAGGGCGACGGCGAGCGCGACGGTTTTGGAGCCGATGATGGAGCTCATCACGTAGGCGGTGTAGGCGCCAGCCATCATGAATTCGCCGTGCGCGTTGTTGATCACGCCCATCTGGCCGAAGGTGAGCGACAGTCCGAGCGCCGCGAGCAGCAGGATCGAGCCGTTCGAAAGGCCCGCGACGATCTGCGGTAATAGCATGTTCATTTTGGATTCTCTCCCATTCGATGGTTGCCGGGCGTTACTGGGCGGACGAGGACTGCAGGCTGGACGCCCAGTCGTAGGTCTTGAGGTACGGATCGGGGTCGATCGGCCCGTCGGACTTCCACACGGTGTGGATCAGCGAGTCGGAGCCGATCTCGCCGATGTATGAGGTCTTGGCGATGTGGTGATTCTCGCCGTCCACGGTGACCGTGCCCTCGGGGGCGTCGAACGTGATGCCGTCGGCGGCCTTCTTGACATCGTCCACGGCGAAGCTCTTGGCCTTCTCCACCATGGCCTTCCACAGGTAGACCGACGTGTACGCGGATTCCATCGGGTCGGAGGTGGGGCGGTTGGCGCCGTACTTGGCCTTGAAGTCCTTGACGAACGTCTGGTTCTCGGCGCTGTCCAGCGTCTGGTAGTAGTTCCAGGCGGTCAGCTGGCCGAGCACGTTGTCCAGGCCGATCGAGGCGACCTCCTCCTCGGCGATGGACATGGAGATGACCGGCAGGGTCTTGGCCTCGAGTCCGGAGGCCTTGTACTCCTTGAAGAACGCCACGTTGGAGTCGCCGTTCAAGGTGTTGACGACCGCATCCGCGCCGGAGGCCTTGAGCTTGTTGACGATGGTGTTGAAGTCGGTGGAGCCCATGGGCGTGTACTCCTCGCCCACCACCTCCATGCCGTTGCCGGCCGCGTACGCCTTGACGATGCGGTTGGCGGTCTGCGGGAAGACGTAGTCGGAGCCGACCAGGAAGAGCTTCTTGTGCCCCTGCTCCTTGAGGTAGTCGAGCGCGGGCACGATCTGCTGGTTCGGTGCGGCGCCGGAGTAGAAGATGTTCGGGCTGGCCTCCATGCCCTCGTACTGCAGCGGGTAGAACAGCAGGGCGTTGTCCGCCTCGAACACCGGCTTCATGGCCTTGCGGGAGGCGGAGGTCCAGCCGCCGAACACCGCGGCCACGCAGTTCTTCTCGATCAGGGTCTTGGCCTTCTCCGCGAAGACGGCCGGTTCGGACTTGCCGTCCTGCTGGACCACCTCGAGTTGCTTGCCCAGCACGCCGCCCTTCGCGTTGATCTCGTCGACGGCCATGTGCAGGGAGTCGGACACGGTCTTCTCGGAGATGGCCATCGTGCCGCTCAGGGAGTTCACGAAACCGATCTTGATGCTGGAGCCGGAGGTGTCCACGCAGCTGACCGCGCTGCCGCCCGATCCGGCGGCGTCCATGGCTTCCTTCTCGGCGACGGTGCGTCCCCAGCCGCAGCCCGCCGTGGTGGCGATGACCGCGGCCGTGGCGGCCAGTGCCGCGCCGAGCCTTCTGATTGACGAAAAGGCCATACGTGCTTCCTCTCTCGTATGACTGCCTCGTGACAGGTCGAATTTGGAACAGCACCTACTGTCGCAACTTCATCGTTACAACGTGTTGCCGGTTCGTTTCCTACGTATCTCGTTCATGTCGAACAGGTAAACGAGGGAAGCGTCGGGCGGCGGCCGCGTCCGACCGTTCCAACCTGCACCACGATTTGCCGCAGATTGGAAAGAATCCGCAAGTTGGAAGCCCCATTGAGGCCGCTGCATGCAGATTTGTTCCAATCCGCGATTTCGAGGGCGCAGGTTGGAACGAATGCATTGTCCGGGACTTGCTCGAGGCCTATCCTGGGTGAATCCAAGGCACGTTCGAGGTGAATCCGATGTACATTCGCGGCGCATGCGAGGTACGTTCGCGGCTCTTCGATGTCCGTTCGCGGTACGTTCTGTAACACAGTTACAAAAGATGCCGATTGGCCGCCGCTGGAGGTACGTTCTGTAACTTTTTTACGGAACGTACCTTCTGGGGCCCCTTACCGGTCCGTTTTGTAACGGATTTACAGAACGGACCATATGGGAGGGTCTTCCATGCATGTTCTGTAACAGGTTTACAAAAGGTGCCGATTAGCCGCCGCAGGATGCATGTTTTGTAATGTTGTTACAGTTCGGACGGCACATTCGGACGATAGGGGCGGACGATAGGGGCAGAACGGCAACCTGCCGGGCGACCGATCAGGACGCCTGCCGCGACTCCCCGGCCACACGGTCCTTCAGGTAGATCTCCGGCACGTCGCGCTCCTGATCGTGCAGCTTGGACCAGACCACCGGCCGGCCGGCGGCCAGCGACGCGGGCACGTCGAGGATGCGCTGATTGTTCGATCCGCGGAACTGCAGCAGCGAATCGTGGCGGTCCTTCAGATACCGCCCGTCCACCAGAATGTCGATGAGCCCCAGCAACTCGCGCTTGTCCGGGGTCTCCCCCGCGCGCATGAGCTCCTCCCACGTATATCCGGTCCAGCACCAGATGTCCTTGGAATCGCCGAATTCGGCCCGGATGCGCCGGGCGAGCGGGATCAGCACCGGGGTGTTGAGCAGCGGCTCGCCGCCCAGGAACGTAATGCCCTGCACCCACGGCTGGGCGAGATCCGCGATGATCCTCGTCTCCAGTTCGGGGGTGTATTCATGCCCGGCGCGGAAGTCCCAGATGGAGGCGTTGAAGCAGCCGTCGCAATGGAACGGGCAGCCGGAGACGTACAGCGAGCATCGGATGCCCTCGCCGTCGGTGACGACGAACGGCTTGTAGTCGGCGATCATATGCTTGGACAGCACGCGGCCATCCCACTGGCCGGCCTTCGGATCGTTCGCGAGCCCGCCCGATGGCACGCCCGGCCCGCGGTCCGTCTCATCGGCCGCAAAATCCCGTCCGGCCATGATCGTCCTCCCTCCTGTACTGCCCCTGTACTGTCCGTTCCAATTCGCGCTCCAATCCGCGCTCCGGCGAACCGTGCCGCCCGAAAGGATCGGAACGCAGATCGGGACACATGTTCCGCGACGCGCTCAGCCCTGTTTGGCCAAGTCCGCCGTCACGGAGCATATGTCCCGATCGTGTGGAGCGCCTATTGGTGCGTCACTTCGTGTCTTCGAACCACTCGCGTGTCTCGCCGTTGGCCAGCGTCACGCGGCCGGTCTCGCCGGACATGTGCTTGACGCGGTGGGCGATCTCCTCGTGGCGGCCGTGGACCATCGGGCGCTGCACCGGGTTGCCCAGATAGCCGCAGGTGCGCTTGGTCACGTTGCACTTGTCCGGATCGGAGTTGCCGCACTCGGGGCACTTGAAGCCCTCCTCGGTGGGCTCGAAGTCGCCCTGGAAACCGCACACGAAGCAGTGGTCGATGGGCGTGTTCGTGCCGAGGTAGCCGATGCCGATGTGGTACGCGTAGTCCCACACGGCCTCGAGGGCCTTCGGGTTGTCCTGCAGGCAGGGGTACTCGCAGTAGTTGATGAAGCCGCCGGAGGCGTAGTACGGGAAGTCCTTCTCGTAGTTCAGCTTCTCCATGGGGGTGGGCTGCAGCCACACCGGGTAGTGGAAGGAGTTGGTGTAGAAGTCGTGGTCGGTCACGCCTTCGATCACACCGAACTTCTCGCGGTCCATGCGGTTGAAGCGGTCCGTGAGGGACTCGGCCGGCGTGGAGTACACGGAGTAGTGGTAGCCCTCCGCCTTGCTCCACTGCTTGCACAGCTCGCTCATGCGCTTGACGATCGACAGCGCGAACTCCTTGCCCTCCGGATCCCAGCCGTGGTCGCGAATCCAGTTCTTGCCGTAGAAGACGGCCGTCGCCTCCGCCAGGCCGATGTAGCCCAGGGACACGGTGGCGCGCTCGTTGCGGAACAGCTTGTCGACGCTGTCGTTCGCGCCGAGACGTCCGAAGGCGCCATAGCGGAACAGGGTGGGCGCGTTGACCGGCGTGGCCTGCTTGCAGCGCATGATGCGGAACTGCAGGGCCTGGTGGGCCACCTCCATGCGCTCGTTGAACAGCTTCCAGAAGCGGTCCTTGTCCCCGTGGGACTCGATCGCGATGCGCGGCACGTTCACGGAGACGACGCCCAGGTTCATGCGGCCGTCCTCCTCGTCCTTGCCGGTCTCGGGGTTGATCCAGCCCTGCAGGAAGGAGCGGCAGCCCATGGGGGCCTTGAAGGAGCCGGTGATCTTCACGATGTTCTCGTAGAACACCACGTCCGGGTACATGCGCTTGGTGGCGCACTCCAGGGCCAGCTGCTTGAGGTCGTAGTTCGGATCGCCCGGATCGGCGTTCACGCCGTGCTTCAAGGTGAAGACGAGCTTCGGGAAGATGGCGGTGTGGTGCTCCTTGCCCAGACCGCGGATGCGGTTGAGCAGGATCGCGCGCTGGATCTCGCGGGCGAACCAATCGGTGCCCAGGCCGAAGCCCACGGTCACGAACGGGGTCTGGCCATTGGAGACGCGGTTGGAGTTGATCTGGTACTCCATGGTCTGCATGGCGTCGTAGATCGACTTGCGCGTGCGGATCTTGGCGAGGATCTCACGCTCCTGCTCCAGCTCGTCCACATCCGTATGGAACGGGGTGTCCATGGGCAGCGGCTCGCGGGAGCCGAAGTGCAGCTTGGAAGGCTCGTTCTTCTTGGCGTTCTCCACCTGGCGGCGGGCGAACTCCACCGGCATGCCGTCGGGGATGGTCTCGCGGGCCTCCTCGAGGAACTTCTCGTAGTCCTTCCTCGCGTAGGTGGCCAGATGCTCGTCCGCGCGGTTGGCGGTCTGGCCGCCGTACTGGCTGGAGGCCACGTCCTTCATGATCTGGGTGATCTGCGTGGCGGCGATGGCGATGGACTTCGGGGAGGCCATGGGCGCGTTGCCCAGCGTGAAGCCGTTGGCCAGCATGTCCCAGAAGTTGGGCAGCGAGCAGTTGGACTGCGCGGTGAACGGGGAGTAGTCCGCGTCGTGGAAGTGGATGTCGCCCTTCATGTGCGCGTTGGAGACGGCAGGGGGCAGCATGTTGAACGCGGCGGCCTTGGACACGGCGCCGGCCAGCAGATCGCGCTGGGTGGCGTAGACGTTGGCGTCCTTGTTGGCGTTCTCGTGGATGAGGGTGGGGTCCTGGTTGATGAACCGGGCCACGGCCTCGTTGACGTCGGTCGCCTTGGCGCGCTGGATGTCCTTGTCCAGACGGTAGTTGGTGTAGGCGCGGGCCACGTCGTACAGGTGGGCGTCGATGAGGGCATGCTCGACGAGGTTCTGGATGTCCTCGATCTTTGCCGGGCCGGCGTAGCGCTCCTTGATCTCGCCTTCCACCTGGTTGGCGAAGCCGCGGATCATGGCCTCCTCCTCCGGGCCGACGCGCTTGTCGAGATCGCCGAAGGCCGCCTTGACGGCGTTGATGATGTTGACCGGGTCGAAGTCGACCACGCGGCCATCACGCTTCTCGACGAGCACCGTGGCGGCGTTGGACGTGCCGGCCGTGGGCTGCGTGCGCTCAAGCATGTTGGTCTCCATGACGCTCCTCTCATAAAATCGCGCCCCTCGTGGAGGCGCGCAAATTACATCTGTGTCGTTTTGTTCTACGAACGACGATACGCCATCCTAACCCCATATTTAGTGACCCGCCACACACTCGAACACTAGGATTAGTGATTTCGGCGTCATTCCGCCAATAAGAGGCGGCGATCGGGCCCTGCTCCGGCGTGTTGCGCGCGGATCCGTCCGGCGCCCGCCGCGGGCCCCTCGCGACCGCCCGCGGACCCGATCCGCAAGCCCATTCCGCAAGCCCGTTCCGCGGCCCGTTCGCGGGCGGGAAACGGGCCGGGGTTTGTCTGGCCGATGACCCAAAGTAATGACCATGATCGACATGCCGAACCCCGCCCCCCAGCCAGCCCAGGAACTGCCGCGCCTGGCGCGCGACACGACGGTCGACCGGCCGTGGCCGGTGGCCGTGCTTTCGCAGAAGTTCCACGACGCCGTGGACCGCTGGCCCACCGTGTGGGTGACCGGCCAGATCACGCAGATCAACGCCCGTCGCGCCGGCTCCGTATATCTGACCCTGCGCGACGACTTCGAGGATGTGGCCATGGAGGTCAACGGCTTCGGCCAGTTCGCCGCCGCGGCCTCCGTGTTCGTGCAGGGCGATCGCGTGACCATCCATGGCCGGCCCAACCTGTGGATGAAGCGCACCTCCCTGAGTCTGAGGGGCGATGCAATCGTGCGCGTGGGCGCCGGCGGCAGCCTCAAGGCCCAGATCGACCAGCTCAGAAAGACGCTCAAGGGCGAGGGCCTGTTCGATGCGGAGAACAAGGTGCCGTTGCCCGAGTTCCCGCATTGCATCGGCCTGATCTGCGCCCCGCAGGCGCGCGCGGAGGGCGATGTGATCACCAACGTGCGGCTGCGCTGGCCCGTGGTCGATTTCAAGGTGGTCCACGTGCACGTGCAGGGCGAGCAGTGCCCGGGCGATGTGATCGCCGCGCTGAGGCAGCTCGACGCCGATCCGGACGTGGACGTGATCATCGTGGCGCGCGGCGGCGGCAGCTTCGAGGACCTGATCGGCTTCTCCGACGAGGGCGTGGTCCGCACGGCCGCGGCCTGCACCACGCCGATCATCACCGCCGTGGGTCATGAGGACGATTGGACGCTGATCGACCTGGTGGCCGATCTGCGCGCCTCCACGCCCACCGACGCCGCCAAGAAGGTGGTGCCGGACGTGCATGAGCAGATGCAGCTCATCGAGGGCGCGCGCCGGCAGATGACCCTGCGGCTGGAGGGGCGCATCGCCGGCGAGGTGAGGCTTGTGGAGGGATACGCGAACCGTCCGAGCCTCACGCAGCCGCTCACCATGCTCGAGCCCTACCAGCGGTTCGTGGACGATGCCCGCCAGCGCATGGACATCGGGCTGCGCCGCATGGTGGACTACGAGACCATGAACGTGGAGAAGCTGCGCGCCTCGCTGACCGCCCTGAGCCCCCAGTCCACGCTCGATCGCGGCTACGCCGTGGTGCAGGACGCCGATGGCCATGTGCTCACCGACGCAGCCAACACGCGCGCCGGCGGCGACATCACCGTCACCCTCAAGCATGGCCGGCTCACCGCCAGCGTGACCGGCACCGAAGAATAAGCCCGAACACACGAGAACTCGACCACACAAGGAGATATGGACATGGCAGAGGAAACCACGAATGCAACCGCTTCGATGACCGCGGCGGCACAGCCGACACCCGCGTCGAGCCTGACGGACAAGGAGCGCGAGGCGATCGCAAGGATGCCGTACGAGCAGGCCCGCGACGAGCTGATCAAGGCCGTGCAGGCGCTGGAGACCGGCGGACTTGATCTGGACCAGTCCATGCGCCAGTGGGAGCTCGGCGAGGCGCTGGCCAAGCGCGCGCAGGGACTGCTGGACGAGGTGCGCGCCAAGCTCGACGCCGCCCAGGCCGAGCAGCGCGCCAACGAGGCGACCGCGGGTACGCAAGATAACTTGTCCTGAGCAAGCGCCGCAGAGTCTCCCCGCTGTCATCCTGAGCGAAGCGGAGCGTAGCCCCTTCGTCATCCTGAGCGGAGCCCGGAGGGCGGAGTCGAAGGATCCTTAACCTCCTGCACTATGACTTTGTGCGAAATGACGAAGGATCCTTCGACTCCGCCCTCCGGGCTCCGCTCAGGATGACGGGAGAACGGCTTTTCCGGACCGCCGCCTACGGACAGCCCACCGGGCTGTCCGTTTAACGGCTCGGTGCTCAGGATGACGAATAAAAAATGAGCTCTCCTTCGCGGGGAGCCCATTTCATTGCAATCCGAACGGATCAGGCGAAGTACTCGTCGACCAGCTTCTCAAGGGTGTCGCCATCCAGCGCGGCGGTGTCGGACTTGGTCTGCAGAATGTGACCGAACAGCTTGTCGGCCTGCTCGAACGTCAGCTTCTTGCCATGCTTCTCGGCGATGGCCAGCACATCCTGAACCACCTGCGCATCGCTCAGCTCGGAGATCAATTCCTTCTCAGCCATGAGAACTCCATTCACTCGCGGACCCTACATACCACTCGGGCCCTTTCACCAACCGTATTAATCCGCCTCATGCGCGCGCGGAACGCCTGTTCACCCACGGCAAACAATCGGGCAACAATCGGCAGCTTCCGCTCATGAGATGGCGATCGTTGCCAGCAACGCCGCATGATCGGAACCGGCCACCTGTCTGACCTCCATCCGGCCCGCCACAATGCCCTGATCGGTCACGATGTGATCGATCCCGGCGAAGCGCGGCAACGGCGACTTGTCGGCCGGCCAGGTGAACGTGAACCCATGGCCCGACTGCCGCGCCGCGTCGGTGAACCGCGTGCCCAGGAACTCCCGGAAGGGCGCATGGTCATACGTGGCGTTGAAGTCACCCATGAACACGTAGCGAGCATCCGTCCGGCCCCGCATCATGCCCAGCTCGTCGATCGACTTCCTCCACAGCCTCCAGTAGCCGGGCACGGGCGCGGTGGTGTGCACGGAGACGAACCGGATGGGCGTTTTGCCGTCGTTGAACCGCACGGTGGCGCCGGGCATGAACGACGCGCTCGAATGCACCTCGTCGTCCACCGGATCGCCGAGCGGCGTGGTGGACCACAGGCCGTTGCCGAAGACGCCATCGGACGACGACACCTTGGAGTACGGCAGGTACTGCTTGATGCCGGCCCGCTCGAGCCGGGCGACGAAATCGGCACTGGTCTCCTGCAGGGCCAGCACCTCCACGCGCTCGTCGCGCACGAGTTCGACGACCCGGGCCGCATCGGCGTTGCCCTTGTACACGTTCATCGTCATCACGCGCGCGTAGGCGTCGATCGGATTCGGGCTGGCCGTGGACATGGCGTGCGCCGCGCCTTCCGGCAGTGTGGCCGACGGCGAAAAGAACGGATACTGCCACCACGCCTGCGCGGCCAGGCACAGCACCATGACCAGGGCCGTCGTCCATCGCTTGGACACCAGCGACAGCACAAGGGCGACCAAGGCGATCAGGGCGAACCACGGCGTGAACGACACGACGATCGGCAGATAGGGCACGGCCGCCACCTCGCCGGGCAGCTCGCGCGCGACCGTGCCCAGCAGGGCCACCAGGGACAGCACCGCGGCGAGCGCGCCCATCATCCGGCCCCAGACCTTTCCGGCACCATGCCCGCGTCCGTTTCCGCGCGCGATCGTCTTCCTCACGCCCTTCGCAGCAGCCATGCCATAATCCTTTCCGCTTCATCCGGTGCCATCGACTGCCACACTACCGCCTTCAGCCCGATTCGCGCCACGCGAGCGCGACCCGGCCGAAATCCATGTACAATGGAACACCGTTGCCCCGGTAGCTCAGGGGATAGAGCACCGCTCTCCTAAAGCGGGTGTCGTGCGTTCGAATCGCATCCGGGGCACGTTTCGCGCAATACCGCAGCGCGAATTGCAGCGCGGTAATGCATAAATCCAAAGGGGCGGATGATTCAATCGAGAATCATCCGCCCCTTGCGTTTTGGCTCCGCCGGCGCGTCCGGCGCGTCAGATCACGCCGTATTCCCTGAGCAGCTTGCCAATGTCGGTGGCGTCGAGCTTCTTGAGCACCTTGGCCAGAACGGCCTTCTCCACGAGGTTGAGCTTCATGTCCGTCACCGGGGCGCCGTCGCGCAGCTTCACGGTGGCGTTGAGCAGGTTGCGCACGTCGTACACGCTGCCCCACACCTCCGGCACGCCGCGATCCACGCCGGCCAGCGTGTAGACGGCCTCCATGCCGGTGCGCATGGAGTATTCGGTGGTGAAGATCGTGTCGCGCGGGGTTTCGGCGAACTGGCCCAGGAACGCGAAGTTCACGGCGCCGTCGGGCACCACGTCGGGGCGGTCGCCGGCCGCGCGGGGCATGAAGAACGCGGTGATGTACGGCATCATGACCGGCACGGTGTTGGCGTGGTCGTGCGCAAGCTCGTGGATGCGGTCCTCCGGCACGCCCATCTGCCATAGCCACTCCTCGCAGATCTCCTCGCCGGTGCATTCGGTCATCGGCTTCTTCACGTAGTTGCCGGGCTTGTCCGGGAACAGGCCGTACACCCACACGCACAGCTCGTTCTTGGGCTGGTCGCGGAACTGCTGCTGGCGGTTGAGGGTCCAGCTCATGAGCCAGTTGGAATCGGTGCAGGTGACGATGCCGCCGGTGACCACATGGCCGGTGAACGGGTCGCGCTTGCAGATCTTCTGGATATAGGGCGGGATCTCGCCGTCCAGCGTGGTCACGGTGGCGCTCATCCACTTGGTGGCCTGCGGGTCGGAGCAGAACGTGTCCGGATGTCCGAAGCTCGGGTCCTGCTTGGCGATGCGGCGCCACATGTCCCAGCCGCCGCCGGGCTTGATGTCCGGGTTCCATCCGGCGGGCTCGGTCTGGGAACCCATGGTGGAGTTCTCCACGCAGCCGCCGTTGGTGATGAACACGAAGTCATCCTCGGTGAGGTCCACGGCGCGCATGGTGCCGTCGGCCTCGGTGAGCACGATGCGCTTGGCGGTCTTGCGGGTGGGGCTGGAGTACGGGTTGCGGGCGAACTGGGCCTGCTGGATCTTCTGGATGGTGTCCTGGCCGGTGCCGGTCACCGCGCGCTTCGGGCCCACTCCCCCGCCGATCTCGAACTCCACGTTCTCCACCTTGGTGTTGTAGTGGAAGTCCACGCCGGCCTTCTTCAGGTACTCGACCATGGGCAGGATCATGGACTCGTACTGGTTGTAGCGGGTGAAGCGCAGGGCGGAGAAGTCCGGCAGGCCGCCGATGTGGTGGATGAAGCGCTTGATGTACAGCTTCATCTCGAGGGCCGAGTGCCAGTTCTCGAAGGCGAACATGGTGCGCCAGTACATCCAGAAGTTGGAGTTGAGGACCTCGTCGTCGAAGAAGTCGGTGATGGGCTTGTCGTACAGGTCCTCGTCCGGGGTGAAGAACAGCTTCATGATCTGCATGGAGGCCTTGTCCGAAAGGCCGAACTTGCCTTCGGTGCCGGCGTCCCGGCCGCGGTCCTTGGTGGCGCGGCACAGCGAGTAGTTCGGGTCCTCCTTGTTGAGCCAGTAGTATTCATCCAGCACGGAGACATCCGGGTTCTCGATGGACGGGATGGAGCGGAACAGGTCCCACATGACCTCGAAGTGGTTGTCCATCTCGCGCCCGCCGCGCATCACGTACCCGGTGCCAGGGATGTTGAGGCCGTCGCAGGCGCCGCCGGGGACCGGGTCCTTCTCGTAGATGTGGATGTTCTCGCCGGGCATGCGCGCGTCGCGCACCAGATAGCATGCCGCGGACAGGGCGGCGAGGCCTGTGCCGATGATGTGCGCGCTCTTGTGGTCGATGCCCGTGGGCTTCTTGGGACGCGCGAACGCCTCATAATTGCCGCTGGAATAATACATGTCGCCCTCCTTCGGGTTCGATGGGCTTCGGCGGGACGATATCCGCTTCGCGGCCGCCTTCCGCAGCCTCACCCGCGATACGTCCGACGGCGATTGCCCGAGTTGACTCCATTGTGCCTCACCTTGACTGAAGATTGGCCGAACATTAGACGGCGTGTTGTCTAAATTGCTGGTACAAAGCGAACGAGACCCCTTCGAGACGGAACGCGGACCCACCGCAGCCCTCCTTCGGGCTGCTATCTCGCTGCTATCTTGCATTGTGGGGGCGGATTTCAGCCTTTGCAGAATGCTAAACACACAACCGGGGGCGTATTTGGTGCGCACAGTCGGAAAATAGGAGCGCATTCGCCTTCCGCCGCATCCGCATCACCAATGCGAAAACCATTGAAATTCCGCGCTTTTCTGCCACACACCCTTCCTTGGCCCATTTCAACAGGACCGGCATGACTCGGGCTTGCAACCGGTCTTCCGGCGTTGAGACGCCCCCGATTGCGCGTTTACCACTCTGCAAAGGGCCAAATCTGCCCTCACCTACGCAGTTACGCCAGACTACGCGCAAACGCCGCCGGAAACTACGCGCCGGAGCCGATAGCTAAAGGAAGAGGCGGAGAAGGGAGGGCACGCCCGCACGAAGCACCGGCGTTCACGACCGGCGGGTATAGTGCGAGACAACGTTTCCGCACGGGAGCCGCTCCGGAACCCGCGCGCCGCCGGAAGGAAGGCCAATGATGTCAGTCGCAACCTGTGGCACCGTATCCGTCACCGCACTGGGTCTGCCCGACTCGATCGCGATACCGGCCGCCAAGGGCACCCTGCCCAAGGCCGCCTTCGTGGGCAAGTCGCTGATTTCTGCCAAACTCAAGGCCCACTTGGTGAACGACGTCGCATCGATCACGCTGCTGGGTCTGCTGCGGCCGGCAAACGCGGGCGTGGCCGACGGCGTGCGCGTGCACGAGATTCTGGTGCTGGGGCTGCGGCTCAACGGCGCCGGCGCGAAGGTGCCGGAGGATGTGGTGGAGCACATCGCGGCGCAGCGGAAGGGCGGGATTCTGTTCGTGTGTGTGCGTGACCGGACGGATTCCCCCGCGAAGGCCGACGCCAAGGCGGGCTCACCGGCCGGCAAACCCGCACAATCAAGCCAGTCCAGCAAGCCGAGCCGGTCCGACCGCCCAGTCCAGTCCGCTCAGCCAAGCCAGCCCGTCCAGCCCGGCGAGCAATGCGCGCTGGCCGTGCGCCGGCGCATTCCCGGTCGTGCGGGGCATGTGGAGCACTTCTCCATATATACCGGCGAGTGGCAGGATCCCGCGGACATGCTCGTGGAGCTTGAGGGCACCACGATGGACGAGGTGTGGGACGGCCTGTGCTCGCAGGTGATCCTGGGCAGCGCCGATCATGCCGACCTGGACGAGCGCATCGCCCGGCGCGACCTGATCGCCGCGCTCGAGGCCGACGAAGCCCGGCTTGCGGGCGACCATGCCCGCGCGAAGGACCCTGCCAAGCGCAACGAGGCCTTTGCGAAACTCGCCAAGGTCCGCGCGCAGCTCAAACAACTGCGCGAGCAGTGATGCCGGCCGGCGCCAAGGTACCCAGCCGCCCGGCCTGACGCGATGGCCACGAAGACCGCCTGGAGACCGCCCCGACACGCAAAACACCTCGTGAAACCGGTTTCATTTTGGCGGGCCGCATGGCATACTGGGAACGAACCATTCTCCGAATCGAAAGGATCAACGATGACCTTGTCCATCGCCGTCGAGAACGCGGCCGGCACCAAGCTGGCCGAAACCGATGCCGCCGAGCGCGCCACACTCGTCTACCGCGAACCGTATGCCCCTGGCGACCGCATCCGCTTCACCGTGCCCGAGCCGGGCTACTATCAGGTTCGCGTGGATGATGCGATCGACGAATCCCTCGTCTACCTGACCGCCCCCGAATTCACGTTCACCGTGCCGTTCGAGGACGCCGCCATCCCCTACAACCCCAAGGCGTTCACCGGCGACCTGCACCTGATCTCCCTGCATCCGGCCACCGCCGACGAGGCCGGCGCCACCCGCAATCTGGCCGTCAACCCCATCGACCAGCA
This sequence comes from Bifidobacterium vespertilionis, assembly GCF_008698145.1. Lineage (GTDB taxonomy): Bacteria > Actinomycetota > Actinomycetes > Actinomycetales > Bifidobacteriaceae > Bifidobacterium > Bifidobacterium vespertilionis. Next base: position 30,583 of record NZ_RZNZ01000010.1, read on the forward strand.
CGATGAGGAACACGTCTTCCCGCACGCGCACGCCAACGCCGAGACCCGCAACGAGCCGGTGTTCTTCGCGCGCAACGCGATCGACGGCATCACCGCCAACGTCTCCCACGGCCTGTGGCCCTTCGCCACCTGGGGCAACGACAGCCGCGACGACGCCGAGATCACCGTGGAGTTCGGCCGCCCGGTCGATCTCGACGAGGTGGTGCTCGTCACCCGCGCCGACTTCCCGCACGACAACTGGTGGACGCAGGTCGATCTCACCTTCTCCAATGGCGAGACCCAGACCGTCCACATGGAGAAGAGCGACCAGCCGCACCGCTTCCCGGTGAAGGCCGAGGGCGTGACCTGGGTGAAGGTCGGCAACCTGATCAAGGCCGACGATCCGTCCCCGTGGGCCGCGCTGGTGCAGCTCGAGGCTTACGGCCACAACGCCTGAAACGCGGTAATACGTCTGTGATGAGTCGCTTTCGTCATCCTGAGCGTAGTCGAAGGATCCTTAATATGTGCAGAAAGTCAAAGGATCCTTCGACTCCGCCCTGCGGTGTCCGGCTACGCCGGACCGTCGCCGCCTTGGTGGCGGCTCCCTTCTCCTACGGACAGCCCAGTGGGCTGTCCGCCTAACGGCTCAGTGCTCAGGATGACGAAAAACCACCTCCGTCATCCTGAGCGGAGCGTAGCGTAGTCGAAGGATCCTTTGACTTCCCGCCCTATGGCTTTGTTGCGAAATGACGAAGGATCCTTCGGCTGCGCTCAGGATGACGTTAAGGCCGCTCAGAAGCCGAGCCTGGTGCGGCCGAACTGATCGAGCCAGCGCAGGATCGCGCCCTCGCGCAGCGCCCACGGGCAGATCTCGACCTCCTGCACATTGAGGGCCTTCATGATCTCGTCGGCCACGATGCCGCCGCCGACGATCTGCATCGTGCGCTCCGGCGTGATGCCGGGCAGGGCCACGCGCTGCTCGGGCGCGATGGCGGCGAGGCGCGGGATCCAGTCCTCAAGCTGCTCGCGCGTCATGATCCACGAGTCCTCGCGGCCCGGCGAGCGCATCACCGCGCCGGCCAGACGGGCCAGCGAGCGGAAGGTCTTGGACGTGCCGACCGCATGGTTCGGCATCTTGGACTTGGGGAAGCTCTTGACCATCGGCTCGAGTATCTTGCGCACGCGGGCGCGCACCTCCTCCAGCTCCTCGCCGGTGGCCGTGCCCTCCGGCAGGTACTTGGACGTGATGCGGCCGGCGCCCGCGGGCACGGACAGCGCCACGGTCGGCTCCTCGTCGGAGCCCATAGCCACCTCGAGCGAACCGCCGCCGATGTCCAGCACGAGCAGTCGGCCCGCATCCCAGCCGTACCAGCGCCGGGCGGCCAGGAAGGTCAGTCGGGCCTCGTCGGTTCCGGACAGGACCGTGACGCCCTGGCCGATCCGCTCCTCGATTTTGTGCAGGATCTTGTTGCCGTTGGGCGCCTCGCGGATGGCGGAGGTGGCCATGGCGAGCAGCTGCGTGATGTCGTATTCCTCGGCCAGCTTCATGCACTGGTCGACGGCCTCGAGAATCGCGTCAACGCCGGACTTCTTGATGGAGCCGTCGTCCTTGAGGTACTTCATGAGCCTCACCGTGGTCTTGGTGGAGGCCTCGGGCTCGGGACGGGCGCCGGGCGCGGCGTCGACGATGAGCATGTGGACGGTATTGGACCCGATGTCGAGCACGCCGAGTCGGGTGGTGTGGGAGCGCAGATTGATCACAATCTACGAGGGTAGCACCGCAAGCGCCCCCGCAGTGCACGTCAAACCTTCTATGCAGCGCACTCGGGTGCACCGAAGCACCTTTGGCGGCGCAAACCGCCTTCGGCCGCTTCGACCTGCGAGCGGTGCCCCCTCGTCATCCTGAGCACTGAGCCGTTAGGCGGGCCCTCTCCGTCATCCTGAGCGAAGCGTAGCGTGCCCCGTCATCCTGAGCGAAGCGCAGCGGAGTCGAAGGATCCTTAACTTCCTGCACAAATTAAAGGATCCTTCGACTCCGCGCTCCGCGCTCCGCTCAGGATGACGGAAGGGAAACCACTGCGCTCCGCTCAGGATGACGGAATATGCTTTTGTCATCCTGAGCGAAGCCCGTCAGGGCGTAGCCGAAGGATCCTTGACTTCCTGCACTATGGCTTTGTCGCGAAATGACGGAGGCACTACTCCTCCGCCGCATCCCAGTCGATGACCGCCTGCGCGTCATTCGCCGCGTGCATCTTGTTTCGAATGTTGCGACGGTGGCTGCGCAGCGTCTCCGGGCTGATGCCGAGCGTCGCGCAGATGGTCTCGGCGGGCATGTTGGCGGCGATCATGTCCATGATCTCCATCTCCCGTTTGGTGAGCTGGCCCCTATGCTGGCCCCTATGCTGGCCCAGCTGCCCCACCAATGCATCATGGGCGTGCGGGGCGGTGTCGAATCCATCCATCGTGCCGCCGGCCGCGATGCTGCGGATCGCGTTCACCAGCACGGTGTCGTCGTCCTTGCCCACCAGTCCCTGAACCCCGGCCCGGATCGCCTTGTCGCGTGCGTGCGCGTCCGGCACGGTCTGCATGACCAGCAGTTTGATCCGCGATGATCCCCGTCGGATGAGCCGGCATGAGTTCAATCCCTGCAGGCCTCTCAATACCAGGTTGATCAGCACCAGATCCGGTTTGCGCGCGTCCTTGGCGCAATGCTCCACCGCCGCCCTTCCGGTGGTTTCGCACCACAGCAGCGTGGCTTCCGGAATGCGGTCGAGAAGGATGATCCGCAGCATGCGCAGCGCCAGCGTATCCGCGCTGGCGACGCCTATGGTGAATGGTGTGGATGCGGTCGCCATAGCCCCTCCCTCCTGCACGGCACGTGCTTTGATGATCATCGTATCGCTCCCGCATTGCGTCCGGGCGTTCCCGTCCGCAATGATTGCCGATCCGTGCAGGTTTTGTGAACGGGACGGCGTGTGAGTCGATTTCTGCACGTGTGTGCAGAGGGCGTCCCCGCCGGTTTCGGATCGGCCCTATGGTTGGGGTCATCGGGATCATGGGCGAAGGAGCTGACGATGGGACGGTTGGGCGTGCGTGGGGTCGTGGCCGTTGCGGCTGCTGTTGTGCTGTGTCTGTCCGGTTGCGCGGGGATGCCGTCGGCGGGTGGCTCGTCCTCCAGCGGCTCCGCCGCGGCGTCCGGTTCCACGCCCAGCCCGGAGATCATCACGCGGGAGACCTTGAGCCGATATGCGTCGTCATTGCAGGAGTGGACGGAGAAGAACCTCCGGTTCGCCAAGCAATCCAGCAAGGTGTCCGATCGGCAGATCCAGATTCTGGAGGAGTCGGTGCGATCCGGCGAAGTATCGACGGCCGATTATGAACGGGCGTGGTCGAATTACAAGCAGTGCGTGGTGGGCAAGGGGCAGCCCGAGCCGCAGCTCGTCAAGTATCCCAATGGACTGTACGCCCAGATGGGAGTGACGGGCAGCGAACGGAAGGCCGGCGCCTTTCTGTCCGCCGCCCAGGCATGCAACACGGCCGAGGTGCTGTACGTCGTCATGGTGTACAACGCGCAGGTCGGCAACCCCGGACTGTATCAGGATTCGGATGAGCAGATGGTCGACTGCCTGCATCGCGCCGAGTTCATTCCGAAATCGTATACGGTTGACGACTATCGGCGGGAACGTCGGGCGGATGCCTTCTCGTTCGACAAGCTCGACGTGAACGTCCGTTCCTGCGAGGTGGCCAGCAACAAAGCCGTGCTGTACGATTCCGACCCGGTTCAGGACCTCGGCTGGTGACCGGCCGGCGTCACGCGTCGATCCATCGGCCGAAGGCGGCCAGCTTGGCGTAGAGATCCTCAAACAGCAGCCACGTGTCCACATGCGTGACGACGTGGATGCGTCCCTGATTGGTGGCGGTGACGTGCGGGGGCAGCGGACGGTCGTCGGCGTTCAGTTTGACGCCCGGATCGTCGGCCACGGTGAACCAGCTGCATGAGGCCGGAGCGGTGTCCCATGGGGTCTGCAGCACGGTGAGACCCACCAGCGGCGAATCGCCGAGGCAGTAGGCTCCGGTGGGCTGGGTGCCGTAGCGCTCGCCGAACCGGATGCGATCGATCTCATCGAGCAGGAACCCGCCGAGCGGGCCCAGGGGGCGGAGCCGTTCGCGCAGTTGGGCCACGGAGACCAGACACTGCCGGTAGACGTCACGCGGCACCTGCCACAGGGGGAATGCCGAATCGCACAGCAGCGCACGGGCGGCGAAGGGATCGATCTCGGCGTTGTACTCCTTGGCGAAACGGCCGAGCGGCGGCTGCGCGAACCCCGGATACTCCTGCCCTCCGATCCACACCACGCTCATGCGCCCGGCGATGGCAGGCTCCGTCAGCGACGCACTGATCAGATCGGTCACGCCGCCGCCGGCCACGTAGTAGAGCGGCAGATCGGTGTCGTCACGCATCGCCTCGCGGATGATCGCCTCGCATGCCTCGCTGGGCCGAGGGGTGGAGGCGTCGGCCAGCGGCAGCTCGGAGCCGGTGACCACGATGCCGTCGTCATCTCGCGCGCCAAGGAGCCCGAGCAGGGTTTCGACGCGCTTGCGGCCGTCGGCGGCGGAGTGCGGGGAGGAGTGGAGGAAGTCGCCGGCATGCAGGTGCGAGCAGACGATCAGACGGATGTCGGCGGTTTCCGACAGCAGGTGGTGGACGAGCTGGAACAGGTCATCCGGGTCGCCGGCGAAGTCATTGTCGATGATCACGCGGCAGGCCTTGCGCGACTGCGCACGGGATTCCAGCCACGGCGCCGTGTTGATGGGCCACGTCTTGGTTGCCTTGGTTGTGTTGGTCATATCGGACCTCCCATCGTCCGCCTGCCTTCGGCCCCGGACTGGCTCCGATTGATGTCGGGTCCCACATGGTGGGATCGGCTGCGGATTCGCCCGGGTTTGTGGCCGAAGTAAGTTCAATGGTTTTATCATTGATTGAGGCATGGACCCGATCACGGTCCCGTGACACCGGCGTCCCATGATCCGAACCTGACGAGGGAGCGCATATGACCACCTATCACGTGGCGCGGCAATCGGACATCGCGGGCGAAGGCACCGTCGCCGCCCCATTCCGGACCATCAACGAGGCGGCGGCCATCGCGCGGCCCGGCGACGAGATCATCGTGCACGCCGGCGTCTACCGCGAACGCGTCGATCCGCAGTACGGCGGCGAGGAAGGCCGACCGATCGTCTACCGTGCAGCCGACGGCGAACGGCCGCTGATCACCGGCTCCGAACGCGTGCGGGGCTGGATCGCCGAGGGCGACGGCGTGTGGCGGGCCGAACTGCCCAATGCCATGTTCGGCGCATTCAACCCCTACGCGCGCACGGTGTATGGCGACTGGGTGGTGGATGCGAGTTCGCACGCCCGCGCGGTGCGGGTCGGCGACGACGCGCTCAGTCCCGAGGCCGCCGCGGACGGCTATCCGGAGCGTCCCGCGTGCCATCTGGGCCAGGTGTATCTCAACGGCCACGCGCTTTACGAGGCGTTCAGCCTGGCCGAGGTACGCCATCCCATGCCCCGCACGGTGGGATTCGACTCCGGACTGGGCGCCAACGGGGCCGTGGCCGATCCGCCCAAGGCGACCACGCTGGTGTGGTACGCGCAGGTGAGCGGCAATCGGGCAGACGGCACCACCACGATCTGGGCGAACTTCGGCGGCGCCGATCCGAACGTCGAGGAGGTGGAGGCCAACGTGCGCGAGTCGTGCTTCTACCCCTCCAAGCCGCAGATCAACCACATCACCGTGCGGGGCTTCGAACTCGCCCGCGCCGCCAGTCCGTGGGCGCCGCCGACCGGCGACCAGATCGGCCTGATCGGCACGCACTGGTCGCGCGGCTGGATCATCGAGGACAACGACATCCACGACGCCAAGTGCTCCGCGGTATCGCTGGGCAAGGAAGGTTCCACCGGGGACAACGACTCCACGCGCACGCGGCGCAAGTCCGGCTACCAGTACCAGATGGAGGCCGTGTTCAAGGCGCTGCGCTTCGGCTGGGCCAGGGGCGTGGTCGGCGGGCACATCGTGCGCAACAACGTGATCCACGACTGCGGGCAGAACGGCGTGGTGGGCCACATGGGCTGCGCGTTCGGCGTGATCAAGGGCAACGAGATCTACAACATCGCCACCAGACGCGAGTTCTGGGGGCACGAGATTGGCGGCATCAAGCTGCACGCCGCCGTCGACACGGTGATCCGCGCCAACAACGTGCATGACTGCACGCTTGGCATGTGGCTCGACTGGCAGACGCAGGGCACGCACATCGACCGCAACGTGTTCTGGGACAACTCGCGCGACGTGATGGTGGAGGTGAGCCATGGACCGTACACGGTGAGCGACAACGTGTTCGCCTCGCCGATCGCACTGGACGTCTTCTCCGACGGCGGCGCGTTCGTGAACAATCTGATCGGCGGCAAGCTGCGGCTTGTGCGTGTGCTCGACCGCTCCACGCCCTATCATTTCCCGCACACCACCGAGGTGGCCGGCTCCGCATTCGTCTACGGCGGCGACGACCGCTTCATCAACAACGTGTTCGTCAAGCCCGCCGGCAGCGCGCCCGATTCCGACGAGCAGAAGCACTGGCACGTGGAGGGCCACGGCACGCGCGTCTACAATCTGCAGGCAAAGCGCGACATGCCCCGCTGTTCGGGCGAACATGGCGAGCGGCCCGTCGATGTGGAGGGCTATGAGCGGCTGGTGCGTGAGTTCGTGGACAGCAGCGGCGACGAGGAGCGGTTCCGCGATGTGCCGCAGCCGGTGCTCGCGCGCGACAACACGTATCTGGGCGGGGCACGGCCGCTGCTGGGGGAGACCGGAGCGATGACACTGGACGGACCTGCGCGCGTCGAGGTGACCGGGCGCGGCGATGCGGACTCGGAACGCCATGTGACGCTGACCCTTCGGACGGACGATTCGGCGACCGGATCGACGACCGGCGCTACGGGGGACCCATCCTTCCCGCTTGGCGCGGGCCGCGTGGTGAGCACCGCCGACCTCGGCACCCCGCGCGTGGTCGAGGAGCGCTTCGAGAAGCCGGATGGCTCGCCGTTCACGTTCGACGCTGACATTATGGGCGCCGCGCGCGGCGAGCATTCGGCCCGTGGACCCCTTGCGGACCTGCGTCCGGGCGTCGAAGCCGTGGTGTGGTCGCGCGCATGACGCCGGCCGGCCACCAGCCGACGGCATCCCCGCGCAACCGGACAGGCACAGCACAGCAGCCGCAACGGCCACGACCCCACGCACGCCCAATCGTCCCATCGTCAGCTCCTTCGCCCATGATCCCGATGAGCCCAACCAATGGGGCCGAACCGAAACCGGCGGGGACGCCCTCTGCACACACGTGCAGAAATCGACCCACGCACGGCGCTGTTCATCAAACCCGCACGAATCGGCAATCATCGCGCAGCCACCGTTGCAACATCCGCGGCAAGATGCACGCGGCGAATGACGCGCAAGCGGTCATCGACTGGGACACGGCGGAGGAGCAACACAACGTCATCCTGAACGGAACCCTCTTTTTTCCGTCATCCTAAGCACTGAGCCATTAGGACATAGCGGAGCCGAAGGATCCTTAACTATGCGCCCACGCGCTCCATTCCAACGTCCCGATCTGCCCAGTTTGACCTAGCTGGTAGCGCAAACTGGGCAAATCCGGCCGTTGCACTCACGAACTGGGCAGATCTGGTCATCTGGAGGCCGATTTGGGGCTCTAGCAACCCAGATCTGCCCAGTTTGCAAAACCAGCGTCCCGATCTGCCCAGTTCGCAGGATTCCCCGCCGTCATCCTGAGCGAAGCGCAGCGGTTTCCCTTTCGTCATCCTGAGCGGAGCGCGGAGCGCGGAGTCGAAGGATCCTTAACCTTCTGCACAAATTAAGGATCCTTCGACTCCGCGCTCCGCTCAGGATGACAGGGAAACACGCTTCGCTCAGGATGACGGGAAAAAACGTGCTTCGCTCAGGATGACGTGATCTCACTCGCTCAGGATGACGGCGGAAACCCGCTCACAGGTCGAAGCCGAGCTCCTTGGCGGCCTCGGTGGGCACCGGGTCCTCGCACCACAGGTCCTCGAGGTTCTCATAGGTGGTCAGGGAGCGGATCTCCGCGCGGTCGATGTACAGCTCGCCGCTCAGATGGTCGGTCTCGTGCTGGAAGATGCGCGCCGGCCAGCCGTGCAGGTGCTCCTTGTGGTGCTGGCCGTTCTCATCGTCCCATTCGGCGGTGATGTCCAGCCAGCGGCGGCGCACGGCCTGATAGCCGTCGAAGCTCAGGCAGCCTTCGTAGAAGCTGCGGGTCTCCTCCCCCGCCGGCTCGTACTTCGGGTTGATGATCGCATGGAACGGGAATTCGGCGATCTCGCGCGGGTCGTCGGCGTCGTCGCGGATGTGGTCCTCCACCACGGCGATGGCGAGGTTCAGCCCAATCTGCGGACCGGCGAGGCCCACGCCGGGCGCTTCGAGCATCGTGGTGTGCATCACGTCGATCAGCTTGGCGAGTGTGCCTTTGCGCAGCTGGCCGTCGTAGCGCACGCACTGCTGGCGCAGCACGGGCTCTCCGGCCTGCACGATCGGCAGGACCTTCTCCTTGCCGCCCTCCTTGAGCAGCTGCTCGATCTCGTTGGTCAGCTCGATGTCGACTTTCGCGTTCCTTCCGAACATGCGCGCGGTTCTCCTTGTACCTGTATGTCTATCCGTATGCCTTATTGCCCTTGTGCCTCGGCCGCCCGAATCCGATCCGGCCTACAGCGCCAGCTCGTCGGCCACCACCTGGGCCAGACGGGCGCACACCTCATCGGCCTGCTCCTGCGTGGCGGCCTCGGCCATCACGCGTACCACGGGCTCGGTGCCAGAGGGGCGCAGCAGCACGCGGCCGGTGTCGCCGAGCAGCTTGCTCTCGCGCTCCACCGCGGCCTGCACCTTGGCGTTCGTGGTGGCGGCCATCTTGTCCACGTTGGGCACGTTGACCAGCTGCTGGGGCAGCTGCGGGAAGTCGGCGGCCAGTTCCTTGAGGCTCTTGCCGGACTGGACCACCTCGTTGCACAGCGTGAGCGCGGTGAGCGTGCCGTCGCCGGTGGTGGCGAATTCGCGGTTGATGACGTGGCCGGACTGCTCGCCGCCCAGCGAGTAGTTGCCGCGCAGCATCTCCTCGAGCACGTAGCGATCGCCCACGGCGGTCTGCACGGTGGTGATGCCCATGTCCTTGAGCGCGAGCTTCAGGCCCAGGTTGCTCATCACGGTCACCACGAGCGTGTTGTGGTTGAGCTTGCCCTGACGCTTCTTGGAGCGGGCCAGGATGCCCATGATCTGATCGCCGTTGACCATGTTGCCGTCCTCATCCACCGCGAGGCAGCGGTCGGCGTCGCCGTCGAAGGCCACGCCCATCACCGCGTCGGAGGCCTTGACCATGGCCTGCAGCTGCTCGGGGTGCGTGGAGCCGGCGTGGCGGTTGATGTTGTAGCCGTCCGGGGAGGCGTTGATGACGATCACCTCGGCGCCCGCGCGTCGCAGCGCGGTGGGGGCCACCACGGAGGTGGCGCCGTTCGCGCAGTCGGCCACGATCTTGAGGCCCTTGAGGGGCTTGGGCTGCACCTTGTCCGCGCCGAGCGGGGCGATCGTGGAGACCAGATGGTCGATGTACAGGTCGGTGGCGGTCTTGGTGTCGTGGCTCACGCGGCCCACGCCGGCGCCGGTGGGGCGCTTCCAGTCCTGGCCCAGCACGGCCTCGATCTCATCCTCCTTGCTGTCCGGCAGCTTGAAGCCGCCGCGCGCGAAGAACTTGATGCCGTTGTCCGGCATGGGGTTGTGGGAGGCGGAGATCACCGCGCCCATCTCCACGTTGAGCACGGAGGTCAGGTAGGCCACGCCCGGGGTGGGGATGATGCCCGCGTCGATCACGTCGAAGCCGCCCGCGGCCATGCCGGCGGACAGCGCGGCGGCCAGGAAATCGCCGGACACGCGCGTATCGCGGCCCACGAGCGCACGACGGCGGCCCTCCGGCTGATCGTCCTTGGTGCCGGAATCCCCCAGCACGCGCACGGCCGCATCTCCCAGATCCAACGCCAGCCGCGCCGTCAGATCCTTGTTCGCCAAACCGCGAACACCGTCGGTACCGAACATCTTTGGCATGTTCCACATCCTCGCTAGTAACCGCCCGCGGCCTGGCGCCCCGGGCTTCCCAATACCTGAACCATCGTACCCAACCGAATGCGCCGAATCGCGCCGCCCCGCGCATTCCTGCCCAATTCGGTCGCATATGGCCGCATGCGGTTCGTCTCCAGAGCGCCTTCAACAAGGACGCACCCATATTTTCGAATATTTCGTTTATGGATATAATAAGGATTGGACACATCGATCGCATCAGCACAGGAGGCATGATCATGAGCGCACGCAGTATAGCCAAGGAGTCCATGACGGTTCTGCCGAATGCGGACGATCGTCGCCAGCTCATGGACATCACGGAGGCGCTGTCAGGCCTCGATGTCGAGTTCAACAGCATGACGGCTCGGGAGGATTTCCCCATCGCCACCCTCAAGGTGCCGGGCAGACAGGCGAGACCGCTCACACCCGAGCTGGCGGACGCTTTGCTCACGGTGGCCGAACAGCTGTCCCGCGGCAAGGCCGTGTTCATCGCCCCATACGACACCAAACTCACCACGCAGGACGCGGCGGATTTCCTTGGCGTATCCCGCCCCACCCTTGTCAAAATGCTTGAGGAGGGGGACATCCCGTTTGAGAAGGTCGGTCGGCATCGTCGCGTGCTGCTGGCGGACCTGCAGCGATACGCGGATGACCGCCATCGGAGGAACCTTGATCTGCTTGATGATCTGGCCTCTGGCGAAAACCCCGATGACACACTCGGCAATCCACTGATCTCACGATGAAGACCATTCAGGCAGGGAGACGTCCATGAGCTTCCCCGTATTTTTCGACACATGCACATTGTTCGGGGAAGCCGTCAACGATCTGATCCTTCGTCTGGCCGAAGCTCGGTTCTTCACACCATATTGGTCAAAGGACGTGCTTGGGGAACTGCATAGAAATCTGACAATCCGAATCGGCGAGGAACGGGCGAACAAGCGAATACACGTCATGACCACCGTGTTCCCGGATGCCATGGTCACCGGATATGAAACCCTCATCGAGGGCATGACATGCGATCCCAAGGACCGTCACGTGCTCGCCGCCGCCGATCATTCGCCCGCGGGGACCTTGGTGACATTCAACCTCAAGGATTTCCCGCCCTCGTCCACCGAACCGTTGCATATGGAGGTCAGGCACCCGGATGATTTCCTGCTTGATGTGCTCGATCTTGATCCCGGAAAGGTGGGATGGATCTGTCATACGGCATTGCGGAGCTACCGAAGATATCCGCAGACACCGGAGGATTACACCCACCTCATGCTGCAATCCGGATTGCCGAACTTCGCCGCACACATCTATCCGGTTCTCGATGCCCTGGATGAAGGCGAGTAAAGGACCATACAACAAACAAAGCGGAACGTTTGGTCCGTTTTGAGCCCGATTTGGGGGGCCGAAAACGAACCAAACGTTCCGCTTTGCGAAAGCAGGGCGCCTGAGAGGGGCTCAGTGAGGCTTACTTCTCGTTGTACTTGCGCACCTTGAGCGTGCGGTGCGAGCTGGCCACGTTCTCGATGATGATGCGGCGCAGCGCGCGGTCGGCGTCCTGATGCTCCTCGAGCCACTGGTCGCCCAGTCGGGTCAGGGTCTCCGGGTCGGCGTAGATCGGGTACAGACCGTTGAGCAGGGCCTCGGCCATGTGGTACGTGCGGTTCTTCCAGATCCAGTCGACGGTCTCGAAGTACTTGGCGGCGTACGGCTCGGCCAGATCGGGGCGCGGGGTGGCAGCGAAGCCGCGGGCGATCGCCTCGAGCTGCATATTGGTCAGCTCCTCATTGTGCAGCGCCTCGTCCCATGCCCAGGCCTTGGCCTCGGCGGTGGCGATGGCCGCGCGGGCGCCCAGCGCGAACTCGCGGTTCTCGGTAGTCTCCTTCTTGGCCAGCTCCGCGTTGATGCCATCCACGTCGATGTTGTTCGTGTTGGCGAGCGCGGAGATGATGGTCCAGCGGAAGTTGTTGTCGATCTCGAGGCCCTTGAAGCGCACGAAGTCGTCCAACAGGCCCTCGGCGTGGTGGGCGAAGGTCTCGTCCTCCTCGGTGCCGTAGCCCAGGTACGCGGTGACCAGCTGGAACTGCTGATCGGAGCCGGGTTCGGCCTCAGCGGCCAGGGTCCACAGGCCGGCGGCCACGCTGGAGAGCGTCACGTCGCGGCGGGCGGGGGCCACGTAGTGGTGGGCGGTCGTGCTGATCTGCGCCAGCGCGTAGCGGAACGTGGTGGACTCGGTCTCGGTGCCGAGGGCCTTGAGGCTCAGGGCCACGAAGCGGGAGGCCTCGAACTCGCCGTCGCGGGTCATGTCCCACAGGCTCAGCCAGATCACGGAGCGGGCCAGGGCGTCGTCGAAGCGGTAGAGGTTCTTCACCGCGTAGTCGAGCGAGGCCACATCCAGACGGATCTTGGTGTAGGTCAGATCGTCGTCGTTGATCAGGATCACGGCGGGGCGCTTCCTGCCGGCGGCCTCGGTCACGATCGTGGTCTCGCCGTCCACGTCGAGCTCGATGCGATCGGTGCGCACGATCTTGCCGGTGGCCGGATCCTCGTCGTAGAAGCCGATGGCCAGACGGTGGGCGCGCAGCACCGGGTGGTCCTGGGGCGCGGTCTGGGTGAGCTTGAGCTCGGTGATCACGCCGTCGGCGTCGGTCGTCACGTCCGCGGCGATGGTGTTGATGCCGGACTCCTCGAGCCACTGGGCGCTCCAGGCCTTGAGATCGCGGCCGGAGGACAGCTCCAGCTCGTGCAGCAGATCGGCCAGCGTGGCGTTGGAGTAGGCGTGCTTGTTGAGGTAGTGGTTGATGCCCTCGAAGAACTTGTCGCGGCCCACGTAGGCGACGAGCTGCTTAAGGACGGAGGCGCCCTTGGCGTAGGTGATGCCGTCGAAGTTCACTTCCGTGTCGTGCAGGTCGTTGATCGGGGCGACGATCGGGTGCGTGGTGGGCAGCTGGTCCTGGCGCAGCGCCCAGCTCTTCTCGCCGGAGGAGAAGGTGGCCCAGGCGTCGTGCCACTCGGTGGCCTCGGCGGTGGCGAGCGTGGAGGTGAACTCGGCGAAGGACTCGTTGAGCCACAGATCGTTCCACCACTTCATGGTCACCAGATCGCCGAACCACATGTGGGCGAGCTCGTGCAGGACGGTCACCACGCGGCGCTCGGCCAGCGCGTCGGTCACCTTGGACTGGAACACGTACTGGTCGCGGATGGTGACCATGCCGATGTTCTCCATGGCGCCGGCGTTGTACTCGGGCACGTAGATCTGATCGAACTTGGCGTACGGGTAGGGCACGCCCCAGGTCTTGGCGTAGAAGGCGAAGCCCTTCTTGGTGATATCGAACAGGTAGTCGACGTCCTTGGCGAAGGCCTCGGCGAGCGACTGGCGGCAGTACTGGGCCATGGGCACCGTGCGGCCGTCCTCGTTGGCGTATTCGGTGTGCCATTCGGCGTACGGGCCGGCGCAGATGGCGGTCAGGTAGGAGCTCATCTTCGGCGTGGTCTCGAAGACCCAGCGCTTGGTGGTCTCGGCCTCGTGGTCGCCCAGCGTGCCCTCGGCGGTCACGGCGTCCAGCTCGGTCACGGAGGCGACCGGCATGTTGGAGGTGACCAGCCAGGACTTGGCGGCGGTCACTGTGAAGTCGAAGGTGGCCTTGAGGTCGGGCTGGTCGAACACGGCGTACACGCGGCGGGCGTCCGGGACTTCGAACTGGGAGTACAGGTACACGTTGCCGTCGGAGGGGTCGACGCTGCGGTGCAGGCCCTCGCCGGTGTTGGAATAGCGGCACAGGGCCTTGACGGTGACCTCGTTGGTCTCGGCCAGGCCGGCCAGCTCGATGCGGTTGTCCGCGAAGACGGCGGACGGGTCGAGGGCCTTGCCGTTGAGGGTGACCTCGCTCACCTCGTCGGCGATGAGGTCGAGGAAGGTGGTGGCGCCCGGCTTGGCGCCGAAGGTGATGGTGGCGACGGACCCGAAGTCCTTCGCGCCCACGGTCAGGTCCAGATCGACGGCGTAGTGGATGGGACCGGCGACGACGCCCGCGCGCTCCTCGGCTTCGACGCGGGTGAGGTTTGCTCCTGGCATGTGTGCTCCTTTTGGGTTTGTTGTTCTCTGATTGAAGTGTTCTCGGTTGGCTGCGGGCCCTTGCGCAGTTGGCGGGCCCTTACGAAGTTGACGGGCCCTTGCGAAATCGGCAAGTTCCTACGAACGAATCGGGAGAGATGCGAGGCTTTCCCCGCATCTCTCCCGAAACCGCTGCCGCCCTGGCGATCGGACGGCCTGGACGGCCTACTGCTCCACGGCGCCGCCATCGTCCGCGGCGGCGATGTCCGCCACCACCGGCACGATCATCGGCTTGCGGCGCAGCTTGCGCGCCACCCAGCTGCCCAGCGTGCGGCGCATGACCTGCTGCAGCTTGTGGACGTCCTTGGTGCCGTGGATCATCGCGTCCTCCAGCACGGAGACGATCTGCTTGCGCACCTGCTCGAACTCGCTGGCGTCCTCGGCCACGGCGTTGAGGAAGATCTTCGGGCCGCTGACCACCTCGCTGCTGTCCGTATCGACCACCACGAAGCTGGAGACGAAGCCCTCGGTGCCGAGGATGCGGCGCTTCTCCAGCTCCTCCTCGGTGAGCTCACCCACGGAATCGCCATCCACGTACACGTAGCCGCACGGCACGGAGCCGACCACGGCGGCGCGGCCGTGGTAGAGGTCCACCACATCGCCGTCCTGCGCGAGCACCACGTTCTGCGGGTCCACGCCGGTCTTCACGGCGATCAGGCCGTTGGCCACCAGATGGCGGTTCTCGCCGTGGATGGGCATGGCGCACTTGGGCTTGACGATGTTGTACATGTACAGCAGCTCGCCCTCGTTGCAGTGTCCGGAGACGTGCACGGCGGCGTTGTCGCGGTTGACCACGCGGGCGCCCAGCTGCACAAGCTTGTTGATGACCTTGTACACCTCGTGCTCGTTGCCCGGGATCAGGGAGCTGGCCAGGATGACCGTGTCGAACTCGTTGACCGAGATGTCCGGGTGGACGCCGTCGGCGATGCGGCCGAGCGCGGCCATCGGCTCGCCCTGGGAGCCGGTGCACATGTAGACGAGCTTGTCGTCCTGGATGTCGCGCGCCTGCTTGAGGTCCATCACGGTGCCCTCGGGGATGTGCAGGTAGCCCAGATCGGCGGCGATGCCCATGTTGCGGACCATCGAACGGCCCACGAACACCACCTTGCGGCCGTACTTGTGGGCGGTGTCCACCACCTGCTGGACGCGGTGGACGTGCGAGGAGAAGCTCGCGACGATGATCTTGCGGGTAGCCTCGGCGAAGGCGTGGTCGAGGGCCGGGCCGATGGAGGTCTCCGGCTTGACGAAGCCCGGAATCTCGGCGTTGGTGGAATCCATCATGAGCAGGTCGATGCCCTGTTCGCCGAGCTTGCCGAACTCCACCAGATCGGTGATCTTGTGGTCGAGCGGCAGCTGGTCGAGCTTGATGTCGCCGGTGTCGATGATCGAACCGGCCGGGGTCTTCACGCGCACGGCCAAGGCGTCCGGGATGGAGTGGGTGACGGTCACGAACTCAAGGTCGAATGGACCCACCTTCAGGCGATCGCGGCCCTGGACCTCCACCTTGGTGGGGTTCTGGCGGTGCTCCTTGCACTTGGCGTCCACGAAGCCGAGCGTGAGCTTGGAGCCGATCAGCGGGATGTCCTCGCGCAGCTTGAGCAGGTAGGGCACGCCACCGATGTGGTCCTCGTGACCGTGGGTGAGGACCAGCGCCTCGACCTTGTCCAGACGGTTCTTGATGTAGCTGAAATCGGGCAGGATGAGATCGACGCCCGGCTGCTCCTCCTCGGGGAAGAGCACGCCGCAGTCGATGAGCAGCAGGTGGCCGTTGTACTCGATCACGTTCATGTTGCGACCGATTTCGCCAAGGCCACCGAGCGGCACGATGCGCATCGAGCCCTTGCGGTACTTCGGGGGTGCGATCAGATGCGTGTCCTGCTGCGGGGAAGTGGCGGGTTTCGAGGTCCTCCTGGACCGTCCATTGCTTCTTCTGGTGTTGTTTCTAACCATTCTTGTGTTCTGGATTTTCCTTATCTTTGCCTCCGCCTCACGCGGGGGCGACGTCTTTCAGAGCAGTCCGGCGGCGCGCATGCCTTCCTCCGCCTTGTCCAGCTGCGTGGCGTTGGGACCGACGTTCGGCAGACGCATCGCGGTGCTGGAAAGGGTGCCCTTGATCCTGCACGCGGCCTTGGCCATGACGGCCTGGTAGCCGTCCCCGTTCAGGGCGTGCACCAGCGGGGCGAGCTGGTTGGCGAGCCGACGGGCGGTGGCGATGTCGCCGCGATCAAAGGCCTCGACCAGCTGGCGCATGGGGTTGGAGGCCACATGGGCGATGACGGAGATGATGCCCACCGCGCCGATGGACAGGAAGGGCAGGAACAACCCGTCGTCGCCGGAATACCAGGCGAGGCCGGTGCGCTGCTGCTTCTCCACGGCCGCGGCCAGATCGCCGGTGGCATCCTTGACGGCCTTGACATGCTCAAGTTCGGCGAGACGATCGTACGTCTCCACGCTCACCTTCAGCCCGGTGCGGCCCGGCACATCGTACACGATGATCGGCTTTTCGGCCACCTCGTCCACCGCGCGGTAATGGCCCACGACGCCGTCCTGGCTGGGGCGGGAGTAATACGGCATGACGACGAGCACGGCGTCCGCGCCCGCCTCCTGGGTCTGCTCGACCATGCGGACGGTGTGTGCGGTGTCGTTGGAACCCGCGCCGGAGATCACCGGCACGTCCACGACCTCCTTGACCGCGCGCACCAGCTCCACCTTCTCATCCATGTGGGTGGTGGGCGATTCGCCCGTGGTGCCGTTGACCACCAGACCGTCCGCGCCGTCCGCCACGAGGGACTTCGCCAAGTGCTGGGCGGCCTCGTAATCCACCGAGCCATCGGACTTCATGGGGGTCACCATAGCGGGCAGGATGCGGCCGAAGGGGGCAGGGTCAAGAAGATGCATTTCACCGTCACTCATAGTGTTCACCGTACTTCGCGGGCGGGACGCATTGTCGCGCTAATGCTCCCCGTCAGATTGTTCCCCGTCCGGCGCATGCAGCACCGCGAGCAGCGGGCCGGCCTCCTGCTGCGCGAGCACGGCCAGCGCCTCTTGGGGCTTGAGCGCAAAGGTGACGGTGAGCGGTTCCGTGGCCATGTCCGTCATGCCGCCCAGACCGCCCTTCGGCGCGGACCCTGCGGACCCGATGGGCGCGCTGATCGTCAGGGCGTTGGTGGCCAAGGTGCAGGATTGCGCGGGCTGATCGCCGCAGCCCACCGAGGACACCAGATCCACGGCGTCGCCGGCTATGAGACGGTCCGGCACGCTCGCCAGCCGCACTTCGATCGTGGTACTGCCGTCGGGCGCCACCGGGGCCTTGGCGATCATGCCCCTGAACAGGGGCTGCCCGCGGGCGATGGGGATCTGCGCGATGGAGCCGCCCACCTCCCCGGCATCGCGATAGGCGCCGGAGCCAAGCCCGGAGACCGGGATCTCCACGACGGACACCATCGCGGCGCCCACGGTTTCGCCACGGGCGATATCCGCGGATGCCACCACCACGGTTTCGGTGCGCACCAGCGCGGACAGGCTCTGCAGGGCGGCGAACACGGCCAGTGCCGCGCACAGGGCCGCCCCCAGCCTGCGTACCCGCATGCTCAGACGGCGGCGGGCCAGCGTGCTTTGCTTTGTTTTGCGTGTTGCGTTCATACCCGCATCTTGAATGCGGGCGATCCGCGGGTCAATTCCGCAAGGGCCTGTGGTCGAATGTGGATCAGGCCTTGTGCCGCCTGGGATTTGAGGGGTTCGCGAGCGGATTCCGGCGCGTCGGAAACGGGTTCCGGCGCGTCGGGGTCACGCAGGCGTCACTTGGCTACCTGGTCACTTGGAGGAGGAGTGCGAGGCGCCGTCCGTGCGGTAGAAGCCGTGGCCCTTGAATTCGATCGGCACGGCGGAGTAAACCTTGCGCACCTGCTCCTGGCCGCACTTGGGGCAGACGGTGATCGGATCGTCCGTGAACGACTGGACCTGGGTGAAATCGTACGCGCAGTTCTTGCAGCGGTAGTGATAGGTAGGCAACGTTCCCTCCCGATTGATGAAGATTCCTCGTGCTGTCAACCGTTCACATACTAGTCGCACCGGCGACACGCCCGATCATCGTTATGCCATCGGGCGTAAGCGCGGCATCCACGGGCACATCGTGCGCCTCGCGGGGCAGCGGATCATGCGTCACCTCCCACGGCCAGCATACGGCGATCACGGGCGCGGCAGGGCTGGCATGGGCGAGCGCGCGATCGTACCATCCGCCGCCGCGTCCCAGTCTGGTGCCGTCGTCCACGTTCACGGCGAGCGCCGGCAGAATGATCAGATCGGCCTGACTCAGCGCCTCGGGGCCCAGCGTGCGCTCCCCCATGGGCTCCGACGGCCGTCCGGCTCCCGGCGAGGCCAGGGCGGCGACCGACCGCAGCTCGCTCCAACCGACATCCAGCCCGGCGCCAAGCCGCGGCACGATCACACGCGATCCGGATGCCAGCAGGGCACCCAGCAACGGGCGCAGATCGATCTCCGTGCCCGTCGAGACGTAGGCGGCCACCGTGCGATCGGGGCCGACGGGCAGTCCGGATTCACCGAGCGACCGCGTCTCGCCGACTGGCCCAGCCCCGCCGATCAGCCCGGCCTTGCGCGCGACCGCCACCAGTCGCTCCCCCGCCTCGAGCCGCTCCCCCGCATCGGTTTCGCGACGGCGGCGCAGCATGGCCCGGCGCAAAGTGGGCTTGTCCGCAGCGGCGCCCGGCGTCGATATCAAGGTCGCGCCCCTCGCCGCGTTCCCCGCCTCGTCCGGCGTCATCCGATTGGTCTGGTCCATGGGATTCACATTACGCCGACCGGGCGGATCGGCCCGCCCGCGCCGGGCGCCCATGCCGACCGGCACGGCCCGGCCACCCGCGCCGGGTGTCGACCACGGAAGGGGCATATTTCCGCCGGCCCCGTTGCCATTCCGCCATTCTTGAAATAATGTCCCCGTTCCGTGGTCGGCCCGTGGCTGCCTTGCCCCGGCCGGCGTCCCCATCGCGCATAATGAAACGGTCGGGAAACGATTGCCGGCCCGCCCCGGACGCGACCGGTCTGGCGGGCGGACGCGGCACGAGCCAAGCAAGGAGTGGATATGGTACGGGTTTCCGTGATCGGCGCCAAGGGGCGCATGGGATCGCACGTGGTGGACGCCGTGAAGGGCGCGGACGATATGGAGCTGGCGCTGACGCTGGATGCCGGCGATGATCTGACCGCCGTGTCCCCCGCCAACACCGATGTGGCGGTGGAGTTCACCGTGCCGTCGGTTTCATTGGACAACGTGCTGGCGCTGATCGGTCAGGGCGTGGATGTGGTGGTGGGCACCACCGGCTGGACCGAGGAGAAGCTCGCGAAGGTGCGCGAGGCCCTGTCCGCCGCACCGCACGATGATCAGGCCGTGTTCATCGCCCCGAACTTCGCGATCAGCGCCGTGCTGGCCGATCATTTCGCCACGGTGGCCGCCCGATACTTCGAGTCGGCGGAGGTGATCGAGCTGCATCACCCCACCAAGGTGGATGCCCCCTCGGGTACCGCGTTCCACACCGCGCAGGGCATCGCCGTCGCGCGCAGGGCCGCCGGCCTGGGACCGGTGCCCGATGCCACCGAAACCGACGGCGGTTCGCGCGGACAGGTGGTCGACGGCATTCACGTCCACGCGGTCCGGCTGCGCGGACTCAACGCGCACGAGGAGATCCTGTTCGGCAACGCCGGCGAACAGCTAACCATCCGCGCGGACAGCTTCGATCGCACCAGCTTCATGCCGGGCGTGCTGCTGGCCGTGCGCAAGCTGGCCGAAGGCGGCCATGCGGGGCTCACGATCGGACTGGACCGGTTCCTGGACCTGTAGGGAGGCGAGCTCACGACGGGTTCGCCAGATTCAGCAGACATGCCCGGCTGATGACACAAACTGGGCAGATCGCGAGGTATGGGGGCAGGACGCGAAGGTTAAGGATCCTTCGACTCCGCTACGCTTCGCTCAGGATGACTGAACAGTTCCCTGCCGTCATCCTGAGCGAAGTCGAAGGATCCTTGGCCATTACGCACAAAGTTAAGGATCCTTCGACTCCGCTCAGGATGACGGGGAAGCCATCCGCTCACTCAGAATGAGAACGCCGCCAAGTCCGCGAAGACCGTCGCGCTGGGGTGCTCTCAGCGCTTGTCGTTGAACACCGCCCAATGCGGCGGCAGCTCCCCCAGAATGCGCTGATCGTCGTCAGCATCGCGCTGGGCCCGGGTCCGCTCGTCGGCGGGCTCGAGCTTCACGCCATCGGCGTCGAACCATTCGGTCCCCTTGCGCACCACGCGCCTGTGCTGTCGCTTGGTGCGGGGCAGCGGCGCCGGCGCGGGGTTCACCGTGTTCCGAGCCGGCGCGGAGTCCGTCGCGTTCGCGGCGCCCCCGGAAACGGAGGCCCCGGAACCAGCAGCCCCGGAAACAACAGTCTTGGAACCGGTTGAAAACCCGGAATCAACACGCTCGCTCATCGCAGATCCCCATACATGCCGGCGAGGTGGGCCACAATGCGGTCAACCTCCTTGTCCGGATTGACGAACACGCCCACGGACCACACGGTCATGACCGACCAGCCAAGCATCTGGAGGTTCTCCATCATCATGCGGTGCCGCTCGCGCGTGGACTGCACGCTCATGAAGTTCGCATCGTCGGTAAGCACGGCCAGCGCGAACGGCTTGCCGTTGACGCCCACGACCAGCGGGATGCGTCCGGCCGCGTCGGAGGCGAAACCGTAGTCCACGGCCACGTCCAGGCCGCGGGCGCGGATGCGGTCGGCCAGATCGGCGAGCAGCACGTTGCGGCCGTCCGGATCGTGGCCTTCGGGGCGCAGGGGCTCGGGCTCGAGCTGCTCGGCCCAGATCAGCATCTCGCGCAGCAGCTTCGGGCCGGGCTGGTGGAGGCGGTCCTCCTCCAGATCCACGGATCGGAACGCGGAGACAATGTCCAGATTGTGCCCGGCCAAGGCCAACGCGTCGAGCAGCATGCCGGCGCCGCCGTCTCCCTCGAGATCGCCGAACTGCTGGAGCAGACGGCCGTGTGAGGTCTTGGCGAAGCCGAGCGTGATGATCACGTCGGCCGACTGCGCGCCGGCCACCTCATCGAGTCCGATGATGCGCACATGCCGCAGGAACTTGCCGAAATCGGCGTCCTTGGAGGCGCAGTTCTTGAGCTCGGCGCCCAATCGCATGCGATGCGTGGTGGACAGCGTGACGATCGTGAGCGTGTACGTGGCGGGCACAATCGTGAACCCGGCGGCCCTGCGGCGCAGGATGTCCACCACGGCGTCGATCTCCGGCTGGCTCGACTCCACGAGCCCGGAGGTCAGCACCGGCACGCCCGATCCGTCCACGCCCGTGTAGGTGACGGTTCCGCGCGCGGCCTCGGTGGCGATCGACTGGCCCACATCGCCGTAGCCATGCTCCTCGAGGAATGCGGCGATGCGCGGGGCGCGGCGGCTCGACCGCCCCCTGATCTCCACCCGGGGCAGCAGCGAAGTGAGCAGACGGATGCTGTCGCTGGTGATCGTGGAGCCATGGGCCAGCACCACCACCTGGCGCACGCGGCGCAGCACGGACAGCAGCTCGATGGGTGCGATGTGCGCGGCCGCGTCGATGATCGCCACGTCGGCGAGTTCCTCCGGATCGGTCATGGCGGCCAGCGTGGCGGGCGTGGCCACGAGGATCGGCTTGGCGAGGCGCATGATCGTGGGATACGTGCGCATGAGCCGGTTGAGCGGCACGCGGCCTTCGGAGGCGAGCATCGTGTGCAGCTGGTTGGCCTCCTGCGTGTTGGCGAACAGCACCTCGGACAGGCGGCGCATCGACTCCTGCCCCACCATCGCGCCGATCGAGCGCACGTGCTCGGTGTCCACCTGGTTGAAGCGGTCGGCCGCATTGGACAGCGCGGAGCCGTCCTGGTTGGAGATGATGGCCGAGGAATGCACGATGTCGTCGAACACGGTGGTCCACCAGCTCAGGCGCAGCTCGTTGGCCACGGCCGGCTCGGGCACCTGCCGGTTCTTGAGATCGGTGACCAGATCCGTCAGTCCCGCGGCATTGAAGTCGCGTTCCAGTGAGGCGCGTTCGGGCAGCGTGTCCAGCGCGGTGTGATCGTCGAACAGGGACTTGAGGCGCTTCTCCACCTCGATCAGCGGGGTGGTGTCCAGATTGCCGCCGGCCGGCGTGGTGGCCAGCACGGTGTTCAGCGCGGTCAGATCGCGGTTCAGGGCCTCCTGCGATTCGATGATCTGGTCCAGCTTGGGCGGCAGCACCGGCCATCCGCCGGCCGGCACGAACACGCGCCACTGCTGGGACTGCTTGAGGACCACGATCAGCGCCTCGTGCAGGTCGTCCACCTGGGCGCCCACGCGCAGCAGGCTGCGGGCCTCCTTGATGTGGCGGCGGCGCTCCCAGAAGCCCATGGACGAGCCGGAGGACTTGCGGTCGGCCTTGGACTTGGTGGCCTCGATCATGGCGGGGATGTCCCGCTCGAAGATGCCGGGCTGGAACACGTCGAGCACGCGACGCAGGTTCTTGAGCACGATCACCTGGCGTCCCCACTCCTGCGCGGTGGTGGGAACCGGGAAGCCGCAGGTTTGCGCGGTGGAGGCCACATGCTCGCGCGTGGCGGGCAGGATCTTCTCCAGCAGGCGCACCACGCGCTGGTAGGCGTCCACGGCGTCCTTTTCGGTGAACAGGGAGGCGCCGAACCACGGGGTGTCGTCTGGGGTGATGGTGAATTCTCCCAGCTGGGAGGCGCGCTCGAGCTTGCGCCCCCACTCGTCCAGGGAATCGGCGATCCCGTGCGCGGAGGCCGGCGCAAGGCGCACGCGGGTGGCGGGATGCGTGGACAACGTGGCGATGCGCGCCAGGTTCTGGATCGTCTCGTAGGCGGAGAAGCCCCAGCGCTCATTGGCCCCGTGCAGATCGCCCAGATAGCGGGTCAGGCGCGATCGCACACCCACCAGCTCGTCCGCAAGCTGCTCGAAATGGCTGGTGGCGGTGCCGGGCTGGAAGCCCACCGCACCGATCAGCTGCCGGTCGATGGCCTTGTTGGAGTCCTTGTCGGTCACGTCCAGGACGAGCGCGCCCATCTCGTTGGTGCGGATCTCCTGCATGAAGCGGCGCTTGGATTCCATCACGCAGGGCACGTACAGCACGTTGCGGCCCTCCATAATGCACCGGGAGGCGATGGCGGCCGACTGCGCGGCGGTGTCCCGGTTGGCCGGCTCGTCCAGGAACAGCGAATGGCCGTCGGCGGCGAGCGCGGCCGCGTAGCGCACGGTGTTGTCCACGTCGCCGATCTCGTACTCGCCGTGCGGGTCGCCGTCAAACGGGCTGAATTCGGGGATGTCGTCCTTCAGGGCATCGCGGGCGCGCCCATCGCCGGCGATCGCGTCGAGCAGCGTGTTGCCGGTGGGTCCTTCGGCCAGCTGGTCGATGATGTTGAGGCTTTCGCCGATCAGCAGCGAGGACGGCTCCACGAAGCAGCCGAGCACGATGGTGCGCTCGATGTTGAAGTCGTCGATGATCTGGAACGTCTTCGCGGTGATCGCGTTGAACAGCGCGGAGGTCTCCGGGGTGCCGCCCTCGTAGTGCGAGACGTCGAACAGTTCGGCGGCGTTGAGCGTGATGCCCTTGGCGCGCATGGCGGAGACGAACACCGAGTTGAGCTCCACCTTGCCGGTGAAGCGGATGGAGGTCTTGAACGGCGAGGTGTCCGACTTGACCACCTCGACCGGGTAGAGCAGGACCGGCATGGCGGCGCCCTTCCAAGTGGCGACGCCCACCACCAGGGAAAGCTCGGAGCATCCGCTGACGCGCTCCTTGACGGCCTTGTCGTCCAGCACACGCTCAAGCCGGCGGCCGGCGGCGCGCAGCATGCCGTTATCGCGGAACAGCGAGTCCAGATGGACCTGCCCGGAGGCGAACAGCTGGGCGATGCCGGAGGGGTGCGCATGGGTGAGATCGAGCTGCGCGGCCAGCTGGGAGATGTCCTCCAGAGGCGTGGTGCCGGAAGCGAGCTGGTAGGCCCTGCGCCATTCGCGGATGCGGTCCAGCGGGGAGAGATCGGCCTTGCGGCCCTGCGCGGACTGGCCGGCGGCGGGACCCTGAGCCTCTGCCCCGCGGGCAACGGGGGACATCACGGCGGACAGCGGCACGTGTTGCACGGGCGTTCCGGGCACGGGAGCCGTTCCGGGCACTGCGGGCGCTGCCGGCACCGTGGGACGGGCGGCGGTGTTCTCTTCGGTCATATTCTCACTTCCCCATGGCCGCGCGATAGTCGCGGTAGCCTTCGTTGTTCTCGAGCGCGGCGTCGATGTCCTTGTCTCCCAGAGTGAACAGCCACGCATACAGATCGTCGTAGAGCGACGGATTCATGGCCAGGAACGGCCAGAGCTGCGGATAGCGGGCCATGTCGAACTGGATCGCATAATCCTGCGTGCTCTTGGCCTGCTCCGATGTATGTCCTCCGGCCTCGATGACCGGCTGCTTGGCGTCGAAATCGCCGCGGGAGACGCGTTCGAACACCGATCCGGGCTCGAAGGCCGGCTTGTACGGGCTGGCGCCGGGCTGCGACTGGGCAATCGGCTGACCGGCGAACTGATCGGCGGGCTGGTCCGCCGGCTGATCGGCCGGCTGCGATTCAGCCGCGGGCTGGTACGGTCGGAATGCCGCATGATCGGCCGGCTGAGCGAACGGCGACGATTGCGCGGCCGGCACGGACTGCCCTGCATCCTGCACGACACCGGGCTGTGCGACCGCCTGATTCCCCGCACCCGTACCGCTTATCGCATCGGCGAACAGATCGCGCGGCTGGACCGCCTGCGCCGCCTCGTCCTGCGGCTCCTGCACCGTCTGCTCCTGCTGCAGCGCGCCCACGCGATTGCGCACGCTCTGGGCGTTGAAGGCGCTGGTCGGCTCGCCCGCGCGCAGGTCGAGGATGTCATCCACGGACATGTCCGCGGCATCGGGCTCCTGCACGCCGGGGGCCGCATAGGAGAACAGGTCGGGCACGGCCTCGGCGGGCGGCTCATCGGTCTCGTCCGGCGCATCCACGCGCAGAAAGTCCACCGGTACATCGCCGAACTGGAAGCGCACGATGGGCGCCGGCAGCGGGAAGTCGATGCCGGCCGGAATGCGCATCAGCTCGCCGTCGTCGCGCACCACATAGGTGCCGTTGGTGCTGTTGAGATCGCGCAGCACGCCATCGCCCTGTTCGGTCACGGCGAAGGTGGCATGCCTCTTGGACATCGACTTGGTCTGATCGGGCACGTCCAGACGCCGCTTGCCGTCATCGAGCAGCGGGCGCAGCGGCTTGCGCCCGATCTCCAGGTTCTCCCCCGGCTCGAGACGCACGTCCTCGACGCCGCTGACCTTCACGATCCACTGCTGGGCCGGTCGCTGTTCGTCCACTGTGGTCGACCTCCTTGAAATCGGCATGATTTTGCCACTATCTGCCATTGTGTCATGAATGGCGGCGTTTTGGATGCACTTGGGGCCGATTGTCCCACAATCGTCATCAATCCGCCTTATCCACCTTCGCCAGACCGCGCAGGATGCCCACCTGGAACGGGATCGTCACCAGCAGCGAAAGCACGTCGCACACCGACTGGGACATCTCCAGACCGGTGAGCCCCACCGTGCGGGAGAGCAGCAGGACCGTGGGCGCGAGGAACAGTCCCTGGCGGCACAGGGCCAGGAACGAGGCGACCACGGTCTTGCCCATGGTCTGCTGGCACATGTTCGACATCATGTTGAACCCGTTGAGCGCCAGCGTGACGCACTGGATGCGCAGGGCCATCACGCCCACGGCGACCACGGCCGGGTCGGAGCGGAACAGCTCGATCAGGTCCGGCGCGAACCACGCCATGCACACGGCCAGCACGGCCAGCACCACGGTGGACAGCCGCACCACGAACCAATAGCCCTCGCGCACGCGCCCCCACTTGCCGGCGCCGTAGTTGTAACCGCACACGGGCTGGAAGCCCTGTCCCAGACCGATGATCACCGAGTTGGCGAACATCGTGATGCGCATGACGATCGCCATGGCCGCGATCGCCGCATCGCCGAACGGGTTGGCGGCGAGGTTGACGCAGGTCACGGAGATGGAGTTGGCACCCTGGCGGATGAGCGAGGGCAGGCCGCCGCCCATGATCTCGCGCACCAGCAGCGCATCCGGTCGGCATTGGCGCAGATCCAGCCTGAGCACGCCGAACCGGGCGCTCATGACCGTCAGGATGATGAAGCTCAGCGTCTGGCAGATGGCCGTGGCGAGCCCCGCGCCGAAGATGCCCATGTTGAGCGCGAAGATGAACAGCGGGGCCAAGCCGAAGTTGAGCAGAGCGCCGGAGACCAGGCCGATCATGCCGAACGCCGATTGCCCCTGGTAGCGCAGCAGCCCGTTGAGCGCGAACGATCCGCACACGCAGGGCGCGGCCAGCAGGATGGGCGTCAGATACCCCACGGCGAAGGGCGCAATGGTGTCCGTGGAGCCGAGCATGTAGACGAGCGGGTGCAGCACGGCCAGCAGTGTGAGCCCCACGATGGCGCCCAGTCCCACCGCGCCCGTGAAGCCGATGGCGAGCAGCCGGGATGCGCGGTCGTTGTTGCGCTTGCCCAGCTCGCGGCTCATGGAGTTGCCGGCGCCGTTGCCGAAGAAAAATCCGATGGCTTGGAAGATGGTCATGACGGAGAACGCGATGCCGGTCGCCCCCGACTGCGCGGTGCCCAGCTGGCCGATGAAATACGTGTCCGTGAGGTTGTAGGCCATGGTGACGAGGTTGGAGATCACCGCGGGCAGGCACAGCCTGAGGATCAGGGGGCGAACAGGGCTGCCGGTCATCTGTCGGTACTTTTCGCTGGCGCTCGCGCCTTTCATCATTGCCATCTTCACGCGGGATATCCTATCGCCGGGCAGGACGAGACGCGGCGCGGGACACACGTGCGTGCGTTGGTAACGTGCGTTGGCAACATGCGTTGGTAGCGTGCGTTGGCGGCAGCAGGCGCCGAAAACGCGGAAACCCCGCGACGGAGCGAATCCGTGCGGGGTTTCCGGTGCACAAGCACCGTGCGCAAGCACTGCAAGCCTTGCGGTAATGAGCGGGATTCCCTCCCGCGTGCATTACTTGAGCTCGACGGTGGCGCCAGCCTCTTCCAGCTGAGCCTTGGCCTTCTCGGCGTCTTCCTTCTTGGCCTTCTCGAGGATGGCCTTCGGAGCGCCGTCAACCAGAGCCTTGGCTTCAGCCAGGCCGGCGTTGGTGATGGCCTTGACGGCCTTGATGACCTGGATCTTCTTGTCGCCGACAGCGGTCAGGACGACGTCGAACTCGGTCTTCTCCTCTTCCTCAGCAGCAGCGCCGGCAGCCGGGGCGGCGGCGACGGCGGCGACCGGGGCGGCGGCCTCGACGTCGAACTTCTCCTCGAAGGCCTTGACGAACTCGGAGAGCTCGACGAGGGTCATTTCACCGAAAGCTTCCAGCAGCTCTTCGTTGGTGTACTTAGCCATGATGGCTTCCTTTCATTCTGGCGACCGCCCAAAGGTGCGCGGCGCGGCCGTCTCAATGTTTTCTGTTGTTTTCCGAATGTCATGCGGCAAGCCGCACGGGGATCAAGCAGCCTTTTCCTGCTTCTCGCGCAGGGCGTCGATCGTACGCACGGCCTTGGTGGGCAGAGCGACGAACAGGTACGCGGCCTTGGCCGTCGTAGCCTTGAGGTCGCCGGCGAACTTGGAGAGCAGCTGCGGGCGGGACATGAGATCCGCCAGCTTCTGGGCGCCCTCGGCGTCGTAGACGGTGCCATCGGCATAGCCGCCCGTGATCACGAGAGCCTTGTTGGTCTTGGCAAAGTCACGCAGCGTCTTCGCGGCCTCAATGAAGTCGCCCTTCACGAAGGTGATGGCGGTCGGGCCCTTGAGCAGGTCGTCAAGACCCTCAATGCCCGCTTCCTTGGCGGCGATGCGCGCCAGCGTGTTCTTAGCCACAGTGTAGGAAGTATCGCGGCCTAGCTTTTCGCGCAGTTCGGAAACCTGCGGAACGGTAAGCCCGCGGTACTCGGTCAGGTAGACGGCATCAGCGTTACGGAACTGCTCCGTAAGCTGAGCGACCACCACTTCCTTTTCGGGCCTCTTCATGGCGTTCCTTCCTAAATCGGCCGTCGGTTTAGGATCGGAACGTTTCGCGGGCGCCGGAATCCGGCTCTCCAGGGCAATAAAAAAGCCCTGCGCGCAGGCAGAGCAACATTCAACCGCAAGCGAACTTGCGCACCCTTGCGGGCGTATATTTCTCAACCTGCGATGGCGTGGCGAACCAACCTTCGGAAAACCTTGCGGTTTTCGACCAACGGTCTGTGGTTTACAAGTCGTATAGCATACACGCCCGGGTGCATTATGCATAACCCGGGCGTGTCGCAGTGATTTCCAACGATCTCAGGCCAATCCGCAGCCGATTTCAGGCGTGCAGCACGCCGATCGCGTCGATCAGGAACGGATCATCCGTGGCCGTGGTCAGCGTGATCTCATGGCGTCCGGGGTTGAGGCCGTGGACCGAGCATGCGCAGCGCAGCGCGCCGTTGGTGGGCACGGTGGCGATCAGGCCATCATCATCGGCCGTCCCGCCCCAGGGCTCGCCGTCCACCGTGGCCTTCAGGCGCGCCAAGCCACTGGACCTGCCGAACACGTCGACGCCCACGCCGTCGAACGTGAGGGACACCGACGCACCCGCCCCAAGGGACGTGGTGGTGGTGCGGTTGTAGTCGTACATGCCCTTGCCGGTCTCGTGGATCCACGGGCCCGCGTACGTCAGCCTCGGAGTGGACGTGTCGTCCCAGGAGACGGTGTGCAGGTCGTCGATGAGCTCGTCGTAGTACGGCGGGAACCCGGGCACGCGCTCCACCACGAGGTTGCTGAATCGCACATGGTTGAAGCTGGTGCCCAGATTGATGCGGCCGGCGGTCTGCGGGGCCTCGTCGCGCCAGGTGGCGATGTCCACGCCGTTGACCGCGAAGGTGACGGTGTCCCCCGCCACCTCCAGGCTCACGGTGTTCCACACATTGGCGCCCGGCTCGAAGGCGCGGGCGTTGGCGGCCTTGGCGCGCTTGCGCAGATCCTCCAGATGGCCGCGGCGCTTCTCGTCGCCGAACCGGCGCAGCAGGTAGACGCCGTCGGCCCGCAGCTTCACGTCGTAGGCGCAGATGTCCGTGGTGAACTTGTTGCCGGCCATCTCGCGGGCGCCCAGCAGCACATAGGGAGCGCGACCCTCGTACGGCTCGAAGCACACGTCCACGCTCACGCGGTAGTTGGTCCAGCGCATGTCGCCGATCGCCGTGCGCGGGTCGCCCTCGATCCAGGCGTTGCCAGCGTGCACCCAATCGATCTGCTGGCGCAGCGCGCGGCCGCGTTCCCAATCCGGCACCACTTCGAAGGCGCCATTGGTGTCCGTGGTGTAGCGCGGGGTCGCGCCCGCATCGCCGCCGCGGGAGGCGAGGTACGGCTCGTCCACGGCCGCATCGCCCTTGAACACCGTCACGTCGGGGACGTTCTCGTAGCGGAAGTCGTCGGCATACAGCACGCCGCGATCCGGGTCCTCGTCCAGGATCGCGCGGGTGTGCTCGCCGGTGCGGGGCAGCCGGGGCACATCGGCGTCGTCCAGCCGGAGCGTGGTGGCGGTGATCATGGACCACGGCTCCACGGTCAGATCGTATTCCACAACCTCGCGGCCCTCGTGCCCCTCGCTGCCGTCGAACGTCACCTGAGCCTCGAATACCGATTCCATCGTGGCCTGCGCGGCCGGGGCTTCCTGTGCGATCGGAGAACTCTGCGTAACCGGGGAATCCGGCGGATCGGCAACCGCTTCGGCCGCCATCACACGCTCCGTGCGCACCGAATAGCCGGCCGGTTGCAGCCTGTCCGCGCGCCTGAGCCAGTTGGCGTCGTACGGCTGGCCGGGCTCGGCGGCCTTGGTGACCCACACCGTCAGCGGCTTGCCGGCGGCGGCGAGTGCGGCGTCCACGGCGAACCGGTAGTGCTTCACGTAGGCGGAATCGTTGACGATGACGATCGAGGCATCGGAACCGTCCGGAGCCGCGAGCGTCAGATAGCTCGGCTCGCCGTGACGCGCCCCGTTGACCGGATTGTTGCCGCCCACCTCGCACCCGGACGCCGCCGGGATGGCTCTCCAGATGGGCCGTTCGCCGCCGCGATCGTCCACGCCCATCCAGCCGAGGTTCGCGAACTTGGCGAAGTGCTCCAGCACCGAGCAACCGGCGTCGTAGTAGATCCATCCGCTCCACGGGTCGCGCGCGGAAATGAGCTCCTTGTACGAATACTCCATGTTCTCGTAGAAGCTGCCGATCGCCGGCTGGTACAGTGCGCAGGTGCGGCGGGACTCCACGAAGCCCTTGATGAGCGTGTTGCCCATTTCGAGCGGACCGTTCTGGCCGCCGATGCCGGTGCCGTTGTAATGCCTGGCCTCGCCCGTGCCGTCGTCGTTGGTGTTGTTCGGGCGATCGGCGGAGCAGGAGAACGTGGCCTGGGCCTCGGAGTTCCAAACCTCCTTGTCGAACTCGTCCGCGAGGCGCTTGAAGTTGCCGTGCGGATCGTCCTCCACGGAATAGTGGTAGGAGGCCACGTCGATGTCCTTCATGTACTCGGCGTTGGCCACCAGATCGTCGCCGAAGGTGCCGGTGACCTCCTCGTCGGAGGTGATGGCCTTGATGCGGTGGAACAGCTCACGCTCCCGCTCGCTGAAGAAGCCGGCGTTCGGATCGTCCGGCCCGTTGCCTTCGAAGCCGGTGTCATCGGTGCGCACGCGGCGGGCGAACTCGCTCACCCAGTCCAGATCGGCCGTGCGCTCGTTGACGTCCGGGTTCACGGAATCGACCATGAAACCGTATTCGCGGTAGGCGGCCAGAATCGTGTTCTTGTACCAGCGGTAGACGTCGTCGTTGGTCTTCACCCAGGTGGGGGCGTGCCAGCGCAGGATGCTCACGTGCAGGCGCGGGTTGAAGCGGCGGGCGTCGGCGGCGAGCTGGAAGCCCGGTTCGCGCGTCACGGCCGGATACTCGTCGCGGTCGCGCATGGTGGCCACGTTGGGGCCGGAGGAATTGTTGCGATCGTTGCCCATCTCCACCTTGACGGTGTTCATCATGGGCCGCTCACCGCCGAACAGGGTCCTCACCAGCGTCCAGTACACGTCCGGGTGTTCGGCCTTGTAGTCCATGAGCAGGCTGGACGTGGCGTTGCCGGACAGGACGCCGAAGCCCTTGTAGGTCAGGCCGTTGCGGTTGCGCGCGGCGGCCCGGACGTCCTCCGCCGTCAGATCGACGCTCACGGTCTGCTGGGTGTGCTGGGAATCATGATCGTAATCGGCCATCGCGGGTGAGACCTCCAACCTCGTCGTTCGCTGCTCCGAAACGCATGTTCGCCGAATGTTAGCGAAAACATGCCCTGCGATGATCATACACGATCATTCATGATCATTTCCAGCCGGCGGGCGGCGTGTTGAGCGGGCGGGCCGGCGGGCAGCTGGATCGCATCCAAACCACGGAATGGCCATATTCCCCAATCAATCCCCACCATTCCGCCATTCTTCAAATAATCAAGGGCTTCCGTGGTCAGAAAACCGAAACCATCGACCACGGAATGGCCATATTTTCCAGCCAACCCCGGTGTTTTCAACGATCGCCCAAGAAATACGACCCTTCCGTGGTCGGGGCCCATGATCGGCCCACCCAGCACGGCAGCCCCACTCCGACCGATCCCAATGGACTGATAGGCTCGAATCATCGGATCGCCATGAGGGAGGCGCATCCGCAAAGAGGGTGATATAACGATGTTCGAGATTCGCCACGAACCGTCACCTCGCCAGATCATGCGCCACCAGGCTTGGCGGCTCCAGCAATCCGCACTCGCGCAATGCCGCGAAGCCAACCGCGCAATCGGGAACGAGGCCAACCCGACATACGGCCTCTCGACGGGCCTCAATCTTCTTGGCCGTCCCACGCCGGAGTCATTCACCCTGCCGGACGATCGCCCATATGCGATCTTCCCATCCCCGGCGGAATCGCGGAAGATGAACGGCATCGTCGCCAATCGATCATGGAAACCCCTCGGGCTCGACACCTCAACGGTCACGATCGACGCCGTTCGCTGCGAATCGGCGCCCGCCGTCTTCGCGCACATGTCCCACCATTGCTCGCTCGAGGATCTCGTTGCGATCGGTGACTCGTTTATGTGCCGCGATCGTATGTTGCGCCGATGCACATATGAACAGCTGGAGATCTTCCTCAACCGATGCGGACGATTCGTGGGCCGCCCCGAAGCCATACGGGCGTTGCGCCTGGTCCGCGCCAACACCGATTCGCCCGCGGAAACCCGATTGCGCCTTCTCGCCATGCGCTTCGGACTGCCCTGCCCCCAGACGGATATCATCATCGCCAAGGAACCCCGGGAAATCAGATTGGATTTGGGGTGGGCGAAATACCGCGTGGGCCTTGAATATCAGGGATCGCATCACCGGGACCAATTCGACGACGACCTGTACCGAGCCAATCTGATCATCGTGCAGGGCTGGAAGGTGCTTCAGGTCACCAACGAGATGATCCGATTTTTCCAATCGGCGCATGAGCTGTTCGAGTATGTGGCATATCTGCTGCGCAAGGCTGGGATGGATGTCGGCCATGTGCCGCAACAGCCGATGACGGTCAGGGAGATTTCCCGCAAACCGGCGGGGCGTCCGCATAAAGGTTGAGAGACGGATTTCCCCGGGACCCTTCCCCCGGACCTTATCCGGTCCATTCCCTTCGAACCACGGAAGGGGCATATTTTCATCCAGCGCATTGGAATCAGGCCGATCCCAGAAAAATGCGGCCCTTCCGTGGTCGGCGCGGTCCCGGACCAACACCGGTCCGACACCGAGCGGACACCAACCCGACTACTGCATGATGTCCGCCCCGCCGCGCCAGAAGGACGACTTGGGACGGCGGGACTTGGCGTCGGCGCCCACGGAGTACATGTCGCGGATGCGTTTGTCGCCGCTTTCGACGGCCATCTGCGCGAAGAGGATCTGCGCCTGCCAGCGGGCGGCCGAGTACTCGATGTAGAAGATCAGGCCGGTGCCGAGCAGCAGGACCAGGATGGGGTTCCACATCACGCCCCACACGAAGCCGACCATGACCAGCAGCGCGATGATCAGCGCCAGCCATCGGCGCACGGACAGGAGGATCGCGCTCTTCATGACGTTCAGCCACTTGGCCTTGGGGTATTCGACGATGATCACGAGCCCCACAAAGTACGCCTGGAGGAAGATCGCCATGACCACCACGAGCACCGGCATGAGGATGGCACCCCACGTGAACTGCTGGGTGATCTGCAGGTCGTAGCCGAACGCGAAGATCACCAGGCAGCAGCTGAAGCCGACCGCGAGGGCCCGCAGGAACAGCTGCTTGTAGGCGCGGAAGAACGGGCGGAAGATGGCGGTCACGCGGTCCGACGGCACATAGGGCTTCGCGATCCAGTCCGGCGGGAAGTTCGGGTCCTTGAGGTTGTCGTCGTAGAGCTTGATGCGCAGTTCGGCGTCGCGCGAGTTGAAGGTGGGCTGATCGCGGAAGATCGCGAACATGGCCGCGAAGCTGGGCGCGCTCAGCGCCAGGGCCAGCGCGTAGGTGGGATAGAACGTGAGCGGCACGCGCAGCACGAACAGCACGGTGAGCGGCAGCGCGCACAGCAGGGTGAGCCAGCCGACCATGAGCATCAGGTAGATGCTGTTCGCCACGGTGGTGAAGGTCTTGTTGAACGTTTGCTTGCTGAATGATGACGCCATTGTGCCTACCTTACGCGGCCGTCAGGAAGCCGGCTGGGATCCGACGCGGGGACGGGCGGCGACCCGCATGGGCCGGACGATGATTGCAACGATTACCTACGGATATAAGAATAGGTCCCTCCCCCGATTGGGAGGAAGGGACCTGTTCTTGGGGATGATGTCACGGACATCGGTGGGGCGGGTGGGGGCCGTACGGGCTCGCCTTCGGCAAGAAGACAATTGACGGCATCGCCTTCGGCCCCTGCAATTAAGGACTCGCCCTACGGGCGAGACTCAATCCAACCTTCGCGGCCTTGGCGGCCGCTCAGGCTGACGCCTATGGACAGCCCACCGGGCTGTCCATTACGGCGTCAGCCCTTCATACCACTCGTCGCGATGCCCTCGACGAACTGCTTCTGACCGATCAGGAAGACGATCAGGATAGGAATGACGGAGATGACGGAGCCGGTCATGATCATGGCGTAGTCGGCGGAGTACTGGCCGATGAACGTCTTCAGACCCAGCTGGATGGTCCACAGCTTGTTGTTGCGCAAGTAGATCAACGGGCCCATGTAGTCGTTCCACGTGTTGGTGAACGTGATGATGGCCAGGGCGGCGATCGACGGACCGGATAGCGGCAGGATGATCCTGCGGTAGATGCCCCACTCCGACAGGCCATCCAAGCGGGCGGCCTCGGACAGCTCGTCCGGGATGGTGTCGTAGAACTGCTTCATCATGAACACGCCGAACGCACCGAACGCCTGCAGGAGGATGATGGACCAGCGGGTGTTGGCGATGCCCATGGCCGCCAGCATCTTGTACTGCGGGACCATGTAGGACTGCCACGGGACGGCCATGGTGGCGATGTAGATCAGGAACAGGGTGGCGCGGCCGCGGAACTGGATCTTCGAGAAGCCATACGCGGCGAAGGAGCCGGTGAAGACCTGCAGGAACGTCACGCAGATGGCGAAGAAGATCGTGTTGCCGGTCCACAGGCCCATCTCGGCCTTGGTCCAGATCTCAATGTAGTTCTCCCAGTGCCACACCGAGGGGAACCACTGGATCGGGACCATGTAGACCTCGTTGTTCGGCTTGACGGCCGACAGGAACATCCACACGAACGGCAGGACCATGAACACGGCCAGGAAGAGCATGCAGGCGTAGCCGATAATGGTGCCCACGATCTTGGCAGGGCTCACGGGCTGCTTGTTGAACGGAATGTCCGCGGAACCGGAGGGAGCGCCCTTCACGGCGACGGGCGAGGAAGTCACACTCGTCATCTCACTTCTCCTTGTGGTTGTTGTACATGAACTGGATGATGGTCACGATCATGCACAGGATGAACAGGACCAGCGAGACCGTGCCGGAGTAACCGAAGTTGCCGTTGGTGAAGGCCTGCAGGTAGACGTACTGGGCGAGCACGTAGGTGGCGTCGCCGGGGCCGCCGTTGGTCATGACCAAGGTCAGATCGAGGATCTTGAAGGAGCCGATGGTCAGGGTGACCATCACGAAGAACAGGGTCGGGCGCATGCACGGGACCGTGATCTTCCAGAAGCGCTGCCAGCCGTTCGCGCCGTCGACCTGGGCGGCCTCGTAAAGCTCGGACGGGATGGTCTGGAGGCCTGCGAGCAGCAGAATCATGAAGTAACCGACCTCACGCCAGGTGGCAACGATGATCACGCCCGGCATGGCCCACTCGGTGGTGGAGAACCAGCCCGGGGCCCAGCCGCGGGTGAAGATGCGGATGAACTGGTTGACCACACCGGCGTTCGGGTCGAACAGCATGCTCCAGACCTGGGCGGCGGCGACGATCGAGGTGATGTACGGGAAGAAGGCGATGGTGCGGAAGAATGCCTTGCCCTTGAGCTTGGAGTTCAGGATGACGGCCAGGCCGAAGGCGATGACCAGCGTCAGCGGGATGTGCACCACGGCGTAGTAGATGGTCTGCCAGAACGAGTGCTTGAACTGGTCGTCCCTGAACAGTCGGGCCCAGTTCTCCAGGCCGTTGAACTTCGGCATGCCAAACGCGCTCCACTTGGAGAACGCGATGTAGAACAGCGACAGCACGGGTCCCAGAACCAGGAACAGGAAGCCGATGAAGTTGGGCGCGATGAACAGCAAACCGTTGCGCAGGTTCCTGCGGCCGATCGCGTTCGTCGTCAATTCACCGCCCTTCGACTTCCTTGCCGGCGCCGAAGCCGGCTTGCTTGCTACATCACTCATTGGAATACTCCTCCCTTAAACCCTTTCCATCGTTTGGGGAAAATCAATGTGTAGTCGATCGATGCGTTGACTACATTGTGGAACGTTGATTGTGAAACGTTTAGGCGTTATAAGCATTGAAAAAGCGGGCCGTGAGTTCAATTGTGATGACACACGACCCGCCTGATTTGGTCATATGGACCGGGGCTGCGGATCCATTCCTTCAGCCCCGGCGGTTCAGGACTCAGCCGAGGGCGGCGATGTCCTTGTTGGCGGTGGCGACGGCGTCGTCCACGGAAGCGGTCTTGGTGAGGATGCTGGACATCATGATCTTCAGCTTCTCCTGGATATCGTTGGTCTTCTTGTCAACGAAGTTCTCAGGACGGGTGTCGTGCTCCTGCCAAGCCTTCTTGGACAGCTCGTCGTTGGCCATGCCGTCCACACCGAAGTAGGTGTCGGTCACGGAGTCGGAGAAGTAGGCCGGGGTGGTGGCGATGGCGGCCAGAGCCTTGGCGCCGCCCTCACCGGAAGCCCACTTGACGAACTCGACGGCGGCGGCCAGCTTGTCGCCGGTGGCGCCGGCGGACACGGCCAGACCGGTCGGGTCGGCGAAGGTGATCGGCTTGCCGGACTCGCTCTTCACGTTCGGGTTCTGCGGGATCGGAGCCATGCCCCACTCGAACTTATTGGCGTCGCCGGACTTCTGCTGGGACACGAGGGTGGCGGCGTACCAGGAGCCCATGGGCAGCATGGCGGCCTTCTCGGTGCCGAACTGGGCCTGGTACTGGACCTTGCTGGAGGTGACGGTGTTGTAGTCAACGGTCAGCTTCTCGTCCTGGGCCTTGAGGAACACGTTGTTGTACATGTCCTTCATGTAGCTGTAGTCGCCGGACAGGAAGTTCTTCTTGGCGCCGTCGGAGGTGGCCGCGGACTGCGCGGTGGTGAAGGACTGCGTGACGGACTGCCAAGAGGTGTGGTGGTAGGTCGGGTAGACAGAGTTGGCGTCGTAGCCGGCAGCCGGCAGCTTGGTCTTAAGCTCCTCGGCGGCCTTCATGTAGTCGTCCCAAGTCCAGGTGCCGTCCGGGACGGCCACGCCGGCCTTCTCGAACATGGTCTTGTTGTAGAACAGGATCCAGGAATCCTGACGGTACGGCATGGCGTAGTACTTGCCGTCCAGGTTGTACTGGGAGATGTCGATGTTCTTGTCGTTCTTGTAGCCTTCCGCGATGGAGGTCAGGTCCGCGAGGCCCTGGGAATCGACCGCGTAGGTGTAGTACTTCTGGAGGTTCTTGATCGGGAAGACCTCGGGGGCGTTGCCGCCGGAAAGGTCGGTGGTCAGCTGGGTGTCGTAGTCGTCCGCGGAGTACTCGTGGATGGTGACCTTGACGTTCGGGTGCTCCTTGTTGAAGGCGTCGACCAGCGTCTGGAACTCCGGGGTGGACTTCAGCGACCAGCCGGCGAAGCTGATCTCGACCTGCTTGGAGTCGTCCAGCGTCGCGTTCTTCACATCGTCGGCGGTGTTGCCACTGCCACCGCCGCAGGCGGCCAGTGCCATGGCGACGACGGAAGCGAGGGCGGCTGCCTTAACAGTGCGCGTGTACTTCATGATGTTCCTTTCATCCTTCCTAGCATCTTTGCTAAGACCGGAACCTCTCGCTGCTACGCGATCCGTTCCGCTCTTGGTTATTACTATAACCCACCCATGCGATCACTTCTGATCGTTGCCATCATTTGCCTTGACTATTTCTGGAAGACACTCGTGGATTATTCCATGAAATCATTGGAATTTCAACGATTTTGGCTTATTTCGAGGCTTTTGAAGCATGATCACTCCGAACAGTTCCAATCATGAATCCTTTCAGAAACCGGTCAGGATTGATCAGTTTCGGGCGTGTCGCCGCCCTCCGGAGGGGATCCGCGGCCCATCCGGAGGCAGCATGCGGCGATCGGGAATGATCGGAGATGATCGTCCGGACGGATCAGACCGCCGCCGGACCGGTGCTGGCGCGCGGCACGAAGGTGGAGTCCACCACCACCGGCTTCATGCCATCCTGGGACTTGATGCGGCGCAGACGTCCCACCAGCTCGTCCACCGCCAGCGAGGACGTCTCGCGGCGGGGCATCCGCACGCTCGTCAGCGCCGGGGTGACCAGGGAGCTGACGGGGATGTCGTCGATGCCCACCACGGAGACCTGGCCGGGCACCGAGACGTGCTGGGCTCGCAGGGCGGCGATGAAGCCGATGGCGATCATGTCGTTGAAGGCCAGCACGGCCGTGGTGGGGTTCCTCAGGAACGGTTCGGCGCAACGGTAGCCGCCGGAGAACGACGGGGCGTCCGACGGAATGCGCTTGAGCCGGATGCCGTGCACCGAGCACAGGGCGGTCATGATGCGCCAGCGCGTGCCCTCCTGCCAGCTGGTCTGCGGACCGGATATATAGGTAACGTCCGTGTGGCCCAGCTGGGCAAGGTGGTTCACCGCCTCCTCCATACCGGTCTGCACGTTGCCGATGATCGATTTGACGCCGCGGATGGACCGGTTGAGGGCGATGACCGGCTTGGTCTCCGCGAGCTTGCGGATGGCCGAATCCGATCGGCGCGACGAACCGAGGATGATGCCGTCCACATGGCTGCGCGCGATCTCCACCGCGTTCTTCTCGATCGCCCCGCTCTCCTCCGAATCGATCACCAGCAGGCCGTAGCCCAAGTCCAGACAGCGGTGCTGGGCGGCCTTGACGTAGTCGGCGAAGATCGGGTTGGCCAGATCGGAGACGACGATGGCGATCTGGTCGGTGACCCCGCCGTTCGGATCGTACGAGGAAATGGGGGCGGCGCGGTAGCCCAGACGATCGGACACCTCGCGGATGCGTCTGGCGGTCTCGGCGCTCACACGGCCCGGACGGGCGAAGGCGCGCGACACGGTAGACGGGGAGACGCCCACCTCACGGGCCACGTCGCGGATGGTGACGCGGTGCTGCGCCCCATCGTCATGCAGGTTCCCGTCCTCCGCGGCCGCTTCCGTCTCCGTCCGATCGTCCTGCGCCATGGCACTCCCCTCTGTTGACACCTATATATATGCTTCCCGCCGCGCCGTCCCAACCGGGAATCACGGCATATGGCAAACCAATATACCGCGGGCGCGTGCACACCCATCTTAAGCCGGACCTGTCTTTTGCCGTCAAACCGTGGCAACGATGGGCAGCCGTCGCCTCAAGAACGGATAATGGAGGCATGACAACAACGAAGTATGATCTCAATCCCGATCGTCTCCTGCCCCCCGATCCGACCGAACGCGCCATCGCCCGCGACCTGTACGACGCGGTCAAGGACCTGCCCATCATCTCCCCCCACGGCCACGTGCCGGTCCAGTGGTTCCACGACACGGACTACCACTTCTCCGACCCGACCAGCCTGTTCATCACCCCGGACCACTACGTGACCCGCGTGATGCACTCGCAGGGCGTCCAGCTCAAGGACCTGGGCGTGAACCAGAAGGAGTTCACCCCCGAGCAGGCGCGCAACGCCTTCCTGATCTGGGGCCAGAACTGGTACGCCTACGCGGGCACCCCCATGCGCTACTGGTTCGAGGACGCGCTCCAGAACGTCTTCGACATCCATGAGAAGTTCGGCCCGGACACCGCCGGCCACATCTACGACGAGCTCAACGACCTGCTCAAGCAGCCGGAGTTCACCACCCGCGCGCTGGTCAAGAAGTTCAACATCGGCTTCATCTCCACCACCGACGACACGCTGGACGACCTGCACCTGCACGACGAGACCAACGCGGATCCGGACTTCCCTGCCCGTCTGGCCCCGGCCTTCCGTCCGGACGTCTACCTCGAGCCGCTGACCCCCGGCTGGGCCGAGCTCGTGGGCAAGCTGGGCGACGTGACCGGCGTGGACACCTCCACGTACGACGGCTTCACCAAGGCCCTGCGCAGCCGCCGCCTGTACTTCAAGGAGCACGGCGCGGTCCTGTCCGATCACTCCCACGCCGACGTGCGCACCGACCGCCTGAACGACGCCGAGGTCAACAAGCTGTACGCCGAGGCTCTGGCCGGCACCATCTCCGCTCAGGACGCCACCCGCCTGCGCCGCCACTTCTTCTCCGATCAGGTCATCATGGCCCAGGAGGACGGTCTGGTGATGACCGTGCACCCGCACGTCCACCGTTCCTACGATCCGGACAATCTGGCCGCCTACGGCAAGGACACCGGCGGCGACGTGCCCGCCAAGGCCGAGTTCACCGTGGACCTCAAGAACCTGCTCAACACCTACGGCAACAACCCGGACTTCCACTTCGTGGCCTTCACGATGGACGAGGATGTGTACTCCCGCGAGCTGGCCCCGCTGGCCGGCTTCTACCCGAGCCTGTACATCGGCGCCCCGTGGTGGTTCATCGACGCCCCGGAGCCGATCCTGCGCTACTACGCGGAGGTCACCCCGAACGCCGGCTTCACCAAGCTGTCCGGCTTCATCGACGACACCCGCGCGCTGTGCTCCATCCCGGCCCGCCACGACATGAACCGCCGTCTGACGGCCCGCTACGTGGCCGGTCTGGTGGCCGATCATCGCCTGACCGCCGAGGAGGGCCGCCAGATCGTGGTCGACTCCGTCTCCACCCAGCCCTCCAAGGTCTTCAAGCTGTAGTCGATGCGGGCCGCGATCCCGGCCCGCGTTCTTTAGAACAAGCTTTCAAGAAAGGAACAACGCAACATCATGGTTCTTCATCTCACCGACGACCTGAACGCCACCAAAGACGAGTGGGCCAAGGCCGGCATCAAGCTGCCCGCCTTCGATCCCGCCGCCGTCCGCGCCAACACCGTCGAGCACCCCTACTGGGTCCACTTCGGCGCCGGCAACCTGTTCCGCGCCGTGCACGCGGCCATCGCCCAGGACCTCATCGAGGCCGGCGAGACCAAGTCCGGCGTGATCGTGGCCGAGACCTTCGACGCGGACATCGTGGACGAGGCCTACACGCCGTTCGACGATCGCTGCCTGCAGGTGGTGCTCAAGTCCGACGGCTCCGTGGACAACCGCCTGATCGCCTCCGTGGCCGCCGCCTACGGCGTGCGCAACCACGAGGACGACGCCTGGAAGGGACTGGCCGGGGTCTTCCGCAACCCGGAGCTCCAGTTCGCCACCGTGACCATCACCGAGAAGGGCTACGCCCTGACCGACCCGGCCGGCGACGTGCTGCCGTGGATCGAGCCCGAGGTGGAGAACGGCCCCGATTCCGCCGTCTCCGCGATGGGCGCGATCACCGCCCTGCTGCTCGAGCGCTTCAAGGCCGGCGCCTTCCCGATCGCCATGGTCTCCACGGACAACTTCTCCCAGAACGGCGACCGCTTCGGCGCCGCCATCCGCCAGTTCGCACAGCTGTGGAAGGAGAAGGGCTTCGTGGGCCAGGACTTCCTGGACTACCTGAACGACGAGTCCAAGGTCTCCTTCCCGCTGTCCATGATCGACCGCATCACCCCGAACCCGGCCGAGTCCGTCTCCAAGCAGCTCGAGGCCGCCGGCTTCGGCGACACGCAGATCATCCACACCGCCAAGCGCACCAACGTGGCCCCCTTCGCCAACACCGAGGAGACCTGGTATCTGGTGATCGAGGACAAGTTCCCGAACGGCCGCCCGGCCCTGGAGAAGGCCGGCGTGTACGTGGCCGACCGCGCCACCGTGAACGACGCCGACGAGATGAAGGTCACCACCTGCCTCAACCCGCTGCACACCGCGCTGGCCACCTTCGGCGTCCTGCTTGGCTACCAGTCCATGAGCGCCACCATCGCCGACCCGGACCTGAAGAAGCTCGTGGAGCGTCTGGGCTACGTGGAGGGCCTGCCCGTGGTCACCGATCCGAAGATCTTCTCCCCCAAGGAGTTCCTGCGCCAGGTGATCGAGGTCCGCGTGCCGAACCCGAACATCCCGGACACCCCGGCCCGCATCTCCACCGACACCTCGCAGAAGATCCCGGTGCGCTACGGCGTGACGATCAAGAAGTATGTTGAGGATCCGTCCAAGGACATCAACGTGCTCACAGCCATCCCGCTGGTGATCGCCGGCTGGCTGCGCCTGCTGCTCGGCGAGAACGGGCTTGCCACCAACGACAACGGCGATTCCGTGGCCCTGAGCCCGGATCCGCGCCTGAAGGACCTGCAGGACAAGCTCGCCCCGCTGTCCCTGGGCGGCGATCTGGCCAAGGCCGACGAGGTGATCAAGCCGATCCTCGCCGACACCACGATCTTCGGCACCGATCTCAACACCACGCCGCTCGCGGCCAAGGTGCTGGATTACTTCAAGCAGTTCGCGGCCGGCACGGGCACCGTGCACGCCGTGCTGGAGAAGGCGCTCGCCTGATCCACGCCTGATTCCCGGGACCCTCCCCACACCCGCGGGAGGGTCCCGGGATGCTGCGCGCGATACACTTAAAACGGCATAGCAATCATTTCAAAGGAGAACAACCACCATGCATATGGGATTCCGCTGGTACGGCGAGGGCAACGACACCATCTCGCTGGACGACATCCGCCAGATCCCCGGCGTCGAAACGATCGTCTGGTCCCTGCACCACAAGCAGGCCGGCGAGCTGTGGGAGCCGGAGGAGATCGAGGCCGAGATGAAGAAGATCACCGGCCTGTCCGAGGACGATCGCAAGCGCGGCGTCACCAAGACGTTCAACGCCGACGTGGTCGAGTCCGTCAACGTGCACGAGTCGATCAAGACCGGCAAGACCATGCTGGGCATGAGCCGCGACGAGGCGCTGGACAACTACATCAAGACCGTCGAGAATCTGGGCAAGGCCGGCGTCAAGGTCGTCACCTACAACTTCATGCCGGTGTTCGACTGGCTGCGCACGGACATGTTCCACCCGTCCCCGGATGGTTCCACGGCCCTGTACTACGACGCCCACAAGGTGGCCGAGCTCACCGACCCGCAGGCCCTGATCGACGAGACCCTCAACGGCGCCGGCAACCTCACCATGCCGGGCTGGGAGCCGGAGCGTCTGGCCCACCTCGGCGAGTTCATCGAGGCCTACAAGGGCATCGACCACGAGAAGTACTACGAGAACTACAAGGTCTTCCTTGACGCCGTGATCCCCACCTGCGAGAAGTACGACGTCAAGCTGGCCGTCCACCCGGACGACCCGGCCTTCGACCTGTTCGGCTGGCCGCGCGTGGTCTCCTCCAAGGAGGGCATCCAGCGCGTGCTCGACCTCAACCCGTCCCCGTACAACGGCCTGTGCCTGTGCCTGGGCTCCTTCAGCTCCCGCCGCGGCAACGACCCGGTGGACGCCGTCAAGACGTTCATGGACCGCATCCACTTCTCTCACGTGCGCAACATCAAGTTCCTCGACGAGGCCGGCTCCTTCTCCGAGGTGGGCCACCGCGCGTCCGAGGGCGACGTGGACACCGTGGGCATCATGAAGGCCTACGCCGAGGCCGACTTCCAGGGCTACATCCGCCCGGACCACGGCCGTCACCTGTGGAGCGAGAACACCGAGGCCGGTCGTCCGCGTCCGGGCTACGGCCTGTACGACCGCGCTCTGGGCATCCAGTACCTGCTGGGCGTGTGGGACTCCTTCAAGTACAACAAGTGAGCCGCGGTTGGCTGGTTGGCTGGTTGGGTTGATCGGCTGACTGACTGGCCACTGGCTGACTGACTAGGGGCTTCGGAGCTGCGATTCGGCTCCGGGGCCCCTTTCGACGTTTGAGCCGGGTGGGCGGGGCTCTGCATCCCGCTGCATCCCGCTGCATCCCGCTGCATCCCGCTGCATCCCGCTGCATCCCGCTGCATCCCGCTGCATCCCGCTCTGCGTCTGAAATTGCCACCAATTCCGAAATCGGTGGCGACTTGAGACACAGATGAGGCTCCCTGCGTCTCAAGTTGCTACCACTTCTGAGAATGGCGGTGATTTGAGACACAGACGGAGCCCCCTGCGTCTCAAGTCGCCCCCGATTCCAGAAATGGCGGCGATTTGAGACACAGACGGAGCCCCCTGCGTCTCAAGTCGCCACCACTTCTGAGAATGGCGGTGACTTGAGACACGGACAAGGCTCCCTGCGTCTCAAGTTGCTACCAATTCCGGAATTGGCGGTGATTTGAGACACGGACAGGGTTCCCCGCGTCTCGAATCGCTACCAATTCCGGAATTGGCGGTGATTTGAGACACGGACAGGGTTCCCCGCGTCTCGAATCGCTACCAATTCCAGAAGCGGTGGCAACTTGAGACACAGGAAGGGGCCGAGGCAGATGCGAAGGCGGCGGCACGACGCCCTGTGACGCCCATCACAGATGCATTTCCGTGCAACAACGCGACGTTCGACCCCCTCGTGCGCTAGGCTGGGAATGGCATAGGAGCACCAAGCTACGAGGGAGTTCTGCAGATATGACGACTAACGCCGATTTCACGGTCGAGGGCATTCGGCCCGGCAAGGTCCTGCTCGTGGGCGAGGCCATGGCCCTGTTCACC
The DNA here is from genome assembly GCF_008698145.1 of Bifidobacterium vespertilionis. Classification (GTDB taxonomy): domain Bacteria; phylum Actinomycetota; class Actinomycetes; order Actinomycetales; family Bifidobacteriaceae; genus Bifidobacterium; species Bifidobacterium vespertilionis. Next base: position 75,326 of record NZ_RZNZ01000010.1, read on the forward strand.
GCAATGGAGGAGGGCGATCTGGGGGCCGTCGACACATTCAACGCGTCCGTGGCCGGCGCCGAGCTCAATGTGTGCGTCGGTCTGGCCCGCCTTGGCCAGAAGCCGGTGTACATGACCAAGCTCGCCCCGGATCCGTTCGGCGATCGCATCCGCGCGTTCATGGAGCGCAACGCGATCGACACATCCCTGGTCACCATCGACAACACCCGCCCCACCGGCTTCATGATGAAGTCCAAGGTCTCCCACGGCGATCCGAAGACCTACTACTGGCGCAAGGGCTCCGCGGCCTCCACCATGGGTCCCGAGGACGTGGACGCCGTGGACTTCGACGGCATCTCCGTGGTGCATCTGACCGGCATCCTGCCGCCCCTGAGCGAGACCACGCTGGCCGCCGCGCATGAGCTGGTCAAGCAGGCCCGTGCGCACGGCGCGTTCGTCTCCTTCGATCCGAACCTGCGCCCCGCCATCTGGCCGAGCCTCGACCTGATGCGCGACACCCTGCGCGAACTGGCCTCGCAGGCCGATCTGGTCCTGCCCGGCATCGGCGAGGGACGCGAACTGTTCGGCGCGGAGACCATCGAGGACACCGCCAAGGCCTTCATCGACAACGGCGCGAAGGTGGCCGTGGTCAAGGACGGCCCGAAGGGCGCCTACGCCACCAACGGCACCGAAAGCGTCTACGTGCCCGGCTTCGTGGTGGACACCGTGGTGGACACCGTGGGCGCGGGCGACGGCTTCGCGGCCGGCACCCTGTCCGCCCTGCTCGAGGGCAAGTCGATCGCCGAGGCCATGGAGCGCGGCTGCGCGCTGGGCGCCATCCAGACCCAGTTCGTCTCCGACAACGAGGGCCTGCCCACGCCGAGCGAGCTCGAGGCGTTCAAGGCCTCCCACGACCGCGCGAACTGAGCCCACGGCACCAAGCCCCACGGCACCGAACCCCACGGACAAAACACAACCTGTTGATCCAATCCAATAGATCACACAACAGAAAGAAGATCCAAAATGGCAGTTACGAAGAGCGAAGAGCTTCTCCCCTACCTCGAGCAGCTGGGCGTCGTCCCGCTGGTGACCCTGCACTCCCTGGAGGAGGCCGTCCCGCTGGCCAACGCCCTTGAGGAGGGCGGCGTGCCGGTGGCCGAGGTCACCTTCCGCTCCCCCTTCTGCATCGACGGCATGAAGAAGATCGCCGCCGAGGTCCCGGGCGTCACGCTCGTGGCCGGCACCGTGCACACGCTGGATCAGGCCAAGGCCTCCATCGACGCCGGCGCCAAGGGTCTGGTCACCCCGGCCTTCACCGAGGAGATCGTGGACTGGGCGCTGGAGAACAACGTCCCGATCCTGCCCGGCACCGCCGTGCCGTCCGATGTGGATAAGGCGTACCAGCGCGGCATGCGCTACGTGAAGTTCTTCCCGGCCGAGGCCTACGGCGGCGTGAAGACCCTCAAGGCCCTCAACGGCCCGTTCGCCGAGATGAAGTTCCTGCCCACCGGCGGCGTGAGCCTGAAGAACGCGGCCGAGTACATCGGCCTCAAGAACGTGTTCGCCATCGGCGGCTCCTTCCCGGTGCCGTCCGCCGCCCAGAAGGTTGGCGACTGGGCCGCCGTCGCTCAGGCCTGCAAGGACGCCCGCGCGATCGTCGAGCCGATCATCGCTTCCAAGAACGCCTGATGATCATCTGATCCGCTGTCCACATAGCGGAAAGGCCCGTTTCACGGAACGACCCGTGGATCGGGCCTTTTTCATGCCCGCCCGGCGGAGCGCGGACGGTGCCGTATCCCGCCTGCGCACCGCCACCGCGCGCCAACATGTGGGACGATTATGATCAGAATCGATCATCCAGCATGTCGACCAGGCTATGATATTGTGCATTTTTTGTCAGATATGATCATTTTCTCGATGGGATCAGCTAGAATTGATTACAAATGAACGGTTGTGGACCATGACTGGTCCTGCACGCAAGGAAGCGAAGATGGTTGAGAGCATTGTTGATACGGGCAAGCGTGATCTGCTGCCCGCCGAACGACAGGATATGATCCTAAGCCTGCTGACCAGGCAGAGCGTCGTGACGGTCACCGAGCTCGCCGACCTGCTGAACACCACCGAAATCACCGTGCGCCGCGATCTGACGATCCTTGCCAACGCCGGTCTGCTCAAGCGTGTGCGCGGCGGCGCGATGTCGCTGTCCGGAACCACCACGCGCAAGGGCGGCGCCCCGCGTCTGTCCTCCGCCATTCCCCCGATCCCCGCACCGGACGGCATCAGCGATCTGACCGTCCCCTCGCTGTCCGACGACATGAGCGGCAACCAGCCGGTGATCGGCGCCATGATGCCCGAACCGAGCTTCTTCTGGCCCAACGTGATCGAATCGATCCGCGAAACCGCCGCTGAGCTCGGCGCCCGCGTGGTCTCGCGCGAAAGCTCGTACGACAGGATCGACGAGACCGAGATCCTCGACATGATCGCCGGCGAGCCGGCCCTGTGCGGCATCATCCTATCCCCCTCCGGCCGCCCCGACGTCGCCGAGCTCACCTGGGAGTGGATCGAGCACTCCCCCGTGCCCGTGGTGGTCGTGGAGCGCGACCAGCCCATCTTCGGCACCTGCTTCGTGGACTCCGTGCGCACCAACCACCACTTCGGCGTGCGCAAGGCCGCCGTGCACTTCCTGCAGCACGGCCACACGCGCATCGGCGCCGCGTTTTCGGACACCCCCACCTCAACGGTGATCGAGAACGGCTGGAAGCACATCCTCAACGACTCGGACCGCATCGAATGCCCGTTCATCGAGGACGGCATCCAACCGTATGACACCTCCGGCGTGGACGGGATCGTGGACAAGATCATCGGCTCCGGCGTCACGGCCATGCTCGTGCACTCGGACTATCTGGCCATCGCCATCGCGCAGGTGCTGGAACGCCGGGGCAAGCGCGTGCCGGACGACGTCTCGCTCATTTCGATTGACGGCTATGCCACGCCCAGCTCCCGGCCGCTGACCGTGCTGCGCTCGAACAGCAAGGATCTGGGCGAGATCTGCGTGCGCACGCTCATGCAGCGCATCGCCACGCCGGACACCGCCACCAAGCACATCTTCGTGGACCCGACGCTTGTGGACCGCGGGTCCGTGGCGGACATCCGGGAGCGCTGAGCCGGGCGGCGATCCAGCCCCCATACCCCCTAGATCGCGGACCGGATCGCATCGCGCGCACGGGCCAGTTCGTCCGCCACACGTCGCACGGCGGCATCGTCCAGCAGACCGGCGGCATCGGCCGATCGCAGCACATCGCGTACATCCAGTCCGAATTCGTAGACCAGCCGTTCCGCCCTGCGCAGTTCGTCGGTCTCCGCAGGGGCCGGCACCGGAGCGCTCGAGAAGCGAGCGGGCCGGGTGGTTTGAACCGGCTGAACCGGCTGAACCGGCTGGGCGGATTGCGACGCCGGCTTGTTCGGCGAGACCGGACGCAGCCGCACCGAGCCGCGGTCCATGGGCCGGCCGATCGCCGCATTGAGATCATCCTTGAGCGATCCCATCGACGAATGCATCCGGGAGCGCAGACCATCGGCCAGCGCCCGCGCGGACATGTCAATCTCCGCCTCAAGCCGATCGGCCTCGTCCCGGCGCGACTCAAGCTCGGCCAAGCCGGCATCGGTGATCGCGTAGATGGTCTTGCGGCCCGCCTCCGATTTGGTGATCAGTCCCTCTTCGGTCAGCTTGGCCAGACGGGGGTAGATCGTACCGGCGCTGGGCACGTACGCGCCGTTGAACCGCCGTTCGATCGACTGCATGAGCTCGTAGCCATGCTTGGGACCCTCCGCAAGCAACGTGAGCAGATAGAGGCGCATCTGGCCATGGCCGAACACCGCATTGGACGCCATGGTTCACCGCCCTTCGGCGGCTTCGGCGAGATTGGCGGTTTCGGCCGGATCGGCGACGACCGGATCGGTGTCCGCCGGATCGCCGACGTCGGCGGGATCGTCAGCGGCGACCGGGGCCTCATCATCCGCCGCGCGATGGACCACCTTGAGACTTCCGGACACCGCGTTGAACCGGATGTCCACGCAAGGACCGTCCTCCGGGCCGTCCTCGTACTTGAATCCGGACTTCGGCACCTTGAACTTGTGGCCGTCCACACTCACCGAGCCGAACATCGCATCCGCCTTGTAGACGGTGTGCGCATCCGCGTCCACGCGCACGATCGCATTGCCGCTCACCACGTTGAGAGCAAGCTTCGACGGCGCGCCGAACGCGTCCAGATACGTGGCGCCACTCACGGAATTCAGATCGACCTTGCTGTATTCGCCGCTGAGCACCACCTCGCCGTTGACCGAATCGACATCGATGGCCCCACGGTGATTGCGGGCCTCCACACGGCCGGAGACGGTGTCCAGCTTGAGCTCGCCCACCAGCGAATCGGACAGCACCGTGCCAGAGACGGTGTCCAGCTTGGCCCCGGCGGTCAGACCGCTGACCAGCGTGTCGCCGCGGACCATGTTGATCTTGGCCTTGACCTCGCGCGGGACCACGATGCTCACGTCCGCGCTGCACAGCGCATCGCGGTCCGACTTGCCGAACATCCCGCGCAGCAGGCCCAGTCCGTCGCGCATCCCGTGCACATTGATGGTCTTATTGGCGTCCGGATGGTCGATTTTCAGGCGGCCGTCCTCATTCAGGCTCACCCGCACGTCGAGCCCCTGCACGTTGGACACCTCCACGCGCGTGACCGGATCATCCGAACCTACCACATCCACGCGGCCGCGCACCAGATCGACCTTGAGCCGGGCCACATCGTCCAGCTCGATGACCTTGCTCTCGCCGGGACGGATGGTCCAACTGCGGTCGCCGAACGTCTCACTCATGATGGCTCCTTTTCGCATCGCGCACCCATTGTGCACGCTTCCTGCGTTCCAGAATCATCATAACACGATATATCGCGCATACTATCGCGTGTTGCGCGCAACACAAGCCACGGGGACAAACCACGAGGGGCCGGATCCGCATGCTGCCGACGCGGCGGAGATACTCGCGGTAACCGAAACAACCGAGACAACGGAACAGCAACGTTGCTTTCCAATGTTCTACGCGTCCGAGAGGCATATGACCGGGCCGAACGGCGGCCGGCCAGCATGTAATTCCGATTTGTGCGGTCGATTTTCCCGGGTGGGGCATATAGACATGCCGCCATTCCGCCGGTTTTCCGCGGATGCTATCCGGGGGAACCGGAAAAACGCATGCACAAATCGGAATTACCCGATGTAGTTTGGCCGGCGAAGCATCACGAGACGTAGTTGACGCCTGCGAAACGCAGGATACTACGTTGTTAGCATCCGGAATGCGTCCGAAGCGCCTTCAGGCCCGCGCGCCACGGGCATCAGAGAACCCCCGGGCAATCCATGTCCACGCAGAATCGCGCCCTTCGATTCCATTGCAACCAGCCGGACACCGGCAGGGGCACCCGCTGTCATCCTGAGCACTGAGCCGTGAAGCGGGGTGGCCTAAGTGAGAGGCGTGGCCCCGCCGTCATCCTGAGCGGAGCGTAGCGGAGTCGAAGGATCCGTGACTGGGTGCGTAAGGTTAAGGATCCTTCGACTCCGCGCTTCGCGCTCCGCTCAGGATGACAGGGGAGGGCTCCCGCTCCGCTCAGGATGACAGCAGAGAGGCCCTGGCCTTACTCGGCCTGGGCGAGGTAGTCGGGCATGTGCTCGGGGTACTCCGGCCACGCGCCGTTCCGCGTGCACACGTACGCCGCCGTGTTCACCGCCGCCCGATGCGCCTCCGCCAGCGAATCGCCCAACAGGGTCCGGGCCGTGAACGTGCCCGAGAACGAATCGCCCGCGCCCACCGTGTCCACCACCTCAACATGCGGCGTCGCCAGCGTCGACGACTCCCCGCCGCGCGCGATGACCGTCGAGAACGTCGACCCGCCCGTCAGGATCACGTAATCCAACCCGTACTGCGACATGAACCAGCGGCACGCGTCGTCATCGCTCGTGCCCCGGATGCCGAACATGTCGCGCAGCAGCAGCAGCTCCGCGTCGTTGATCTTGAACACCGTCGCATACCCCAGCAGCTCCTCGATCAGCTCCCTGGAGTAGTGGTCCCCCCTAAGGTTGATGTCGAAGAAGCGCATCGCGCCCGGCTTCGTGCGCTTGAGCAGCTCGACGATCGTGTCGTGCGTCTCCGGGCTCCTCAGGGCCAGGGTGCCGAAGCACACCGCGTCGGCCTGCGCGGTCACGTCGATCAGCTCGCGCGTCAAAAGCAGGTGGTCCCACGCCACGCCCTTGACGATCGTGTACTCGGGGATGCCGTTCTTCAACGCGACCTCGACCGTCGAGGTGGGCCACGCGTTGCGCTGGATGATGGTGTGGATCCCGGCCTTCTGGGCCTCGACCACGAGCTCGTCGCCCAGCTCGTCCTCGCCCACCGCGCTGATGGACCAGCCCTCCGCGCCGTTCATCATGGCGTGGTACGCGAAGTTGACCGGCGCGCCGCCCGCGCGCTTGCCCGAGGGCAGCATGTCCCACAACAACTCGCCAAGAGACAGAACAACAGGCTTCGACATAATCAATATCCTTTCAATGGGGGTTGGTTGGTTATCGTTGGGGAAAACTCGTTGGGTTTATCGGCTGCGGTCTCGAATCAGGATGATTGACCGGGATGGCCGGATCAGGACGCTCCGGAAACATCGAAGAACAGGGACGGACGTTCGAGGAACTGGGTGACGGCCACGGCGGCGGCACCGGCCACGGCCGCATCCGCATCCAGCCCGGACAGGAGGATTTCGGTCGAATCGACCAGCTCGGGGATCGCGCGATCGGCCACCGTGCGCCGGACCTCCCTGAGCATCGGCTCGCCGGCCTCGGCCACGATGTCGCCGATCACCACGCGTCGAGGGTTGAAGGCATTCATGATCGTCACGCATCCATAGCCCACATACCGGCCGACGGATCGGACCATCGCCAGCGCGCGCTCGTCGCCGTCGTGCGCCTTGGCGAACAGGGCGCGGCAGGCTTGGGTGTGGCTCATGGCCGCCGCATCGGGCACAACCTGCCCGTCCTCCACCAGCATGGCGTGGATCGCCGGCGTGGAGCAGTAGCGCTCAAGGCAGCCGCGGTTGCCGCAGTCGCAGAGCCGGCCGTCCACATCGATGCTGACGTGGCCGATCTCCGTGGCCGCGCCGATGGCTCCGTTGAACAGACGGCCATGGTCGATCACGCCCAGGCCCACGCCCTCGCCCACCAGATAGTAGGCCAGATCGCCGCCTGATTCGCGATCGAACAGGTAATGCGCCAACGCGCCGGCGCGGGCGTCGTGCTCCACGAACACCGGCACGCGGAAGGCGTGTGTGAACTCGGTGATGAAGTTGACCTTGCGCCACCCCTGCATGCCGGACACCACGGCGATGCGCCCCACTTCGCGCAGGTACGGGCCGGGCACGGCCATGCCGATCGCCACGATCCTGGGATCACGGTCCAACAGAAGGTTCACACGGCGATGGATGTCCCGGATGGTCTCGCCGATGGTGCCGTCCGTGACCGGCGGCAGATTGTCAAGCCCCAGCAGCGCGCCGGCGAGGTCGAACACGCCGATCTGCACCAACGAGCGCGCGAATTTGACGCCGACCACATGGAAGCGGGTCGCGTCGAGGGACAGACCGATGGATCGGCGGTTCTTGCGTCCCTCGATATCCCCGGTCTCCTCGAGCGCGCCGGCCTCGATGAGGCGCGCGGTGATCTTGGTGATCGCTGCGGGCGTCAGGCCGAGGGCCTTGGCGATCTGCGCACGCGAGCTGATGCCGTGATGGTACAGGTATTGGAGGATGTTCGAACGGTTCGCCTCGGAAAGCGATGCGACCGTAGTCGTATGAACGCTTGCCGTGGTTTCCATCATGCCCCTCCGTGGTCCGCTCATCGTTGAATCTGAACTTAATTCATATATTAACCACGTTAATGATTTTGGGCAAATCGGCGCGCGGAGCGCCCTGCGTGGCGTGTCGCACGCAGAGCGCTGGAAGCGTTGGAACCATACGGTGCGCCGGCTGCTACATGATCTTGCCGGCGATGAACGCCCCAATCTCGCGCACATCGATGCCCGGCACGAACTTGAGGCTGACAGCGCACGGGCCGCTGATGACGCCGGTCTGGCCGTCAATGTGTCCCAAACCGCCGAACCACAAATCCAGCGTGGCGTCCACATCGAAGCTCCCGCCCGTCTCGATGCCATACGCCCGGACGCACGAATACGGCAGGAACGTGTGATCCCGCCTCTTGCCGGTCAGGCCCTTCACGGTCACGGTCACCAGACGACGGTCCGTGAACACCACCCAGCCAGGGGATCCCTTGAACGCATAGCGGACCGACTCGCCCTGCAGCAGCAGGCCGTCCAGCATCGTCGTCGCGCTCCCGGGGTCGACGCCGTCCATCTTGGAGAATGTCGCATTGCTGAAACTGATCATGGCATATCCCTTCCACCCGTCGACCGTCGCCGGGCCTGCCTCCATACTACCGGCAGACAGGCCCTCAAGCGGGTTTTTGCGCTTGGCTTGCGGCCCTTAACAGGTTCAGTGTCGTTCGCCGGCGGTGACGGGCACGCTCACCCGGTTGCCGGCCGGGGCCAGCGGGCACGTGCAGTACGGCGAGAACGCGCACGGCGGGTTGAACGCCCGGTTGAAGTCCAGCAGCACTCGGGTTTCGCCCGCCGGGACGGTGGCGGCTAGGAACCGCCCGCTGCCGTAGGTGGCCTCCCCGTTGGTCGGATCGCGGAAGATGATGAACAGCCCGCGGCCATTGCCCTCTCCACCCCCGTCGAACGCGACCAGGCGCTGCGGCTCGCCCCCGGCCTCGAAGCTCACCGTGCCGACGGCCTCGAGCGTGCTGGTCAGCCCGTCCACGCGCGTGGACACCACGGTGTCCCGGGCCTCGCCGTACGGCTCGAACACGCCCTCGATGCGCCACGCGGGGTCGAAGGGGTAGGCGGGGATGCCGGCGAAGTCGCGGCGGAACTCGGACTCGGGGTCGCGCACGCGGATGCCGAACTGGCCGGATCGCTCGATCACGGCCGCGCGGATTCCGCCCGATTCGACGTATGCGCCGTCCGCCTCGGCGTCGCTGGGCACGTGGACGGGCCCGGTGACCGACGTGCGCCCGCCGTCCGCGCCCACCAGCACGGTGGCCGGGCCGTCGTCGGCTCCGGGCTGCGGGGTGAGGACGACCTTCCCGTCGCGCAGCGCCCATTCGCCGGCGATGCCGGGCACAACGGCCCTGAACCCGCCGAGCGCCTGGAGCCAGTACAGTCCGGTCTGCGACAGCCATCCGTAGGGCGCGCGCAGGCTCTCCTCACGCCGGCGGCGCCAATCCAACCACTCGGTCTGTGCGGTCGTGACATCGGCCATGATGCGTTCCTTTCCATGCGATCGGGGACTCTCCCCCGAGTTCATGCACACGACCATACCGGCCGGCCGGCACATGCGGAAGGGAGCTGTACAACGTTGGAGGCCCCGGCCGGGAAGATGCACGGCCAGGGCCTCCAACAAGGAGAGGAAAAGGAAAAGGAAATAGGTTAGCGGACCCGAGTGCCAGCCGACTGGTACGGCTGCTAGGCTTCGGGCTTGTCGAGCAGGTTCTCGTAGGTGTAGATGGAATCGGCGGTGTGCTTCTCGTCGATGACCTTCTTGACCGCCTCGGAGCCGTATGCCTCGACGATTTTGCGGTAGACCGGGTTGCCCTGCTCGCCGGTGCGCCCGGCGATGAGGTTGATCCACGGCTTGTTGTAGATGTCGTTCGGGTTGACGGGCACCGAGAAGATCGAGTCGTCCCTCGGGTTGAGCCCGGCGTCCACGGCGGTGTTCGCGTTGATGATGCCGGCGGTCACGTCAGGCAGCAGCTTGGGGATCTGGGTGGAGGCGACCTCCTTGATCTGGATGTTCTTGGGGTTCTCGGTGATGTCCGCGACGGTGGGCAGGTAGCCCTTGTCCGGATTGGTCTTCAGGACACCGCCTGCCTCTAGTACCTTCAGGGCGCGTCCCAGATTGGTGGGATTGTTCGGCACGGCGATCGTATCGCCGTCCTTGAGGTCATCAAGGCTCTTGATCTTGTCCGAGTACACGTTGAGCGGCTGGATGAGCGTGTTGGCGAAGACCTGCAGCTTGTAGCCGCTCTCCTTGATCTGGTCATCAAGGTAGGCGCGGTGCTGGAAGGCGTTGAGATCAACCTCCTTCTTAACGGTCGCACCATTGATCTGGCTGCCGTCCATCTTGACGAGCTGAACCTCGATGTTGGCGTTCTCGGCGGCGAGGGTCTGATTCACCGCGTCCCAGATGTCGTCGTACGAATCGGAGTCGGTCGCCACCTTGACGATCGTGGGCGTCTGGCCGCCGGCCCGTACCGCATTCGCGACGGACACGCCGATGGCGCCCGCGACGACCGCGGCCACAACCACGCCAATGGCGATGAGACGACCGGTAATGGATTTCTTGGATGATGCTTTGGCCATGTTGCTTCCCTTCTCTACTGTCTAATGGCCTGATTGGATGGTGTGTTCGCTGTCAGATCGCAGCCTTGAGCGCGTCGACCCGGTCGGTGCGCTCCCAGGTGAAGTCCGGCTCAGTGCGGCCGAAGTGGCCGTAGGCGGCGGTCGGCCGGTAGATGGGACGCTGCAAATCGAGCTCGCGGATGATGGCGAACGGACGCAGGTCGAACACGCGCTTCACGGCATCCACGATGCGCGCGCGGTCCACGGTCTCGGTGCCGTAGGTCTCCACGTCGATGGAGATGGGATCAGACTCGGCCACGAAGTAGCCGATCGTCACCTGGGCCCGGTAGGCGAGGCCGGCCGCGACGATGTTCTTGGCCACCCAACGCGCTGCGTATGCGGCGGAGCGATCGACCTTGCTGGGGTCCTTGCCGGAGAACGCACCGCCACCGTGGGCTGCGAGACCTCCGTAGGTGTCGACGATGATCTTCCGGCCGGTCAGACCGCTGTCGGCCTTAGGCCCGCCATTGATGAACGGACCGTTGTTGACCTTGACGATCGCGTTGGCGGCCAGCGGCACGTCAATCCGGGCGAGCACCGGGTCGATGACCTGCTCACGGACCGCGGACCGCACGTCGTCCAGGACGAAATCGGGCGAATGCTGCGTGGACAGGGAGACGTTGCGGAACGCCACCGGGTGCAGATCGTCGTCGTATTCGATCGAGACGATCACCTTGCCGTCCGGGCGCAGCAGCGGCAGCGTGCCGTCCTTGCGCACTTGGGCGAGGCGTTCGGCGATGCGGCTGGCGATGTAGATGGGCAGCGGCAGCAGCGAAGGGTTGTCGTCGACCGCGTAGCCGACCACGATGCCCTGGTCCTGCGCAGGCACGTCGAGCAGCTCGTCGCCGCTCTTGCCGACGAGACGGTCATAATTGCCAACGTTCCCATCGAAGTCTCGGGGGCGGATGTTGTTGATGATGCCGGCGCCGTCCGGGGAAATGCCGCTGTCCGCATCGGTGTATCCGATGTCGCGCAGCGCTTGGCGCGCGATCTCCACATGGTCGAGCACCGTGGGTGCGGACACCTCGCCCTCCACCACCACAAGACCGTCCTTGGCGGTGGTCTCCGCGGCCACGGCGGACAACGGGCTCACCGTAAGATAGGCGTCGAGAATGGAGTCGGAGATGATGTCGCATACCTTGTCCGGGTGGCCTTCGGTGACGGATTCGCTGGTCAGCAGTCGTGTCATGGTTTCCTCCTTGGTTTCGCTTGTCACTCGGTCACTTCACAGCGACGACCGCGATGTAGTTGCCCTTGGTGTAGCCACTGATCGGATCCACCGCATCATCCTCCTGGTACGGCGGATTCGCGAGCACGGTCTGGAAGTAGTGGAAGTCCCTGAAGCCAATGCGCCCGAGCAGGTCCACGTACCATGACGTCAGGTGCCAGTACGGCTTGTACTGGTTGCGGTCGGCGTGGTGGAAGACGCTGCCGGAAAGGATGTCCTGGAAGTCCTCGTCCTTGATTTCGGGGTACTTCTGGGTCAGGAAGAGGACGGCGCCGAGCGCGCTCTCCTTGGGCACGTCGGTGAACACGAGCTTGCCGTGATCGCTCAGCGCTTCGAAGTTGCGCCTCCAGGTGTCCTCGAGCTCGTCGTCGGGCAGGAACCCGAAGCTGGAGCCGTTGTAGACGATCGTGTCGTAGGAGTCGGGTTCATAGTCGATCTCCTGCGCGCCCGCGGTGACCACGTCGAATCCGCGCTGCCGGGCGAGTTCGGCGAACCCGGCGGACGGCTCCACGCCCTTGGCGATGGTGATGCCGTACCGGTCGCGCAGCGCCTCCTCGGAGATGCCGGAGCCGAGGCCGATAGACAGGATGCGTCCGGGGTCGGTGACAGTGATCGCCTTGTGCAGCAGGCGCAGGCGCGATTCGTTGATGTTGGGGTTGCGGCGTGCGCTGTCGTCGAGCAGCGTCTCCTTGTCGACGAAATGGTCGATGACGGACGGGTGTGCCATAGCGGATTCCTTTCGGCGGGGTCAATGGGCCGCTGGATGTGGTTCGGCCCGTTGACCGGTGAATGTGTATGTAGCGTTCCGATGACCGGAACCGCGAGCGGACGATGGGACGCCGCCGTGGTCCGGTTCGGTGTGGATGAGAGTCCGCGAAGAGGTGCGGACATCGGTGTATTCGTTCCGTCTCGGGCCCATCCCTGACCGTTTCGACGGAGCGATCGCATTGCCGGAAGGAGGCCCCTTCTTCCTCCATCCGGATGGTGATCTCATTAAAGCACGGGTACCCGCAGCGCGCCACGGCGCGGCGCAAACTCGTATTCTACGTTGTTTATCATCCCGCATAACCGCAGGCTATAGCCGTTTCGGCGATGCGGGAGACGGCCTCGCGCAGCCGTTCCTCTGGCATGAGCAGGCTGATGCGCACGTAACCTTCGCCGCCCTCCCCGAAGCAGGTGCCGGGCAGCACGGCCACATGGGCGCGCTCAAGCAGCAGATCGGCAAACCCCTGCGAGGTGCAGTCGTCTGGCACACGCGCCCACGCGTACAGCGCGCCAGACGAGTCGAACACATCGATGCCCGATTCACGCAGCCCCTCGGCCACCAGACGGTGCCTTGAGGCGTACCGGGCTGCCAGATCGCGCACGGTGCTTTGGTCGCTGTCAAGCGCCGCCGCGGCGGCGTCCTGCACCGGCGCGGCCACGCTGGAGCACAGCTGGTGGTGGTACCTGCGGAACGCGCCGATGAGCCGCGCGTCACCGGCGATGAAACCCGCGCGCCAGCCCGCCATGGTGTACATCTTCGACATGGAGCAGATCTCGGCCGCAAGGTCGCCCGTCTGTGCCGCGGACAGCAGACTCGCGGGCCGCTCCCGGTATCCGATGCCCGCGTAGGCGAAATCGTTGATCACGGCGAAGCCATGGGCGCGCGACAGGGCCAGGACATCCCCGAAGAACGCCCTGTCTGCCATCGCGCCGGTGGGATTGGCCGGGAAGTTGAGCAGCAGCAGCGCGGTGTCGTCCCACACGGACGGGTCGACGGCTCCGAGATCCGGCAAATAGCCGTTCCCAGCCGTGGCCCGGATCGTGCGGAATCGGGCTCCGGCCGCGGCGGCGAGCGCGAGGTAGGGCGGATAGTACGGTTCCACGACGGTCAGCGCGTCGCCCGGATCGAGCAGGGACTGCGTCACCGCGGCGAGGCCCACGGACGCGCCCTCCACTGCCGTCACCTGGCTGGACGGGTCGAGCGCGACGCCGTGCTCGCGGGCGTACCATCCAGCCGCCGCCTCAAGGAAACGGGCCTTGCCATCGAACGGCCCGTAGGGGAAGTTGCTGTCGCGCAGCATGGCGGCAGCGCCCTGACGCGCCACGAATGCCGGGGCACGTCCGTCCGGGTTCGCCTTGCTCAGGTCTATGACGTCGACGCCCCCGCCACGTGCCTTTGCGACCTTGGCGTCGGTGGCTGCGAAGCAGTTGGCAGGCAGACCCGCCACGCGCGCTGCGATGCGGAACGGTCGCGGGCCGGTCATTTCGCCAGCTCGAGCACGGCGATCACATCGTCGCGCGTCAGCGGCGAGTAGTTGCCCACCGTGCCGGTTCCGTTGCCAGTGACAGCGTCGGCGATGCGCGGGAAGCCGTCTTCGCCTATCCCCAGATCGCCCAGATGCACGGCAAGTCCAAGATCGGAGAAGAACCGCTCGAAGTCGTCGGCGAGCAGCAGCGCCAGAGCGCGTTCACCGAGCGCGGGATCGTGCCCGAACACGCGCTCGGCCAGACGGGAGTAGCGGGCCGGCTTGCGTTCCGCCACATAGCGGATGATCGACGGCATAAGCACGGCGATGCCTTCGCCGTGGATCACGTCAAACTCGCCGCCCAGCTCGTGCTCGATCCGGTGCGTGGTCCAATCCACCGTGCGCCCAAACGAGAAGTAGAAGTCGTTAAAGCCGGTGCTCGAGATCCAATGCAGCTCCCGCCGCACGTCGACGTCCGAGGGATCGGCGATCCACCGCCGCCCGGCGTCGAGCAGCGCCCGCAGCCCGCCCTCGAGGAAGTAGTCGACGGAGTGGATGGCGATGTCGTCGCTGAAGTACGGCTCCGTGAACGCCGTGGCGAGGTCGGCGATGGCTGCCGCCTGGTAGTGGTACGGGACGGTTGCGGAGTTGCGGGGGTCCACGAGAGAGAAGTTCGGGATGATCCTGCGGTCCTCGAGGAAGCGCTTGTCGCTGCCCTGCTGGACGACCGCGCAATCGGACACCTCGGAGCCGCTGCCGGGCAGAGTGGCGATCACGCCGATGGGCAGCACGTCCCCGGGGCGCGCCTTGCCTGTGAACAAGTCCCACACGTCGCCGTCATACGGCACGCCGGCCGCCACCGATTTGGCCGTGTCGTACGAGCTGGCACCGCCCGCGGCAAGCACCAGATCCACCCGCCGTTCCCTCGCCAGATCGATGAGCGAGCGTATCAGGTCGACGCGCGGGTTGGGCACCACGTCGCGGTTCTCCGCGAGCGCGCCGCCCACCTCGGCCACCGCGTCGCGCACGCGCTGGAGGATGCCAAGCCGCTCCACGTAGTCACCGCTCGAGACGAGCAGTACGCTGGTGGCGTGGTATTGGCGCAGGAAGTCCGCGAGATGGTCCTCCGCGCCTTCCCCGAACACGATGGTGTTGTGCGTGGTGTAGGTGAATGTCATGTGGTTGTCTCCTGTTGCTCGATTATTCGCTGTCATTCGCTGATCTGGACTTCGCGCGACGTGGCGTCGATGACGGTGCGGCCCACGAATTCGATGAAGCCCACCATGATGAGTAGCACGATCACCGACGCGACCGTGGCATCGAACATGAACCGCTGGTAGCCGTAGCGAATGGCGAAATCGCCCAGTCCGCCGCTGCCCAGTGATCCGGAGATGGCGGACAGGCCGATCAAGCTCACCAGCGTGATGGTGGTCACCTTCGCGATGTTCGGGATAGCCTCCCGGAAGTAGACGCGCCAGATGATCTGTACCGGCGACAGCCCCATGGACACCGCCGCCTCCACGAGTCCCGGATCGATGGACAGGAACGCGGATTCCATCTGACGCGAGAAGAACGGCGTGATGCCGATGACCAGCGGGAAGATCGCCCCCTGCACGCCCAGGGCCGTTCCGGAGATCGCGCGGGTGATCGGCACGAGCGCCGCGGCCAGGATGATGAACGGAATGGACCGGAACAGGTTGATGATCCAGCCGAGCGCCTGATTGAATGCGGGGGCGGACAGCAGGCCGCCTTTGCGCGTGACCACCAGCAGGATACCGATGGTCAGGCTCAGCACGAACGAGAGCACCGCGGTGATGCCCACCAGCACCAGCGTCTCGATGATCGAGCGGTAGAATTCGTCCGCACGCGGCGCGACGTTGGGAAACAGATCGATAAGCCACTGCATTAGCGCAACACCTCCACGTTGATGTCCTTGTCCTTCAGATAGGCGATGGCCTGGCGGATGCCGTCCTCGGAACCGGACCATATGCCCGTGGTGCCGCCGATCGGATGGCCGTCAACCACCTCCACATCGCTCAGCAGAATGTTGATATCCACGCCGAACCGGCGGATCACCGTGGCGATCAGGGGTTCGAACACCCCTTTGTGCACGTAGCGGATGGAAACCAGCTTCTCGCCCGGCTTGAGACGCACCAGCGGCTCGCCGTCGGGAACACCGTCTCCATCCTCGTCCCCACCATCCACCAGTTCGCCAAGCTTGGCGATGTTGGAGGTCGTGGCGATGAACGAGCGGGTGAGCTTTGCCTGTGGGTTGGCGAATACAGAGAACACGCTGCCCTCCTCGACGAGCCGGCCGCTGTCCAGCACCGCGACCCTGTCGCAGATCTCCTTGACCACGGACATCTGATGCGTCACGATGATGACCGTGACTCCGAGACTGCGGTTCACCTCGCGCAGCAGATGCAGGATGGACACGGTCGTCGCCGGATCGAGAGCGCTTGTCGCCTCGTCGCACAGTAGGATCTTCGGGTTGGATGCCAGCGCGCGGGCGATGGCCACACGCTGCTGCTGGCCGCCGGACAGCTCGCCCGGATAGGCATCGGCCTTCTGATCGAGGCCGACCAAGGACAGCAGATGCGTAACCCGCTCCCGGCGCTCGTCCTTGCCCAGATCGCTGTCTTTGAGCGGAAACAGGATGTTGTCAAACACTGTCCGGGACGGCATGAGGTTGAACTGTTGGAAGATCATGCCGATTCGCCGTCGCTCGACGCGCAGCTGCCTCGCGTCCAGATCGCCGATCCTGTGGCCGTCCACGGTGACCGTGCCGCTGGTGGCCCGTTCGATGCCGTTGATGAGTCGGATCAGCGTGCTCTTGCCCGCGCCGCTCAGGCCGATGATGCCGTAGATGCCGCCGCGTCTGATGCTTAGCGAGACGTCGCTCAGCGCCGCCTTCTCCTCGCCGTCCTCGCCGGTGAATACCTTGCCCACCTTGTCGATGACGACGATCGGGGAGGCTTCCGCCTCCTGGGTCGTGTCCTGCCCCATGTATGTTCCCCTTCAGATTGAGTGTTGTCCTCGGCCGAAATCCCCTTTCGTCCGATGGTGAGGATCATAACCGCATGCGGATCGGGCGGACAACCACGCCCACCGCGCGACACGGCCAAGTCCCGGCCGGCATGGCCAATGGCCCGGACCATCCGATCGCCGTCATTGCAACGATTGCGATGACAGCACGGAAATACCGTTACAACCGCCCGTTATGGAACGCCATCAGTAATCGCGATAGTTCCGAATGGCTCCAGTCGGCGCGGCGCATTGACCGTCCATGACGGCTCCTGTAGCGTGACGGACATCGCTGGCGGCGCACGGGATGGACGCCGCAATTCGCATTCGTTCGAAAGGGGAACATATGAGCGAGTATCAGGGGCCATTGGCGTCATTGGTGCGCAGCGGCCCGGATCAGTACATCAACGAGCCCGGAAGCGCAAAGGATCCCGCCGCACTTACCTCGGACTGGCGTCATCCGGCGGTCATCACCGGAGAGCGTGCACGGAGCGCCTACGAGGCGTATGCGGGCGGGCCGGTACCTGCGACCGTGCTGGTCTGCGACGGCAGCGTGACCGACCGCAACGCGCGCGAGCTTGCGGACGCCCTCACACCGGATACCGACGTGGTGGTGGCCTTGGGCGGAGGCCGTGCCATCGATACAGCAAAGGAGGTGGCGCATCTGCGCACCCTGCCCCTTGTGGTGGTGCCGACCATCGCCTCCACATGCGCACCATACAGCGCCCTTTCGGTGATCTACGACGAGCGACACGCCTTCCTCAAAGTCAGCCACCACCCGCGCAACGCCGTGAAGCTGGTGGTCGATCCGGCGCTCATCGCCCGGGCGCCCAAGCAATACCTGCTCGGCGGGATCGGCGATACGCTGGCGAAATGGTACGAGGCGAAGGCGGTGTTCGACATCAGCCGCCCGCATTCGGCGCTCGACCGGCTCGGACTAGAGGCCGCCCGAATCGCCCGCGACGAACTGCTCGAACAATCCACGACGGTGCTGGAGCATTACGACGATGGATGCGGCGACCATGCTGCACTGGGCAACCTCATCGACACGATCATCGCGCTCGGAGGCGCCGTGGGCGGGTTCGCACGGACCAAAGGCCGGGCGTCGGGCGCCCACGCGATCCATGATGCGCTCACGATCATCCCCGAATTGCACGCCACATTGCATGGTCTCAAAGTCGCCTACGGCATCCTCGTGCAGCTCACGTACGTGGGCGAGATCGAACAGGTGGAGGAGCTGTCGGAGGTCTACCGACGGATCGGACTGCCGACATCGCTGCGGGACATGGGCGTGCCGGCGTCCGCCATCGACCGAATCGCCACGCGCGCGGCCGAGCCGGACCTGTCGTGGGTGAACGCCTTTCCGCACGCCACGGGTGCCGGCATCGCCAGCGCCATCCGACAGCTCGAGTCCGTCTGACGCCCATAACCGCAGCATGTGGCCGGCTATCCGGTATCGCGATGGCCACGCCGCAACGAATCGCACCCAATATCCATACACTCGGATCCAAGCGACGGCCCGGGCCGCCGCGATCGATCACACGAAGGGGAAATAACTATGACCGATACGAACATCGTCACCGCGCGCCGGGCCGATCTCTACACGCAGGCGTGGTACGTCTGGCAAGCCGGGCGCCAGGAGACGCTCACCGCGCCCCACAACTATCTCGCGCCCCTGTCCACCACATGGGTGTCCGAGGGCGAAACGAAGACCATCCGGGAGTTCCCGGGCGAGTGGAGCGTCTCCGAGGACACACTGATCTACACGCCCGAGCCGGGATCCGGGGTGGTCAACGAGAGGCGTCCGCTCGACGGGCCGATCTCGTTCACGCCCACGGCGTTCGGCGAGCAGTCGCTCGGCTACATCGACCTTGGGGACGTGAGGGCCGAGGTCAACGCGCAGACCGATCTGGCCGAACGGGACACGTACCGCTTCTGGATCCGGATCAAGGACCCGAACGCGGCCGCCCGGCGCGACTTCAAGGGCATCGACCACTTCGACATTGACCCTGCGTGGCGCCTGCCCGCCACGTTCAAGCCCGCCACGCAGGACGAGCTCGACATCCACGACTCCGTGGTCCCCACCGTGCTGCAGTCCTACAAGGTGCTCGGCACCCTAGAGTTCAGCTATGAGGGTCAGGTCTACTCGCTCGTGGTCTCCAACGTGTTCGGCCACGCCTACGTGTTCTTCACCGACGAGACCAGCGGCCACCAGACGGCCGGCATCGGACGCATCTACGAGCTTTCCGCCGCCGATGTTCTGGGACTCGGCCACGTCGACTTCAACTACGCCTTCAATTACCCGTGCTCGTTCAGCCTGTTCTGCACTTGCCCGATCCCGTCGAAGCGCAACCACCTGCCCTTCGCGGTGACTGCCGGCGAGAAAACCCCGAACGAATACCAGTACTGACCGGCCGGCCGGCACATGCGATGCTCCCCGCGCCCTATGATGGGTGAAGGATATCCGGTTCGCCGGTTCTGCCACTCGGCGGGCCCGCGACCGACAGGAAAAACCGGCAGGACAGGGGGCGCATATGGCCGGGAATTCGTTCGAGGATGATTTCATGGACGTGCAGTCCGGCCTGGTTTCGCTGTGTCTGGAGGCAGCGGAGGGGCAGCCGATCCGGGACGTCTACATCTATGCGTCGCTTGAGGGCCGGATGACGGTCTTCAACGCATTCTTCCGCGCGGGGAATGCGATCCTTCCGCTCAATCAGGTCGCGACCGACGATGATCTGCGCCGGCGGATGCTCCGTCTGGCGCATGGCGATCTTGCCGGCCTGCGCAGGCTGTGCGACGAGGCCGGTCGGCCCTGCCCCACGCAGATCCGCGGCCACTACATTGCCGGCACAGGCGCGTACAGGGCCGATTACGCATACGATCCGATCGTCGCCAAGGACGATGGCACGGGCGTGGCTCCCGGAGCGACGTTCGCCGCATGGATGCATGCGGTCGCGAGCGCACCCGGGGAGGATGGGTTCTGATCGCCGCAGTCACGACACTCGTCATCCTGAGCGCAGCGCAGCCGCCCTTTTCGTCATCCTGAGCGGAGCCCGATAGGGCGGAGTCGAAGGATCCTTCGTCATTGCGCATTGGTCATTGGCGCGCAATGGCCAAGGATCCTTCGACTCCGCGCTGACGCGCTTCGCTCAGGATGACGAAACGGCCTCGCGCTCCGCTCAGGATGACGAGGCGGCCTCGCGCTACGCTCAGGAGCATCGGAGGCGGCCATCAGGATGGCCTCACCCGACGGGCGCTGGCCTCACACGCAACCTCTCCGTCACTGCCGCCCATCGAGCAGCCAGTCCAAGGCATAGACCTGCCCGATCCCCTCGTGCGACGTCGGGCGTTCGTCATCCAGTGTGATCAGCGTCTTCGGATAGTCGTCCCGCACCGCACGCAGCGATGACAGCTCCCGTTCCAACGTGGCCGGATCGCGCACGGATTCGCTGACCTGATAGTAGCGTCGTCCACCCGGCCCATTGGTGATGAAGTCGATTTCGCCGCCTGCCCCCTGCCCGACGAACACGTCGCCGTCCCTGCGCATCAGCTCGAGAAACACCACATTCTCCAGCAGACGGCCGGTGTCTCGCACGTTGTTGGAGCACAGGATGCGGCGCACGCCCAGATCCACGGCATAGTACTTGCGTTCCTGACGCAGTGCGCGCTTGCCCCTGATGTCGTATCGTTGCACCGGATAAAGGATGAACGCCGCGGCAAGACCCCCCAGATAGCCGGACACCGTGGGCGACGATATCTTCGTTCCCGCCGATGTCATGGCGTCGGCAATGGACTTGGGATTGACCAAATTGCCGATATTGTCGAACATGTACCGGGTGACCGTTTCCAGAGCGGCGATATTGGAGACGCCCAGACGCGCGGCCACGTCCTTGAACAGGACGGTGTTGAGGATGCCGTCGAGATAGTCGTGCAGCATCGACGCATCGCCGGGAAACCCCACCGTGGCCGGCAGCGCCCCGTCGTGCAGGTATTCCGACCACGCTCGCTGCAGGCTCAACCCCTCTTGCGAACGCGCACTCCAGTATTCGGCGAACGACAGCGGAGTCATGGCGATTTCCACATACCGGCCGGATATCAGGGTCGCAAGCGTGCCGGAGAGCAGTGTGGCGTTCGAACCAGTAATGTACAGATCCATGTCGCCTCGGGCCTGCAGACTGTCGAGAGCCTTCTGGAAGTCCGGCACGTTCTGGATCTCGTCGATCAGCACATAGCGTCGGCCATCCCCCGCAGACGCGTCCGCGGCGGCGCACCGACGGATGATCTCCTCATGGAGGCGGTGGTATTCGAGGAATCGCTCGTTCTCCAGCAGTTCGAGGTTGAGGTGGACGACGGCCTCGGCGGGCACGCCGTAGTGGCCGATCAGGCGCTGCCTCCACAACGTCATCAACGTCGACTTGCCACAGCGGCGCACGCCGGTGATCACCTTGATCACGTCGCGGTCCTTCCACGCGTCAAGCTTGCGCAGATATGATGGCCGGTCGATCATTGGCTTCTCCTTTGCGAATCGGTTCGGCGCACGCGAGAAACATCGCTCGGATTTAAAATGTATTTTAAATATATCAAAAAAACTTAATTATTTAAAATGAGTTTTAAATTGCGTAATTCGCCGGACGGGAGCGCCCCCTGTATTCCGTCACCCTGAGCGAACTCTTTTTGTCATCCTGAGCGCAGCCCGATAGGGCGGAGTCGAAGGATCCTTCGTCATTGCGCATTGGTCATTGGCGCGCAATGGCCCAGGATCCTTCGACTCCGCGCTGACGCGCTTCGCTCAGGATGACGAGGCGGCCGGCTACGCGCTACGTCAGGATGACGAACCGGGAGCACCCGCCGGATCCAGATCGTCCTTTCCGGACTGCACATCGTCCATCCACGTGTCGAATACTGTGGCCGGCGAGATGCCGTAGTCGGGATCGGCAACGATGGGATCGTACGAATAATGCACCCGGTAACCGCCGGTCGCCGTCTCGTACCGGCCGCGGATCTCGGTGGGGCATGCGCGTCCACGCTCCCCGCACAGGGTGCGCAATCGTCCCAGATCGTCCGTACCCAGATCCAGCACCTGCAACGCGAGCGAGCGGTCCGGAACGACCTCCGTAAGGCCCCGAACAACCCCGCCCATGCGGAAGAACGTGTTGAAGGATGTCATGCCACCCTCGATGGAGCCGTATATGTATACGACCTCCACGTTCGCATCGCCGGCCGCCTCCAGGGCCAAAGCGACCATGCCGGACTGGATGTCCATGAACTCGTCCTCGAAAATGACCATGATCGCCCCTTTCCCGACTCACACGAACAGCCAGGCGATCGCCGCGGCCGCCCCGATGGCGAAGGTGACCACGCCGATGATGATGAACAGCCGGCAGAACGACTCCGACTTCTCCTCCGGCAGATACGCGGTCGCGGGATCGTACGGATCGTAGCCGACCGTCATCCGATCGCCGACGTGCGCGCTAGGCCGGCCTTTGGAGATCGACGAGGACACCGTGTACTCCACGCCGCCCACTTGATACGCGACCTCGGGGCTCCATGTGACGGAGGTGCCGTCACTGTCGCGGTCCACATGCCGGATCATCCGCGTCACTTCGCCGACCGTGGATGCCGTGCAGCGCGCGGCCAGCTTGCGATCACGCCACAGGAGAAAGCCTCCGACCAGTATGAATATCAGCCCAACGAACATGAAAATGGCACCGAACGGCAGCAATGCGGATAAGTTTGTGGTCTCAACCATGGGAGCCTCCTTGTCCCGGGTGTTTCCATTATCGCACTGGGTGCGGGCACAGCACCCCTCCGCATCATCCCCCACGAATTGCGACGAGTGCGCATTTTGGGCGTTTATGGAATTCGACGAGTGCAAATATCCCCCATGCATGAAACCGGACGAGTGCAACGCAATATCGCGGATCGCCCATTTCGCAACGGGACTCCGCCGCGACACCGGTCTGGCGGCGAATCTGCTCGGCATCGACACCGAGGAGCACACGTTCTCTAGCCAATACCGCGGCAGCTTGTACGAGAACGCAGTGATGGTCGAAATCATCAAGCGCCATCAGGCTCTGGGACGCGAGCTACTGCTGTTCTACTGGCGCGACAGCAACAAAAAGGAGATCGACGCGATACTGGAGCAGGGCGGCAGACCACGGTATGCCGTGGAGGTCAAATCCTCCGCCACATACAATCCGAAGTCGTTCGCGACCCTCGAGGATCTCGCCCCGATGATGGACGTGCCGACGGAAGGCCGCTTTATGGTCTACGGCGGCGATGAGGCATTCTCCATCAGGCATAGCCATGTCATCGGCTTGGGTGACTTCGGACGGCTCGTCGCGTAGGGAGGACCGTGTCCGCGGGACGCATACGCCGATGGCCTCGATTCATCGGGATGATGAGCCGGGGCCATCGAGGAGAAAAAATTTACGGGATCGTCACTAAGCAGCCAACCGATGCTTTCGCACCTTCTTGAGGTAGTTCTTCTTGAAGGCGCGTGCCGATCCGAAGAAACGTTCGTCGGTCGCGGTCTGCTCGCGGTTCTCGTACTTGAGTGAGGTCAGCTCGATGGTGCAGATGAAATCCGCCACCTGAGCGAGACGGTAGTCGGTCGGCGAGCCTTTGCGGTAGACGACGGCCTGTTTCGAGAGCGCGTATTTGATCGCGCCGTGAATGGCCTGCGTGACGAGACTCTGGCCGCCGTCGTAGTACACCTTGATGGCGTCGAAGCTCTGGAAGAGCGCCAGATGATCGAACACGATGTTGACGATGTCGCGCTTGATGCGTGCGCCCAGCTGTTCCAAGGTTGCATAATCGGCCTTTCGGTAGATGAGCGTCACGTATTGTGCCGGCAGTTTGAACAGCATGGACAGAAAGTAGGTGAGCAGGCGCTTGCGCTGGCTGATGCCGAGGTGCTGATAGGCGTCATGCCCGTTCAACAACGGTGAGGCGTGCATGGGGATGTCCGGCAGCCCTGCGTCGCGGAGCGTTTGTTCATAGCCTTCGAACATGGGGGTAACGGGATCGGACTGGTCATGGAACACCAGCGTCAGCGCGTAGTACTTGGACTGAAATCCCTGCTCGCCGCTCTCGTCGGCGAAGATCGAGATTTCAGCCATGACACCCCCTGAAAATGAAAAATGCCGGGGGATTACCCCCGGCTCCTGGAAGTCTCACATTGCTGCGGACCTGTGTACTACCAACCATACCGGATACCGCAGTGCTTCGCAAGTCGCAAGTCGGCTATGTGCCAGCGCCGTGCCGACCTTGGGAGCCTCCTTGTCCCGGGTGATTCCATTATCACACGGGCCATGCGAATGCGGAACCCCTCCACACCCGCCCCATGAATTGCGACGAGTGCGAATATCCCTCATGCATGAAACCGGACGAGTGCAACGTAATATCACGCATCGCCCATTGCGCCGTCGCTCCAGTGCCTTGATACGACCCGGGGGTTACTCCATCCCCACTGCGTCCAGCGGAGACTGAATCTTGTTCAGCAACTCCGTAGGAGATATGGCGGGAATGGGAGACTTGGCAAAGTCCTTGACATTCCGCGTAACAATGTAATCGCACTTGGCACCTACCGCTACAGATGCCACGAAAGCGTCTTCCGTGTCCTTGAACCCATATGACAGGCCTCTCAGCACCGCCGATTCATCCAACGGGGCTATGTGAGCGACCGCCATGCATCGTGACAGCGCCTGGACCGCCACTGCGTGATTGGTCTGCCTGGCCGTCAGATAGATGATCGTGGCCGCCGCATGAGCCGGCATAAACAGATCGAATTCCTGGTTTGCATACAGCCCCATCACCAGTGCGGAGTTTTCGTAGTGAGGTTCGCGCCTGAGGATGACGTCCATGAAGATGTTGACGTCCAGCATGAGTCTCATAGGTACTTTTCCTCGAGATGACGACGATAGTCATCCTTTTCGTCCGCATGCGCATCCCCAGCGCCCACGCCCATCCCGATCAGTTCCTGGATGAGCGGTGGCAGTCCCCCCAAGGAGCGGACTTCATCCAGCGAGTTGAGATAATCCCCGACGAGCGACGAAAGACTGCGACCGGAGGCCGCCGCATACCGCTTTCCCTTGGCCACCGCTTGGCTGTCCACGCTGAGGGTGAGTTTATCCGTCGGCATTGGGACCTCCCTACCTATACGTATATGCATTCTAAGTATACGTATAACAGATGTCTTTGCCAAGACGACAGGTTCCGCCGGAAAATGCCATCGCCATGGCCAAGGCAGGCTAGGGTGCCTCTGAGTTTTGCTTGTTAAGCGAACAATATCGATTCCGCGACGAAAGATCGCATTCCGTGAGCGAGAAGACCATCCGCCGCGAGCTCATGCTGCCCGAGGAGCTGGCCCTGCTGGGCACCGACGAGTGCGTGTACATCCTCAGGGGCGCGCCGCCGTTCAGGAGCCGGAAGCTGGAGGCGAAGGGGTGAGGGTGGGGCGGGGAGTGAAGACGGTTTTCGTCTCCTCCCGCCTCTATTCTTAGAACAAATGTTTGTCGAACTGTTGTTCCAAGGAGGTTGTGGTGGCGAACGAGTGCCGTCTGGTCTACCACTGGTGCGGGCACGGGGAGAAGGTCCCGTACAGCCTGCCCACGCGCATGTTCGAGGCGCGGGTGCGCGTGATCCGTTCCACGGCGTGCGACTGGTGCCGCAAGGGCGCCGACGAGCAGAGCAACCTGCTCGACGGGTGCGCGCCCATGGAGGGCCGCGAGCCCCTGGTCTCCCGGGCGGAGGCCATCCGCCGGCGTGCGCTCGGCCAGGCCAGGGCGCTGCGCGGGCACGCCACGGGCGGGGAGCTGGACGGGTTCGACGAGCTGCTGCGCCGGATCAGGTGCATGAACGACCCGCGGTGGTGGGTCGAGCACCGGGCGGACGCGATCGCGGTGCTCGCGCGGGACATCGAGGTGTTCTGAAGGCCTCGATCAGACAGCCCGGACGCCGGGCATGGCCGTATGATTGTGGGATATGATCCGCACCCAGACCGGAGGGAGAATCGATGGACAGCGCCGTTCGGCTGGTTCCCACCATGGCGCCGGTGCTCACGAGCGTCGCCGAGACGAACGAGCGGTTCCACGGGGAGATCCCGTCCGCGGTGAAATTCGCGTGCCCGTACTGCAACCGTCCCGTCATCCCGGTCGCCGAGCGGGCGCGGCGGCGTTCGCCGATCCATTATTTCCGCCATGCCCGTGACGATGAGTGGGCGCACCGATGCGTCCTGTATCAGGCCGGGGGCGACGCCTCCATGGACACGCAGGTGCCCCCGCTGGCGATGACGCTCAGGCGGGATCCCCGTGACGGCATGTTCGGGGTGGAGGTCGGCGTGCGCAGACGCGCAAGCGCATACCTCCGCCGCGTCCTGACGCCGAAGGACGCGATGACGGTGGACGGCGTCGGCCATTCCCTTGCGGACCTGGCCATGAGACGCGGGGCGGCCGTCCCGTTCGAGGACCCGATCCGGGACCCCCGGCGTCGCATAACGATCCCGGATCGCTGGTGGAGGTACGTGGGGCGCGCGCAGGAGTGCCGGGGCGTTCTGATCTTCTCCGATGTCTTCGGCGTCAACGGCGGCAGATACCTGCCCATCGGGTCGGCGCTGCAGTCCGGCGAGGACTACTACGTGGTGTCCGGGCAGGCGGACCCGCGCGGCATGAGGTCCCGGTTCGATCTGGTTTCCAAGGTCGGCAGGGTCCGCGGCCCGGGAAACCTGACCGTCCATCGGGTCCGCGTCTCGTCGGCGTCCGGGCGGTGGGACCGGGCCGATGACTGGCTGGGCGGTTACGGCTATTGCCTCTCCGAGTTCGACAGGGCCGCCCGTCTGGCGTGGCCGCCGAGTCTGAGGACGTCCGGCGCGGACGAGCCCCTGTTCCTGAACGCCACGCCCGTGTACGCGTCCCCCTATCTGGCGGACGACGATGCCATGGACGATGTGGTCGACAATCGTGCGTATCTGCCCAACGCGCGCGAGGTCGGGCTGGTCGGCTTCCGCCGGCTTCCCCAAACCCGACCAAGCCGGATGCGCGCCGAATTGGAATCGTTCTGCCTGTTCCTCAAACCGGATGCGCGCATGCCGTGGACCTCGGTCATCATCAGCCGCACCCGGCCGGACGATCTCCACCCGTTCGACCCGGCCCATGCCGACGGTCCGGAACCCGGTGCCGGCGGGGAACAAGCGGAGCCGCCGACCGTGATCCGCCCGACCAGCGCGGGCATGGCGGTCGCGCTCAAACGGATGGGCTTCGACGTCGGCAATGCGGCCTGCCGCGGCCTGGCGGTCGCACGGGAAAGGAAAAGGGAAAGGGGACGCTGATGGTATGGCTCAACGATTCGGAATACACGCGCGCGTCGGTGTGCCTCGTGCAGCTGACGCCGTCGGGCGACGTGGACAACCTGCTGCGCCTGATGGACTATCTGCCCACGCTCGACGGCATAGGATCGTACCGGTGGGTGCTGCGCGACAACGCCGCGCCGGGCAGGGCGCAGCAGGGATGGTCAGACCCGGACAATCCGAGGACCATGTACAACCCGGACATCATCAGCCAGCTGAGGCGCAACGCCGAGGACTTCGTCTTCGTCAAGTGGTGCCCGAACCAGAAGGACCCCAGACGCCCCTGGCTGCTCGACCCCTACACCCGACCGTACGGGCGCACCCCCGATTTCTACGAGGTGATCGACTGCCCGGACGTTCACGACGAGCGGGCCATGCGCGTCAGGCTCGCCCTGGGATGGAGGCACGGGGGCACGCCTACCAGGAAAGTGTTCATCGTGTACGGAGAGCATGGCGACCGGCTGGACGCGATCCTGATCGACCGCGACGAGCTTGACTGGTCCGGCGGGATCCTGCGCATCAGGCCCGACGCGCGGCTGGGCGCGAAGCACTGCGTCCTGGACAAAAACAGGGTCCACGAGTCCCATCGCGGGAACGGCTCGAATCCGCGCTACCTCTACGACGGCGCGACAGCGCCTGAACCGGACGGCGATGTCCTGGTCCGCCCGCTGTCGCAGTACGCCGCCGAATACGTGCGATGGTACTTCCGGGACCGCGCGGCCGATATGGGCGATCTGGACGAGCCGCACATCGCCCGGATGATCGCCGCCGCGCTCGACGCCCCGGAACAGCTCGACAGGTACGTCGGGATGAAGGTCTCCGACCGGGAGATCGCCGAACTCCGGCAGGCCGTGTCGCGCGCCATGATGCCCGACGGCGACCTCATGGCCAAGCTCGTGCGCGACGAGCTCATGCGCAATCCCGGATTCGTGGAACGCTGCCGCAGCGAGGCGCTGAGGGACCTGGACGCGGAGGCGGACAAACGCCGCGCGCAGATCCGCGATCTCGAGGAAACCGCGCGGCGCCGCGCCGAAGCCAACGACCGGCTCGAGCAGCTTGCCAAGCCCCTTCAGGAACGCAGCGCGAGGATCCGGCAGGACATCGGCAGGCTCGAGCAGGAACTTGAACGGGTCAGAAGCCATAGGGACGAGGCCCTCGCGCGGATCGACCAGGACGTTGCATTGAGGATCGGGCTGAAGGCCGTGGCCGGCGCAGGCGCAGCCGCCGCGACACCGTCAATGACCCCGGTCCCCTACCGCGCGCGTGATGTGGAGGACGCCGGCGGTTCCCCCGCCGACGCCATCCGCCGCAACCTGGAGCTCCATGGCGTGACCGCCGTCGACGGCGACTGCCCGGTGGAGGCCCTTGCCACGGGATTGGCGGCGACCGTGGGATGCGCCAATCTCCTCGCCGTGGATTCGGCGTTCGCCCCCGCCATCGCGAACGCGCTGTCCTACGCGATCGCGGGGGCGCCGGCGTCCCACGCCGGCATTCCCGCGGACTGGAACGACGCCGCGGCATTGGAGGCCATGCTCGCCGCGAGAGCAGCGGGCGTGCTTGTGCTGGACGGGCCCATCGACACGGTCAACGAAAGCCTGCTGTTCGCCCTGTCCCGTCTGGAAACCGAAACGACCGTCATCCTGCCCATCGGCGCCTACGGCAATCTCAACCTCATCGCCGGCGAGGTCTGGGACCATGCGTTCTACGTGCCGACCGAACGATACGCGGCGCTACGCCCCGGAAACGGCCCGGCCAGCAAGGCCGGAACCACACCCAAGCCCGCGCCGGGAAACGACGCGACGATGAAACACGCCGGGAAACTGCGCCGCGAGCTTGGCGGCGCGCTTCCGTTGAACGCCCTGACGCTGCCCGGATCGGTGGCGGCGGCGATGAACGGCCCGTCTGGATCCGGCGCGCGATGGATCGCGGCCCATCTGGCCCTGCGCCTGCGCGCGGCGGAAGGGATCGGCGGAGCCGGGAAATTCGCCGGCGGCGACCATGGCTCGCGCTCCGCGCGTCTGCTGCTGGACCGGATCGGCGAGACCCATGCCCGTTAGGCTTCTGCACATGATGGCCGGCGATCTGGGCGTCATGCGGATCGCCGGCGAGGATGACGCACGGTTCATGGCCCGCACCACGTACACCGCGCTGCGGTTCTGGATGCAGGCCTACTGCCTCGACGACGGGTACGGCGGCTCCTACGGGCTGTCCGGCAACACGGTCAGGCACAGGGCCGTCGACTGGCTCCGCGGCATCGGCGCGATCCAGCCGGGCATGGCGTCATGGTACGGCGGGACGGACGGGTACGCCGACGCGGCCGCGCGCGTGTTCGAGGTCCTGAAGGCGACCGGGGACCTGGCGCGAACCGCTGATGGACTGTACCGGTGCACGTCCCGGCATTCGCTGCCCGTCGGCACGGGGCGGGCGATCGTCATGGGATTGGCCGACCCCACCGATGACCGGACGAGCGCCATGTCCGGCATGGCGTACCTGACAGAAGCGGCCGCGAAGCCCGATCCCACCCGGGCGAAACGACCCGTCGGCCGGGAACACGCGTACACGGCGGACTTCACACCGCTCGACGGACGCCATACCCTGATCACGCTGAGCGCGCCGCTGAATCTGTTCCCCAAGCGCGGCAGGACCATCGATCTGCTCGTCTGGCCCCACCGCCACGCGCGGGATCTGCAGCAGCTCGTCGTGCGCACGGACTACACGCCGATCATCGTCGCATTGCTGGAAAACACGGGGTTCACAACGGCCGTACACTGATCCCAAACCGGCGACGAATGCCGAGGAAACACCCAATCGGGAAAGGAAGAGCCGACTCTGAGTACCAAACAGTCCCGTCACTTCAGCACGACCACGCAATTTGGGGACATGATCGTCGTCTGCTCGCCCAGCGAACACCTTTCTGCCATCTCGGCCACATCAACGGCGACCAGTAGTTGGGAATTAGCATCCTCCCCTCTTGATAAGCTGTAGGTCGTGCCCAACACCACCGGCTACCCGTTGGGAATTAGCATCCTCCCCTCTTGATAAGCTGTATATCCTGCGCGGACCTACCGGAGAACTGTTGGGAATTAGCATCCTCCCCTCTTGATAAGCTGTCCGGAACGCTCATCTACCCCGCGCGCAAGTTGGGAATTAGCATCCTCCCCTCTTGATAAGCTGTTCAGCCGGTAAGGCAAGGCGAGAAGCTTGTTGGGAATTAGCATCCTCCCCTCTTGATAAGCTGTACGCGACCTTCCAGAAGAAGGATTCGAAGTTGGGAATTAGCATCCTCCCCTCTTGATAAGCTGTTGGCAGCCACGTCGCCAGCGTCGCCCAAGTTGGGAATTAGCATCCTCCCCTCTTGATAAGCTGTCCACCCTCCCCGCGCCGCTCGACTGACAGTTGGGAATTAGCATCCTCCCCTCTTGATAAGCTGTACACCGCGCACATCGAACTCGCCGAATAGTTGGGAATTAGCATCCTCCCCTCTTGATAAGCTGTGTCCAAGAGCAAAATCGCCAGCAACCGTGTTGGGAATTAGCATCCTCCCCTCTTGATAAGCTGTAGAGCCGCTCAAGAGGGGCCATATTTCGCCGTTTCCACAGGTTTTCACGTTCAGAAAAGCGTAAAGATCTCTGGCGTCTCACTTTCGGATTCCTGTCTGAGATTGGAAAACCGCAATGACGACGACCACTGATGGTCGCTGATGTGCAGAATACGAACGGATCCCTGAGCCGGAAGATTGTCCTTGATGGCCTTCACCGTTGCACGGTTACCAGCCTGAGTGGGTGTATACCGCACATATACGGAGTACTGAACCATGCCGTAGCCCATGTCGAGCAGCAAATTCCTGAACTCTACAGCGCTATGGCGTTGCCGCTTCGTCTGCACCGGAAGGTCAAACATCACCAAGCACCACATACCGCCACTGTCCTCGTCGGTTTTCATGGCGTACCCAGATATTCCGGAACCGTCAGTCTGTCTATTTTGCTTTCGCAATATAGCCCATACTGCTGGGCAAAATCGTTTAATGAGCTCGGTATTGTCAACCCATCACCATTGAACTGTTGGTTAACGGCTTCCACCAAGCGTCGTTTCACAGATCGATCTTCCAACGAATCAGACGACTTCAGCATGGCAACATGACGATCAACCGCAGGACGGTATGGTTCAAGCATGTCATCAGCCAAGCAGAAATAATTGCCACGGTTCCGATGGTGCATACCCAATGAGGGAATAAGCCCTGCGGCGATAACCGCTTTGACGGCGAATCCCCGAAGCACCATATAACCGTAATCCAACTGCGCATTACGACCGACACCTGTACCGGGTATGCGTTTGAACCCTTTGTCATGAGGAAAGACTCGCTTCCAGTATTCCCTTGCCGCATATCCTTCACAATTTGACGGATCGCCTGACCGTACAGTGGAGGCAATGCCTCTTAATATGCCGCCGCCTTCCAGTCCCAGCTCATCCAAGCACGCTACTTGACCACGAATCTTCGCTTGTACAACTCAGGCCCATGCATTCTTTTTCCTTGGCAACGTAACATCCACCTGAGCAAGCTGTCTGGCAGTGACCGTCGTCGGCAATTCCGACCATGCGTGCAGAGCCGCTTCCGGCACACCGCGCCAATCACACAGCATCACTGATACGCCATAGCGAGCCATCTCGTGCAATACCGCTGCCGAACATCTCACTTTCAGCCCCAGCAACACTACAGCGGTCTGGGCCAGAGGTACATCAACAGCATCCTGCCCTTCTCTCTTGACACGCATATTGCCGCGTACATAGGTGATGCCACCATCCAGATCGGTGCAGTCGATGACCCGCCACTGACTTTGCATGACAATCAGCCTTCTTCTTCCGGAGCCCAACTCCAAGAACACGGCAAACCGTTACTCGAATGCCACCGAGGCTCGCCCAATACATTACGACGAATGACAGCTGGGCCCATCCTACCCAGCACGTCAATCGAGGGCAGCCAACCTGCACCGCTAACAATTTTTACCACACCATCAGGGATTGGCTGGATATCCCGGAACTTCACCAAGCCTTCCGAAGCCAACGTACGGGGATGCAACCGCAATTTGGCCTCTGCAAATAGCCCATCGATCACCCACGAATTTGCGATTCCCGGTATGCCCTGAGCTGCGCACCAACCAGCAAAATCTTTGATTTGACCGCCAAGTACCTCCTTCGAGAGGTCAACATGCAACTCATCACCTACACATAGCCAACCAACGTACTCAGCATTCCCACTTTGTATGGCCTGTACGGTACGGACTTCACCATACCTCATTGATACCGACTGCGGAGGCAACGGGTAAGTGAACAAATCCTGCCTGCTTGCTCGCAACAAGTCCACCTGAAAGATGCGGATCATGCCATACCAGTACTTACGAACTCCTCTGGCATTGGTCTTCCAGCATCGATAGATACGAGCATGGTGCATTGCCGAACCAATATCCGCAGAACCTCCTCGCACCTCGATTTGTGCCGCAGACGATTTGAAGAAACCGATTTCATCATCCGGACCATACACTTCACCATGCACTGAAATGGTACGATGCTCGTTCCTTGGCAAACCGAATTTCTGATCATAATCAGGAAGACGGGTAAGCGCGCACCATAACGCAGGGGTAGACGCACGACGTACCAATTCGACATCCAGGGCATCCCCCAGACGCTCCATCATCAGAGGATGAATGGTGGCATCATGCGCAACGGAATTTCCCAAAGATAGTCTTGTCGGCTGACGAACGACAACTCGGTCAGCATCCAAGGCATCGTTAAGCAATGCAAGCAACTTATCCATTGTCTTTTTCCATTGCTGGAATGGGACATATCCCACGCATCCTGCTGACGGATACGCCTTCCAGCTCTGTTTCATGCGGTCCAGACCGGCTATATGTTGTGCTTCCCTCAAAGACTCACGTTCCATCAGTGTCTGCGCCACAGATGGCCGCATCATGGCAATGACCGATGCATCAACCGCATGGTGCCTGCGATCCAACCTCGTCTTATGCTTCGTGGCAAAGAAGTGGATTCCACCTTCGATGCCGCCGGCACGACGCGCGGATGCCGTGACATGTCCCTGAAAAACATGGACCGCAACTTGAGTATCGAATTTATCATTACGATTGAAATATCCGTCAATTCGGCGGTGCAATTCGTCGGCCATCCAGGCCACGGATTCGATGGACCTGTTATCGATTGCTTCGTCAGCTTCGGTTTGCTTCAGCCGACTGACCACTTCGCGTTTGAAGTTTCTCCAAGCTCCGGCATCATAGAGCTGCACCTCACGCGTGAAATGATTTACGCGTTTCACAGCACCGGCAAGGCTGGCGCCAAGATTCCGAGCAGCTTCGCTTTGCACCCAAAGCGCAAAGGGTGTATTCGATTTGGAACGGTTACAGGAAATGCACGTGGCTGCCAAATTGGTACGTGTGTTCGTAGACCCAACGCCTTGTCTCGGAACGATATGGTCCATCTCGCAGGCACTGAACGCAATCGGCTTACCGCAGTACAGACACTCGCCGTTTTGCCGTTGTATCGCTTCAATCCTACGAATATCCGCATCACGTATGCGGTCCAAATGCTCATCACTCTTCAGCGTTGTTGCAAGAACGTTTCGATATTCGCTACGTTTCCCCGTTCGTCGCTCATATTGACGTGCTGTCGCCACGGAATCGAAGCCCGAACGAACATGCTCGATCTGGATGCTTTGCGGAGCACCCCAACGTTTGACACACGCAAGCAGCCACCGATTGACTATCTTCAGCACTCTGTCCACTGACGGATTGCCTAGAGGGGCTCCAATCGGATCAACGGGAGGATGCCATGTATCCGACACCCCGAATACTGACTTGCGCGCTTCATGCAAGTCTTCATCGGTGTTCAGCATGCGGTCAGTGAGCGCCCGCAGAGTTTTCTCACCATAGGCGGCACGCCCGGAAGGAAGATCGATGGTGTCCAGCTTCAGCAATCCATCATCGTCCAAAGTGTCAATGAATGCAATGGCATCCGCATACGTCAAGTCATCCCGAACCGTTTCGAAACTGACGGTGTTGGACAGTAGACGAATCATGGATTCACGTGCGCTGTCATCAACAGATTGCCACCATTCCAGAAACGGCTTAGCGATTTTTCTATCAGCATCCTTCAAACGCTGCACGGTCGTCATACGTGGCGGCTTGGAAGCAATGCGTTCCTCACCGTCCTCAATCAATCGTCCGACGCCAAGAATCTGTCTACGTGTCACGCCAAGCGCCTCGGCTACATCAATCCATTCCACATCCGTCACGTCTGCATCAGTCAGTAAAGCGAACACGCGGTTCTTCTCCTCAACGGTCAATGGTCGCTGACCGTCACCGGTTTGAACCCTGAGGTTGGTCACTACATTGGCTATGCGATAGCGTTGAAATGCCAGTGACGCTTTCAGCGCACGCTTTTGCAAGGGGTCCAAAGGATCAATTCCGACATATTTCTCCGCCGATCCCTTGGGAGACACAGCGAAAAATACCATGCGAAGAATTTTTTCCTGCTCGTCACCATCGACTCGTTGCATGGATAGGATACATTTCAATTCGTTTGCGGTATCTTCCTGCATGAGTTTTTCAGGCAGTAAGCCACGTCCGTGTTTCGTACTGGTACGCAATCTTGGAGGTTCCGCGTATCCGCGGTTCAACGCCTCTTCGACTAATTGCGCGGGAGTCAAGCCAGACGGAATAGGATCCCCGACATACTCCTCAATCCTGCTCTTCAACTCGTCATACAACACGGAGTACGGATTCTCAGCCAAGAGGGAATCCACACGATGATAGGGGTTGCGCCAGCCCCGATGCCTAGCGATATGTCTGATCGCAAGAGCAATGGACTCACGCCGTAGATCATCATTCTCAATGAAATGGTCAGCAAGTTCCGCACGAATCCGCCATTGGGCAAAAGGCTTGGTCAGAGTTTCCGGATCCACGAGAGGATAACCCAACTGCTGCAGCATGGTATCCAGCTCCGCAAGCCTGTGCCGACGGCGACGCACCATACGGCGCGCTCGACGTCCTACGCCGGAAAGATTCTTCCGCGTGATGGCTTCCTTATTCTTCGTGGGGTCAACACCGCCATCATGAATCACCGACTGTGCATTGAGTATGCGAACAGGCATGCCATCCTCGTCAACTTCAATTGCCGCCAAGCCGACGGAGTTCAGGCCAACATCAATTCCAACCCTGTACTGTTTTCCGGACATAATTCTCTTCTCTGAGCACACGACAATATTATTTTTATGCAAGTATAGCGCACAAATAGAACGGGGCGGGATGAATCCCGCCCCTGCAGTAAAACTGCTAGCAATCCAAAGCGGCTATCTTGTCCGCTCTTATTGAGAATTAGCAATGCCAGTGTAGCACATGGGTCTGCCTGTCCAGGCCATGGATCTACAACCGCCACCACCGGGGGAAACGCCTGACATCCACGACATCGCCTTCGCGCATCTCCCAAAGGGTCGCCTGAATCCAAGCAACCGGCATGGCATCGTGGGGCACGATCACGTTGTCATGCCAGTTGCGGCGCTTCCACTCCTCGGACTCCTCCCGATGCCTGTCCAACCAGTCGCCGGCATCATCCCCCGGCAGATCACGCGGGATGCACGACGTGTCATTCAACACCATATGAAAACAATCGAAATCAGTCAGCAGCACGCGTGACTCGTCGACCCGCAGATGCACCAAATCCAAGCCGGGATACGCACCACGAAAACCCGTATACCGCAAATCCGGCTTCACACGGACCCGCCCCCGCGCATCCACCCAACGCGCCCAAGCCCAGACGGGCGCCGCATCCGACGATGGCCGGCAACCGACCGCGCTGTCCATTTCCATCATGATCCATTGATAAGCCGGCTCGAACACATCCCACCATGCACTGTCGCCATGGTCGCGATCGACCTTCGACCTGCGCGCCAACGCCATGGAGGGACGGTAGGCGCGACCGGAGGCGAACGACGATGCGAGATCGTCGTAGTGCTGAAATGAATACAGATCGATCATGTCACCATGGCTTTCAGAGCGGCCGCCAAGGTGACGGCGCATATCGAATCAAAAGCAATTCCGGGAGGCCCACGACGTTTCACATGAATGGCGTTTCCGGACGTTCCCAAGCAGGATAGCCGTCATGGATCAAAAAATCAACGTCACCCTCGCCCCGGGCGAATCATGCCGAAGGAGCATAGACGCACGATGGGCTGCGCCATTCTCCCAATCATCTGTCCGACCCGGACGGCCCATCATATGGGCGCGCCATCCTGCGCCGCGTGCTGCTGGACACCCAACCGATCAGCGAATACTAGAACGGACAAGCATCACCACAGATAACCCACGATACCTGATTTTATGAGTATTCAACAGACTTTAAATATCCAATGTCTGTTCAATTTGCTTACTATTCAACGTTTTCGGACAGGAACCTGCTCCTATTTTTATATAGTCATGTCTATAATTGTTGTACTTATAATAGTCGTGATCATATATTATGATCGACGCATGGCATTCATAGGACGTGACGACGACCTCCGTTTCCTGCACGACAGCTACGAGGACCAGCGGGCGCAGCTGATCGTCCTCTACGGCCGCAGACGCATCGGCAAGACCGAGACCCTCTCGCATTTCGCGCATGGCAAGCCGACCCTGTTCTTTTCCGCCCAAACCGGCACCAGACAGGAGCAGCTGACCGAATTCTCGCGCCGCATGTTCGAGGAAGGCGCCCCGGCCGGCAAATACCTCCGGCAATACCCCGACTGGCAGACGGCGCTCGGCGACCTGACCGACCTGCCCGAGCCCGCGAATGGACGACGACGCCTGGTCATCATCGACGAATTCCCCTATCTGGTGCGCTCCGATCCCTCGCTGTCCTCAATCCTGCAGAACCTCTGGGACCACAAACTACGGCACTCGAACCTGATGATCGTGCTGTGCGGCAGCGCCATGAGCTTCATGGAAAAGGAGCTGCTCTCCGAAAAGGCGCCCCTATACGGCCGCGCGACGGGCATCATGAAAATGACGCCCATGCCATACTGGGACGCCATACGATTCTTCCCCGGGTACTCCGACGAGGACAAGGCATTGGCATACTCGATCCTGGGAGGCGTACCCCAATACCTGGCCACCTTCGACCCGGAACGCGGCCTCGGGGACAACGTCAAGCGATACATCCTCCGACGCGGCTCGGCGCTGTACTCCGAACCTGAAATCCTCATGCGCGAGGAATTCAGGGAACCTGCCAAATACAGCACGATCATACGAGCCATCGCCCTGGGCGACACCCGGCTCAACGACATCGCCACCCACACGCTCATTCCCGTCACCGCGCTGGGATTCTACCTGTCATCCCTCATCGAGGTCGGCATCGTCGAACGCGAATTCCCCGTCACCGCCAAACCCGCGGAGCATACCAAGGGCACGCGGGGCATCTACCGCCTCGCGGACGACTACTTCTCCTTCTGGTACACGTTCGTTTATCCGAACCGTTCGGCTCTGGACAGCGGCGATGTGGACGGCGTCTGGGAGGAAAACATGCGCCCGATGCTGCATGACTACGCATCCCGCGCCTTCGAGCGCATGTGCGCGGCATGGCTCATGAGGGAAAGTCTCCAAGGCATGCTGCCGTTCCGCGTCAATCGCATCGGCCGATGGTGGGACCGAACGGATGAAATGGACGTCGTGGCCCTGGACCGGACCGGACTCAAGGCGATCGCAGGGGAATGCAAGTTCCGGAGCGCGCCCATGGATCCATCGATGCTGGATCTGCTGCGAACACGGGCCGCCAAGCTCAAGCCCCAGGAACTTCAGCTGATGCTGTTCTCCCTCAGTGGCTTCACCGAGAAGCTCTCCCGAATCGCCAGCGAGGATGAAAACGTGCGGCTCGTGGAGCTCCGGGAGATGCTAACCCCGAAGGCGCAATAAATCATGATTCTGTGTTGCGATCATGCCGACCGCCGCAAAACCCGGTTATTGCAGATCTATCGCCACCGGTATGTTGGTCAGCCGGTAATAGGTCACATCGATCTTGTCGCCATACCGCGGGTTCATGCCATTGCCCACCGCCTCGCTCAGCTCCCATTCGCGGATGGCACTGTCCGGCATCACCACCCTGAGCGTGTAGGAGGCGACACGGTCCTCGGTCTCCTCGCGGTACGTCCAGGACAGCACCGTCGCGGTCGCATCCAACGGCCCTTCGGCATTGTCCCGGTTCCAATGGTCCAGATCAACGCATCCACCCACAATGCACATCGCGGAAAACAGAACGAAGCAAACGACTCGCAGCGACCACCACCATGTCCTCTCCCCGCGCACGAACAGCACGCTGTACAGGACGGCGAGGGCGAGCACGACTCCGCCTCCGATGATCGCGAATATCTGATACCGGTAATATCGGAACGCCTCGGGCGTCACATCGCCCGCTTGCACTTCGAGCATGACAACGATGGTGAACGCCAGTACCCCGAGGACGATCAGCGCGATGAGCATGATGCCGCGCGCCCGACCGCTGGAGCCACGCGGCTGATCGGACCCCGCGAAGCCATTGAAGTGTGGTCTCAGGTGATGCCGATTCGACAGTTCGGAAACCATGCTCAGCGCGGGAGAATGTCACTGTGCAGCAAGGCGATGCCGGCCGCGGCCATCTCGCGGCGAGCGGCGACGCCGAGCTCCTCGCTGACCGGCACGGTCAGATCCTCGAACACGGTAACCCGGAACCCGAGCTTCGCCGCGTCGATCGCGGTTTCCTTGACACAGTGCGATTCGGCGATGCCGACCACATCGACATGACTGATATCCGCCGCCTTCAGCGCGTTGGCGAGGGTGCGGCCTTCGGACTGCGCGGTTGCCACTTCATCGCGCGATTGGATGCGATCCGTGTTGTCCTCGATGCCCTCGAACCCCGAGTAGGCGGCCGCGTACTGGCCCTTCTTGAAATGATGAGCAATGCCAAGCGCCGCGATGGCCGGATGCAGCTCGGCGTTCGGCGTGCCGGCCTTGCCGTGCACGGGCCACGTATCCACGTAGTCGGGGGAATCGGACCAGTGTGCACCCGGTTCGATGTGCCAATCCTGCGTCGTCGCCATATACTCGTACTCGGCGCGGTGCGCCTGCACGTACGAGGCAATCCGCTGCGCGACCTGATCGCCGCCGGCCACGCCCAGCTCGCCGCCCTCGCAGAACGTCGGCTGCACGTCCACCACAATGAGCGCCCTGCGGCCACTGGCTTCGTCGTCATGATCGGCATCGTAGTCGATCATTTCAAACTCCGTGCCAACGTCCTCAGTCTGGGTGATACCGGTCTCGTGGAAGCCGATGTGACGGTAGAAATCCCGGGCGTTTGCGTTGAACCCATTGACCCACAGGGCAAGGCGATCGTTGCCGATGGCACGCTTGCCGGCCTCGACCAGTGCGCGTCCAATGCCCCGGCGATGGCGATCCGGTGCCACGTACAGCGAGGCGAGTTCCGCAGCGTCCGGCCGATCGATCGGCTGGCGGGGCGTGCGCAGCAGTTCCGCGAATCCGACCACCTGATCGCCATCCAGGGCGACCAGCGTGACCTGATCGGGATCATCGGCGTGCGCGCGCGTCAACGTGAGCGCGAATTCGGGGGTGATCGCATCCACGATCTCCTGCGGGATGTTGCCCTGCGTCAGGGCCCGCCACGCGCGGGACTGGACCTGTGCCTTCTGCTCGAACCACTGCGGCTCGATGGGAGCAATGCGAACTGTCATGGGATTCATGATAGGAGGATCAGCAGATCGGCTTGTTCCCCATCCTGAGCGGGTTCGTCATCCTGAGCAGTCCGCATTACGTCATCCTGAGCGTAGCGAAGGATCCTTGGCCACTTCGCACTGAGCCGAAGGATCCTTCGCTACGCTCAGGATGACACAGATGGCACGACAAGTCGCTCAGGATGACGTAGAGCGATCTCGGCGCCACCGGATGACGTAGCCAGCGCCGCACGCTCACGGTACATTTGAGGTATGGGCAAACACAACCGCATTCCTGCAATCATCGTCTCCCTGCTGGTCGCAGTGCTGCTGGCCGCGGGACTCTCCGGGGCGCTGCTGTGGCGCTCGGCGCAGCGCGTGATCAACGAGGCTCGGCAAGCCGGGGAATACGCGAGCCAAGCGAAGGCATCATATGACCGCAACGACATCAAACAGGCCCTCGCCCAGCTGGACCAGGCGGGCGATCACATCATCGCCGCTCGCGACGAAACGCAGGGCCCATTGTGGGCCGCGGCCGAATGGGTGCCGTACTACGGTTCGGATGTAGCGGCGGTGCGCGGCATGCTGGATGCGGGCGCCGACGCCGCGAGCAACGCGCTGCCCAAGATCGACAGCGCCGCCCAGGGCACGCTGATCGACTTCAGCCTGACCGATCTGCTATCGGGCGCCAGCCTGTCGAACGGCACGCTGTCCATCCCCAAGATCGCGTCGGTCAAACAGGACATGGCGGACGCCGGCGCGGTGCTGAGCCGCGTGCGGACGTCGATCCACGCGCTACCCCAGCCGCACACCCGGCAGATTGCCGATCTGGTTGAGCAGGGACGGCAGGCCGCCGATCAGGTCGATGAATCGTTCAATCAGCTCAATGCCATCATCGCAAGGATCCCCGGCTGATCCTGAAGACGCCCACTGAAGACGCCCACTGGAGACGCCCACTGGAGACGCCCACCAATCATTGCTCAAGCGGGCATAATGGAGGAAACGGACTACCTTGCGGGGAAAGGAACGGCTATGACTTCCATCTACGACTTCACCGTCGCGACCGCGGACGGCGGCAGCACCAGCCTCGCGAACTGGCGCGGGCAGGTGCTGCTGGTGGTGAACACGGCCACCCGATGCGGCTTCACCCCACAGCTCGACGGTCTGGAGGCGCTCCGGCGCGCCCACCACGATGAAGGCTTCGAAGTGCTGGCTTTCCCCTGCAACCAGTTCGCCAACCAGGCTCCGGAATCCGATCAGGAGATCGGCGCTTTCTGCCGCCTCAATTACGGCACCGAATTCCCCACATTCGCCAAGATCGATGTGAACGGCGGGAACGCCGATCCGCTCTACGTCTGGCTGCGCAAACAGAAAAGCGGCACGTTGGGCGACGCCATCAAATGGAACTTCACCAAGTTCCTCGTCAACCGCGAGGGACAGGTCACAGCCCGCTACGCACCGACCACCAAGCCTGAGGACATCGAGAAGGACATCGTGGCGCTCCTGTAGAGGTGTGAAGACGAAGTCACTGGACCGACGATGGACGGTCAACGTGCAATGGCGAAGGATCCTTCACTGCGTTCAGGATGACAACACAACCCCTCCCCGTCATCCCGGGCGGAGTGTGTCGGAAACTCCCCAACCCGCCCCACTCGCTCGGAACCACACGCGCAAACCCAACCCGGGAATACAAAAAAGCCCGGAGGGCAAACACCCTCCGGGCCAAACAAAGAAATATTGCGGCGGCGTGCTACTCTCCCACACCCTATCGAGTGCAGTACCATCACCGCGCCA
The DNA here is from genome assembly GCF_008698145.1 of Bifidobacterium vespertilionis. Lineage (GTDB taxonomy): Bacteria > Actinomycetota > Actinomycetes > Actinomycetales > Bifidobacteriaceae > Bifidobacterium > Bifidobacterium vespertilionis. The sequence goes on from NZ_RZNZ01000010.1 coordinate 117,209, forward strand.
GGCCTTAGCAACCGGGTTCGGAAAGTAACCGGGCGTCACCCCTGGGCCATGACCACCGCAAAACCCCAACACCACACCAGCAACCAAACACGGCCACCCGCGTGGGGGCGGCGGTCCGGGAACCGGACAGCGGACGCGAACCATTCATTCTCTCACTCACTTGTATCGCAGATCGACCAGCATTCCATGCCATCCGACGATCACCGGCAACACCCCAACCACACACACAACAAGTGTGTAATGGGATTGCCGTTCCCCCGTTAGTACCGGTCAGCTCCACCGCTCGCACGGCTTCCACACCCGGCCTATCCACCACGTCATCCACATGGGGGGTCACAACACCATAACAGTGTCAAGGAATCCTCATCTTGGAGAAGGCTTCCCGCTTAGATGCTTTCAGCGGTTATCCCTTCCGAACGTAGCCAACCGGCCATGCCACTGGCGCGACAACCGGCAAACCAGAGGTCCGTCCACCC
>NZ_RZNZ01000011.1 GCF_008698145.1 Bifidobacterium vespertilionis
CGCACCATTTCACGCTGGACCCCGAGGAGTACGAGTATCTCAAGACCCAGGGCTGGACCCAGGAGGGCGAGGCCTGGTACGCGTCCGACACCCAAGGCTCCGACGTGTACCGTCTGTACAACCGGTATACGGGCGAGCATTTGTGGACCACGAGCCAGCAGGAGTACGACTACCTGGAGTCTCAGGGCTGGACGAAGGAGGGCGTGGCGTTCAGGGCCTACCTGGCCTAGCGTCCCGCCGGCCCCGGAATCCTGACTGACTGAGGGGCCTGTGGCCTGCCGTTCATTCGGTCGGCCGCGGGCCCCCTTTTTTCGTCATTCTGGGCGTAGCGTTAAGGATCCTTCGGCTTCGCGCTGCGCGCTTCGCTCAGGATGACGAAGCAGCAACCCCGTCATCCTGGGCGAGCGTGCTGGTTTCCCCGTCATCCTGGGCGGAGCGTAGCGGAGTCGAAGGATCCTTAACACTCCCACACCAATGACCTTGTGCGGAATGCCGAAGGATCCTTCGCTGCGCTCAGGATGACGAAGAACCCCCGTTCCGACTTTGCGCGTCACCGGGCGCGAACTGGCCGTCACGCGGCGCGGATGGCGTCACCGGGCGCGGCCGCTCCCTGTGACGCGGTCCGTGAGGCCTTGTGCCGCATCGGTTTTCGAGGTGTGTCACCGGGTGCGACCGCGCCGCGTGACGCAGGTCGCTCCCTGTGACGCGTGAGTCGCTCCGAGTGACGGTCATCCCGCTCCCTGTGACGTGCAGCACTCGTATGCATCTTCCGTCATCCTGAGCGCAGCCCAAAGGGCGGAGTCGAAGGATCCTTCGTCATTTCGCACAAGGTCATTGGTGTGGGAGCGTTAAGGATCCTTCACTGCGCTCAGGATGACTGCGGGAAGGCCTACGGCGGGGCCCGTCTGGCCCACCTTGTCCCGTTCCCTTCCTCGTCCAGTTCCTTTCCTGTTCCCGTTCTCCTTCCCGCCCGTCCACAATGTGAACCCCTGCTCGCCGGCCGTCCGCCGGGCTCCTATGGTGACAACCAGTTCGGGTCGCGGAAGCGGCTCGGAGCGGAAACATAAGAGCATACGTTTGCCAAGGATATGAGAGGAGGTTCGCCACGATGACTGGGATGCTGATGACTGTTGAGTGCATGAACGCGCAGACCGCACGAATTATTATTCCGTCCTCGTTGGCGGACTGATTCGGCGTATCAATGCACGAAACCCCGCCAACGATGGCAGGGTTCATGCGGAATCATCCTGTTGGGCCCTGCCGGTTGGCGGGGCTTTTTCGTTGCGCGGCGAGCGGTGCGCAATCCGAAGAGAAACAAACAACAGGAGACAGGAAACACAATGACAACCGCAACATCGGCGGCCAAGGCAGTTGGCGAGGCCGCGGGCAAAGCCACGGACATGGTGCGCGACTCGGTCAAGACCGTGATCGCCGCATCCATGGTGGGCACCGCCATCGAATTCTATGATTTCTACGCCTACGGCACCGCCGCGGCCAACTACTTCCCGCACGTGTTCTTCGAGAAGTCCAACCCCACGGTCGCGCTGCTGGCCAGCCTGCTGACCTTCGCGATCGCGTTCATCGCCCGTCCGCTCGGCTCCCTGGTGTTCGGCCACTTCGGCGATCGCCTGGGCCGCAAGACCACGCTGGTCGTCTCCCTGCTGACCATGGGCGTCGCCACGTTCCTGATCGGCTGCCTGCCCACCTACGAGCAGTGGGGCGTCTTCGCGGTCGCGCTGCTGTGCCTGTGCCGCTTCGTGCAGGGTATCGGTCTGGGCGGCGAATGGTCGGGCGCGGCGCTGGTCGCCACCGAGAACGCGCCGGAGAACAAGCGCGCGCTCTATGGCTCCTTCCCGGAGCTGGGCGCCCCGATCGGCTTCTTCCTGTCCAACGGCACCTACTTCCTGCTTGAGGCGTTCAACGACGAGCAGGCGATGATGGCGTGGGGCTGGCGCGTGCCGTTCCTGCTGTCGGCCATCCTGGTGATCGTGGGTCTTGTGGTCCGCGTCCACATGGAGGAGACCCCGGTCTTCCGCATGGCCCAGGAGCGCAACGAGGTGGTCAAGGCCCCGCTCGTCGAGGTGTTCCGCAAGAGCTGGAAGCAGGTCCTGCAGGCCACGTTCCTCGTCGCCGTCACCTACACGCTGTTCTACACGCTCGCCACCTGGTCCCTCGCCTGGGGCACCAAGACCAAGGAGAACGGCGGCGGCGGACTGGGCTTCACGAACCAGGAGTACCTGCTCATGCTCATGATCTCCATCTGCGTGTTCGCCCTGTTCATCGTGCTCTCCTGCGTGTATGCGGACAAGATCGGCCGCCGTCGCGTGCTGATGTTCTCGTCCTGCGCGCTGGTGGTGTTCTCGCTGCTCTTCCCGTTCCTGCTGGAAGGCCATCGCAACTTCGCCCAGGTGCTCACGTTCCTGTGCGTCGGCTTCGCCCTGATGGGCATTGCGTTCGGCCCGATCGGCGCGATCCTGCCCGAGCTGTTCGACGCCAACGTGCGCTACTCCGGCTCCGGCATCGGCTACAACCTGGCGGCCATCGTGGGTGCCGCGTTTGTGCCGACGATCGCCACCTGGCTGTCCCACAACTGGGGCGTCCACTCCGTGGGTCTCTATCTTGGCGTGATGGCCGTGTGCTGCCTCGTCTCCGTGGCGACCTGCAAGGAGACGAAAGACGTCGACTTCACCAAGTGACATTTGCCGCCCAGCGTAATCGCCCGGCCGATGTCCATCACCCGAAACGAATCTGAAACAACAACTCAATATTTGGACGTGGGTGACCACGTCACAGGCTGGGGGACTAGAACAGAACCCAGTGATCGACGACTTCCAACGTCAAGGGACACAATCCCGATCCGCTGAAAATCGTCCGCAAACTCACCATTTGCCGGACGTTCCCAAATCGCCCGGCACGCACATAAAGGAGTGCCAATTATGGCAGCAACAATCTGGTACGAGAAGGACGCCGACCTGTCCGTGTTCGATGGCAAGAAGGTCGCCATCCTGGGCTACGGCTCCCAGGGTCACGCCCACGCGCTGAACCTGCGTGATTCCGGCGTTGATGTGGTGGTCGGTCTGCGTCCGACCTCCAAGTCCGTGGAGTTCGCCAAGGAGCAGGGCCTTGAGGTCAAGTCCGTGCCGGAGGCCGTCGCCGAGGCCGACGTCGTCATGATCCTTCTGCCGGATCAGTACCAGGCCGCCGTCTACAAGAACGACGTTGAGCCGAACCTGAAGCCGGGTGCCGCTCTGGCCTTCGCCCATGGCTTCAACATCCACTACGGCTACATCAAGCCGTCCGAGGACCACCCGGTCTTCATGGTCGCCCCGAAGGGCCCGGGCCACATCGTGCGTCGTGAGTACGCCGCCGGCCGTGGCGTCCCGGTGGTCGTCGCCGTGGAGCAGGATCCGGATGGCAAGACCTGGCCGCTGTGCCTGGCCTACGCCAAGGCTCTGGGCGCCCTGCGCGCCGGCGCCATCAAGACCACGTTCACCGAGGAGACCGAGACCGATCTGTTCGGTGAGCAGGATGTCCTCATGGGCGGCATCAACCACCTGTGCGACATGGGCTTCGACGTGCTGACCGAGGCTGGCTACCAGCCGGAGATCGCCTACTTCGAGGTCTTCCACGAGCTGAAGATGCTGGTCGATCTGGCCAACGAGGGTGGTCTGAACAAGGCCCGTTGGTCCTGCTCCGACACCGCCCAGTACGGCGACTACACCTCCACGGTCATCACCGAGGAGACCAAGAAGCGCATGCAGTACCAGCTCAAGCGCATTCAGGACGGCTCCTTCGCCAAGGAGTTCATGGACGATCAGGCCGCCGGCGCCCCGAAGTTCAAGAAGCTGCAGGAGGAGTTCTCCCACCCGCACCTGGAGACCGTCGGCCCGAAGCTGCGCGCCATGTTCTCCTGGAACAACGGCCCGGCCAAGGATCAGGACGAGGCCGAGTCCTTCAACGGCAAGATCGCTCGTACCCAGGTTCAGTGAGCTTGACCGCGTGAGTGTGGCCCTCAGCTTGGCCGCATGAGCGTCGCCTGAACGCGACTGAAGTCGTATGACCACAGGCCGCCATTCCGATTCCCATCGGTTTGGCGGCCTTGTCGTATATTTGGCGTCCATACGCCATACGCATGCGTGGGTGTATGGATGTGCGGGAGTGGCGTGCTCGATTCCCCGGAATCGAGCGCTGAGTCCCGCGGAATATCCAAAGGAGGATGGAGCAATAGGACGGTAGTCGGTCACAGCGCGAGGCGGAACGGGGGAGCGGGGAGGGCGTCGCCGCTGAACAGTGGAGCGGGGCCCCAACTGCGCCACGCGTAGCGCACCTGTGTGGGTCGAACCACCTGCTCGGCTCGCACGGTGACGGTGCTGTGCTCAGTGTCGATGGTCGCCTCGGCCGGATGGAAGTCGCCGTCGTCGCCCGCCAATTCGAAGCCGGATTCCGCCGTGTCACGGTGGAATCGTGAACGCGTATCGCCCATATCCGCCCCGACTTCGGCCGCATTCGGCGCCGCCGGTGCGGTGGCGCCGATGTCGCGCCTGAAGGTGCCTGGCACGGTGCCGTCGAAATGCAGTCCTGCGGCGTGACTGTAGTGCAATGTCACCGCTGCGCCCTCACCATTGCCGTCACGCGCGACGCGCACGGTGGTGGACGTGACTTCCGGTCCGTCGACGGCGATGTCGCCGCGGCCGTATACGTCGTGCAGCGCGCAATCGGCCAGACGCTCGCCCGGCGTGCGTTTGTCGGTGGGGTGGAGATTGTCGAACTCACCGCAGTCGATCAACGTGATCATGGACACGCCTGAGATCGTGCGCGCCGCGTCTTGCTGTGCCTCGCGGATCAGTGGCCAACGCAGCGGGTCATTGCCGGCAGCGGCCGTCGCCTTGTCGATCCACTGCGGCAATTGCACGATAAGGAACGGCAGCGGTTTGCCGTCCGCACCCCCCGCATCCGAGCCCGCGCCGGGAATCGTCCACAGCCCACGCCATTCGTCGATGAGCATGCCCAGCAGATGACGGTAGCTTTCAGGACAACCTTCATCCGATTCGCCCTGGTACCACAGGAATCCCGCGATGCCGTACGGCGCGACCCGCTCGACCATCGTGCCGTACGCGCCGGTCGGGCGCCACTGCGAGGTCGGCGTTTCCGGCGGCGGCCACGGGCATTCACCGTACTGCGCGGTCAGCTTCTCCCACGCCACATCCGGGTCCGCCTTGCGCGCCGTGTCGATGTCGTGGTTCCACTGGTCGAATTTCGTCTGCCACGCTTCGGTTTCGGCTTTGAACTGCTCGTCCGTTTTGCCTGCGATCGCCGCGTCGAAGCGTTCCAGATAGTCGCGCCCTGCTTTACACCGCTCCACACTCGCCCGACTCATCCACGCCGTGATCGATGTACCGCCGATATAGCAGTCCACAATGCCCACAGGCACGTTTGGGCCGAGTTCGGCGCGCAGCTTCCGCGCGAAGTAGTAGCCGATCGCGGACATCGACCCGCTGGTGTCCGGTCCGGCGACCTGCCAGCGGGCGTGACGCTCGAGTTCCTCGCTGACGGCACCGGTTTTCGGTGTGTTGTAGAAGCGCAGCAGCGGGTCGGCGCTCACGGCGATGGCCGCGTCCGCGCCTGCGCTGGAGTGCAGTTCGAGCTCCATATTGCTTTGTCCGCCGGCGAGCCACACTTCGCCCACGACCACGCGACGGTAGACGAGCGTCACGTCCGCGCCCGACGAGGTGATTTCCAGCCGGTATGGCCCGCCCGCCTCCATCGCGGGAAGCAGCGCCAGCCAGTCGCCGTGCGCATCGGCGTCGGCGGCCGTCCCGGCAACGGTCACCGACGTCCCGGAAACGTCAGTTGCCGCCGCCTCGCCCGATTCCTCCGCGATCAGCCGCACACGCACGTCGATGCCGGGCTTGCCGGTGCCGAATACGGGGATCGGCCGTCGTCGTTGCAGCACCATGTCATGCGAGAAGATGGCAGCGGCGCGCAATGCGTCCGTGCCCAGCGGTTTCGCGTCGTCCGCCGCGTCGCTGTGATCGTTCAATCCGGAAAGATTGGCGCCGGGCGCAGGTCCGGTGACCAGAGCAGTTGTTTCGGTCATGATAATCCTTGGAGGATGGGTAGGGTGTTGGTTGGTTGATTGGTCGGGTGTCGTATGTTGTCGGCGTCGTTCAGGACTGCCACACGTCCTCGCCGAGGGATTCGATGAACGTAGTCAATTCGCGTGCCATCTCCTTATGCTCGGCGACGCGCGGGTGGCCCGGCGTGGCCGAACCGTTGCGAGTGAACAGGAAGTGGTGGGCGACGGCGGGGGCGACGGCGTCGTGTACACCGTCCGCCGCGTCTCCGGTCGCGAACTTGCCATACGCCGCGCTGGCCGGCGCGTCCGGCGCAGCGTTGAACGCGCGCACCGCCTCGTCGATGGCGCGATCCCACGCCGGATCATGCTGCAGCACCGTGGTGAGGCACACGATGACGGCCTTCGGGTAACGCGCGTGCAGCGACTTGAGGAAGTCGACGTAGCGCGTGCGCCAATGCCGCGCTCGCTCGCCGTCGTAATCGGAGGCCATGAAATCGTCGGGGTGCGCGTCGTTCTGCCCGATCGCGACGACCACGACGTGCGGCGTGTACCGGGAGAAGTCCCACGGCTTCGATTCGCCGAGCACGGGGTTGTACTGGATGCAGTCCCACGCGCTTTCCTGGCCCACGTAGTCGGGGCCCGCGAACCAGCCGATGCCGTCAAGCAGTGAGATGCCGCCCTGCGAAGTGTCGTGCAGTTCCGCGCCGAGGTTGCGCGCGGTGATGGCCGCGTACGAGTACCACGCGTTGCTGTATCCGCTCAGGTCCGCGGCCGGGTCGAGCCTGCCGACGTACAGGGACGCCTCGTTGCGCTCGCCGCAGGACACGGAGTCGCCGAACACTTCGATGCGTCGCGTCGGTTCGGGTGTCGCCGGCGGCAGGATGGTTGCGCCCGCGTCCAGCCCGTAGCCGAGTACTTCGAGATAGTGCTGTCCGTCCTGTCGTTTGAACAGCGTCACCTCGTGTTCGATGTCCGGCAGCCGGTCCGCCAGAGTCACTGTAACCGGTCCATACGTCGGCGCGACGCCGCCTGTATCGGCCGCGACGTCCGCTTGCGCGGCGTCGTCGGCCTCGACTGCGGTAGCCGGCGCCGCGGCCGTGCCTTCGCTGGTGCTGCTGTTGGGCATGTCGTTCGCGCCGGTGAAGCCAGAGGGGATGCGTACGGCGGTTTGCGCTCCGTCGATGACGACGCCGAGTTTCGTGTCTCCGTAGTTCCAGTGGTTGACGACAGTGACGCTGAGCGAGGTTCCGGTGAAGCGGAAGGAGACCTGCGTGTAGGGGTACACCCACACCGGTCGGGTCGGGTCGGTCAGGTCGATGCGGCCCATGGCTCGCAACGCCGGATGATCAGGGCTGATGATGGTGCGGTCGCCGTCCCGCGTGACGTCCGCATCGGCGGGAATGGGAACGTCCGTAAAAGCGGTCGTGTCTGGCAGGTGTGACATGGCGATTCGTGGCTCCTCGTTGATTGAACCGATGTTGTTCTAGGTCTTTTTCCGGTTCCCTCGATGCGGCGTGGGTGCGAAACGCTTGCGACCGCAATGACTTAACCGGTTCATGTATTTTATGATACACTACTGCCGGACGGGCCGACACCCGGCCGTTACCGCAGCAATCACATACGCACCTGACGTCGGGCCGATGAAGGCATCGACGACGCATAACCCCAAGAAAGGACATGGCAATCATGCGATTCCCTGAAGGATTCCGATTCGGCACGGCCACCGCCTCCTACCAGATCGAAGGCGCCGCAAAGGAAGGCGGGCGCACCCCTTCCATCTGGGACACGTTCTCGCACACTCCCGGAAAGACGGTCAACGGCGATACCGGCGACGTGGCCTGTGACTCCTACCATCGCTGGCGCGAGGACATCGCCCTGCTCGCCGACCTCGGCGTCAACTCCTACCGCTTCTCGGTGGCCATGCCGCGCGTACTGCCCGCCGAGGACGGTCCGGTGAACGAAGAGGGCCTCGACTTCTACGAGCGAATCGTTGACGAGCTGCTTGTCAGGGGCATCGAACCCACGGTGACGCTCTACCATTGGGATCAGCCGCAGTATCTGGGCGACAAAGGCGGGTGGCTGAACCGTTCCACCGCCTATAAGCTCGCCGATTACGCCGGTGTCGTGGCCCATCGTCTGGGCGACCGCGTGCGGACCTACACCACGCTGAACGAGCCGTGGTGCTCCTCCTACCTGAGCTACGGCGCCACCGAGCACGCGCCCGGCCTGGGGCTCGGTCCGGGTGCCTTCCCCGCCGTGCACCACCTCAACCTCGCGCACGGCTTGATGGCGCAGGCCGTACGCGCCGAAGTCGGCGACCGTTCGGACGTGTCGGTCACGTGCAACCTCCAGCTCAACCGCGGCGACGCCGACGCCGTGCACCGTCTTGACCTCATCGCCAACCGCGTGTGGCTCGACCCGATGCTGCGCGGCTACTACCCGGACGAACTGTTCGCCATCACCAAGGGCATCTGCGATTGGGAGTTCGTCAAGGACGGCGATCTGGAGCAGATCCACCAGCCGATCGACGTGCTCGGCGTCAACTACTACAGCACCTCGCTGCTCGCGATGAGCGACCGGCCGCAATTCCCGCAATCCACTGCCGCATCCACCGCGCCGGGCGCCAGCGATGTGGATTGGCTGCCGACCGAGGGGCCGCACACCGCGATGGGCTGGAACATCGACCCGGACGGACTGTACGACCTGCTGGTGCGCGTGCACAACGACTACCCGGAGATGCCGCTGATGGTCACCGAAAACGGCATGGCCTGCGACGACCGTCTGGTTTCCGAAGTCGATCCCTCCACTGACGAGACGGTCAAGGCCGTGCACGACCCCGACCGCATTGACTACCTGCGCCGTCACTTCGAGGCCGCCGGCCGTGCGATGGACGCTGGCGTTGATCTGCGCGGCTATTTCGTGTGGTCGCTGCTTGACAACTTCGAATGGGCGTTCGGCTACACCAAGCGTTTCGGCATCGTCTACATGGACTACGAGACGCTGGAGCGCACCCCGAAGGACAGCTTCAAGTGGTATAGGAAGCTCATCGCCGACCGAGCCATCCCGCAGGCGTAGCGATTCCTTGCGGGATTCCTGAGAGGCACCGCGGACGAGCGGTCCGGGGCTGTGCGACGGACGACACGCCGAGTGGCGAAACTTAACCGGTTGAGTTATAGTGAGGGCAACTCAACCGGTTAAGTTATATAATCGGCAAGAGAAACCGGCGAGGTCGCCGGCATAGAGAGAACCAACCAATCGAAAGGATTGACGATGACGTCGAAAGTGAGGAAAGCCCTGCGCCGAACAATCGCCGCGGTGGCCGCGCTTGCCTCCCTGATGTCCGTCGCGGCCTGTGGCGGGACCTCGTCAAGCACCGCACAGGACGGCACGGTGGTCAGCATCTTCAACGGCACGACGGGTACGTTCAACGAGAACTTCAACCCGTTCTCGCCCACCGCACTCGGCCCCACCCTGGGTGTGATCTACGAGACGCTTTACTGGTATAATCTGGCCACCGACGAGGATCCGACCCCGATGCTCGCCACCGGCTACGAGTGGAACGAGGACGGCTCCGAACTGACCATCACCACCCGTGAAGGCGTCAAGTGGCAGGATGGCGAGCCTTTCTCCGCCGCGGACGTGGCGTTCACGTTCAACCTGATTCACGACACCCCGGCGCTGAACACCAACGGCACTGCCTGCACGGCCAAGCTCATCGACGAGAACCACGTCAAGCTCATCTTCCCGACCAAGAACGCCGATGGCACGCCGTTTGACGAGCCATTCAAGGGCGCCTACATGCAGGAAGGCGGCATCCTCGGCGGTCAGGCCATCGTGCCCGAGCATATTTGGAAGAACGTCAAGGACCCGATGAACTACACGAACGCCAACCCGATCGGTACAGGCGCGTTCAAGCTCAGCAGGTTCACCAACCAGTCCTACAGCTTCTCCGCGTTCAAGGACTACTGGAACGGCGCTCCGAAGATCGACGGTGTGCGCTACATCGCCCTGAACGACGCCTCCGCCGCCACCAGCACGCTGATGGCCGGACAGGTCGACTGGATGAGCGCCTACATCCCCAGCTACCAGACGCTGCTCAAGAACTACCCGCGCATCTCGGCCGTGAACACGCCGCGACTGACCACCGTGGTCATGACCTGCTCGAACACCGAAGCCGGATGCAAGGGCCCGCAGACCGACACGGCCGTGCGCCAGGCCATGTACTACGGCATGAACCGCACGCAGCTCAACAAGCTCGCCGGCGCCGGCGCGGGCGCCATCGGCTCGCCGACGATGCTCATGCCGGACCGAGACCGCAAATGGATCACCGACAAGAACCTCGTCACCACGCCGGAGACCGAGGACCAGGAGAAGGCCAAGCAGATCCTCGAGGACGCCGGCTGGAAGATGGGTGACGACGGCTACCGCTACAAGGATGGAGTCAAGCTCAGCATGACCATCCAGACCGTGGCCGGCTGGTCCGACTACATTCTGATCAACGACACGTTGAAGCAGCAGATGAAGCCGCTGGGTATCGAGATCATCTCCACGCAGATGGCATGGAACCAGTGGAACGAAAACGAGCAGAAGGGCAACTACCAGCTCTCCCTTGACTCGCTGGGCTTGGGTGTCACCGCCGACCCGTACTACACGTACAACCCGCGCTACAGCTCCCTGCAGATGGCCAAGGTGGGTGAGACATCTGGCGGCCAGAACTACGCCCGCTACTCGAACCCGAAGGTCGACGATGCCATCGAGGCCGCCGCCGGCACGGAGGACGAGGCCGAGCGCAAGGCGCAGTATGCGATCGTGCAGAAGGAGATCGCGAACGACGTGCCCTACATCCCGGTCTACATCAACTCGATGCTCACCGAATTCAACGACTCCAAGGTGACCGGCTGGCCCACCGAGGACAACATGTACGCGCTGCCCGCAGCTTGGAAGGCGTGGGACATGGGCATCATCCTGCAGCATCTCGAACCGAAGCAGTGACGGCAGTAAGGAGCCAATCATGAAATATGTCCTGAGAAAACTGGGCTTCTACTTAGTGGCCCTGTGGGCGGCACTGACGCTCAACTTCTTCCTGCCGCGCATCATGCCCGGCAACCCGGTCGACCAGATGATCTCCAAGCTCGCGCAGAAGGGCCAGGTCACCCCGGCCACCCGCCACGCTATTGAGCTCATGCTCGGCTCCGACTCCTCGGTGCCGATGTGGCAGCAGTACCTCAACTACTTCGGCAACATCTTCCGCGGCGATCTGGGCGTCTCCGTCACCTACTTCCCGAACTCCGTCTCCTCCGTGATCGGCAGCACCCTGCCGTGGACCGTCGGCCTGGTCGGTATCTCCACCATCCTCGCCTTCCTCATCGGCACGCTGCTTGGCACGCTCGCCGGCTGGAAACGCGGCTCTTGGATCGACAACCTCATCCCGGTGACCACGCTGTTGCAGTCGATCCCGTACTTCTGGCTCGCGTTGATCCTCCTGTACTTCTTCGGCCTGCTCAACCCGATCTTCCCGCTGTTCGGCGGCTACGACGTGTGGAGCGTCACTCCCGGCTGGAGCTGGGAGTTCATCGGCTCGGTCATCAAATACGGCACACTGCCGGCCATCACCATCGTGCTGTCCTCCGTGGGCGGCTGGATGCTCGGCATGCGCAACATGATGGTCGCCACCCTCTCCGAGGACTACATCCTGACCGCCGAGGCCAAGGGCCTGTCCCGGTTCAAGATCATGACCTCCTACGCGGCGCGCAACGCCATCCTGCCGTCCATCTCCGGCTTCGCGATCTCCCTCGGCTTCGTCGTCGCGGGCTCGATCGTCGCCGAATCCGTGTTCTCCTATCCGGGCATCGGCTTCGCGCTGCTGACCGCCGTGCAGAACAACGACTACGCGCTCATGCAGGGCATCTTCATGATCATCACGGTCTCCGTGCTCGGCGCGAACCTGTTCATGGACCTGATCTACGGCTTCATCGACCCGCGCACCCGGGCCCAGGGCTGAGGAAAGGACTGAAAGACAATGGCTGCAACAACCACCAAAGCCGGTAAGGCTCGCAAATCCCGCGCCGACTCCATGCTTCCCCCGATGACGCCGAAACTGGCCGTCGGCCTGACGATCGTCGCCATCATCGCCGCGTTCGCCATCTTCGTGCCGTTCTTCGTGGACGACCCGAACAAGGTCAGCGACATCGGCATGACCGGCCCTAGCGCCGAACACTGGCTCGGCACCACGCAGACCGGACAGGACGTGTTCGCCCAGCTCGCCTACGCCTGCCGTGGCTCCCTGTTCATCGGACTGACCGTCGGCGTGCTCGCCGTGGCCCTCTCCAGCTTCTTCGGCATCCTCGGCGCCTACGTGGGCGGCGCCACCGACGAGGCGTTCTCCCTCCTGTCCAACGTGATGCTCGTCATCCCGGGCCTGCCGCTGATGATCGTCATCGCCAGCTACATGCCCTCCAAGTCGTCCGTGCTCGTCGCCGGCGTGCTCGCCCTGACCTCCTGGGCCGGACCCGCCCGAGTGCTGCGCGGCTACACGATGTCCGTCCGCTCCCGCGACTACGTACTCGCCGCACGCGTCGCCGGCGAGAAGCCGTGGCGCATCCTGTTCGTCGAGATCTTCCCGAACCTCATCCCGCTGCTCGCCTCCCAGGCCATGAGCGCCGTCATCGCCGCCATCCTCGGTGAGGCCGGTCTGTCCTACCTCGGCCTCGGCGCCACCGACTCCTACACCTGGGGCACGATGCTCTACTACGCGCAGAACGGCATGGCTCTGATCCTCGGCGCATGGTGGTGGTTCATCCCGCCGGGACTGTGCATCGCCCTGTTCGGCGCGGCCCTCGCGCTCATCAACTTCTCGGTCGATGAGATCGTCAACCCGAAGCTCAAGGCTGCGACCCGCAGCCAGATCAAGAAGTGGAAGCTCGAGGAGAAGGCCGGCAAGGCCAAGACCGACGCCGCGTTCACCCCGGTTGCCAGCGTCAACGGCAACGTCATTAACGGTACGAAGGAGGCCGTGGCATCATGACCGAGACGACTGAGATCAAGACCAACGTCATCCCGCCCGTCTACGAAACGGACCCGGTGCTTGAGATCGACGACTTCTGCGTCGAATACCGCGCCGAGAAAACCGTGCAGGCCGTCAAGCACGTGAACCTGAAGCTCGGCCGCGGCGAGGTCCTCGGCCTCGCCGGCGAATCCGGCTGCGGCAAGTCCACGCTCGCCTACGGCGTCAACCGGCTCCTGAAGCCGCCGGCGGTCATCACCTCCGGCCGTGTGGTCTTCAACTCCCGTGAAGGCTACCCGATCGACGTGCGAGCCCTCGAAGGCGACGACCTGCGCATGTTCCGCTGGGAGAAGATCTCCATGGTCTTCCAGGGCGCGATGAACTCGCTCAACCCGGTCAAGAAGATCAAGGATCAGCTGGGCGACGTGTTCACCACCCACCGCCCGGAAATGAGCAAGAAGGAACGCCTCGACAAGTGCGGCGAACTGCTGGAGCGCGTCGGCGTGGACCGCAACCGCCTCAACGCCTACCCGCACGAGCTGTCCGGCGGCATGCGCCAGCGCGTGATGATCGCGATGGCCATGGCCCTCGACCCGCAGGTCATGATCATGGACGAACCCACCACCGCCCTCGACGTCGTGGTCCAGCGCGAGATCCTGCGCGAGATCACGCGTCTCAAGGACGAGTTCGGCTTCGCGGTGATCTTCATCACCCACGACCTGCCGCTGCTGCTGGAGATCTCCGACCGCATCGCCGTGATGCGCAAGGGCGAGATCATCGAACTGAACGACGCGATGAGCCTGTACACCAACCCGCAGCAGGAATACACCGCCAAGCTGCTCTCCAGCTTCCCCTCCCTGACCGGAGACCGAGGTTCGTTCATCCGCACCGGTTCCGAGGACCTCGCCGAAGGCGCCTCGCCGTTCGCCACCAAGGAGTGAGCATCATGACCACGCTGCAACTCAAGGATGTCACCAAGCAGTTCGACCTGCGCTCCGGCCTCAAGACCACGAAGTTCACGGCAGTAAGCCACGCGAACTTCACGCTCGAATCCGGCAAGACCGTGGCCCTGGTCGGTCAGTCCGGCTCCGGCAAGTCCACGATCGCGAAGATGATCCTCGGCCTCGAGACCCCCACCGAAGGCCAGATCCTCATCGACGGCAAGCCGGTCGACCATCATGGCCGCAAAGCGGACCACATCTTCCGCAAAACCGTGCAGATGGTCTTCCAGGACCCGTACGCCTCGCTCAATCCGTTCCACACCGTGGAGCACCATATCGCCAGACCGATGAAGCTACATCACCCGGGCATGAGCAACGAGGAAGTGCACAAGCGCGTTATCGAACTGCTCGACCGTGTGCGTCTCACCCCCGGCGAGGACTTCGCCAAGCGCCTGCCCAGCGAACTGTCCGGCGGCCAGCGCCAGCGCGTCGCCATCGCCCGCGCGCTCGCCCCGGAGCCGAGCATCCTCATCGCGGACGAGCCGGTCTCCGCGCTCGACGTGTCCATCCGACTCGGTGTGCTCAACCTGCTCGCCCGACTCCAGCGCGAGGAAAACCTCGGCGTGCTGTACATCACGCACGACATGGCCACCGCACGCCACTTCTCCGACGAGATCATGGTGATGTGCCGCGGCGAAATCGTGGAACGCGGCCCCGCCGATGACGTGATCCTCAATCCGAAGAGCGACTATACGAAGACCCTCATCGGCGCCGCGCCCGACCCGGAGCGCCGCCTCAAGGAGCTCGCCGTCGCCCGCGCCGCCCACTGACAACCGCAAACCGTCATCATCATCGCAAGGAACACCATGACGACCATCACCACCCCGCGCACGTTCTCCGCACTTGAAAGCGGATGGACGCTCACCGCGCTCAACCCCGAACTCGCGCCGGAGGAACTGCGCGAACGTCTCGCCGCAGGCATCCCCGCGACCGTGCCGGGCGAAGCGACCGTCGACCTGTTCCGCGCCGGACTCATCGGCGACCCCTTCGACGGCGACAACGAGAACCGCCAACAGTGGATCGGCGACATCGTCTGGCGATTCACCTGTGAATTCGATTGGCACGGTGACGGCAACACGCGCCACGACATCGTCGCCTACGGGCTCGACACCGTCGCGTACGTCGCGCTCAACGGCATCATCGTCGGCGAAACGCGCAACTTCCACCGCACATACCGTTGGGACGCGCGCCCGTACCTGCGCGACGGGGCCAACCGTCTGAGCGTCACGTTCCTGTCGCCCGTGGCAAGCTCCGACGACGCCGAACGCCGTCGCGGCTACTACCCGCATACCGAACACCACGCGTTCAACCAGATCCGCAAGCCCAGCTACTCCTTCGGTTGGGACTGGGGCATCGACGTCGCCAATGCCGGCATCTGGCGTCCGATCGGCATCGACTCGTGGAGCGGCGCGCGCATCGCCTCCGTCCGCCCGCTTGTCGACGTCCGTCCGGATGGCACCGGCGTGCTCGACGTTCACGTCGAGGTCGAACGCGCCGGACGCGGCCGCGTGATGACCGTGGCCGACGCGCTGGACCTCAACGGCGTGACCGGCGACGGCAGCGGCGCGCTGCCCGTGACCGTCACCGTCGGCGGCTACGACGTCAACCTCGAAGTGGCCGGCGTCGTCGAGGAAGGACGCGACGAGGCCGTGCTCACCGTCGAAATCCCCGAAGTGCGACGCTGGTGGCCGCGCGGCTACGGTGAGCAGCCGCTGTATGACGTGCACGTGGCAGTTGGCGGCATCGCCACGGAAGCCAAGTGGCGCGGCCACGTCGGCTTCCGCACCCTCGCCGTCGACACCCGCGCCGACATGACCGGACGCCCGTTCCGGATCACCGTCAACGACGTGCCGGTGCACGCGCGCGGTTACAACTGGATCCCCGACTCCGCGTTTCCCTCGCAGGTGGATGACGCGCGCTACCGCCGCGGCATCACCGACCTCGTCGAATCGAATTCGAACATGGTGCGCGTGTGGGGCGGCGGCATCTATGAAGCCGACGAATTCTACGACATGTGCGACCGCGAAGGCATCATGGTCTGGCAGGACTTCATGCTCGCCTGCGCCGCCTACCCGGAAGACGCCGAAACGAAGGCCGAAGTGGAAGCCGAAGCCCGCGAACAGATCGCGCGCCTGAGCTCCCACGCCAGTCTGACCGTGTGGAACGGCTCCAATGAGAACTACGTGGCCTACAGTGAATGGTGGGGCTTCAAGCAGGCCCTGCGCGCCGACGACCTGCCCGCCAACGAGCACGGCTACGGCGAAAAGGGCTGGGGCGACTACTACTACTCCGAATTGTTCCCCGCGTTGCTCGCCGAACTCGACCCGGTCCACGTGTACCTGCCGAGCTCCCCGATGAGCTTCACCCCGTTCACCGACGCCAACAAGGACGTGGACGGCACCATGCACATCTGGGACGTGTGGAACCGTCAGGACTACCGCAAATACCTCGACTACACGCCGCGCTTCGCCGACGAATTCGGCTATCAGGCGCCGCCCGCCTGGAGCACGCTCACCAGCGTGGTCCACGACGAGAAGCTCGACCCGTTCGGTACGCAGATGCTCGTCCACCAGAAAGCGTCCGGAGGCAACGTCAAACTCGCCCGCGGCATGCGCTCGCATCTGACCCCCGGCCGCTTCGACGACGTGAGCTATAACGCTGACGGCACGCGTGACTGGCTCATCCCCACCGACCGTTGGAACGACATCGAGGACTGGCATTGGGCATGCCAGCTGCAGCAGGCGCAGGCCATCCGCTTCGGCGTCGAGCACATGCGCTCGTTGGAACCGGTGAACGCCGGCGCGCTGATCTGGCAGATCAACGACGACTGGCCGGTCGTCTCCTGGGCGGCCGTCGACTACAACGGTCACCGCAAGCCGCTGTGGTACGCCTCGCGCGACTTCTTCGCGCCGCGCTTCGCCACGATCCAGCCGCGTGTCTCCGCCCGGGCGCAGGCCGATCTGAGCTGGGAAGGCAAGAAGGTCAATCCGGACACGCTCGCGCTCGTCGTCGTCAACGACACTTGCTCGCCGTGGCATGGCTCGTGGACGGTCGAGCGCCGCACGCTCGCCGGCGAGACGCTCGCCTCGCAGACCTTCGACGATGTCATGTTGGAGGCGACGTCATCGGTCACGCTGACGCTCGACGCGTCCGTCGCCGCGTTCCGCGACGCGACGGATGAGATCCTCATCGCGACGCCCGCCGGTGATGACGGCTTCGCCCGCGTCATCCACAATCCGGCCGAAGTCATCGAACAGAAGCTCGACCGTGCGCCGTTCACGGCGACGGTCGAGGCCGTCGACGAGGGATACACGCTGAAGGTGACGGCGCACGCCTACGCCCGCGACGTGTTCTGCATGGTCGACAAGGTCGATGCGGCCGCGTCGATCGACGGCGGACTGGTGACGCTGCTGCCCGGCGAGACGGTCGTCTGGCATATCGCCTCGGACGGCGTCGACGATCCGCAGGCGTTCACGGCGGCCAACGTGCTGCGTTCGGCCAACGATCTCAATCGAGACTGGGCTGTGGCGTGACGGAGCTGAACGCCTGCGGCCTCGGTCTGGGTGTCGCAGTGGGCGTGTGATGCGCCGCATGGATGGCGTAAGACTAGTATGGGGAACGACTGTACGGGTTCAGTGCCGCGGCATGGAACCCGTACCGCGTACCTGAACGGGAATATGCCGGGATGGATGCGCCCCGCCTGATCGCGCGTGAATCGCGCGCAGTCGGTTCGAATGAATCATGCGAACCGGTGTGATACGTGGCAGGGCCACGATGTATGAGGAAAGTGGAGAACCATGGCGAAAGGCACCATCACCATCGCTGACGTGGCGAAGGCCTCCGGCGTATCGAAAAGCGCGGTGTCGTACGCGCTGAATGGCAAGGCCGGCGTCTCCGAGGAGACCCGTGCCAAGGTACTCAAATTGGCGCGTTCCATGGGGTGGAAGCCGAACAGTGCCGCGAAGTCCCTTTCCGATGCCTGCACCAGGTCCATTGGCGTGGTGCTGATGGTGGCTGATGCCGAGGGTTTCGGCTCGGGCCTGTTCGCCATGGACTGCCTCGCCGGCTTGAGCAAGGCCGTGGACCCGCGCGACTATTCCATCGTGCTGCGCATGACCGCGGGCGGCGCCGCGGCTGCCTGCCGCATCTACGAGGATTGGATCGCCTCCGGCAAGGTGGACGCGCATCTCATCTTGGGCGTCGAACTTGGAGACCCGCGACTGGCGCTGTTCCGTGAACACCCCGAAGCCAAGGCCCTGTTCATCTCCCAGCGTGAGATCACCAGCGGGCTGCCCACGCTCTACAGTTCCGACGACGAAGGCGCGCGCATGGTCGTCCGATACCTGCACGGCTTGGGCCATCGCAACATCGCGCGCATCGCCGGCCCCGAGGAATACGTGCACACGTTGGCGCGCGACAACGCCACCGCCGACGAATGTTCCAAACTGGGCATGCGCTGCACCACCCTGCATGGCAAGTACATGGCTGAAACCGGCGAGCGGCTGTGCAACGCGATTCTGGACTTCGGACACCGTCCCACTGCGATCATATGCGATACGGATACTACGGCGGTCGGCGCGCTGCATGCGGCCTTGGCCCGTGGAATTTCGGTGCCGGAGGATCTTTCCATTGTGGCCTGGGATGATTCCGCCGCATGCGTTTCGGCCACGCCCACGCTCACTGCCCTGCACCGCGATGTCCGGGCGCTCGGACTGAAAGCGGGGGAGATGCTGTTGCACATGATCGACGGGGAGACCGTCGGCGATGAGCCAGAGCCGCCGTACCGTCTGGTGAAGAGGGCTTCTACCGGGCCTGTGGTTGTGTCTGCGCAAGTAGCGTAGTGGTGGCGGGGCGACTGCTTGGGCTGGTTCGGGTGTCGATGGACTGCGGTCTGACTGTTTGACGGTTTGACGGTTCTGTCTGTTTGGCGACTTGACGACTTTATCGGTTCATTGAAAATGTGCCTCTTCAGATGCGTAGTCAGCACGAACTTGTTGCGATTCTAGGATTTCTTTGGCGTGTCGCACTTTCTTTGCCATATACTTTACTTAAGCGGTTCAGTTACCGACGACGACGCTTAGCAACCAAGAATCAAAGGAGCCTCTTATGTCTAACTTCGTTTCTGCCCGCATGTCGTCCAAGACGACTGTGGATTCGATCGTCTTCTTCATGCTGGGAATTCTTCTCACCGTTGCGGGGCTTACCATTTCGCCCGCCATCCCCACGTTCCCGGCCAGCGTGCTCGGCATGGTCGCGGTGGTGGTAGGTGTGGCGTTGGCTGCCAGCCTCTATGGTGCCGCCCTGTGCCAGGAGCTTAACCGATAAATAGCCGTGGTGGACACCGCCTTGCATGTGCGGAAGCGGTGGCAACGCCATTCGGGAAATCTGGCGAAAGGAAAAAACAATGGGAACTCAATCCCGATATGAGCTCGGAACTCCGGAAAACAAGACGTGGCTCAATGGGCAGCGTGACTCCCTGATGGCTTTCGGCCACGCGTTCCCCGCCCCGACCGGCGGTTCGTATTGGCTGGGGGACGACGGCACTCCGTGGAAGGACCGTAATCGCGAAACGTGGATCACCTGCCGCATGACCCACGTCTACTCGCTCGCCGCGTTCACCGGGCACGACGGCGCCGAGGCGCTCGTGGACGCCGGACTGAAGGGCCTCACGGGCGAACTCCATGACAGCGCCAACGGCGGCTGGTACGCGGCCGTCACCCCGGAAGGCTGCCACATCGGCACCAAGCAGTGCTACGCGCACGCCTTCGTACTGCTTGCCGCATCCTCTGCCACGCTGCTCGGCCGCCCTGGCGCCGCCGAACTGCTCGCCGATGCGCAACAGGTCTTCCTCAAGCGATTCTGGGACGACGAAATCGGCCTGTCCGTCGACACATGGAACGAGGACTTCACAGAACTCGACCCGTACCGCGGACTCAACGCCAACATGCACTCGGTCGAAGCGTTCCTCGCCGTGTCCGATGTCACCGGCGACGAAACGTGGCGCACGCGCGCCGGTCGCATCATCGACCACGTCATCGGCTGGGCAGAAAACAACGAATGGCGCATCCCCGAACACTTCCATGAGGACTGGTCGCTGGACCTCGAATGCAACTCCGACAAGAAGGACGACCAGTTCAAGCCGTACGGCGCCACCCCGGGTCACGGCATCGAATGGGCGCGACTCATCACCCAGTACGCGCTGAGCGCCCCCGGCCTTGCCGAGTCGAAGAAGACGCAGCTGATCGACGTCGCCGAGCACCTGTTCCGTCGCGCCGTGGCCGATGGTTGGGACGCTGACGGCGCGCCCGGCATCGTCTACACCACCGACTGGAACGGCGTGCCCGTCGTGCATGACCGTATGCACTGGACGCTCGCCGAAGCGATCAACACGTCCTCTGTGCTGGCATGCGTGACCGGCAAGACGGAATACGCCGACCTGTACTCGACCTTCCTCAAGTACGCCGACGATTGCGTCATCGACCACGTCAACGGTTCCTGGTTCCATCAGCTTGACCGCAACAACCAGCCGATCGGCACCGTCTGGCCGGGCAAGTCCGACCTGTACCACGCCACCCAGTCGATGATGATCCCGTTGGCCGACCCGTCGTTGTCCATTGCCGTCGCATCAAAGGAGGGCCGTTGACCGCTGACCTGTCGTTGACTCGACTTGTTGGTGACTTTTGACTTTGATGTCATGATCGGTTGATTCCGGTCTTCTGCTTGTCCTTCTCCTTATTCATGGCCGTGCCGGTGTGCGTTTTCCCTTTTTCCCGCACACCGGCACGGCCTTCTCCCGCTCGAATCGCTGGTCGTTCTCGGCGATGTCATTATCACCGTGATGACGCGGCAAGCGGTGCTGTTGCAAGGGCGCAACGCGGAGGAGATCCACCGGGGGCTGACTCGTTTCACTGACACCTTGCCGCGATTCAAAGGAAAACGATCCTGCGGGCGGCATCGTCGCTCATCAGGTTCAGTGAGCCCGGCGCGGCCCTCAGCTTGGCCGCATGAGCGTCGCCTAAACGCGACTGAAGTCGTATGACAAAGGCCGCCATTCCGATCCCTATCGGTTTGGCGGCCTTTCGCGTCTTCGCAGACCAATCTCCGCAAACCGAGAATGAGCCGGGTCAGTGCTGCTGTCGGCGGCGCAGGTATTCACGCAGGAACGGCACGGCGAAATCGACTTCGCCACGTTCGGTTTCGCGGATGACATAGGCGTCGAGCAGACGCTTGCGGTATGTGGCGGCGTAGTTGTTGGTCTTGCCCATGCGGCGGGCGATATCGCTGGTGGAGGATGGGCCGTCGGATGCCGCCATCGCTTCCAGATACGCTCGGTCATTGCGTGAGAGTCCGTGCAATTCGGGAACGCATACGGCGTTGCCGAGATCGATTCGCGCTTCGGAGAGACCGTTGGCGACATCGCCGTCAGTGATGACGTCCGAGTTTCGCATGTCGGCTGCGTCCCAGATGTGGTATCCAACCAGCTGGATCATGTAGGGGTATCCGCATGTCGCCTCGGCGGCGGTGCGGAGTTGTCCGTCGTTGATTTCCATGCCGGCGTTTCGGAAGGTTGCGCTGAACGCGTCCTGTACGTCGCTGACCGGCACATCGGTCAGTAGATGGGTCTTCGCTCGGCGAAGGAATGCGATGACTTCGTCGTTGAAAAGGTCGGAGATCATCTGGGGGAGTCCAGCGAATGCGATGGCGATGTCGCGACGCTCGCGAATCTGATGCTGGATCGCCGTGGCCAGTGCAATCATATCGGAGCGTTGCGCGGCTTGCGTTTCATCTATGGTGATCAGCAGCCCGGCGTGATGCTTGGCGAGTGAGTCAAGCCGTGCGGACATGGCTTTACGCAGGGTTTCCGGCATGCGTTTGGGGGGACAGCTCCGCTTCGCCTAGACTTACGCTTGCGCCGGCGAAGCTGACGGCCGGCTTGATGGAGAACTTGTCGAGCATGCGGTCCTTGCTTCGCAATTCGAGGACGAGTCGGTCGCACAGGCCTTCCGAGGCGGTTTCTTCGATGACATCCCATTTTCTGGCTCGGGCTTTGTCTCCGAATACGGTGAGCATGACCGTTTTGCCGGTGCCACGAGCCCCGGTGATCAGCATGATGCGTCCCGGCGCTCCTACGCCGTTGTCGAGACCTTTCTCGAAGTCGCGAATGACTTTGACTCGTCCGATGAGCAGGGGAGGTTCACCGCCGGCGGTCGGCTTGAACGGGTTTGCTGGTGTACGCACTATCTCCTCCAAAGCGTTGATATGAAGCCAAATCAAAAATATCAAAAATATCAAAAATATCAAAAGAGGTTGGAGGACAGGACTTATTGGGTGTTGATCGGGGACGGCGGTTTTGCATTGCGGGCCTCGGATCGATTGATTGGCCGATTGATTGGCCCCGATTCCAACAATCGTCCCCCGCTGGCCCGTATCTCGGTCCGAATCTCGGGACGGTGTCCATAATCGGGGAAAAACGCCAACGTGACATGGCTCACGTTATGGACGCGAAGAGGGCTTTCGGGCTTTCACCTGTAGGATGGAATCCAGTTCACGAGGACACAATCCTCAACGCACGCACGTCCGGACACCAGCGCCCGGACACCCAACGCGCAGAATGGCATGCATCCGTCTTGCATAATGCGCAACCACAACAACACCGTGTGCCGACCGCGCGAACCGTGTGTCGCGGAAGGTACGCAAGTACAAGGAGTGCTTACATGGCTGCACAGATCTGGTATGAAAACGACGGCGATCTCTCCGTGCTCGAAGGCAAGAAGGTCGCGATCATCGGCTACGGTTCCCAGGGTCACGCTCACGCGCTGAACCTGCGCGATTCCGGCGTTGACGTGGTGGTCGGTCTGCGTCCGACCTCCAAGTCCGTGGAGTTCGCCAAGGAGCAGGGTCTCGAGGTCAAGTCCGTGCCGGAGGCGTCCGCCGAGGCCGACGTGATCATGATCCTCGCCCCCGACCAGTACCAGCGCAACATCTGGAAGAACGACATCGAGCCCAACATCAAGCCGGGCGCGGCCGTCGCCTTCGCGCATGGCTTCAACATCCACTACGGTTACATCAAGCCGTCCGAGGACCACCCGGTGTTCATGGTCGCCCCGAAGGGCCCGGGCCACATCGTGCGTCGTGAGTACGCCGCCGGCCGTGGCGTCCCGGTCGTGGTGGCCGTGGAGCAGGATCCCCGCGGCGACGGCTGGGATCTGACCCTCGCCTACGCCAAGGCCCTCGGCGCCCTGCGCGCCGGCGCCATCAAGACCACCTTCAAGGAGGAGACCGAGACCGATCTCTTCGGCGAGCAGAACGTCCTCATGGGCGGCGTGAACAAGCTCGTCGAGATGGGCTTCGAGGTCCTCACCGACGCCGGCTACCAGCCGGAGATCGCCTACTTCGAGGTCTGCCACGAGCTGAAGATGCTCGTCGACCTGATGAACGAGGGCGGCCTCAACAAGGCCCGTTGGTCCTGCTCCGACACCGCCCAGTACGGCGACTACACCAACACCGTCATCAACGAGGACTGCCGCAAGCGCATGGAGTACCACCTCCAGCGCATCCAGGACGGCTCCTTCGCCAAGGAGTTCATCGATGACCAGGACGCCGGCGCCCCGCACTTCAAGGAGCTGCAGGAGAAGTACTCCAACGAGCGCATCGAGACCGTCGGCCCGAAGCTGCGCGCCATGTTCTCCTGGAACAAGGATGGCGTGAAGGACGCCGATGAGGCTAACTCCTTCACCGGCAAGATCGCCCGCGCCCAGGTTCAGTGAGCCTGACCGCCAACCCTAGGGTTGCCCATTAGGAGGCCGCCGCTCGGATTTCCCGGGTCGGCGGCCTCTTTCGTGTTCGTCATTCTGGACGGGGTGGGTGTCACCCTGAGCGCAGCGCAGCCTCCCCCCGTGGGCGTCACCGAGCGCAGGGCGCAGCTTCCCCCTGTCATCCTGAGCGAAGCGCGTAGCGCGAAGTCGAAGGATCCTTAATACTCCCAAATAACCAATGCGGAATGACGAAGGATCCTTCGGCTACGCTCAGGATGACAGCGGGTGGATCGCTCAGGATGAAAGGACAATCTGCTCAGGATGACAGCGGGTGGATCGCTCAGGATGCCGACTCAGGAATGGGATGGAGGCGCCGCCAAGGGTTTTGTTCCCCGTGCCCAGTCCACATATCGTCCTCTCACACCTTCCGCCCCACCGCCCGCTGGCGTCGTCTGTATGCCCTCTGACGATCGCGCGCCTTCCTGCGCCTATCATCCCCCAACAGCGACCTGTATCGGGGCAGCGGAATGCCGGAGACGGTCGAGCCGAGCGCACGTCCCACTCGCTCGGCCAGCTTCGCGGGGCCATCGTCAGTCAGGATGTCGTCGGCGAACACCACGATCACCGTGTATCCGGCCGCGCGCAGTGCCTGACGTTTGCGTTCGTCCCAACGATATTGCCGTTTGTCGCGCCGATGGGCATCGCCGTCATATTCGATGATCACCTTCTGCTCCGGATATGCCGCGTCCACAGTGACGGTCATCCGGAGCTCCTCCAGATAGATTTGCCAATGCACGATTGGCCGGGCAAGGCCGTGCCGCATCAGCGAAAGCAGCGTGCGGCACTCCATGACGGAATCGGTCGGTTTATCGATCAGCGATAGCGCTTCCTGGCATTTGCGTTTGCCCGGAAAATCGCCTGTGCCATCCAAAAATTGCGCGGCGTCGGCAATCGTCAGGATTCTGCCTCCGGTGAAGCTGTAGCGAGCTGCGCTTGCCCGCAGAATGGCATCGAGCAGAGTCGTGGTTTCGATCTGGGATAGGAATGCGGAGAGGATCGCCCACGTCGTCAGCGGGTGCGTGCACGTGATGGTTTGCCCATCGTGGGACAGCGTGAGCTGTTGCAGCGTGAGCTGTTGCAGCGTGAGTGATTCGGGCAGATGCAGATAGCGCGTCTTGCGGCGTGCATGGCGTTTGCTGCGATTGGTGTACAGCACATGGAAATCCGCGCCGGACAGTCTGGGACAGTGGGGCAGTTCGATGCGGCACAGTTTGAGCGCGGTGAACCCGGTGTACACCAGATCGCGCATGACCGTTGCTGATTGCATATGCCGTACGCAGGCATCAAGGGTTTCGCGTTGGATCTGGATGAGGGAGTTGAGCAGATAGTCGCGTGGAACGGCGGACTCGGTGGCGTTGGTGTTGTGATTCATGAGCTGAGCGTATCGCGGCTGCATATGCGGAACAATTTCGAGATGGGCTGTGGACGAATGTTGATTTGCCGCCGTATGATGCGGATTCGCCATGCATTATGGCGCCGCTGAGTGCGATGCAATCAGCTGTGGGCGTTGCGGGGCACTCTTGACATCACATTTGTGTCGTCACGTGGAGCGAATGGGCCGTCACGGGGAGCGGGGTGCGTCACGGGGTGCGATCGCTCCATGTGACGGCCCTTGGGAGGCCTTATTTTCCAAGGGTTTTCGGAGTGCGTCACGGGGTGCGGCCGCGCCGAGTGACGGTGTTCGCGCCCTGTGACGGTCCGTTCGCGCCGAGTAACGCCAAGTTCGCGCCCGGTGACGGCCCATCCGCGCCCTGTGACGGAGAACATGGCAAAAGTAAACGGCCGTTGGTATTCCACTGACATGACAATGGAATGCCAACGGCCGTCACGATGATGATTGGCTCGGCTTGGACACCGGCCAACCAAGAATCACTGCGTCACTCGGCGTCGTCTTCAGCCTTGGCGGCAACCGTCGCGCCCTTGCGACGACCGCGATGCTTCATCACACCGGCGACGGCGTCGGCGACGTTGAAGATCACCACGTTCTCGCGCTGGTAGAAGTTGCCCTTGACGGACTGGTAGCTCACTTCGCCTTCCGGAGCCTCCTCAAGCGGGAAATACGGCTGCACCGCGGCAAGAACCTTCGGGGTCTTGACGGTGATGGACAGCACCTGCTTTTCCGCTTCCTTGGAGAAACGCACGGCGTTGGCATCGCCCTTTTCGCACGGCGTGATGGCGATACGCTTGCTGCGATCGTTGATCAGCACCTTGACATATGCCGGGTAGTTGAGCGCCTTGGCGGTTTCCTTATTGAAACGAAGCGCGGAATCGGTGACGGTCAGCTTGATGTTCAGTGACGGTGTAACCGTGGTAATTTCATTAAAGCCCTGCAACAACGACGGCATATTGCACTCCTTTATAGCGGGTCATTACTTATATGAACAACGACAGTATAACATTCATTGCACAATGTGTGGTGCATATAAGAGATGACAATATGCTGCAATAAGTATTAAGTAGGTCGTATTTCGCGTCATTGCCAAGTCATTGCCCATAATGCCGCAAGCGTGCTGCGATCGCATTGCATGTTATGGGGGCATGAAAAAAATCCCGGAGACCAAGTGGCCTCCGGGATTCTCAACCCTGAAGTTTGGGATTTCTATTAGCTAATCAGCGGGTGTTCTGCTTGCGAACGGCGAACGCGGCGATGCCGGCGAGGGCCAGCAGAACAGCGGCGATGGCGTACGGAGCCACGGTGGCACCGGTCTGGGCCAGAGTGGCGCCAGACTTGGAGTCGGTGGTGGAGGCGTTGGTCACGGTGCCGGTGCCGGTGGCCGGGACCTTGGCGGAAGCGGTGTACACCTTGCCGGAGGTGGCGCCCTTGGCGGTCGCCGTGATGGTGGCGCCTTCCTTGACGGCCTTATCGGTCAGGGTGAAACGCAGGTTCAGACCGCCCTTGGCATCGGCCTTGAACGTGTAGGTCTTGTTGGCGATCTGCTCAACGTTGGAAACGTAATCGGTGTCGACGGTCACGTTGACGGTCTCGTTCGGCTCGAACGAACCCGGCTGGAACGTAACGGTGGCAACGTTGCCGGACACGGTGATGGATGCACCGTAGTCATCGGCGAAAGCGACGGTGGTGCCCGCGCTGACGGCAAACAGCGCGGCGATGGCGGCGACGATCGCCACGATCTTCTTCTTCAATCCCTTCATGGGTTACTCCTTAACAAACACGCCGGGGGATAAGCCCTCCGAATCTTTGATTATTCGCGAGGGTCCCAAGTGATTTGGCTTTCCCCCCTACGCGGTAACGACTATACCACCCTTTATGACATCCGGGCAATCGGAAAAGTAACGTTCAAATGAACATGGTGTTGGGTGTTTTGCCTGCTTTTGCGGGCTTTGCGCTGCGGCACAGGCGTTGTCGGGGCTGTGCGATGGATGCGGATGCGTGCGGGCCGAGTCTGTGCTCGGCGTGTGGGGTTTATACCCCCGTCGGTGGTCGGCGATCAGCGCACGGCGTCCGCGATGGTTCTCAGATCCGCGACGATCGACGCGTGCGCCCGCTCGAAGGCCTGCATGTCCTTGCCCTGCGGATCGGGCACATCGTCCACCTGCGGCAGCATCGGACGGGCCAGCGAAGCGTTGTCGATCACCGATTCGAGGCGATCGGCCACCGTGGCGCCGGTGATGAAGCGCTCTCTGGCGCAGTAGGCGGCCGCGTTGGCGAAGTCGGGCAGCAGGAACGTGCGGCGGACCTTGTTCGGGGCGAGCGTGACGATGTCGCCGCGCTGCTCGCGCTCGAAGCACAGGATCAGATCGGCGTTCGCGGCGATCTCGCGGGTGAGCCGGCGTGAGCGGAATGCGGACGGATCGATGCCGTCCCGCTCCATCAGTTCGCGGGAGTGCTCGGCGATCGCGTGGCCATCCAGGCCGTAGGTGCCGGCGGACCGAGCCTGAATGCTCGGATCGGTGATGGAGCGCGGCCACAGCAGCTCTCCCATCGGGGAGCGGCAGATGTTTCCGGTGCAGACGAATAGTATGTTCATCGGTCCCCTTTCGATATTTCACTATATGAGACAAACGTGATGCTGGCGGAACGCCGTCGATCTTGTCCGGATTGCGGCGAAACGTCCCCGCCCGATTGTAGCCCGTTGCGGTGCGCGGGCGGTAGGATTCGTAGCGTGCGGCCCGTTGCCGCGCGGACGGGAGTAGCAGGGCATGGACGAGCTGGAGGGCATTGGCGGCGTGCTGGGCGCGCTGTCCACCACGCAGATGATCGTGGCGGCGGTGGCGCTGCTGCTGGTGGCGGTGGGCCTGTGGCTGGGCGGATACCGGACCGGGCGAATGCTGGAGGAGGAGCGGTCGCGGGACTTGATGCGCCGCATCGAAGGCGAATCCTCGCTGTTCGGCGATGATGTGCCGGTGCGCGAGGCCGAGCGAGGGCTGATCGAGGTCATGCCCAGCGCCGTGGTGGTCGCGGACATCCACGGCATGGTCCGCTATTACAGCCCCGGCGCGCGGCAGCTCGGCGTGGTGCAGGGCGGATGGCTGTCCTCGCGCGAGGTGGAGGACGTGATCATGCAGAGCGCCGAGGACGGGGAGATCTGCCAGCGCGAGGTGGACATGCCCATCAACTATCCGGCGGGCGTGCGTCCCAGGGCGGCGGCGTCCGGACGCGGTCTGACGGTGGGGGACAAGCTGCCCAGCGATACGCTGCACCTGCGGATCCGCGCCGGCCAGATCACCGAAACGCTGTATGCCGTGCTGATCGAGGACGTCAGCGAGCAGAGGCGCTTCGAGGCCATGCGACGCGACTTCGTCACCAATGTCTCGCATGAGCTCAAGACCCCGGCGGGCGCGATCAGCCTGCTGGCCGAAACGATCACCGATGCGGCCGACGACCCCCAGATGGTCCGCTACTTCTCCGGCCGTATCAGCAAGGAGTCCGAGCGGCTCACCGAGATGGTCAAACGCCTGATCGACCTGCAGAAGGCGCAGAGCAACCAGGCGCTCAACCTGTCCGCCACCAACGTCTCCGTGCTCAAGGTGGTGCGCGAGGCCGTGCAGGAGAACGCCGTCCAGGCGCAGGCCAAGCACATCGACGTGAACATCTCGTTCAACGGCGATCAGGTGGCGCCCACCGCCGCCGAGGCCGCCGCGCTTGGGCAGCGTGGGGACGCCACGGTCTTTCTTGACGAGGAGGCGCTCACCACGGCCGTCAAGAACCTTGTGGAGAATGCGGTGCGCTATTCGCCGGAGCACACCACGATCGGCGTGGGCGTGAGCGTGAACGGCGCCAAGGTCGCCATTCGCGTGGTGGATCAGGGCATCGGCATCCCGGCCGACTCGCTGGACCGCATCTTCGAGCGGTTCTACCGCGTTGATCCGGCCCGGTCGCGCGCCACGGGAGGCACCGGGCTGGGGCTTTCGATCGTGAAGCATTGCGTGCAGGAGTGCGGCGGCACGATCTCGGTGTGGTCGCGCGAGGGCGAGGGTTCGACGTTCACGATCGAGCTGCCGGTTTCGACGTATGCGGATTCGGGGAACGGCGCTGTGTCGGGATCCGGTGCGGCGGCGGGATCCGGTGCGGCGGCGGGCTCCGGCTCGGCGTCCGGGAACGATGCGTCGCCGAAACCTGCGCAAGCCAAGGAATCCGGGGAAGCCAAGGAGACCGGTGACTCCAAGGAGTCCGATCATGCTGATGATTCCGCGGAATCATAGCTGAATAGATGCGGATCCCGGCAGGCGGGGTCACTGTCATTGCATCGCTGTCAGCCCAGTCCTGTATGCCCGGTTTGCCCGGTTTGCCCAGTTTGTGCCCCAATTGTGCCCAGATTCCACCCCACAAAGTATGTAGCTCGAGGGGGAAGTATGTAGTCCACAAGGGCGTCGCAGCGGTTTGCACGGAAAGGGAAACAGGGTGTGAATCCGAGATGGCTCGAGTGGGTATGATGGATGGCGGATTGATGAACGTCGCGTCGCCCGGCGCGGTATGCACGAGCGCGCCAAGGGCGCTGGTGGGGGAAGGAGAGAACAGTCGCATGACTCGTATTCTGATCGTCGAGGATGAGGAATCGTACCGCGAGCCGTTGGTGTACCAGCTGCATCGCGAGGGGTTCGAGGTGTCGGCGGCCGCCACCGGCGAGGAGGGTCTTGAGCTTTTCACGAAGGGCGGCATCGATCTGGTGCTGCTGGATCTCATGCTGCCTGGGCTTGACGGCACCTCGCTGTGCCGCCGCATCCGCGAGCAGAGCCGCGTGCCGATCATCATGCTCACCGCCAAGAGCGCCGAGATCGACAAGGTGGTGGGCCTTGAGATCGGGGCGGACGATTATGTGACCAAGCCGTACTCCTTCCGTGAGCTGCTGGCCCGCATCCGCGCGGTGCTGCGACGCAACCAGGGCGGTGCGCTGGCTCCCGGCGGTGGGGACGAGGATGTGCCGCTCAAGTGCGGCGACATCTCCATGCTCGTGGGACAGCATCAGGTCTCCGTGCGCGGCGAGGTGGTGTTCTTCCCCCTCAAGGAGTTCGAGCTGCTCGAATACCTCATGCAGAACAAGGGCCGCGTCATGACCCGTCATCAGCTCATCGACCGCATCTGGGGCTCGGACTACGTGGGGGATACGAAGACCCTCGACGTGCACGTCAAGCGCGTGCGCTCCAAGATCGAAGAGGATCCGGCGCATCCGGCATACCTGACCACCGTGCGCGGACTGGGCTACAAGATCGACGAACCTACCGCGGAATAGCGCCGAAACAGGCGATGTTGCGGGCCGGATGCGTGGTGCGGCGGCCCGGTCCGCAACCATCAAAAAGTATTCATCTTCCGTTCACCATTTTTGGATTGCAACTCCCTCGCACGCCTCTAGGCTGGAATATGTCATGAGATGAGGCGGTCCGGACTCCGGTCCGCCGATATTAAAGATAGAGGGAAACAAGAATGCGCAAGATTGTGATTCGTTCCATTGCCGCCGTGGCTTCCGTTGCCGCGATGGCCTCTCTCGCCGCCTGTGGCGACAACACCTCCGCCAGCACCAGCACCTCTGGCAGCAACACTTCCGCCGCGGCCTCCGGCCTTTCCGGCGAATTCCAGGGCAAGGGCGCTTCCTCCCAGAAGACCGCCGTGCAGACTTGGATCAACAACTTCCAGGAGCAGAACCCGGACGTCAAGATCGGTTACGATCCGTCCGGCTCCGGCGCCGGTGTGAGCGCCTTCGGCCAGGGCGCCGCCGCTTGGGCTGGCTCCGATGCCGCCCTGACCGCCGATCAGGTCAAGCAGTCCTCCGAGAAGGCCTGCGCCGCCGGCACCACCGCCTTCGATGTCCCGGTCTACGTCTCCCCGATCGCCGTCATCTTCAACCTTGAGGGCATCTCCGGCCAGGACAAGCACCTGAACCTCGACGCCGCCACCATCGCCAAGATCTTCGACGGCAAGATCACCAAGTGGAACGACCCGGCCATCGTCGAGCAGAACTCCGACGTCACCCTGCCGGACAAGGCCATCACCGTGGTTCACCGCTCCGATAAGTCCGGCACCACCAAGAACTTCCTTGACTACGTCCAGAAGGCCGGCGGCAAGGAGAACTGGAACTACGAGGTCGGCGAGAACTGGCCGAACGAGGTTGGTCAGGCCGCCAAGGGCACCGATGGTGTGGTGAACACCGTCAAGCAGGCCGATGGCACCATCGGTTACGCCGATGGCTCCGCCGTTGGCTCCCTCGGCACCGTCGCCGTCAAGGTCGGCGAGAAGTACGTCGCCTACAACGATGAGGGCGCCGCCGCCAAGACTCTGGACGATTCCGAGCTCGACTCCTCCGCCGAGGGTGCGAACCGCGTGGTTGTGAACATCAACCGCACCACCACCGCCGATGGCGCCTACCCGGTCATTCTGGTTTCCTACGCGATCGCCTGCCCGCAGTACCAGAGCGGCGAGGACACCGGCAAGTTCGTCAAGGCTTGGCTGACCTACATCACCTCCGAGGAGGGCCAGAAGGCCGCTGCCGAGGATGCTGGTTCCTCCCCGATCTCGGACACCCTGCGCTCCAAGGTCACCGAGTCCATCAACGCCATCAAGTGAGTCATAGGGCCCGGTAGCAAGCCGGGTCCATGATCACACCTCACATCCGAAACGTGTAGCCGCAGTCCGCTGGGTTTAGGGACTATCCGCCCCGCGGCTGCGGTTTCGCTTGGATACGTAGCGATTTAAGGAGAACCCGTGAGTTCGCAAGAAAAGGCCGTTGTGGAGCCGGTGACCGGCAAGACCGCCGATAAGGTCTTCAAGGTCATCGTCTACGCGTGCGGCATCATGATTCTCGTGGCCCTTGGCGCGGTGACGCTGTTCCTGCTGTACCGTGCTTGGCCGCTCATCGGCGGCGATCAGTCCGCCAACTCCGAAACCATCAACACCCTGACCGGTGGCAAGGCCAACAACTTCTGGCAGTACGTTGGGCCGCTGCTGTTCGGTACCGTACTTGTGGCAGCCTTGGCTCTGATTCTGGCCTTCTTCATCTCCCTCGGCATCGCGTTGTTCATCTCGCATTACGCGCCGAAGCAGCTGGCCACCGTCCTGAGCTCGGTCGTCGATCTGCTCGCCGCCATCCCCTCCGTTATCTACGGTCTTTGGGGCGGCGTGATCTTGGTGCCGGCCATCTACCCGTTCTGGAACTGGGTGGCCACCTATCTGGGATGGATTCCGATTTTCAGCGGTCCGGCGGCAAATCCGTCGCGTACCGTCGCAACCGTGGCCGTGGTGCTCGCCGTGATGATCCTGCCGATCATCACCTCCGTGTCGCGCGACATCTTCCTGCAGACCCCGCGCCTGCAGCAGGAAGCTGCGTTGGCCCTTGGCGCCACCAAGTGGGAAATGATCAAGCTCGCCGTCCTTCCGTTCGGCAAGTCCGGTATCGTTTCGGCCTCGATGCTCGGCCTCGGCCGTGCACTGGGTGAGACGATGGCCGTCTTGATGATCCTTTCCCCCGGCCTCAACTACTCGTTCAAACTGCTGCAGGCTTCGCAGAACCAGACGATCGCCGCCAACATCGCCGCCCAGTACCCTGAGGCCGATGACCTTGGCGTGTCGGTGCTGATCGGCACCGGTCTGGTGCTGTTCGTGCTGACCTTCCTGGTCAACTACATCGCCCGCAAGATCACCGATAAGGCAGGTGCCTGATGGCTGAAGCGGCAAAGAAGAAGAGCTCGATGGACGGCGCTCCCGTTCTCGATTTCGACAAGTTCAAGCCGACCCGTTCGTTCATCGCGGCTCGTAAGCGCAAGAACACGATCATGCAGGCGCTCATTGTGATCGCCTTCATCATCGCCCTCATCCCGCTGATCTCGGTGCTTTGGACCACGATCGCCGATGGCTTCCAGCGTCTGAACATCGATTTCCTGACCCACAACATGAAGGGCATTTCCGGTGGTAAGCCGTCCGCCTCCGGTGGCTACGGTGGTGTGCTCCACGCCATCATCGGTACGCTGGAGATCACCGGCGGCGCTATGATCATCTCCATCCCGATCGGTCTGCTGTGCGCGGTCTATCTGGTTGAGTACGCCCACGGCGGCAGCCTCGCGAAGACCATCTCCATGCTCGTCGACGTCATGAGCGGTATCCCGTCCATCGTCGCCGGTCTGTTCGCCTTCTCGATGTTCACCATCCTTGGCGGCCCCGGTACGATCAACGGCTTCGAAGGCTCTGTGGCATTGTCCCTGCTGATGATGCCGACCGTGGTCAAGACCAGCGAGGAAATGCTCAAGATCGTCCCCGGCGATCTGCGTGAGGCGTCCTACGCTCTGGGCGTCACCAAGCAGCGCACGATCACCAAGATCGTGCTGCGCACGGCCCTCCCGGGCATCGTGTCCGGCGCCATTCTGGCTATCGCCCGTGTTATTGGTGAGACCGCTCCTCTGCTTATGACGGCAGGCTACATCAGCTCCACGAACGCCAATCTGTTCTCGGGCCAGATGACCACCCTGCCTGTGTACGTCTATCAGGAGTACAGCACCATGACCGTCTCCTGCTCGAAGAGCGCCGGTCCGTCCTGCATCACCACGATCCCGACCGAGCGCGCTTGGGCGGCCGCCCTTGTGCTGATCATCATCGTTCTTCTGCTGAACCTTCTGGGCCGTCTGATCGCCAAGATCTTCGCGGTCAAGACCGAGCAGTGATTCGACTCTAGGAACAAAACCAAAGGAAACATAATGGGACAGCGTATTGATGTCAACCATTTGAACGTCTACTACGGCAACTTCCTGGCCGTCGAAGACGTGAACATGAACATTGAGGCCAACAAGGTCACCGCCTTCATCGGCCCCTCCGGCTGCGGCAAGTCCACCGTGCTCCGCACCCTCGACCGCATGCACGAGATCATCCCCGGCGCCCACTGCAAGGGCGAGGTCCTGCTCGAGGGCAAGAACCTCTACGGCGCCGATGTGGATCCCGTGGCCGTGCGTCGTGACGTCGGCATGGTGTTCCAGCGCCCGAACCCGTTCCCCACGATGTCCATTCGTGAGAACGTGCTCGCCGGTGTCCGTCTGAACAACCGCAAGATCTCCAAGTCCGACGCCGACGACCTCGTCGAGTGGGCGCTTCGCGGCGCCAACCTCTGGCAGGAGGTCAAGGATCGTCTGGACAACCCGGGCATCGGCCTGTCCGGTGGTCAGCAGCAGCGTCTGTGCATCGCTCGCGCCGTGGCCGTCCACCCGCAGGTGCTGCTTATGGACGAGCCCTGCTCCGCTCTGGACCCGATCTCGACGCTGGCCGTCGAGGATCTGATCAACGAGCTGAAGGGTGAGTACACGATCGTGATCGTGACCCACAACATGCAGCAGGCCGCCCGTATCGCCGACTACACCGGCTTCTTCAACCTGAAGGCCGTTGGTCAGCCGGGCCATCTGGAGTACTTCGCGGACACCACCACGATGTTCAACAACCCGCAGAACGAAGAGGCCGAGCGCTACATCACCGGTCGCTTCGGCTGATCCTTTAACAGAAAAAGCCCCGCCTTTGGCGGGGCTTTTTCTGTTAAAGGATCAGCGACCGAGCTGCTGAGCCGTCAAGCAAACGCCAGAGGCGTTTGTAGGCGAAGGCGAGCCGACAGGCGAGCAGTATGGCAGCGCGTAGCTCCGTTTCCTACCAATAAACACAGCCCCGCTTCGGTGGGGCTTTTTCTGTTAAAGGATCAGCGACGGAGCTGCTTCGCAACACCCCTGACTCATGGCGGTGTTACGCTCTAGCTTGTTCGGAGCCAAACCGTGGCAATCGTGCGGCGATTCTCAGCCGTCCGTCATTCTCCACGGCCACCGCCCCGCTTCCCGCCGCACCTTGCGCCGGAGAGAGAAAGCTAAGGAGAACACAGAGTATGGAGAGCTTCTTCAAACTCAAGGAGAACGGTACCACCGCCTCCACCGAAATCACCGCGGGCCTGACGACCTTCTTCGCGATGAGCTACATCATCGTCGTCAACCCCCAGATTCTGAGCCAGACCGGCATGCCGTGGGGCGGCGTCTTCCTCGCCACCATCATCGCGGCCATCATCGGCACCCTCGTCATGGGCCTGTTCGCCAATGTGCCGTATGCGCAGGCGGCCGGCATGGGCCTCAACGCCTTCTTCACCTACACCGTCTGCTTCGGCCTGGGCTTCTCCTGGCAGCAGACCCTGTGCATGGTGTTCCTGTGCGGTGTCATCAACATCATCATCACGGTCACCAAGATCCGCAAGATGATTATCGAATCCATTCCGCCCATGCTGCAGAACGCCATCGGCGGCGGCATCGGCATCTTCGTGGCCTACGTGGGCATGCTGAACGTCGACCTCATCAAGTTCACCCCGGACGAGGCGACCACCGACCACGCCGTCGGCGCGACCCCTGGTCTGGCCACGCTGAACAACCCCACGCTGTGGCTGTTCCTCATCGGCCTGCTGCTGGCCGTCGTGTTCACCGTGCTCAAGGTCAAGGCCGGCATGCTGCTGACCATTGTGATCACCGCGATCATCGGCATCCCCATGGGCCAGACCTCCATGGCCAACTCCATCTCCATCGGAGACACCTTCGCCCAGCTTCCGCAGACCTTCGGCGTGATCTTCACGGGCGACGGCTTCCCGTCCCTGTTCTCCGACCCGGCCAAGATCCCGCTGGTGCTGGTCACCATCTTCGCGTTCTCCATGTCCGACACCTTCGACACCCTGGGCACCTTCATCGGCACCGGCCGTCGCACGGGCATCTTCTCCGACGAGGATATGAAGAACATGGAGAACGGCAGCGGTTTCTCCTCCAAGCTGGACCGCGCCCTGTTCGCCGACTCCATCGCCACCTCGATCGGCGCCATCTGCGGCACCTCGAACACCACCACCTACGTGGAGTCCTCGGCGGGCATCGCCGCCGGTGGCCGCACCGGTCTGACCTCGGTGGTCGTGGCGATCTGCTTTGCACTGTCCGCCTTCCTGTCCCCGGTCATTTCCGCCGTTCCGTCCGCCGCGACCGCCGGCGTGCTGGTGATCGTGGGCTGCATGATGGCCGCGTCCCTCAAGGAGATCGACTGGAGCGACATCTCCATCGCCATCCCGGCGTTCTTCGCGTCCGTGTTCATGGCGTTCTCCTACTCCATCAGCTACGGCATCGCCGGCGGCTTCATCACCTACTGCATCGTCAAGGTTTGCAAGAAGGAAGCCAAGGACGTGCACCCGATCATCTGGATCGTCTCGGTGCTCTTCATCCTCAACTTCATCCTGCTGGCCGTGCTGTAAGGCCGCGTAGATCCGTAGGCCTGCCGGTCTATCGGCGGGTCTATCGGTGCAGGCATGTTGCGAAGGTCCCGGTTCCCTGCATGCGGAGCCGGGACCTTCGCGTATCTGCGCACGCGAGTGTTTGCGACTGACCGGGTCATTGCCGGGAATCGGGGGCGATTCGGGACGCAGGGGCCCCGTCTATGTCTCAAGTTGCTACCAAAGTCGGTAGTGGTGGCGATTTGAGACGCAGTCGGCAGCTCGTGTGTCTCAAAATGCCACCACTTCAAAATTCGGTGGCGACTTGAGACGCAGGGGGCAGTATTCGTGTCTCAAAACGCCACCGATTCTGAAAATGGTGGCGACTTCGGACGCACCATCGCCTGCACGTGTCTCGAATCGCATCCCATTCCGGAATTGGTGGCGATTCGGGACGCAGGGGCCCCGTCCGCGTCTCAAGTTGCTACCAAAGTCGAGGATGGTGGCGTTTTGAGACTCAGGGGGCGGTATCTGTGTCTCAATACACCACCAATTCCGGTAGTGGTGGCGTTTTGAGACACGGGAGCCCCACCTGTGTCTCAAAACGCAACCAAATGCACAGGGGCCCGGCCGATCACATGGAACGGTCGGGCCCCTGTAAGGCCAAGTCAGTACGGCGATCAGTACCACCTGTGCGAGCGCCAGAAGGAGTAGGCGCCTTGGATGCTGCCGTAGCGGCTGTTGCAGTAGTTGAAGAACCACTTGAGCTGCGTCTGGTAGTTGGTGCGCCAGTCGGAGCCCGCGGAGGCCATCTTGCTGCCGGGCAGGGCCTGAGGCAGACCGTATGCGCCGGACGACGGGTTGGAGGAGTTGACCTGCCAGCCGGATTCGTGGTTGATGATGAACACGGTGGCCGTGAAGTCGGCCTCGCTGTAGCCGTTGGCCAGCAGGTAGTCGTGCGCCCACTGCTGCATCGCGCCCACCGGGGTGGTGGTGCCGATGGAGGAGGCTGCGGAATTCGAGGACGATGAGCCGGAGGTCGACTTCTTCGCGGTGGCCTTCTTAGTGCCCACGAGCACGACCTTGTCCACCGGGGCGGTCTTGACGTACTTGGAGATGGTGTTCGTGGAGACGACCGCATCGCCGTTGCGGGTGACGAGGTTGGTGGACTCGACCACGCCGTTGACGCCCTCGGTCTGCACCTTGGTGGTGCCGGCGGGCAGGGAGTCGTCCTCCTTCTGCACGGTGTTGAACGGGATCTCCTCGTCGACGGTTTCGACGGTGGCGTTGGCGCGGGTGATCGTGATCGTCGTCGATTCGTTCACCGGCTCATCAAGTCCGGGGGTGACGGTGTCCGTGGGGTCCAGGGTGATGTCCCCGGCCTCCAGCACGGAACGGACGTCGGTGAGGTTGTCGCCCAGCACCACGCGCTGGTCGCCGTTGATGTCCACTGTGACGTAGGAGGTGTTTGCGTTCGCTCCGCCGGCGCCTTCGCTGATGGCCCTGCGAACCGTGTCACGGGAGACTTCGATGCCCTTCATATCCGTGGCGGAATACGACGTGATTTCGGTTGATGTATCCGATGCCGCGACCGAACGCGCGTAGAAATCGCGCGAAACCAGCCCCACGCTCACCACTGCGGCGACCGCGGCGATGCCCGCGATGCAGCGCGCCCACTGACGCTTGGTGATCAGTTTAAGTGGGGAGGTATGCGATTTTTCGTGGCGTCCCATCTAGCTCCTTCGGGTTGCGGATAATGCCCGGCGTGCGTCCGCGCAACAGGGCGCCTGACGCACACACAATCTCCAGATTAGACCAAAATCGCTAAATACGGTAATCGCGCGAAATCGGAGGGGCTAGATATGGGACGTTTCAGGTCCTGAAAATGCGCGGAAAATCGCAACGTCGGCAATATACAGGAAAGCCCCCTGGCGCATGTTGCGCGAGGGGGCTTGCACGATCCGCAAACCGGAACGCACCGGGGCGAATTAGGGAGAATCCGCTCCGCTTACTTGGCGGCGGCCTCGCCGGCGTTGGCCGGGACTTCGAGCTTCTTGGCCTGGGCGATCAGGTCGTCCAGATCGGAGGCGCGCAGGGCGCCGGCCTGCTTGAAGATGATCTGGCCCTTCTTGGCGATCATCAGCGTGGGCACGGCGGAGATGCCCGCGGCGGCCGCGAGATCTTGATTCTGATCGATATCGACCTTGGCGAACACGATGTCCGGGTTCGCCTCGCTGGCGGCCTCGAACACCGGGCCGAACGCCTTGCACGGGCCGCACCAGGTGGCCCAGAAGTCGAAGAGGACCAGATCGCTGTCGTTGACGAGCTTTTCAAAATCCGCGGAGGTGATTGCGCGCGTGGCCATGGTTGTTTTCCTTACTCTTGGAATGCCTTCGTTCTTATGCCCAGCATTCCATCACCAGTGGATAACCCGCCCGTCGGGACAAGCGATTCGGCGCACGGCGAAGCATGGAGTCCTCGGGCGGTGGACAATGTCACGCATTGGTCATGCGCCCGCCGGATAATGGGACCATGCCAGTGATGAATGATGAAGTGCCCGGTCCCGACGACTTTGACGCGAACCGTCCGCGCGGAGAATTCGACAACATCACCCCGGAGGACTTTGTGCGCGGCAGCGGCCACCACAACCCGCCCGGATGGCTGGGGCCGGCGGACATCGATCGCGCCCGCCGCCAGCTGCCCATCCCGTACGTGGAGATCGTGCCGGTGCGCGTGGACGATCTGGGCCGCGTCAGCCGCGTCGGTTCGCTGCTGCGCGTGGGCGACGATGGGGACATCGAGCGCACGCTGATCACCGGTCGCGTCCTGTTCCACGAGTCCCTGCGTGAGGCGATCGCCCGTAACATCGCCAAGGATCTGGGGGACATCGCCCTGCCGGTGCTGCCGAGCAGCCTGCAGCCGTTCACCGTGGCCGAATTCTTCCCCACCCCCGGCGTGAGCGAGTTCTACGACCCGCGCCAGCATGCCATCGCCCTGTGCTACGTGGTGGCGATCGCCGGCGACTGCAAGCCGCAGGACGAGACGCTGGACGTGGAGTGGGTGGATCCGCGCAGCGACGATCTGGAGCGCTTCGTGGCGCAAATGCCCAACGGCCATGGCCGTCTGGTGCGCCAGGCGCTGGCGTGGGCCGGCGTCTGACTCGCCGCGTGCCCGCGTTGGGCGCGCTCCGGGTGCGATAGCGCGGATAGCAGCGCGGATAGCACGGATAACACGATCAAGTGCACGAAACCACAAGCAAGGACATGAATATGCGAATCCTCAACCATGTTGTGCATCAGGGCACGGGCACGCCGATCGTGCTCGTGCACGCCTTCCCGGTGGACCACCACATGTGGGACGACTGCGCGCAGGAGATTCTGCGCCAAGCGGAAACCGAAGGCCTGGAGAAGCCCACGATCTGGGCGCCGGACATGCCTGGTGCCGGCGAAGGGCCCATCCCGAGCCCGGAGGAAAGCGGCGGCGCGGCCCCGGACGGCGCGTACCCGTATGCGATGGATCGCATGGCCGACGCCTATGTTGAGCTGCTGCGTGCGGCCGGATACGATCGCGCGATCTGGGTGGGCCTGTCCATGGGCGGCTATCTGGTGCTGGACATCCATCGCCGGCATCCGGCCGCGGTGGCGGGCATCGCCCTGTGCGACACCAAGGCCGACGCGGACGGGCCCGAAGCGCACGATCGCCGTCTTCAGATCGCGCGCACGATGGAGGAGACCGGCACCCATGAGCCGGTGATGCACTTCGCCGCCGCCAACCCGATGCGCGACTCCACGGTCAAATGCTCGCACGAGTTCATCGCGCGCATGACGCAGCTGATCGAATCGCAGCATCCCGAAGGCGTGGCGTGGCGCGAGCGCATGGCCGCCGGCCGCCCGGACCTCAACGACCAGCTGCCGCTCATCAGCGTGCCCGCCGCCGTGGTCTGCGGGGACAAGGATCCCTCCAGCCCGCCGGCCGTGATGGGCCCGATCGCCGACGCGATGACCGGCACCACGGCCGCGTTCACGGTGATCGCCGACTGCGGCCACTTCTCCGCCCTGGAGCACCCGGACAAGCTGGTCCGCCCGCTGCTGGCGCTGGCCGCCCGCGTGGACACGATCGAAACAATCAAGGAGGACCGCCGCTGATGACGGGTTTCACGCCGCTTTCCCTGACCCACGCCCTGCCGTTCCTGCCCCTCGCGCAGGGAGACATCGACTATCAGGTGGATCGCCGTGGCGAGGAGGGGCTGATCGAAACCGTGCTGGCCGAGCCCACCACGCGCGTGATGCTGGTCAACGCCGGCCGGATCGCCGTGCCGCGCGGCGAGGCGGCCATGGTCAACTACGAGGCGGCCAAGATGCGTCTGGCCATGCTGCCCGGGCGCTATATGTCCGCCGAACTGGCCTCGCACCCCGGCGCGGTGGCGATCTTCCTGGGTGCGTATGGGCCGCGCGCGGACGCCGAACACGTGGTGGCCGTGGATGTGACCCGGGCGGTGCGCACGGCCGATTCGATCCCCGATGCGGCCGGTGTGGGTGCGGATGACTCCTTCGGCGCGGCTGACGGCCCGTCGCGCGGGCGGGGCGCCTCGATCATCGACCAAGCCCCGCAGCGCTTCGATTGGGTGGACCTGAGGGGCTTTGCGCCGCATGCCTCCGCGCGCGAGGCCGGTCTGGCCACCAGTGCGGCGAGCGTGAGCATGTGGCACAACGCCCAGCGGCACTGCCCCTGCTGCGGAGCCCCGGTGGCCCCGGCGCTGGGCGGTTGGGCGCAGCGCTGCACGTCCGAGGCCGACGGCAACCGCATCCTGTTCCCGCGCATCGAGCCGGCCGTGATCACCGCGATCGTGGACCGCAAGGACCGTCTGATGCTGCAGCACAACGCCGCCTGGCGCGGCGCGCTGTACTCCACATCGGCCGGATTCGTGGAGGCTGGCGAGAATCTGGAGCATGCGGCCCGTCGCGAGGCGTTCGAGGAGACCGGCGTGAAGGTGGGCGAACTGCGCTATCTGGGCTCGCAGCCGTGGCCGTTCCCGTCCTCCCTGATGGTGGCGTTCAAGGGTCAGGCCGAAACCGATGAGATCCACGTGGATGGCAAGGAGACCACCGACGCGGTGTGGGTGACGCGCGACGAGTACACGCATGCGCTGATCGCCGGCCGCATGGAGGCCCCGGGCAAGGCCACGATCGCCCGCTACATGATCGAGGAATGGCTGGGCCACGAGTTGTGAGGGCCGTGCATGCCGCGAATTGTGAGCGTTCACTGTGACGGGATTCACAGTTCAGCGCTGCGCGCAACGGCGTTCCGATCGTTCCAAAAGGCCCCAAACGGCCTCGGAAAGCCCGAATGGCAACGATTTCGCAATATACGGCGTCCGTTTTGCGGTATATAGTGGGCCCCAGACTCAAGGCTGAAGTTTGATGAGAGGATGAGGGCAATGGCCAACGCTATCAATGAGGGCTTCGATCCGGAGCGCACGGCGTACATTCCGCCGCTGCCCGCTCCCGAAACGCTGACCATGCCCGGCTCCGGCCCGGCACGCGGACATGACCACACCCGGGGCGCGGCCCATCTGGCCAGTAAGCGCCACACAGGGCTCATTGTGGCCCTGTGTGTGCTGGCGGCCGTGCTGGTCATCGCCGTGGGCGGCTTCTTCGGCGCCCGCTCCTACTTCGCGGACCGTGTGGCCCCCGGCGTCACCTTCGCGGGGGAGAGCCTTGCCGGCAAAAGTGCGGACGAGGCGCGTGCGGTGGTCGAGTCCAAGGCCGCCGATTCCCGCATCGCCGTGAGCGCGCAGGACGGCAAGACCTTCACCGCCTCGCTGGACGATCTGGGCGTGAGCGTGGACGTTGACGCGACCGTGGCCAATCTGGTGGCGGCCAAGGCCGGCGGTAGCGTGGCGGACGATCTGTCCCGCATCAACCCTTGGAGCGCGCAGGATGTGCCGCTGGTGGTCTCCACGGACAAGCTCGCGCTGTCCAACGCGCTCACCGCGCAGTTCATCGACGAAAGCGAACGCGCGGTGGCCTCCACCGTGTCCTACGGCCCCGAGACGAAGAACTTCGCGGTCACCCCCGGCAAAGAGGGCCAGTCCCCGGTTTCCAAGTCCGTCGAGGACGCCGTCGTCCAGGCGGCCGCCCACCCGGGCACCACGGTGAACGCGTCGGTCACCTACGAGACCGTGGCCATGCCGATCACCGTCCAGACCGCGCAGAAGGCCGCGGACGATGCGAACGCGCGTCTGAACGTCAAGCTCGTGGTCAACAACGGCGCCAAGAAGTCCTTCACGGTCCCCGCCGAGGAGGTGGCCAAGTGGATCGGCTTCGATGAGGATCCGGACGCTGGCACGATCGCCCTCAAGTACGACGACAAGGCCGCCGAAAGCTACCTGAACCAAGTGTTGCCGAACGAGCTCAAGCAGGACATGGTCAAGGCCTCCGTGGTCACCAACAAGGCCGGCAAGGTCATGATCACCCTGCAGGAGGGCGTTGACGGCGTGACCGTGGCCAACACGGATGATGCCGTGAGCCAGGTGGTCAACGCCCTGCACTCCGGTTCGGATGTGACCGCCACGGTGAAGACCGACGTCACCAAGTTCGAGACCGATTCGCGCGTGGTGGACTACGAGAGCCCCAACGGCGACCCGCATGTGGTGGTCAACCTGAGCGAGCAGAAGGTCTACGCGTACAAGGGCTCCACGCTCGTGAACACGTTCCTCACCTCCACCGGCAAGCTGTCCACGCCCACGGACAACGGAACGTTCTTCGTGTACATCAAGTACGAGAAGAAGACCATGCGCGGCGCCGACTACGTCACCCCCAACGTGCCGTGGTCGATCTTCTACAACCAGGGCGAGGCACTGCACGGCGCCCCGTGGAATCCGGACGGCATCGCCAAGGGCGAGCCGCGTTCCCACGGCTGCGTCAACATGAACGTGGCGGACGCCAAGTGGATGTACGACTTCCTGCCCGTCGGCGCGATGGTGCAGGTCGTGGGCACCACGCCCACTGCCGCCGTGCGCGCCCCGGCACCCGACCCCGCCGCCGATCCGGCGGCCGCTGCGCCCGTCGCCTGAGCCGCCCGTCTACTGATTGGCCCGCTGCGCGGTGCCGACCGGACGCAACCGCCCGCAAACCCGACATGGCCGCTCAAACCGACGTGTTATGGTGGACGCATGAGCGTTGAAGAAGACAAGCCCCAGAACCTGGACATCCCCGAGCATCTGGAATACTCCGAGGAGCATGTGTGGGTGGACCAGTCCGTCGACCCGGCGATCATCGGCATCACCGAATACGCGGCGGGCCAGCTGGGCGAACTCGTGTTCATCGACATGCCCGAGGTCGGCACCCGCGTGCAGGCCGGCGACGAGATCCTCGAGCTTGAATCCTCCAAGGCCGTCGAGCCGCTGATTAGCCCGGTGGCCGGCACCATCCGATACGTCAACCAGGCCGCCGCGGACGACCCGAGCG
Source organism: Bifidobacterium vespertilionis (assembly GCF_008698145.1). Lineage (GTDB taxonomy): Bacteria > Actinomycetota > Actinomycetes > Actinomycetales > Bifidobacteriaceae > Bifidobacterium > Bifidobacterium vespertilionis. The sequence continues at coordinate 44,009 of NZ_RZNZ01000011.1, forward strand.
TGGTCAACAACGACCCCTACGGCGAAGGCTGGATCGTCAAGATCGAGCTGGACGACGACGAGCCCGAACTGCTGGACGCCGACGCCTACGCCGCGATGATCCGCTAGGCGAGGCGGCGCGGGACCATGTCCAATCGCGATCAGAAACGCGAGCAAAGGCCCAAGCCCATACGGGCGCGGCGCACCACCACGATCGTGGACGCCGTCTCGTGGCGCGAGCGCATCGAGAACAAGCCGATCCTCACCCGTGCGGTCCGCCGGGTGGTCACGCGCGGGTTCGGCGTGTGGTCGGCCCTCTCCACGCTGTTCACCCGCCAGCTCGGCTGGTATCCGCGCGTGGAGCCCTATGTGGGGTACGGCACCGAATCCTATTCGCGTCTCATCTGCCGTACCGTGCGCGCCCCGGAGAACGGCGAGGCCGGTGTGCTCATGCGTGGCATCCGCGGCATGCTCACCGTGCCCGCCCCGCGCACGCAGGTGCGCATCACCGTGGACCGTCGTCCGCTCGAAACCGTGCAGGTGGGCGTCTCCGAGGTGTACGACGCGGTCGATCCGTCCAAGGATCAGCCCAGCAGCTTCGCGATCTCCGACGATGCCGGCTACCTCGATCTGGTGGCCGAACACCATATGTCGCCCGGCGTGCATCAGGTGACCTACAGCGTGGAGCGCCGCCGCGACGTGGCCGCCCCGCTGTTCACCATCCCCTCCGAGGCGCAGGTGGGCATCATCTCCGACGTGGACGACACGATCATGGTCACGCAGGCCCCCACCCTGTGGAAGGCCGCGTACAACCTGCTGTTCCTGAACCCCCGCAAGCGCGCGGTGGTGCCCGGCATGAACGTGCTGTACTCCAAGATCGCGGACCTGTTCCCGGACGCCCCGTTCTTCTACCTGTCCACCTCGCCGTGGAACGTGGAGACCTCCATCCGCCATTTCATCCGCTATCAGGGTTACCCGGAGGGGCCGCTGCTGCTGCGCGACCTCGATCCGCGGCCCAAGACCTTCATCCCCACCGGCGTGCAGCACAAGCTCGAATTCGCCGAGCAGCTCATGGCCGACTTCCCGCACATGCGGTTCATCCTGATCGGCGACGACGGGCAGAAGGATCCCACCACCTACGCCACGATCGCCAAGCGGTACCCGGGGCGCGTGATCTGCATCGCCATCCGCCAGCTCACGCCGCGCGAGGCGTCGGTCATGCCCATGCAGATCGCCGGCATGACCACCACCCAGCCCATCCCGGTCACCGATGTGCCGGTGTTCATGGGTCCCACAGGCTCGAACCTCATGAGGACCATGCTGCCGTTCCTGAAGCACAACGTGTGAGCGGGGATTGTCCGTTCGGCCCCGCGCCGGTGTAGCATGGTCCCCACTATGACTGCAACGACTGCATACCGAAACGACTATCCCGCCGCGGTCCGCGAACCCAAGGACCGGTCCTTCCACGGCGACCTGTTCTCCGACCCCTATGAGTGGATGCGGGCCAAGGATGATCCGCGCACGCAGGAGTTCGTGCGCGGGCAGAACGCCTATGCCGAGGAGCGCATGAAGCCCCTTGCGGGACTGCGCGCCAAACTGTTCGACGAACTCAAGTCGCGCGTGCAGCAGACCGACATGTCCGTGCCCACGCGCGTGAACGGCTACTGGTACTTCGCCCGCACACAGGAGGGCCGCCAGTATGCCACGCAGTGCCGCATCCCGGTGGCCGGTCCGGACGACTGGACCCCGCCCGAGGTGGATCCCGAGGCCGCGCCCGGATCCATGCCCGGCGAGGAGATTGTGTTCGATGCAAACGCCGAGGCCGAAGGGCACGATTTCTTCCGGCTGGGCGGCATCGATCTGAGCCGCGACGGCCGGTGGATGCTCTACGGCGTCGACGTCAAGGGCGACGAGCGGTACGATCTCAAGATCCGGGACCTCAACACCGGGCGCGATCTGCCGGAAACGATCGAGCAGGTGTCCGCCGGCGGATGCCTGACCCCGGACGGCAAGTGGGCGTTCTACGTGAAGGTGGACGACGCCTGGCGGCCGTATGCCGTGTGGCGCCACCGCGTGGGCACCGACGCCGCCGAGGACGTGGAGGCGTGGCGCGAGGACGACGAGCGCTTCTGGGTGGGCGTGGGCATGAGCTTCGACGAGCGCAACATCGTGATCGGCACCGGCTCCAAAACCACCACCGAGGTGCTCACCCTGTCCGTGGATGATCCGACGGGCCTCTTCCAGCCGTTCATCCCGCGTCGCGAGGGCATCGAATACGATGTGAGCTTCGCGTGCTTCGAGGGCGCCGGGGACGATGGGGCGGACGTGCCCGTGGCGATCGTGTACCACAACGTCAGCAATCCGAACTTCCAGATCAACGTGATCGACATGCGCCGCCACGAGCCGCCGTATGCGCTGGACGAGGGCGTGGTCGTGGCCGCCGGATCGCCCTACGGCTGCGAGCGCGGCGGGGAGTGCTCGGGCATGCCGGTGGGCCGGCCCTACCGCAATCCGGACAATCCGGCGATTCTGGACGGGGCGAGCGGATTGGGGATCGAGGGCATCGCGATCCACCGCCACTTCGTGCTGCTGTCCTACCGCGCCGACGGTCTGCCGCATCTGGCCGTGATGACCAAGCAGGCGGCCGTGGAGGACTGGCGGGCCGGGCGTCCCTGGCGGTTCGAGGAGCTGCATCCCAGGCCGTCCGCGCCGCTGCGGAACCCCCATGCGGAGCGGCTGTATTCGATCGGCGCCGGCGGCAACCCGTCCTACGAGGCTCCTCGGCTGCGCTACTCCTTCGGCAGCTACACCCTGCCCGGCGAGCTGCACGAGTTCGATCCGGCCACCGGCGAGGACGTACTCCTCAAGCGCGTCAGGGTGTTGGGCGACTTCGACCCCGAGGACTACGTGGAGCACCGGCTGTGGATCACCGCGCGCGACGGCGAGCGGATCCCCGTGTCGCTGGTGTGGAGGCCGTCCGTGTGCCATCCGCAGATCGAGGGAAGTCCGGCGCCCATGTTCATCACCGGCTACGGCGCCTACGAGTACAGCCTCGACCCGGGTTTCTCCGTGCCGCGCCTGAGCCTGCTGGACCGCGGTGTGCTGTATGCGGTGGCGCACATCCGGGGCGGCGGCGAGATGGGCCGCGCATGGTACGAGCAGGGGCGCAGGCTCAACAAGAAGCACAGCTTCGAGGACTTCGTGGACGTCACGCGCGCGCTGGAGGAGGAAGGCTGGGCCGATCCGAAGCGCACAGTGGCCAATGGCGGATCCGCGGGCGGCCTGCTGATGGGCGCGGTGGCCAACATGGCCCCGGACCTGTACGCCGGCGTGGAGGCGGACGTGCCCTTCGTGGACGCGCTCACCTCGATCCTCAACCCTGATCTGCCGCTTACGGTGACCGAATGGGACGAGTGGGGCGACCCACTGCACGATGCCTCCGTGTACGACTACATGAAGTCCTACACACCTTACGAGAACGTGCCCACGGCCGCCGAGCGCCTGGCGCGGTTCGGGACCGATCATTTCCCGCGGATCTTCGTCACCACGTCCATGAACGACACGCGCGTGCTGTACGTGGAGCCGCTCAAGTGGATCGCGCGTCTGCAGGAGCCCGAGGTGGGCGCCGACGCGATCGTGAAGATCGAGGTGGAGGCCGGCCACGGCGGCACCAGCGGGCGGTACAAGCAGTGGGAGGAGATCTCCTACGAGAACGCCTGGTGCCTGTGGATCATGGGGCTGCGGGAGTAGCGCTGCCGTGCCCGCCGGCCGGATCGGTGTCCACTTGCTGAGCGGCATCGATCCGGCCCATGGGCGCGCGAGTAGTCTGCCGTGCTATGAGCAAGTCATACACAATCGCCGTCATCCCCGGCGACGGCATCGGCAAGGAAGTCACCCCCTGGGCCCAGGCGGCTCTTGAAAAGGCCGCCGAGGGCGAGGCATCGTTCACCTACGAGCAATTCGATCTGGGTGCCGAGCGCTATCTGCGCGACGGCGCGATCCTCCCCGAGGACGAGGAGAACCGCATCAAGGCCACCGACGCGATCCTGCTGGGCGCCGTGGGCGACCCGCGCATCAAGGCCGGCATTCTGGAGCGCGGACTGCTGCTGAAGCTGCGCTTCGATCTGGACCAGTACGTCAACCTGCGCCCGTCCAAGCTGTACAAGGGCGTCACCTCCCCGCTCGCCAACCCGGGCGACATCGACTTCGTGGTGGTCCGCGAGGGCACCGAGGGCCTGTACTGCGGCGCCGGCGGTGCGGTCCGCCGCGACACCCCCAACGAGGTGGCCACCGAGGTGTCCATCAACACCGCGTACGGCGTGGAGCGCGTGGTCCGCTACGCTTTCCAGCTGGCCATGAAGCGCCGCAAGCATGTCACGCTGGTGCACAAGAAGAACGTGCTCATCAACGCCGGCGACATGTGGCAGCGCATCGTGGACCGCGTGGGCGAGGAGTTCCCCGAGGTCACGCACGACTACTCCCACATCGACGCGGCCACCATCTACCTGGTCTCCGACCCGTCGCGCTTCGACGTGATCCTCACGGACAACCTCTTCGGTGACATCCTGACCGACGAGGCAGGCGCCGTGGTGGGCGGCGTGGGCTACTCCGCGTCCGGCTGCATCAACGCCTCCAACGAGTTCCCGTCCATGTTCGAGCCGATCCACGGTTCCGCCCCGGACATCGCCGGCAAGGGCATCGCGAACCCCACGGCCGCGATCCTCTCCGCCGCCATGCTGCTGCGCCACCTCGGCTTCGATGCGGCCGCCGCGAAGATCGACGCGGCCGTCGAGGCGGACATCGAGGAGCTGGGCTCCACCACGCGCACCACCGAGCAGGTGGGCAAGGACATTCTGGCCCGCATCTGACCTGCATTCGGTCTGGGCTCGGCGTGCGGATCTTACGGAACGGACACCGGTCGTGGCATCCCCGTGGCTTGGTGTCCGTTTTCATATCGGCACGGGTTTGGTCCGGTTTCGTCGGTCCGGCTTGGTGGCCCGGGCTTGGCGGTCTGGTTTCAGAGTCCTTTCTGTAAATCCGTTACAGAACGTGCGTCTGAGAGGGTCTTTCGCAGTCGCTTCTGTAACGGATTTACAAAACGTGCCGATTGGAGGGGTCTTCGAGGTGCGTTCTGTAAATCCGTTACAGAATGTGCGCCGGAGAGACGCCCGGGATGCCCGTTTTGTAACGCCGTTACGGAACGTGCCGATTGACGTGGCCTTCGAGGTGCTCATTATGCGTCTTGGAAATCCAGAGTGAACGGATCGGATGTGCGGGTTCTGCATGGCGTTCTGCATTGAGTCCGTCGGCCATCGGATTTGCTCATTCTGATTCCGGTTCTGCACAGAGTGAGCAAGTTTGCTGTCTTGCGGTCGATTTCTGGCTGTAGGACATCGGATTTGCTCATTCTGGCCTCGTGGATTCGTAGAGTGAGCGGATCGCTGAGCGAATCGGCGGTATGGTGGGAGCAATGGTCGGAATCAGATGATCGGGGGAGTGATGGCTGACATACGGTGTGACGGGCGCGATGGTCGCAATGGGCATGATGCCGACGGTGGTTGGCGTCGCGGCGAGTGCAAGATGCCAGGCGGCAAGCTGGTGGCGGTCGGCATCGGCCCCGCGGCGGATGGGGACGATGGTACGGTCAAGGCCCGGATCGACGGGGATTTTTTCGTGGAGGGCGATGCGTCGGCCGCGCGCGGGCTGCTGCATGAGTTGGAGCGTGCGATCGTCGCGTATGCGGGGGAGTCGCAGGGAGTGCCCGCTGATCCCGTCGTCGCGTCCTGTGCGGGGTCCGCGGCCAAGGCAATGTCTGATTTGTCCGATCGGCTGGCTGCGGTGATGGGCCGATGGCCGGAGGTGACGATGGTCGGCGCGAACGCCCGCACGATCGCCACGGCGGCTTTGCGCGCGATGGGCGCCGATGTGGCGGTTGCGTCTTCGCCCGCTCCGCAGCCCATGGCCGATCGGCAGGCCGCGGCAGGCCGGAAAATCGTGGCCGGTCAGTCCATGCCTAACCAGACCGCATCCGCCCCGCAACTGCCCGGTCTGATCGTGCTCAGGGACGTGCCGCGTGAGCCCGCCATGCAGTTGGCCCTGGATCAGGCGTGCGCGGAGGCCGTGGCCGCCGGTCGCATGGGGCCGATCATCCGGCTGTGGCAATGGGATCGGCCGGCCGTGGTGATTGGACGGTTCCAGTCGCTCGCCAACGAGGTGGATCTCGATCAGGCCGCGGCGGAGGGCGTGACGGTCGTGCGGCGCATCACCGGCGGCGGCGCGATGTTCGCCGAGCCGGAATCGGTGATCACCTACTCGCTCGTCGCGCCGCTTGACGTCGTGGCCGGCGTGGGAATCGGCGAATCGTACCATCGTTGCGATCAGTGGGTGCTGGATGCGCTGCTGTCACTCGGAATCGAGGCGCGGTACCAGCCGATCAACGACATCGCATCGCCCTTGGGCAAGATCGGCGGGGCTGCCCAGCGGCGATTCCCGCCCGTGGGCTCGGCCGATGCCTCAGGGGCCGCGCGCACCGCGCAGACCGCGCAAGCTCCCGGTGCCGTGCTGCACCACACGATGCTGTCGTACAACATCGACGCGGCCAAGATGACGCGGATCCTGCGGATTTCCCGGGAGAAGATGTCCGACAAGGCCGTCAAGTCGGCCGCCAAGCGCGTCGATCCGCTGCGCTCGCAGACCGGTCTGGCGCGCGCGCAGGTGATCGACCGCATGATCGGCGTGCTCACGGATCCGGCGGGACCGTACCGCGCGCGGCTGTGCGAGCCTGGACCGACGGAGAAGGCAAGCGGCGCGGTCGGTCCGGGCAATGCGGCGGGTCTGGACAGTGTGGTCGGTCTGGATAGGGCGATCCCCCCGCAGGTGATCGCCCGTGCCGAAGAGCTGGCCCGGGACCGGTTCTCCACGCCGGAATGGACCGCGATCATCCCGTAGCCTGGCTGGCCGCGGTCGGATTCCGTCATCCTGTACAGAGCGCATGCCCGGGACGACGCCTGTGTCTCAAGTCGCATCCAAATCCGGAATTGGATGTGATTTCGGACGCGCTGAATGCCTCTGTGTCTGCCTCTGTGTCTCAAGTCGCATCCATTCCCATGATTGGTGGTGATTTGAGACGCAGTTGCCCCTCCCCGCGTCTCAAGTCGCCACCGAAATGGGAAGTGGTGGTGATTTGAGACGCGGTTCGGCTTTCCTGTGTCTCAAACCACCTCCAATTCCGAAAACGGGTGCGAAACGAGACGCAGGAAGAGCCACCTGTGTCTCAAACCGCTGCCGAATCCGACAATGGATGCGATTTGAGACACGGGACATTATGGGGCACGGGACATTATGGGGCACGGGACGCCGGGGCACAGGATGCCGTAGCGCACAGGATGCCGTAGCGCACGGGACGTCGAAGGGCGCGGGGCGTCGTAGGGCACGGCACCGCCGGATGCGGATGGGACGATCCGCCCCCTGAGTCGCAATGGCAGGATACAATGTCTTCCCGTATTTAAGGTCGAGGAAGCCACGATCGCATGGAGGTGGGGATGAGCGCAAGCAGCCCGGATGAGGTTCCGAACGAGATGCCGGACGCGGACAACGCCCTGCTCCAGACCGCGCTGTTCAAGCAGGTCTCGCCGGAGGAGGCCGCGCAGCTCATTCCCCATCTGAGGCGCTGGTCGCTCAACAAGGGCGGCACCATCTTCCGCGAGGGCGATGTGGACCACCGCATGTACATCCTCGAAAACGGCCGGGTCAAGCTCACCCGCACGTCCGACGACCATCGCGTGCAGCTGCTGAGCATCCACGGGCACGGCGAGATTCTGGGCGAGATCCCGGTGTTCGATCCCCACGGCGGTCCGCGCACGGCCAATGCGGTGGCCATGACCAACAACACCGTGGTCGTCTCCCTGGAGCACGATGATCTGTTCGCGTGGCTGGACGAGCATCCCCGCGTGGCCGTGGACATGCTGCAGGTGCTGGCCGGCCGCATGCGCGCCAACAACGAGCGCATCTCCGATCTGGTGTTCATGGACGTGCCCGCCCGCCTTGCCAAGACGCTGCTGGATCTGGCCCGGCGGTTCGGCGAGCCGATGGAGGCCGGTCTGATGGTCCCGCACGATCTGACGCAGGAGGAGCTCGCCCAGTTGGTGGGCGCCTCGCGCGAGACCGTGAACAAGGCGCTGATGGACTTCGACAACCGCGGGTGGATCGCGCGCAAGGGCCGTTCGATCATCATCTTCCAGCCGGGCATGCTCATCCGCCGCTCCAAGCGGTAGCCGGGTGGCGACCGGGGCGGGCCGGGGCAGTCCGGTCAGACGGGCCGCGGACGGATCGGCAAACCCCTCCATCCAGCCGGTTTTCGGCGGGTTCCCAGCGAGTGGAGCTATGGTGATCGTTTGGATCCGAAGCCCGTCCACCGGTAGAGGCGGGCCCTTAGAATGGGCAGCATGCCTGAGAAGAAATCGATATCCGTCAAGCGCGTGTTCACGCTGCTGCTGGCGTACATCATGTTTTGCGGGGCCGGCGGCGTGGTGATGACCGGCTTCCTGCTGCCCGCCGTATTCGGCGCCAACGCCGTGATCAAGACCGTGGCCCCGTCGCTCAAGGCGGAGGGCATCGATTTCTCCATCGCGGATCTGCCGCAGGCCTCCACGCTGTATGCGGCGGACAACAGCAAGATCACGTCGTTCTACACGCAGAACCGCATCGTGGTGCCGCTGAGCGAGGTTTCGGACATCATGAAGAAGGCCATGGTCGCCAGCGAGGACCGCCGCTTCTTCCAGCATTCCGGCGTGGACATCCAGGGCGTCATGCGCGCGTTCGTGCAGACATACATCAAATCGGGCGGCGGCACCCAGGGCGGTTCGTCGCTCACCCAGCAGTACGTGAAGAACGTGCTGCTCTCCCAGGCCGAATCGGATGACGATCCGATCGCCGCGTATCACGCCACCGAGGACACCATCGCCCGCAAGCTGCGCGAGATGCTGATCGCCGTGCAGATCGAGAAGGAATACTCCAAGGCGGAGATTTTGCAGGGATACCTCAACATCGCCCAGTTCGGCACGCGCAACCTGTACGGCGTGGAATCCGCGGCCCGTCGCTACTTCAACAAGAGCGCCAAGGACCTCAACCTGGTCGAGGCCGCCACCATCACGCCCATCACCCAGAACCCGGCCAAGTACGATCCCTCCATCGAGGCGAACCAGCCGGAGGCGCAGAGGCAGCGCAATCTGGTGCTGGACATCATGCTTCAGGAGGGCTACATCACCCAGCAGGAGCATGACGAGGCCTTCAACACCCCCATCAAGGACACCCTGCACATCACATCCGTGGCCCAGGGCTGCATGGCGGCCGGCGATGCGGCGTTCTTCTGCACCTACGTGGTCAAGCAGATCGAAAACTCGCCCGAATTCGGCGAAACCAAGGAGGAGCGCCAGAAGCTGCTCAACGCCGGTGGTCTGGAGATCCACACCACGCTGGACGTGAATGCCAACAACGCGGCCATGAATGCGGCCAAGGAGGGCATCCCGGTCAACGACCCCAGCCAGTTCGAGATGATCATCGCGGCCATCCGCCCGGGCACCGGCGAGGTGCTCGGCTTCGGCATCAACCGCACATACGACGCCACCAGCGCCGCGGCCTCCGATCCCACGCGCACGGCCGTCAACTACGCGGTGGATCAGAAGGACGGCGGCGGCACCGGCTTCTCCGTGGGCTCCACCTGGAAGCCCATCAACCTGGTCGCATGGATGCGCGCGGGTCGTTCCATCAACGAGGTCCTGCCCGCGGCCAACAGCGTGAACGAGCGCACGGACATCCCCGACTACAAGGCCAACGTCACGTGGACCGTGAGCAATTCGGGCCGCGCCGGCACGGCCGAATCCCCGCTCATGGGTCTGGTCAACTCGCACAACACCACGCAGGCGGCCATGCTCAAGGTGATCGGTCTGACCCCGATCCTCAATGCCGCGGCGGACATGGGCTATCACAGCGCCGCCATCGCGGACGAGGGCAAGAGCCTGCTTGAGCAGAAGACCCTGTACAACCCGCCCATGGTGATCGGTACCGGCGTCTCCGCCTCCCCGCTGACCATGGCGAACGTGTACGCCACGATCGCGGCCAACGGCGTGCAGTGCACCCCGATCGCGCTGACCAAGGTGGTGGACCGCAACGGCAAGGACATCCCCGTGCCGAGCGCCAACTGCCATCAGGCCATCGACCCGGAGATCGCGCAGACCGTGGCCTACGCCATGAATCAGGGCGTGGTCACCCCGTCCGGCGCCGCGCACACCGCGCAGCTGGCCAACGGCCGCAAGACGTTCGCCAAGACCGGTACGAACGAGAACGAGTATCTGGTCACCGCCGGCTTCACCCCGGAGGTGGCCGCGTTCGCGATCGCCGGCAACGCGGAGGGTTACACCAAGGAGTACGACAAGAAGACCGGCACCTGGACGACCACCAACGGCTTCACGAACCGCACCATCAACGGCGTGTTCCACGACACCTGGTTCGGCTACCAGCTGGTCACCCCGGTGTGGGTGAACTTCATGAACACCTACCTTGACGCCGCGGGCATCCCCGCCAACAACGACTACGGCACCCCGTCCTCGAAGTACACGGCGGTTCTGAACTCCGCCGGCACGTCCAAGTCGGATGGGACCGCAACCGACGCGGGCGGCGACGCCTCGAACCAGTCCGGCACCACGGGGCAGAACGGCACCACGAACCGGTCCGAAACCACGAACCAGGGCAACGGCAACAACACCGGCGCCACCTCCACGCCGGCGCCGACCGCCACGCAGCAGGCCCAGCAGCAAACGCAGCAGCAGAACCAGCAGCAGGGCGCCCAGAACAACAACGCCGGTCAGGAGAACGCCGGACAGCAGCAGAGCGGCCAGTAGCGTCACCCGGCCGGCAGCCGGCCCCTAATGCGCGAACCCTCACGAGCCATACACACATGGCCGTGGGGGTTCGCCTGTTGTTCACCTACAATGAAAGGGCGTACGGCCGTCAAGGTGGCGGCCGGTCGGCTTCGAGAGGGGGATGCGTCGATGGCACAGCCTGAATACGACGATATGGACATGACCGGCTTCGATATGAGGGGATTCACCGTGGCGGACAAGACGTCGGCCTACGACAGGGATGATGATGAGGACGATCCGGTCATCCCGAACGTTCTGACCGGTCAGGGGGCCACATCCGCGGCTCAGGCCTCCGATGGCGCTTCCGCCGCTGGCGCCGATGATGACACGGCCGACGCCGAGTCCGTCGCATCCGCCGCGCCCAGTCCGAAGAAACCCTCGCGCAAGGGACTGTTCAAGTCGTCCAAGAACGCCACGAAGGCCGAAGCGCCCGCGCTGTTCAGCCCGATCGCGCTGCGCGGCGCCACCGCCCGCAACCGCATCTGGCTGCCGCCCATGGATACGTATTCGGCGTTCGCGCGCGACGGCAAGCCCACGCCCTTCCACTACCAGCACTATGTCTCCCGCGCGATGGGCGGCTTCGGCCTGGTGTGCTTCGAGGCCACCGCGGTCACGCCGGATGGCCGCATTTCACCGTGCGATCTGGGTCTGTGGGACGACGATCAGATCGAGGCGTACCGTTGGATCGTGCAGGGCGTCAAGGATGCCGGCGCGGTGGCCGCCATCCAGCTCAACCATGCCGGGCGCAAGGGGTCCACCGGCTGCTTCGCCACCGGCTTCGAGGGCGAAAGCGTGCCGCAGGATCAGGGCGGCTGGCCCACGGTGGCTCCCAGTCCCATCGCCTTCGACAACTTCGCCGCGCCCCGCGAACTGACTGTGGATGAGATCCACGGCATTGTGGGTGCCTTCCGCGCGGCCGCCGTGCGCGCGGTGAACGCAGGATTCGACGTGATCGAGATCCACGCGGCCCACGGCTACCTGCTGAGCGAATTCCTCGACCCGCTCACCAACACCCGCACCGACGAGTACGGCGGCAGCCTCGAGAACCGCATGCGCATGCTCGTCGAGGTGGTGGACGCCGTGCGCGCGGCCGTGGCCCCGTCCGTCGCGCTGTTCGTGCGCGTCTCCGCCACCGACTGGGCGGCCGGCGGCTGGGATCTGAACCAGACGATCGAAACCGCGCGCGTGCTCAAGGTGCACGGCGTGGATCTGGTGGATGTCTCCACCGGCGGCATCCTGCCGGGCGTGGCCATTCCGGCCAAGCCGAACTATCAGGTGCCGTTCTCCGAGCAGATTCGTCTCAAGGCCCTGGTGCCCACCACCGCGGTGGGGCTCATCACCAAGCCGAAGCAGGCCGATCGGATCGTGCGCCGGGGCGAGGCCGACGCCGTGCAGATCGGACGGGCCGCGCTGCGCGATCCGTACTGGCCGCTGCGCGCCGCCGACAAGCTCGGCCTCAAGACATCCGAGGCGCCCTACCAGCCGCAGTACATCCGTGGCGCGTACTGACCCTTCGCGTGTAGGCGCTTCGTCATCCTGAGCGCCCTTCTCCGTCATCCTGAGCGGAGCATAGCGGAGTCGAAGGATCCTTAACTTTGTGTGGGGAATTAAGGATCCTTCGACTCCGCCCTAACGGGCTCCGCTCAGGATGACGGGAGAGCACCGAATCACGCGCTTCGCTCAGGATGACGAGGAGGCATGTTCAGCGCTCAGGATGACGCGGGCCCTCCCGACCATTCGCTGGCGCTTCGCCGCATGCGGTGAGACAATGGAACGCATGAGCTACGTTTCCGAGAACTTCTGGCACGACGCCGTGAACAAGGCCACCACCGATCTGTTCACCTTCGGGTATAAGCACGTCATCAAGCCGCATTTCGTCTTCAACCACACGCCCGATGTGGCGCACGACCAGATGATCGAGTTCTGCCGCGTCACCAAGAACATTCCGCCGCTGATGTGGCTGGAGCGCGAGATGCTCAACTACACGGACCCGATTCTGGAGACCAATGTGATGGGCGTGCGGTTCAACAACCCGTTTGGCCTGTCCGCCGGCCTGGACAAGAACTGCGACATGCCGGTCCTGCTGGACAACGCCGGCTTCGGCTTCGAAACCGTGGGCTCCACCACCGCGCGCGTCTGCCCGGGCAATCCCAAGCCGTGGTTCCATCGTCTGCCCGAATACGATTCGATGATGGTGCACGTGGGTCTGGCCAATGACGGCTCGGACAAGGTGATCCCGCGTGCCGAGGAGGCTTGGCGCAAGTCGCACGGCATGCAGATCTCCGTGTCGATCGCGCGCACCAACGACCAGTACTGCGGCGATCTGGACGAGGGCATCGAGGACTACTGCATCTCCATGCGCCGCGCGGCCGGCCGCACCGCGATGATCGAGGTCAACGTCTCCTGCCCGAACACCCATGTGGGCGAGCCGTTCACCTCCAGCCCGGAGAATCTGGACAAGCTGTTCACCGAACTGGACAAAATCGAACATCCGCAGCCGGTGCTGGTGAAGATGCCGCTCAACAAGACCTGGCCCGAGTTCCGCGACCTGCTTGAGGTGCTGGCGGACCATCGCGTGGACGGCGTGTCGATCGCCAACCTGCAGAAGGACCGCACGGGCCTACAGATCCCGCGCGAATGGGAGGGTGGCCTGTCCGGCGGCCCCACGTACCGCGCCAGCAATGCGATCGTCGCCAATACGTACCGCGATTTCGGCGACCGCTTCGCCATCGCGGGCATCGGCGGCGTGTTCACGCCCCGCCAGGCGTACGCCAAGATCCGCTCCGGCGCCAGCTTGGTCATGTTCATCAGCTCGCTCATGTACCGCGGTCCCCAGCAGATCACCGTGCTCAAGCGCGGTCTGGCCGATCTGCTGCGTCGCGACGGCTTCGATTCGGTGTCCGAGGCCGTGGGTGTGGACGTGGACTGAGTCGCGCGCCGCATCCGCCGTCGGCGATTGCTACAGTATGTGCCAGAAAGGGGGATTCATGTCCGAAGGGACCCGCACGCTGATCGTCATGCCCACCTACAACGAGGTGGCGAACCTCAAGCCCACGCTGTCCGGCATCTTCGCCTATGCGCCTGAAGTCGAGGTGCTGGTGGTGGACGACAATTCGCCGGACGGCACCGGCCGCCTCGCCGCGTTCATGGGGCAGGGGGACCATCGCATCCATGTGCTGCACCGCGAGGCCAAGAACGGCCTGGGTCCGGCGTATCTGGCCGGCTTCCAGTGGGCGCTGGAGCGCGGATACGATCTGATCTGCGAAATGGACATGGACGGCTCTCACCGGCCGGAGGACTTCCGCCGCATGCTGGATGTGGCCATCACGAACCCGGAGGTCGATCTGGTGATCGGCTCCCGCCGCGTGCCCGGCGGCCATACGGTCAACTGGCCGTGGATTCGCGATGCGATCTCCCGCGGCGGCTCGTGGTACGCGCGCACGATGCTCGGACTGCCCATCCACGACATGACCGCCGGCTTCCGCATCTACCGCGCGCCCATGCTGGCGAGGCTGGGGCTCGATCGCGTGGAGGCCAACGGATACGTGTTCCAGGTGGACATGACCCGTCGCGTGGCGGCAGCTGGCGGCGTGATCCGCGAGGTGCCGATCGTGTTCGTGGAGCGTGTGCGCGGCAATTCCAAGATGAGCTCGCGCATCGTGGTGGAGGCCATGGCGATGGTCACGAAATGGGGTCTTGAGCGCCTGTCTCGCCGTCACGCTTCGTGACACGAAACGCTCATTCTCGTTTTGTTATATGAGCGGATGTGTGCGATAATGTTCGAATGATATCGTCACAACGCCAACATCTGATCCTGAGCCGACTGCGCACGCGAGGAGCCGTGCGCATCACCGCGCTGTCCAAGGAGCTTGGTGTCTCCGCGATGACGATCCGACGGGACATCGCTGACCTGTCGGACAAGGGCCTGCTCAAGCGCGTCCACGGCGGTGCCATCACCACCTCCACGCTGCTCGCCGAGCCGCTGTTCTCGGTCAAGTCGCAAATGGACATCGGGCTCAAGGACGCCATCGCCCAGGAGGCCATCAAATACGTGGCCCCCGGAGACGTGATCGCCATCGGCGGCGGCACCACCTCCTATGTGTTCGCCCAGCATCTGCTTGAATCCCAGCAGTCCGCCGGCGTCACCATCCTCACCAATTCGATCCCGGTCGCCGAGCTCGTGCAGGCGCTGGAGACGAAGGACGTCGAAGTCATCGTCACCGGCGGCGTGATCACGCGCTCCAACGCGCTCGTGGGACCCATCGCGGACAAGGTGATCGGCTCCCTGCGCGTCAACACCGTGTTCCTCGGCACCCATTCGGTGTCCATCCCGCGCGGCTTCCTCATGCCGAACTCGCTGGAGGCGGCCACGGACATGGCCATGATGGACATCGCCGACCGCACGATCATCCTCACGGACCACACCAAGTGGGCGTGCACATCCCTGTCCCTGTTCGCCCGGTTCGACCAGGTGGACACGGTCATCACCGACGACGGTCTGGACCCCGTCTCGGCGAAGCAAACCAAGGAGTTGGTAAAGGACCTTGTTCTCGCCAAACAGGTGGAACAGGTACAAGAAAGTGAAAGTGAGCACATCCAATGAGCGAATTCGCACATTACACCCCGGGGGAGTATGCGTCCGAGCACATTCGCATCACGCCGACGACGCTGGCCGACGGCCGTGACTTCTTCTATCTCGACGACGATCCGGAGTACGTCTCCGGCGCGAAGACGCGCGAGCTGAAGGATCCGCGCGATCTGCCGTACCGCTTCAGCAACCAGCTGAACGCGGCCGGCGAGGAGGTGCCGTACGCGGCCCCCGAAATGCGCCGCGATCCGCTGACCGGCGACTGGATCCCCATGGCCACCGCGCGCATGAACCGCCCGATCACCGCCGGCCCCGGCGCCACCGCCAAGGGCAACCCGCTGGCCGCCCGCAAGCCCGGCGACCCGTACCAGGACGGCGAGGTCCCGGACACCGACTACAACGTCGTCGTCTTCGAGAACCGCTTCCCGTCCATGGTCCGCGTGCCCGGCCGCTCCGAGGACGTCACCTTCGTCGACGGCAACCCGCTGTGGGAGAAGAAGATGGCCGCCGGCCGCTGCGAGGTCATCTGCTTCGACCCCGACGAGCACGGCCTGCCGGCCGATCTGCCCGTCTCCCGCCTGCGCACGGTGGTGGAGGCCTGGGCCTTCCGCACCGCCGAGATCTCCGCCATGGAGGGCATCGAGCAGATCTTCCCGTTCGAGAACCACGGCGCCGAAATCGGCGTCTCGCTGGCCCACCCGCACGGCCAGGTCTACTGCTACCCGTTCATCGCCCCGAAGATGGAGGCCGAGCTCAAGCACACCGAGGCCTACCACGAGAAGACCGGCGGCAACCTGCTCAAGGACCTGATGAACGCCGAGCTGGAGGCCAAGGAGCGCGTGGTGCTGCGCAACCACAGCTGGGTCGCCTACGTGCCGGCCGCCGCCCGCTGGCCCCTCGAGGTCCACGTGGCCCCGGTGCGCGACGTGCTCACCCTCGACCAGCTCAACGACCAGGAACGCTGGGACCTCGCCCAGATGTACTCCACGCTGCTCAAGCGCGGCAACGCCTTCTTCGACAAGGGCGACGGCAAGGGCATGGACCTGCCGTACATCGCCGCCTGGCACCAGGCCCCCATCCACGACCCGCGCCGCGCGAACTACCGCCTGAACCTCCAGTTCTTCAGCTTCCGCCGCGCCGCCAACAAGATCAAGTACCTGGCCGGTTCCGAGTCCGGCATGGCCGCCTGGATCTCCGACACCACGCCGGAACTGATCGCCAAGCGCTTCCACGAGCTGGGCGACGTCGACATCGCTGACTGAGCCGTGCACAGCCAAGCACAACAACCACAAGAAAAGGAACGAAACACCAATGACTGCTGTTGAATTCATCGAGCCGATCAGCCACGAGGATGGCGTCGCGCAGGCCAGCGACCTGTTCAAGCGCACCTTCGGCGCCGATCCCGCCGGCGTGTGGGCCGCCCCCGGCCGCGTCAACCTGATCGGCGAGCACACCGACTACAACGCCGGCCTGTGCCTGCCGATCGCTTTGCCCCACCGCACCTTCCTGGCCCTGAGCCCGCGCGAGGACACCACCGTGCGCCTCGTGTCCGACGTGGCCACGGACAAGGTCGCCACCGCGGATCTGGACGGCCTCAAGGCCGGCGGCGTGGACGGCTGGGCCGCCTACCCGGCCGGCGTGGCCTGGGCCCTGCGCGAGGCCGGCTTCGACCAGGTCAAGGGCTTCGACGCCGCCTTCGTCTCCTGCGTGCCGCTCGGCTCCGGCCTGAGCTCCTCCGCCGCCATGACATGCTCCACCGCGCTCGCGCTGGACGACGTGTACGGCCTGGGCTACGGCTCCACCGACGCCGGCCGCGTCACGCTCATCAACGCGGCCATCAAGTCGGAGAACGACATGGCCGGCGCCTCCACCGGTGGCCTCGATCAGAACGCCTCCATGCGCTGCACGGCCGGCCACGCGATCCTGCTCGACTGCCGTCCGGGCCTGACCCCGCTGGAGTCCGTTTCCCAGCAGGAGTTCGATCTGGACAAGTACGGCCTTGAGCTGCTTGTGGTGGACACCCAAGCCCCGCACCAGCTCAACGACGGCCAGTACGCCCAGCGCCGCGCCACCTGCGAGGAGGCCGCGAGGATCCTCGGCGTGGAGAACCTGCGCGTGGTGGCCGATCAGGTCAACGCCGCGGACGATCCGGTCGCCGCGCTCGCCGATGTGCTCGAGAAGCTCGACGAGCCGGCGCAGATCCGCTGCACCCGCCATGTGATCACCGAGATCGGCCGCGTCACCAAGTTCGTGGACGCCTTCAAGGCCGGCGACATCGCCAAGGCGGGCGAGCTGTTCAACGCCTCCCACAACTCGCTGCGCGACGACTACCGCGTCACCGTGCCCGAGCTGGACACGGCCGTGAACATCGCCCGCGCCCACGGTGCCTATGGCGCCCGCATGACCGGCGGCGGCTTCGGCGGCTCGATCATCGCCCTGGTGAACAAGGGTGCCGGTCACGACATCGCCCAGCGCATCGCCGACGAGTTCAAGGCCCAGGGCTTCAACGCCCCGCGCGCCCTGCCCGCCGTGGCGGCCGCTGCTGCGTCACGCGAGGCGTGACGCCGTCGCCGCCGTGGTGGCGGCTCCCCTCACCTACGGGATGCCCACTGGGCATCCCGCTTGACGGTTCGGCGCGAGGCGTGACGCCGTCGCCGCCGTGGTGGCGGCTCCCCTCACCTACGGGATGCCCACCGGGCGTCCCGCTTGACGGTTCGGCGCGAGGCCTGACGCAGCCGAACCATCCAGCGACACGCCCGGGGCAACTTACGAAAACCCGTAAAGCGTGCTAACTTGCGGAGCTGTTCAAAACCGCATGGCCCGCGCCGAATACATTGAGTACTTCGGTGCGGGCCATGCGGTTTTCTGCGTCCAGAGAGAGGAAACCGTGACACAGTCATCCGCAACAACCGCAACATCCGCACCCGCCGCAGCCGAGCCGCGCTTCGCCCATCCCCATCGGGTCATGTCCGGCCTGTACGCCGGCGTCTTTCTGGGCATGCTGTCCGAAACGTCCATGAACATCGCCCTGCCGGACCTCATGCAGGAGTTCTCCGTCACCTCCGGCACCGCGCAGTGGATGGTCGTCGGCTACATGCTGGCCATCGGCGTCGTGCTGCCGTGCGTCGGCTTCATGCTCAAATGGGTCAGGGCCAAGACCCTCGCCCTGTTCGCCCTGATCTGCTTCCTTGCGGGCGCGATCGTGTGCACCATCGCCCCCAACTTCCCGATCCTGCTGGCCGGTCGCATGGTCCAGGGCGTGAGCACCGGCATCATGCTGCCCACCATGTACGCGGCGATCATGCGCGTCTTCCCGCCGCATAAGATCGGCGCGGCCAACGGCGTGGCGGGCCTGACGATCATGTTCGCCCCCGTGATCGGCCCCACCCTGGCCGGCCTGCTGATCGGCGCGTTCTCCTGGCGCGCGATCTTCGCCATGCTGGCCGTGGTCGCCGCCGTGGCCATCGCGCTCACCGCCGCCTTCTTCGTCACGCCGATCGAACGCACCCGCCCGGCCGTGGACATCCCGTCCATCATCGCCTCGGCGGTCGGCTTCGGCTGCCTGGTGGCCGGCGTGAGCCTGATCAGCGACATGGGCTTCTCCGTGCCGGTGATCGGCCTGCTGGCGGTGGGTGTGATCGTGCTCGCATTCTATGCGCGCCGCCAGTTCACCGTCGCCGACCCGCTGCTGGACCTCAAGGCCCTGCGCATCCCCGCATTCACCGTGCCGGCCGTCATGGTCAGCTGCTCGTTCGCCTGCACCCTCGCATTCATGTATCTGGTGCCGCAGGAGCTGCAGCGCGGCTTGGGCATGGATTCGGCCACCGCAGGCCTGCTCATGCTGCCCGCCGGCGTGATCAACGCCCTGTGCACGCTGCTGGCCGGCCACCTGTACGACAAGTATGGCGCCAAGCGTCTCGTGTGGATCGGCGTGGTCATGGCCGTGATCGGCGGCGCGCTGTTCATCGCGATCGGCGTCGGCTCCCCGGTGGCGCTGTTCCTGACCGCGCACATCGTGATCATGGTGGGCATCCCGTTCATCCAGCAGTCCACCCAGTCCGCCGCGCTGCACAGCCTGCCGCGCGAGTTGGCGGCCGACGGCAGCACGATCCTCAACACCATGCAGCAGGTGGTGGGCGCGATCGGCACGGCCATCGCCACCTGCCTGCTGGGGCTGGCGGACACGAGCACCCAGGCCGGCTTCGTGACCGGTTCGCGCTACGGCTATGCGTTCGGACTGGCGCTGGTCGCCCTGGTGCTCATCGGCTCGTTCGGTCTGCGCGAGCCGCGCCGATAGCAAGGCATGATCGAGATATGAAAAACCCCGCACGGATTTCCGCGCGGGGTTTTTCATAGCCGGCCAACCAAACGGTCAGCCGATCGGATCACTTGGCGTAATCGTTGTTCTTGCTTTCCTTGATGAGGAACAGCGCGATCAGGGCGATCACGGACATGACGGCGAGGTACCAGCCGACGGACTCGACCGTGCCGGTGGCCTGCACCAGGGCGGTGGCGATGGTCGGGGCGAACGCGCCGCCGAAGATGGCCGCCAGGTTGTAGGCGAGGCCGGCGCCGGAGTAGCGCACGTGGGTCGGGAACAGTTCGGGCAGGTAGGCGCCGCAGGGGCCGAACAGGCCGCCCATCAGCGCGAAGCCGACGCACAGGAACAGCATGACGGTGACCACGTTGTGCTGCAGGGACTGCATGGCGAAGAGGCTGAACACCAGCGTGGCGAGCGTGGTGGAGATCAGCACGGTCTTGCGGCCCAGACGGTCGGAATACACGCAGGTCACGAGGATGAAGATGGCGAAGAACACCACGGAGACCATCTGCATGGCCAGGTACTCGTTCTGGGTGAACGCGGGCTTCATGACCTTGACGCCGTAGGACAGCGACCAGGTGCCGAGCACGTAGAACAGGGAGTAGGTGATGCCCATGGCGGCGGTGCCCAGCAGGACTTCCTTCCAGTAGGGGACGAGGTCGCGCAGCGGGTGCTTGGAGACGCGGTCCTCGGCCTCGGCCTGGCGGAAGATCGGGGTCTCGGACATGTGCAGACGGACGTAGAGGCCGATGATGACCAGGATCGCGGAGCACAGGAACGGGATGCGCCAGCCCCAGGCCTGCATGGTGTCGGGGCCGAGGGTGGTGTCGAGCAGCAGGTTCAGGCCGTAGGCGCAGAAGAAGCCGATCGGGGCGCCGAGGTTCGGGAAGGAACCGTACAGGGCGCGCTTGTGGGCCGGGGCGTTCTCGGTGGCCACCAGCGCGGCGCCGGACCATTCGCCGGCCAGACCCACGCCCTGGCAGGCGCGGCAGATGCACAGGATGATGATGGACACGATGCCCAGCTGCTCATAGCCGGGCAGGCAGCCCACGAGGAACGTGGAGATGCCCATGGTCATCAGGGCCACGACCAGCGTGGTCTTGCGGCCCACCTTGTCGCCGAAGTGGCCGAACAGCATGGAGCCGAACGGGCGGGCGAGGAAGGAGACGGCGAACGTCAGGAAGGCGAGCATGGTGCCGATGGCCGGGTTGGCCTTAGTGGCGGCCGGGAAGAAGATCACGCCGAAGTAGCTGGCGGACGCGATGGAGTAGCAGTAGTTGTCGTAGAACTCGATGGCCGTGCCGACCATCGACGCGGCGATGATCTCCGGCACGGAATCCTTTTTGACTGTGGCCGACTTGGCGGCTGCAGTTGCTGCGGACATGGAAATGAACCCCTCTAGATTCTCTTTGGTGCGTCCGGCCATGTGCGCTCGTATGCGCGGACCGGACCTGCGAACCGTCCCCCGGGATCGCCCCCTGCCGGTTGTGCCAGTCGAGGAGCTGCGCCGGTGCGGTTCAATCTGCTGTTCCGGTTGTGGCCGGAAACTGAACACAACATACGGAGCCCATCGCCCCGATGGCAATAGCCGGGTCACTATTCGGACGTGGTCCGAGGTGCCGCGCGAGGGTGGCGGCGTGGACCGGGCATCCGAGGAACGGTACGGGCGAAGGGGTTTGCGGGGTTTCCTTCTATACTGGTATGGTCTGTCGTTTTCTCCCAAAATAATTCGATCGGAGCGCCATGAACAAGGCAATCATCACCGTCGTCGGCCAGGACACCGTCGGCATCATCGCCCGCGTCTGCACCTACCTTTCCGACCACAAGGTCAACGTGCTGGACATCTCCCAGACCATCATCGACGGCTTCTTCAACATGATGATGATCGTCGACTACTCCAAGTCCGACGTCGAGTTCGGCGCGATGGTCGAGGCGCTCGACGAGCTCGGCGAGGACATCGGCGTGCGCATCCGCTGCCAGCGCGAGGAGATCTTCACCAAGATGCACCGCGTCTGACGAAGCCGTTAAGAAAACAGTCCTGTGGACTGTTTTTAGGTTTCGAAGCCGGCCGTCAGGCCGCGCTGTCAACAGGGAATCGACTACTTTCGAAGGAACGCATCAATGTTAAATATCATGGAGGTCCACGAGACCAACCAGATGATCGAGCAGGAGAAGCTCGACGTGCGCACGATCACCATGGGCATCTCCCTGCTGGATTGCGCGGACGGATCCGTGGACGAGGTGTGCCGCAAGGTCTACGACAAGATCACCCGCTACGCCAAGGACCTCGTGTCCACCGGCGAGGCGATCGAGCGTGACTACGGCATCCCGATCGTCAACAAGCGCATCACCGTCACCCCCATCTCCCTGGTGGGCGCGAGCTCGTGCAGGTCCACCAAGGACTTCGTCAAGATCGCCCACGCGCTGGATCGCGCGGCCAAGGAGTGCGGCGTGGATCTGATCGGCGGTTACTCTGCGTTGGTCTCCAAGGCCATGACCCCGGCCGAGGAGCTGCTCATCCGCTCCCTGCCGCAGGCGCTGAGCGAGACGGACATCGTGTGCTCCTCCGTGAACGTGGGCTCCACCAAGACCGGCATCGACATGAACGCCGTCGAGCTGCTGGGCCACGTCATCAAGGACATCGCCGCCGCCACCGCGGACAACGATTCCTACGGCTGCGTCAAGTTCGTGGCCTTCTGCAACGTGCCCGACGACAACCCGTTCATGGCGGGCGGCTTCCACGGCGTCACCGAGGGCGACGCGGTGATCAACGTGGGCGTCTCCGGACCGGGCGTGGTCTCCCGCGCGCTGGATGCCGCCAAGGGCAAGGACTTCGAGTTCCTGTGCGAGACGATCAAGCGCACCGCGTTCAAGATCACCCGCGTGGGCCAGCTCGTGGCCCAGGAGGCGTCGCGCCGGCTCGGCATCCCGTTCGGCATCATCGACCTGTCCCTGGCCCCCACGCCCGCGGTGGGCGATTCGGTGGGCGAGGTGCTGGAGAAGATCGGCCTCGAGCAGGTGGGCGCGCCCGGCACCACCGCCGCGCTGGCCATGCTCAACGACCAGGTCAAGAAGGGCGGCATCATGGCGTCCTCCTACGTGGGAGGCCTGTCCGGCGCCTTCATCCCGGTCTCCGAGGACAAGAACATGATCGACGCGGCCGCCTCCGGGTGCCTGACGATCGAAAAGCTCGAGGCCATGACCTGCGTGTGCTCGGTGGGTCTGGACATGATCGCCATCCCCGGCGACACCTCCGCCGCCACGATCTCCGGCCTCATCGCGGACGAGGCGGCCATCGGCATGGTCAACCAGAAGACCACGGCCGTGCGCGTGATCCCGGTGGTCGGCAAGGGCGTGGGCGAGGAGGCCAACTTCGGCGGCCTCATGGGCTACGCGCCGATCATGCCGGTCAACAAGGCCAGCTGCGCGGCGTTCGTGACCCGCGGCGGCCGCATCCCGGCGCCGATCCACTCGTTCAAGAACTGACGTTTGGGGGCTCCCTTCGGGGAGCCCCCAAACGTCATCCTGAGCGAAGCGCAGCGGAGTCGAAGGATCCTTAATCTCCTGCACTATGACGTCAGTGCGAAATGACGAAGGATCCTTCGCTCCGCTCAGGATGACGGCGGGTGAGTTTGCTCCGCTCGGGATGATCGCGCCGTCTGTTGCGTATACGCGTATACACTTCGTGCGGTTTACCGTCTGTCAGGCTCCGCCCTGGAACCCCAGCTGCCTCCAGGCTTCGTAGATGGCGATGGAGGCGCAGTTGGTCAGGTTGAGGGACCTGAGGGACGGGCGCATGGGCAGGCGGACCTGCTCGGCCACGTGCGGGCCGGCCATGATGTCCATCGGATCGGGGATGTCGCCCGGCTCGGGGCCGAACAGCAGGATGTCGGTGGGGCGGTACTCCACCTCCGTGTACAGCTTCGTGGCGTGCGCGGTGAACGCGATGATGCGCGAATTGGGCATCGACTCCACCAGATTCTCGAAGTTCGGGTGCAGCACCACGTGCGCCATGTCGTGGTAGTCCAGTCCGGCGCGGCGCAGTTTGGTGTCCCGGAGGTTGAAGCCCAGCGGCTCCACCAGATGCAGGATCGTGCCGGTCACCGCGCACAGGCGGATGGCCGATCCGGTGTTGCCCGGAATGCGCGGCGAGTAATAGCACAGGTGAGGCGTCACGGTTTCTGCCGCCGCGGCCTTCTCCGCGGAAAGCATCGCGTCGACCACGGAGATGGGGTTGCCGTGCGCATCGGTCACCAGTTCGTCCGGCCCGTAGTTCGATTTGCGGTAGCCGTACTCGAACATCTTCTCGACCTTGGCCTCGGGATTCGCCTCTTCGGGGGCTGCTGCTGCACTGTTCGCTTCGTTCGTCACGAATGCTAAGAATAGGGACGATGAACGACACCGTTGAACCTCTTGCCGCCGCCTCCGTCGCGGACCCCTCCGCCGTGGCTGCACCGCTGTTCGCGTGGTGGCATGCCAACGCGCGCGATCTGCCCTGGCGGTTCGGCCGCACCACCCCGTGGGGCGTGCTCGTCTCCGAGGTGATGAGCCAGCAGACCCAGATGAGCCGCGTGGTGCCCTACTGGCGGGCGTGGATGGACGTGTGGCCGGATGCCGCCGCCCTCGCCGCCGCGTCCCCAGCGGAGGTGATCACCGCGTGGGGGCGTCTGGGCTATCCGCGACGTGCGCTGCGCTTGCAGGAGTGCGCCCGCGTGGTGGCGGGGGAGTGCGCCGACGAGCTGCCACGATCGTACGATGGTTTGACCGCTCTGCCCGGCATTGGCGACTACACGGCCAGTGCGGTGATGAGCTTCGCGTTCGGCATGAGGATCGCGGTGATCGACACGAACATCCGTCGCGTGCTGTCCCGCGTGTTCACGGGCGTCGAGTCGCTCGGCGGCTCCGCGAAGCCCGCCGAGCGCGATCTGGCGAATCGCGTGCTGCCGGCGGATGCCGGGGAGTCCGTCACATGGAACCAAGCGGTGATGGAACTGGGCGCCCTGGTGTGCACGGCCAAATCGCCCCGGTGCGACGTCTGTCCGGTATCCGGCCTGTGCATGTTCCTGGCCGCCGGGCGCCCCGGTTTGGGCGAGCGGCGCACCCGGCCCCGGCAGCGGTTCCAGGGCACCGATCGTCAGGTGCGCGGCATCGTGCTCGACGCCCTGCGCAGGTTGCCCGCGGGCGGCGGCGATGGCGGCGGCGATGTTGGTGCGGCGGGGACGATGCCCGGTGTCCCATCGCTGCCGCGCGCGCAGGCACGGCAGCTGTGGGCCGATCGTGCCCAGCTGGACGCCTGCATCGCCAGTCTGGACGATGACGGCCTGATCGAAATCCTCCCGGACGGATCCCTGCGGCTGCCCCGCGCATGATCGTTCACGGAGTTGCGATCGCTCACAGTGCCACGATCGTTCACGGGGTTGCGACGTGTGCCGCGCGGCTTTTCGCGTGCCCGGTTGTGGACAAGCGGCAAGGGTCCGCGCTTCATCGCCGCGCGCGGTCCGCGGGAAACGTAGACTGAAGTGGTTATGGCCAAGAAAAGGAAGCAGTGGACCCCCGCGCAGCGACGGATGTACCGGCGTCGCCGCCTCGTCGCGCTTGTGGTGCTCGTCGCATTGCTCGCCGCCGCCGTGGGGGCGGTCTGGGGCGTGGGCAAGGGCATCGGCGCGCTGTACTACTGGTTCAACCGCGCGGACATCAACGCGATCAGCCGCCAGACCGTCCCCACCGCCAAAAAGACCTCCGGCGTGCCGAACTGCTCCTCCTCCGACGTGCGTCTGGAACTGACCGCCGCGTCGTCCAGCGTGGCCGTGGGCGGCTCCCTCGACTTCACCGCCGCCATCTCCTACACCGGCGCCGGATCCTGCCTGATCAACGGCGCGAACGATTCGCGCATCCTGGCCATCACCAGCGGCGACCAGACCATCTGGAAGTCGGACATCTGCCCGGCCACCAGCCGCATGCTGCTGATGAGCAAATCGCAGGGCATGAACCGCGATGAGGCGAAGATCACATGGGGCGCCAACGCGAACGCCACGGACACCACCTGCCGCAAAAGCTCCGAGCTGCCCAAGGTCAAGGCCGGCACCTACGTGGCCCGGCTGAGCCTCAAGTCCGATCCCGACCTCAAGTCCGATCCGGTGGTCATCACGGTGCAGTAGCGCGGATTGTTCCTCCCCGATCCTGAGCGAAGCGGGGGTGCCTCCCCATCCTGAGCGAAGCGTGTGAGTTCCCGTCATCCTGAGCGAAGCGTGTGAGTTCCCGTCATCCTGAGCGAAGCGTAGCGGAGTCGAAGGATCCTTAACTTCGTGCACAAATTAAGGATCCTTCGACTCCGCCCTTCGTTGTCCGGCTGCGCCGGACCGTCGCCGCCTTGGCGGCGGCTCGACAGCATTTGCGGTCGGCCTGCGGCCGCGGTTTCATTTGCTCACTGTCGTTCGCCCTCGCCTGCGAACGCCGCCGGCGTTCGCTTCACGGCTCGGCCTGCCTACGGACAGCCCACCGGGCTGTCCGTTTAACGGCTCAGTGCTCAGGATGACGAAAGGAACGAACGTTGCGCTCAGGATGAGAGAGTCTGTCTGCGCAGGATGACGCGGCCCCGCCAAGTCCATTCGCGCGCCGTCGTCAAATCGGCGTCCGCATTGCGAAACGCCGGCGGCCCGCACGATTGACGCGACACGCCGAAGCGCCTATAATGTTGACTTCGCGTGAAGTATGTCATATGGCGGGCATGCATCATAGGGGAAACGCCCGCATGAGCATATGGTGGCTCGCGGGTGCGTTCCGGGGAAAAACACCAGAATCGAACTAGCGAGCGATAAGGACAAGTCTCTTGGCTACTACCACATACGCACGCGCGGACGAGCACGACATCGAGCTGCACAAGGCTTCGAACCGCGTGAACTTCGGTTCCATCAAGGAACCCATCGACGTTCCCTACCTGCTGGGCGTCCAGACCGACAGCTTCGACTGGCTGATCGGCAACGAGCGTTGGAAGGCCCGCGTCGAGGAGGATCTCAAGAACGGCACCAACACCGTGCCCCACACCTCCGGCCTCGACGAGGTCTTCGAGGAGATCTCCCCGATCGAGAACTTCGCCCAGACCATGTCCCTGACCTTCTCCGACCCTTACTTCGAGGAGCCCCGCCACACCGTGCAGGAGTGCAAGGAGAAGGACTACACCTACTCCGCGCCGCTGTACGTGAACGCCGAATTCGAAAACGGCGACACCGGCGAGATCAAATCCCAGACCGTGTTCATGGGCGACTTCCCGCTGCAGACCCCGCACGGCACCTTCATCATCGGCGGCACCGAGCGAGTCATCGTCTCCCAGCTCGTGCGCTCCCCGGGCGTCTACTTCGACCGCACGCCGGACCGCACCTCGGACAAGGAGGTCTTCGGCGCGAAGATCATCCCGTCCCGCGGCGCCTGGCTGGAGTTCGAGATCGACAAGCGCGACGTCCTCGGCGTGCGCGTGGACCGCAAGCGCAAGCAGTCCGCCATCGTCTTCCTCATGGCCATCGGCATGACCAAGCAGGAGATCGCCCAGGCGTTCCAGGGCTACCCGCTGGTGCTCGACGCCCTTGCCAAGGAGACCATCGAGACCCAGGACGAGGCCCTCACGGACCTGTACCGCAAGATCCGCCCGTCCGACACCGCCACCCCGGAGGCCGGCCGCAACCTGCTCGATTCCTTCTACTTCAACACCAAGCGCTACGATCTCGCCCGCGTGGGCCGCTACAAGATCAACCGCAAGCTCGGTCTCGAGGTGGACTACAACGAGCGTTCCCTGCAGCGCGAGGACATCATCTCCACCATCAAGTACCTGGTCACCCTGCACGCCGGCGACAAGACCTTCCCGGGCAAGCGCGACGGTCAGGACGTCGAGCTGCGCGTGGACGTGGACGACATCGACCACTTCGGCAACCGCCGCATCCGCCAGGTCGGCGAGCTGATCCAGAACCAGCTGCGCACCGGCCTGTCCCGCATGGAGCGCGTGGTGCGCGAGCGCATGACCACCCAGGACTCCGAGGCCATCACCCCGCAGTCCCTGATCAACATCCGCCCGGTGAACGCCACCATCAAGGAGTTCTTCGGCACCTCCCAGCTGTCCCAGTTCATGGACCAGAACAACCCGCTGGCCGGCGTGACCAACAAGCGCCGTCTGTCGGCCCTGGGCCCCGGCGGCCTGTCCCGCGACCGCGCCTCCATGGAGGTGCGAGACGTGCACCCGTCCCACTTCGGCCGCATGTGCCCGATCGAGTCCCCCGAAGGCCCGAACATCGGTCTGATCGGCTCGCTGGCCACCTTCGGCCGCACCAACCCGTTCGGCTTCATCGAGACCCCGTACCGCAAGGTCGTCAACGGCCACGTGACGGACGATGTGGAGTACATGACCGCCGACCGCGATCTGGACCACGTCATCGCCCAGGTGAACCAGGAGCTGGACAAGGACGGCAACTTCGTCAACAAGGACGCCCTTGTGCGTGACGCCGCCGGCGAGGCCGAGGATGTGCCGGTCGACATGGTCGACTACATGGACGTCTCCCCGCGCCAGATGGTCTCCATCGGCGCCTCCCTGATCCCGTTCCTCGAGCACGACGAGGGCCACCGAGCGCTGATGGGCACCAACATGCAGCGTCAGGCCGTGCCGCTGATCGAGTCCGAGCGCCCGCTCGTGGGCACCGGCTCCGAGTGGCGCGTCGCGTACGATTCCGGCGACGTCATCATCGCCGAGAAGGACGGCGTGGTCACCTACGTGTCCGGCGACATGATCCGCGTCATGAATGACGACGGCACCACCTCCAGCTACAAGCTGTACAAGTTCCAGCGCTCCAACCAGACCACCTGCTACAACCAGCGTCCGCTGGTAAAGGACGGCGAGCGCGTGGAGAAGGGCACCGTCCTGGCTGACGGCCCGGCCGTGGAGAAGGGCGAGATCGCCCTGGGCAAGAACCTGCTCATCGCCTTCATGCCGTGGAACGGCTACAACTACGAGGACGCCGTGATCATCTCCCAGCGCCTCGTGCAGGACGACACCCTGTCCTCCATCCACATCGAGGAGTACGAGATCGACGCCCGCGAGACCAAGCTGGGCGCCGAGGAGATCACCCGCGACCTGCCCAACGTGGGCGAGGACGCGGTGGCCAACCTCGACGAGCGCGGCATCATCCGCATCGGCGCCGAGGTCGAGGCCGGCGACATCCTGGTCGGCAAGGTCACCCCGAAGGGCGAGACCGAGCTCACCCCGGAGGAGCGCCTGCTGCGCGCCATCTTCGGCGAGAAGTCCCGCGAGGTGCGCGACACCTCCCTGCGCGTGCCGCACGGCGAGACCGGCACCGTCATCGCGGTCAAGGAGATCACCCGCGAGGATGCCGAGGAGGACGGCGACGAGCTGCCCAACGGCGTCAACCAGATGATCCGCGTGTACATCGCCCAGCACCGCAAGATCACCGTGGGCGACAAGCTCTCCGGCCGCCACGGCAACAAGGGCTGCATCTCCCGCATCCTGCCCGAGGAGGACATGCCGTTCCTGGCGGACGGCACCCCCGTGGACATCATGCTCAACCCGCTGGGTGTGCCTTCGCGAATGAACCTGGGTCAGGTGCTCGAGCTGCACCTCGGCTGGATCGCGCACTCCGGCTGGGACATCAGCCTGGATCCGGATCTTGAGGCCGAGTGGAAGAAGCACGTGCCTGCCGGCGCCGAAAAGGCCGATCCGAACACCCCGGTGGCCACCCCGGTGTTCGACGGCGTGCGCCCGGACGTGATCCAGGGCCTGCTGAAGACCACCCTGCCCGACCGCGACGGCAACAAGCTCGTGGGCGACGACGGCAAGGCCACGCTGTTCGACGGCCGCACCGGCGAACCGTTCCCGAAGCCGATCTCCGTGGGCTACATGTACATGCTGAAGCTGCACCACCTTGTGGACGACAAGATCCACGCGCGCTCCACCGGCCCGTACTCCATGATCACCCAGCAGCCGCTGGGCGGCAAGGCCCAGTTCGGCGGCCAGCGCTTCGGCGAGATGGAGGTGTGGGCCCTCGAGGCCTACGGCGCCGCGTACACGCTGCACGAGATGATGACCACCAAGTCCGACGACGTGGACGGCCGCGTGCGCGTCTACGGCGCGATCGTGAAGGGCGACAACCTGCCGCCGGCGGGCATCCCCGAGTCCTTCAAGGTGCTCCTCAAGGAAATGCAGTCCCTGTCCCTGAACGTCGAGGTGCTCAACGCGGATGGCGTGGCCATCGACATGAAGGACGAGGAGGACGATCCGGTCAGCTCCGCCAACGATCTGGGCTTCAACATCGGCGCCCGTCCGGACGCCGCCGCCAAGGCCGACCAGGCCGCTCCCGAACCCGAATACCGCTGATAAAGATTTCGAAAGACAGGACAATAGACAGTGCTGGACGTCAACGCATTTGACAAACTGAGGATCGGCCTGGCCACCGCGGACGACATCCGAGGCTGGAGCCACGGCGAGGTCAAGAAGCCCGAAACCATCAACTACCGCACCCTCAAGCCGGAGAAGGACGGTCTGTTCGGCGAGCAGATCTTCGGCCCGACCCGCGACTGGGAGTGCGCCTGCGGCAAGTACAAGCGCGTGCGCTTCAAGGGCATCGTGTGCGAGCGCTGCGGCGTCGAGGTGACCCGCAGCCGCGTGCGCCGCGAGCGCATGGGCCACATCGAGCTGGCCGCCCCGGTGACGCACATCTGGTTCTTCAAGGGTGTGCCGTCCCGTCTGGGCTACCTGCTGGACATCGCGCCGAAGGACCTGGAGAAGGTCATCTACTTCGCCGCCTACATGGTCACCAAGGTGGACGAGGAGCAGCGTCATCAGGATCTGCCCGATCTGCAGGAGGAGTTCGACCACGAGGTCGAGAGCCTGGCCAAGCGTCGTGACAACGAGATCGGCGAGCGCGCCAAGAAGGTCGAGGAGGATCTCGCGACCCTCGAGGCCGCCGGCGAGGCGAAGGGCCCGGCCCGTTCCAAGCTGCGCAACGGCGCCGAGCGCGACATGGCGGCCATCCGCCAGCGCTACGACGACCAGATCCAGCGCCTGAACGCCGTGTGGGACCGCTTCAAGGGCCTCAAGCCCGGCGACATGGAGGGCGACGTCGATCTGTGGCGCGAGATGGAGGATCGCTACGGCGATTACTTCGAGGGCTGCATGGGCGCCGAGGCGATCAAGAAGCGCCTGCAGGACTTCGACCTCGAGGCCGCGTCCAAGCAGCTGCGCGAGGAGATCGAAACCGGCTCCGGCCAGCGCAAGGCCCGCGCCCTCAAGCGCCTGAAGGTCGTCAACGCCTTCCTGTCCACCGGCAACAAGCCGGAGGCCATGGTGCTGGACGTGATCCCGGTCATCCCGCCGGATCTGCGCCCGATGGTGCAGCTGGACGGCGGCCGCTTCGCGACCTCAGACCTCAACGACCTGTACCGCCGCGTGATCAACCGCAACAACCGTCTGAAGCGACTGATCGAGCTCGGCGCCCCCGAGATCATGCTCAACAACGAGAAGCGCATGCTGCAGGAGGCCGTCGACTCCCTGTTCGACAACGGCCGCCGCGGCCGTCCGGTCACCGGCGCCTCCAACCGCCCGCTGAAGTCCCTGTCGGACATGCTCAAGGGCAAGCAGGGCCGCTTCCGTCAGAACCTGCTGGGCAAGCGCGTCGACTACTCCGGCCGTTCCGTGATCGTGGTCGGCCCGTCGCTGCGCATGCACCAGTGCGGCGTGCCGAAGCCCATGGCCCTCGAGCTGTTCAAGCCGTTCGTGATCAAGCGTCTGGTGGACCTCAATTACGCTCAGAACATGAAGAGCGCCAAGCGTCTGGTGGACCGCGGCGACTCCGAGGTGTGGGGCGTGCTCGAGGAGGTCATCTCCGAGCATCCCGTGCTGCTGAACCGTGCGCCTACGCTGCACCGTCTGGGCATCCAGGCCTTCGAGCCGATCCTGGTGGAGGGCAAGGCCATCCACCTGCCGCCGCTGGCCTGCGCGGCCTTCAACGCCGACTTCGACGGCGACCAGATGGCCATCCACCTGCCGCTGTCCGCCGAAGCCCAGGCCGAGGCCCGTTCGCTCATGATGGCGTCCGACAACATCCTCAAGCCGGCCGATGGCCACACCGTGACCATGCCGTCGCAGGATATGATCCTGGGCCTGTATTACCTGTCCACCGTGGTGGAGGGCGCCAAGGGCCAGGGCCGCGTGTTCTCCTCCCTGGAGGAGGCCGAGATGGCGCTGGACCGCCACGACATCGACATGCAGGCCAAGGTGCTGATCCGTCTGCCCAAGGACTTCTGCCTGCCCACCGACTGGGAGCCGGGCGAGCTGAAGGTCGTGGACCCGGAGCCGGGCAGCCCGGACACCGTCCATGAGGAGCGCTTCCACGACGGCACCGTGCTGTTCGCCACCTCGTACGGCCGCGTGCTGTTCAACGACACGCTGCCGGTGGACTACCCGTTTGTCAACGAGCAGGTGGGCAAGAAGCGTCTGGCCAAGATCGTCGACGACATCGCGGCCCGTTACACCACCGCGCAGGTCGCCGCGTCCTTGGACGCGCTGAAGGATCTGGGCTTCACCCGCGCGCCGTGGTCCGGCGTGTCCTTCGCGTTCTCCGACGTCATCGAGCCGGCCGACCGCAACGAGCTGGTCGCCCGGTACGAGTCCGAGGCCGCCACGGTCAACGAGAACTACGAGATGGGTCTTATGACCGAGGACGAGCGCCGCCAGGAGCTCATCGACCTGTGGACCAAGTGCACGGCCGAGGTGTCCAAGGCCGTGGAGCACGACTTCGATCCGTCGAACAACCTCGCCATCATCGTGCAGTCCGGTGCACGAGGAAACATGATGCAGATCAACCAGATCGCCGGCATGCGTGGCCTTGTGGCCAACCCGAAGGGCGAGATCATCCCCCGTCCGGTCAAGTCCAACTACCGCGACGGCCTGTCCGTGCTGGAGTACTTCATCTCCCAGCACGGCGCCCGCAAGGGTCTGGCGGATACCGCACTGCGTACCGCCGAGTCTGGTTACCTCACCCGTCGTCTGGTGGACGTGTCCCAGGACGTCATCGTGCGCGAGGAGGACTGCGGCACCAAGCGCGGTCTGACCATCCAGGTGGCCGAGCGCGACGAGAACGGCGATCTGGTGCTCGTCAAGGCGGCGGACGGCGGTCCGTACTCCCGTCTGCTCGCGGCCGATGTGATCGACCCGGCCGACGGCACCACTGTGCTGTACAAGCGCGACGACGCCCTGTCCATGGACGTGCTGCGCGATCTGGTCAAGCACGGCGTGGAGAGCGTCAAGTGCCGTTCCGTGCTGACCTGCGAGTCGAAGCGCGGCGTGTGCGCCAAGTGCTACGGCTGGTCGCTGGCCACCAACACGCTGGTGGACGTCGGCGAGGCCGTGGGCATCGTGGCCGCCCAGTCCATCGGCGAGCCCGGTACCCAGCTGACGCTGCGTTCCTTCCACTCCGGCGGCGTCGCCTCGGCTTCCGATATCACCCAGGGTCTTCCCCGTGTCACCGAGCTGTTCGAGGCCCGCACGCCTAAGGGCGAGGCCCCGATCGCCGAGTACCCGGGCACCGTCAAGGTGGAGGACACCGATCGCGGCCGCCAGGTGGTGCTGACCCCGGACGACCAGTCGGTCGAGCCGATTACCTACCCGGTGACCCGTCGCGCTCCGCTGATGGTTCAGGATGGCGAGCACGTGGAGGCCGGTCGCCAGCTGATCGAGGGTTCCGTGGATCCCAAGAAGATCCTGCGCATCCTCGGACCGCGCGCCGCTCAGGTCAACATCGTGGAGGAGGTGCACACCGTGTACCGCTCCCAGGGTGTGGATATCCACGACAAGCACATCGAGGTCATCGCGCACCAGATGCTGCGTCGCATCACCGTGATCGATTCCGGCGACACGAACCTGCTGCCGGGCGAGCTGGTGGATCAGGCGCGCTTCAAGGAGGCCAACAAGGAGGCCGTCGCCAACGGCGGCAAGCCCGCGGCCGGCCGTCCGGAGCTCATGGGCATCACCAAGGCGTCGCTGGCCACGGATTCGTGGCTGTCCGCCGCCTCCTTCCAGGAGACCACCCGCGTGCTCACCGAAGCCGCCCTGAGCCAGAAGGTCGACGACCTCAAGGGCCTCAAGGAGAACGTCATCATCGGTAAGCTCATCCCGGCCGGTACAGGCCTCGCCCGCTACCGCAACGCCGTGGTCGAGCCCGACAAGGCCATCCGCGACACGATCTACCCGAACTTCGGTCTGGGCGGGGACGACGCGGCCGGCGATGTGGACCTGTCCGACGCCGATCTGGGCGATGTGGACTTCTCCAACATCGACTTCGGCGACCTCAAGCTCGGCGACGACTTCAACCCGGACGACTTCCTCAACGACCAAGGTGGCCAGACCAGCCTGGACGAGGGCGATCTCGACCACGGTTTCGGCGCGGACGACGTTGATTTCGGCGGCGAATCCGATGACACCGCTGATGCGCCGGCCGCCGGTTCGGATGCCGCTGGCTCCGACGATGCCGGTTCCGACGCTGATCAGGACGCCGATCAGGACGCCGATCAGGACACCGACGGCGACCAGCAGTAACACCGTCGGCGAACCGGATGCCGTCCCGTCTGGGGATGCGGCATGTTCGCCATGAAGACCCGTCATGTGGTCCGACCGCCTTTCCGGCGGACGGCCGCACGGCGGGTCTTCCGCGTTTTTAGCGGCGTTGGAGGAACCAACGCCGAAAGATGCGGAAGATGCGGAAGGCGTGATGCTGGAGGGGATGACGCGGCAGAATGAGACGTCGCGCCACGGGATACGGGCCGTGATGGCGACAGACGTGCAAGCCACCGACGCGGCCACGGCAGGGAGCGCAGCATCATCCGTCGTGCCCGATCCGCCGACCTCCAGAATCGGCGGGCTTGGCCTTCGGTGACCGCCTCGCCGGAAAAGGCCGCCCGATCCGCATCCCGCGCAAGATCCAGCAATGCAGGTTCCAAGCCCTGCCCCTGCGCCTCCCGTTCCAGGCCCTGCCCTCGCGCTTTCTGCGCCGGGCCGCCGGCGGTCAGCCCCCTCGCGATCGCCCGTGCTATCTCCGGTGCCCCTCCCGCCCCCGACCCGGCCTCACGGACACCGCATCGGTAGGCGAGCAGCCGGATCGCATACCAGCCTTGCGCGATGCGCCGTGCGGGGGAGCCGCGTCGCCGCGCTATTGCCACTGCCAGCGCCTTGGCGGCGACAATCATGCCGATCACCATGATCAACAGCCATAGTGGGCTGCCGTAAATCAGCACGAGCATGATGGTCCGGCGCACGGCCTGCCATCGGGCGTCGCCATCGTCGGGCGGCTCCGCATCGTCCCCGGTGATCGCCGTTCGGCCGGCGACCGTGGTTCGGTCCCGCAGCGGTTCGGTCAAAGGCACCGGCGGCTGTCTCACCAGCGTCTGCGGCTCGGAAGCCGCCGTCCGTTGGCTTTGGTCGGGATGCTTGGTCTCCGATGGCGTGGGATGGAACGCCACCCATCCGAAGCCCTTCAGATTCACCTCCGTCCATGCGGCTATGTCCAGTCCGGTGAAGGTGACCGATGCGGAGCCGTCGGGCGTCCGCTCGGTGCGCGCGGCGGATGGTCTGCCGTCATCGTCCTTGGGCAGGAGGCCATACACCACGCGCGATGGGATGCCGAGCTCCCTTGCCATCAGCGCCATGGCCGAGGCGTACTGCTCGCTGTCGCCCACCATGATGCCTCCTCCTAGCAGCATGTCCACGCGATGGTTGCCATGGCCGGGTGGTGAGGGGTAGTCGTCGCCCAGACCGCGGGAGAACCATCCCATGCGCTGCAGTGACCGGGCCAGCGCGATCGCCTTCGCACCCGCATGGGCTTCGCCGCCGGCCGTCGCGGAGGCGAACGTGCGTACCGAATCCGGCACATCAACGGGTTCGGGAAGATCGACTGTCCCGGCGTCGGCTTCGGCAAGGGCGCGCATGTCGATCCGATCGCCTGCGATGACCAGAACGTCTTCGGAGCCGGTCCCGTCGCTGGAGCCTGTCCCATCGTCCCGGGCGTCCGCATTCGCACCGATTCGCGCATCGCCGGCGGCGGCTCTAGGCAGCACGCCCGATTCGACGTACCGCAACCCATCCGTCAGATCGCCGGTCAGCAGGCCGGTCCCTGTTACGGCATTGGTGTGGAACATGCCGGCGTTGCGTGGATCGTCGAACTCCACCGTGCGGACGTTGCCGGCCAGCGGCAGCCAATGATCGTCCCAGTCGCCGCGGATGGTGAAGGTCGCTCGGAATGGCGTACCCGCTTGCCCGCCGCCCGTTGCATCGCCCATTGCGCCGCCCGTCCCGCCGCCGGCGTCCACGCGCATGCCGGAACGGCGGAATTCCCCGGATGATCGGCCGGAGTCGTCGCCGGACAGATTCCACACATCGCCGTCGAACGCATCCATGACGGCCAGACGGACCGGCGCACCGGCGGGAAGCCCGGTGACCGTGAGCACCGGATCGTCGCGGTGGCGCTTCACGATCGCTCGCATGCCGCTTAACGGGCTGACCCGATCCGCCATGTACAGCGGCGGGTTGTAATGATCGCGCAGCGTCACCCGCCCCGGTCCGATCGTCGGCCCTGCGGCAAGGGCGACGACTATGGAGACGGCCATGGTCCCGGATGCCATTGCGCCGGCGGAACGCCAGCGTGCGGGCTCCAGCCATCCGCCGTGCCAACCCAGCCACACCAGCATGAGCGACGTGAACGCCAGCCCGGTGCCAACCGGATGCCAGCCGGTTCCGGCTCCCAGCAGCGCGGCCCCGGCGAATCCCGCGCACAGCGGAAGCAGAGCCCAACCGCCGGCCGGATTGCGCGTGCTTGCGGCAAGGACCGCGGCCAGATACGACGTGAACAGCGCCATCGTCCATAGGGCCATCAACGCGCCGTCCATATTGTCCACCGGCGGGGCGAGCGCGATCAGCAGTTTGAACGATCCCAAGGTCGTCATCCACCCATTGCGCACCACATCGACCGCTGTCTGGAGATCCAATGGTCCGCCGGCGGCATTTGCAGACAGCATGAATGCGACCCAAGGACCGATCGCCCCCTGCGCGATGGCGAGCGATAACGGCTGCATCCAGCAGCGGCGTCCGGGGGACCCCAATGCGGCGGCCAGACAACCGAGCGCGGCGGCGGGCAATCCGCCAAGCACCCATAGCCAGACCGATCCATACACCGGAATCAGCGGGCTCATGGCGATGAGCGTGGCGCAGACGATCACCATGTGCATGATCGGGAGGCGAGGAACGCGCAGGTGACCTGCGGCGTGGTGCGTGCGACCTGTGCAACGGGCTGCGCAGTCAAAGGAACGGGCTGTGTGGCCCGAACGGGGGAGCGGGCTCGTCATGACCAATCCCCCATCCACGTCGCCCACATGTCCGTCAGATCGCGCGGATCGCCGATCGTCGCCACGCTGCAGCTCTGGCGCCGAACCACCGTGCGGGCCGCGCCGGCATGAATCCGAACCAGCAGCCGGCCGTGCGCAGTCGGTTCTGATGCCATCATGCGGACCGCATCGGGCAGCGTGGTGCGGGAGCCGGTCACCAGACAGCGAATCGTTGCGGGTGCGGTCGCCGGTCGCAATCCCCACAGCCGCCGGATGTCCCGGTGCGGTGCCGATTCGCCGGCCGGATTGCCGGCCGTGAGGTCGGCTGCCTCCGTGCCCGCCAATGGGGGAATCCCGCTGCACATATCCAGCAATGCCGTGGCGCTCGACGGGTGCGGATGCAACGGGTCGGCGTGGACGGCCACATCCTGCCCCCATCGCAGGTACTGCGCGCCGATCGAGGCGAATATGGTCACGGCAAGCTCGAATTCCTCCGGGCTGGCATAGGATCCGGGCCTTGTATCCAAGGCGAGGTCCATCCCGTCCCGCTGCGCGGCCGCATATTGGCGGACCATCAGCGTTCCGGCCTTCGCGCTCGCGGACCAGTGCACCCGTCGGATGTCGTCGCCGTCCGCATAGGTGCGCAATCCTTGGAAATCAGGCGAATCCGTGGCGGTGCGGCCATTGGGTTCGCCTTCGTCATCCGCGGTTCCGGCGTGCGGTCCGCCCGGCAGAGGCACCACGGCCGGGTGCACGAACAGCATGCTGGCGCCGGCCAGCCGATGGTCATGCCGTGCCAGACCGAACGGATCGCCCCTGCGGATGGTCAACGGTCCGATGCCCACCTGCGCGCGGGCCGTTGCGTCGAACGGCACCCTGACCGTTGCGGTTCGTCCGGCGCCGAGTGACGGCAGCTGGCATTGGCGCGACGTCGTCGTTCCTCCCTCCGATACGGACAGCAGACCAACGGCGCCGCCGATCGGTCCGGCACCGGGATTGCGCAGCCGTATCTCGATGCCGGTGCGCTCGCCGACGATCATGCGCGTGGACCCCGGGGCGATCGACGCTTCATACCCGGTGCCGCCCATGGTCATCATGAGCGCGACGGCCAGCATCGCGATGAGCATCGTTGCCCCGGCCAGCGCCTCGATCCATTGCAGTGCGGCGAAGACCAGCAGATCCGCGGCGGCCATGATCGCCGCCAGACGTCCCAATGGCGTCAGACGGGCAAGTGGCGTCAGGCGGGCCGCCATATCCATGATTCCTTGCATCATTGCCCCTCCAAGGTCGGTGCCGGCACCTCGTCGAGAATCCGGGTGATGACCGTGGCCGCGGACACCCCGTCGAATGACGCGTCGGAGGTCACGGCGATGCGGTGGGCGAGCACCGGCACCGCCAGTTGCGCCACATCGGACGGGGTGACGTACGGACGCCCTTCCATGGCCGCCAGCACCCGCGCGCATCGGTCCAGAGCCAGCGCGCCGCGAATGGATGAGCCGGCGGACAGGGCCTCGTGATGCCGTGTGGCCTCCGTGATGCGCACGATGTAGTCGAGCACGCGATCGTTGCAATGAACGTGCGCGGCCACCGCTCGCATGCGCAGCACATCGTCGCCGGTCAGCGTCGAAGCTGAGCTGTGATCGTAGTCTCCACTCTGGGAGAGGTCCCGATTTTCAGGCAATGCACCAGATCCGGCCCGCTCGGCCGCTTGGCGACGCAGGATGTCGATGCTGGCCTCATGTCCCGGGTGCCCGAGTGAGGTGACCAGTAGGAAACGGTCCAGCTGTGCCTCGGGCAGCCGGTAGGTGCCGAGCTGATCGGCGGGATTCTGCGTGGCGATCACCAGGAACGGCGATGGCACGGCGTGCGTGACGCCATCCACGGTGACGCCGCCTTCCTCCATGACCTCCAGCAGGGCAGATTGCGTTTTCGCGGACGCGCGGTTGATCTCGTCGGCCAGCACCACGGATGCGAACACCGGGCCCTCGCGGAACGAGAACCCTCCGGTGTGCCGATCGTATACGGTGACGCCGGTCACGTCTCCCGGCAGCAGATCCGGTGTGAACTGGATGCGCTTGAACGGCACGGACAACGATCGGGCGATGGCTCTGGCCAATTGGGTTTTGCCGGTGCCCGGCACGTCCTCCAGCAGCAGATGTCCTCCGGCGATCAGTGCGATCAGGCTGCGCCGGATCGGCTCCTCCTTGCCGACGATCGTGCGTCCGATTCCACTGACGAGCAGATCGACGTGATGCTGGAAGAGATACAGATCGGCGTCGGTCAGCGCTCGGGGCGGGGATTGCGTAATTGGTAGCGAGGACATGGGTTGTGCGGGTTGTGCGGGTTGCGCAGGGCTTGCGCCGGTCTGCGATTCGCTGGCATGTCTTCCGCGGCAAGCCGGCATGCCGTCTTGCTGTACGCCGGTCTGTGCAGCGGTTTGCGCGCCGACCCGCATGCCGGCTTGCGCACCGACGCGCGTTGCGTCGTCCATCGGAACGGGGCGTGGAGATGGAACTCCGATTGGGCCCGAGGGATTGAGATCGAACGATTTGGCGCCGCGGCGGGCCGACGGTCGCGAATGCCGGGGAATGGCCCGTGGCGCGGTGATCCGCGTTTCGTCGGGCATACGTGTGGCGTCCGCGTCCGGAATGCCGGTTGGATGACCGCCGGAGGGGAACTCGCCGGGCCGCGCGTCGTCGGCTGCATATCCGCCGGGCACACCATATTCGCTGGGCACACCATGTCCGCTGGGTGCACCATGTCCGGGAACCACCAGCGGCTCCATGACGAACGCGCCGGTGCCAGACCTGTTGGAGGACAACGCATTCATTGCAGACTCCTTTGCTGAATCGGCGAAAGCGCCGGTGAGTGTGCCGACAGGAGCGCCATGGTCTCGGACTGGGCGGAATCGCCGCCGCTGAATCGTCGGATGCCGGACGGCAATCCCTCCGCGTCGAACGGCGACCGCACGGCACGAGAGAACGGTAAAGCCGATCCGCGCGGCCCCACTGCTGCGCTTACCGTGACCGGTCGTGGACCGGGTTGGACGGTTTCCAGCATGACCGTGATGGAGGCATCCGGCGTGGCGGGGTTCCCGGTGAGTGTTCCGTTGACTGCGGGGGCGTTGGCTGCGGTGAAGGTGAATCGGTTGACCGGGATCCTGCAGTCCAGCCGGCGGTCGCCTCCGGAGCCGGTTGCGGATAGCGAGGCGCATCCGGCGTTGCGCAGGTTGCGCAGCGTGACGGTCACGCCGAAGGTCACGGAACCGGATTGCCCATTGGTGTCGGCTGGCCCGTCGGGCTTGGCTTGCCCGGACGGGGAGCCCGAACCGGTGCCGGGCGATGCGCCGGGCCCTGTGTCGGCTCCCGGAGATGTTGACACCGGTGGGACCCGCACCAACGTCACTTCGGGCGGCTCGGGATCGCCCCACGGCATGACCGGTGCGCTGGGACCGCTGGCCTCGCCCTCGCCCACATAATTGCGCGCCGCCACCGTGGCGGTGAACGAGACCCCGTCCGAGATCGCGGCGTCCGGTATCTCGAACCGCGCCTGCGACGAGCCGGCGGGCGCATCGATCCTCATTTCGAATCCGTTCGGTCCATGCAATGCCACGGCATAGGCCTCCGGAGCCGTTCCCTCATAGCGCGGCGGCGACCATTCGACCAGAATTTGATGGTATCCGGCGGTTGTGCGCACGTCCCGTGGCGCCGACGGCACTCGATCGGGCGTCGCCTCGACCGTGTTCGACGGGGCGGACCAGCCCACCTCGTTGCGCGCCTTGACGACAAAACGGTGGAGCCGTCCGTTCACGAGCCCTTCGATCCGGCATGAGGTGTTCGTCCCGCAATCTCTGCTGCCGGTCGAACCGCCCTCGTACTCCACCCGGTATTCGGTGATGGGACTGCCGTTGGCATTGCCCGGCGTCCAATGCAGCTCCACCATCCCGTCATGCGCGGCGGCGGCCACCGGAGCCAGCAATGGGGGTTCGGGCGCCGCCATCACCGCGATACGGATCGTTGCGGTCACCCGCCGTTCCAGCGCATGCGTGCCGTCCTCCACACTCGCCAGAATCACCCCTTCGCCCGCATGCCCGCCCGGCGTGACGACCAGTCGGCCGCCCGATTCGATCCGCACGTCCAGTCCCTCCAGACCTTCGGCGCGTGCCTCGACGATGGTCAGCGGCTCGTCGGGGAACGGGTTGTACGCATCCGCGAGCGCATCGATGGTCATGGGTGTGCCGGCCGACGCCCTGACCGCGCGCTCGCCGATGCGCGCCAACGGGCGGCGGGACGCGACGATGCGAATGGTCAGGCCTGCGTGCACCGTGCCCGCCGGATAGGTGATGTCGATGGGCACGGAGACCAATGTCCCCGCCGCCGCGTCGCGTTTCGCGAACACCGTCAGCTCGCCATCCGGGCTGACCGCAATATCCAGCGATCGCGCATACTGCGCCGTGGGGGCTATGGCGTACCGGTAGAGACCGGCGTCGGCACCCAGCGGCGCCTTGGTCAATGAGGTCAGGTCGATGATGGTGGCGGGCTCTCCTGCCGACACGTCCACGGTCGTCGGCGAGAACGCGGGTGGCGCCTCAACACTGCCGACCACGGTGATCGGCAGCGTGATCACCGCACGGTTGGGCGGTGTCCCGTTGCCATTCGCACTCCCGTCCGCACGTCCATCCGTGGCGGTGAATGTGATCGACGCTGGTCCCGAATACCCTTCCTGCGGCGCGAATCGCAGCGTGCGGTCGTCCACATAGAGGCCGGAGCTGTCGGATTTGGTGGCGCTCACCGATTCGGGCGATTCGATGCGGACGGTTTTGCCGGCACCCACCCGAACATGATCGGCGATCGGAATCGTCAGCGTCTCATGGGCGTTGATGACGAGCTGCGGCGCCTTGGGCCGAGGGGTCGGGGAAAAGACGCCATACGCCGGCACGTGGATGAACGCCATGGAGGTGAGACCGGCGGCATTGGTGACGGTGTACGGCACCGCGCCGGCGCGATCGGTCAGCGTGATGCGGATCGTGGTCGCGCCGGTGGCCCGAGCCCTGCCGGCGGCCGAATCATGCACCCCCACGGTCAGATCGGCCGCGGAACCCGATGGGTTGGCGATCCAGGCGGAGACGTCCACTTCGATGTCGCGTTTGCCGATGGTCGATGCGGCCGGCACGCGGTAGTCGGAGGCGGTGGGCGGTTCGATCGGCACGTCCGGGTCCGTGCGGATGGCGAGTGTGGCCGTATCCGTCAGCCCGACCTCGTCGCGAACCGTGTACGTGATGTATGCGACGCCGGTCCGATCGGGCGCGGTGAACCGTATGTCCCTGCCTTGCACGGACGCGTCGGCGACGCCCTGGGCCTGCACGGCCGGATCGACGGTCAGCTCGCCATCGGCGATGTCGTTGACCGTCACATTCACGCTGGCGTCGGTGCCCGGGCGCAGTATCACCTCATCGTCGCGGGCGTGCACGCCGGTCCGCTCTCTGCGGCCCACAACGCCGACGCGCACCTTCGCCTGCGCGCGCTGACCGGTCCAATCCTCCACGGCGTAATCGAACTCATCCGTGCCGGTCGAATCCGGATACGCCTCGTAAGTCAGCGAATCGGCGTTCACCTCCACGATGCGCCCGAACCGCGGGGCCCGATTGCCTAGGCCAAGCAACGTGACATCGTCCCCGTCCGGGTCCACGCCCTCGAGCCCTATGGGGATGACGACCGTCCCGCCCGCAGCCACCTGCGCCTCCACTGGTTGGGGACGGGGCGCGGGCTTGTGATCCGCATCGGCCGCATGCACGGCGAACGT
Organism: Bifidobacterium vespertilionis; assembly: GCF_008698145.1. Classification (GTDB taxonomy): domain Bacteria; phylum Actinomycetota; class Actinomycetes; order Actinomycetales; family Bifidobacteriaceae; genus Bifidobacterium; species Bifidobacterium vespertilionis. The sequence continues at coordinate 86,984 of NZ_RZNZ01000011.1, forward strand.
CACGGTGCCGGATGCCGTATGGCCAGCATCGTCGGCCACGGTGTAGCGCACGCGGTATTCGCCCGGTTCCTCCGGCGCCTGGTACCGCACGGCGTCATCGGAAACGAACGCCAGACCGCGGAATCCGCCGTCGGCGTCATCGGGCTGCAGATCGTGGCTGAGGCGCAGGCGGTCGCCTTCGGCGTGGGAGGCATGGCGGATCGCCGGCGCAGACACGATGCCGCCCGTTCTCACCGACACCTCGAAGTCATTCGCCCGCACCAGACCGTTCTCATCCCCGGAGATCGGAGGCATCACGACGATCGTCCCACGGCCCTCGCCATGCGCATTCGCCACGGTATAGGCCACCTCGACGGGTGTCGCGGGGATCCGGCGGGCGAATATGTTGATCAGGCGTCCGTCCACCACCGCCACGGACAATCCGCCGGCGGGATTTGCATCCACATCGGTGACCGCGAGCACGCCGCCCATCGGATCGTCGTCGTTGGCCAACGGATCCACGATGGCCGTCCGATCGGTGTCCAGCAGCGCCACGTCATTGGCCACAATCGGATCGGACGTCTCCTCGGATGGCGCTGAAACCTCCACCCGGACCAGTCCGGATGCGGCGGGCCTCCCCTGGGATACGTCGTATGGCACATAATAGGTTCCGGGCGTGCCCGCTCGGAACGAGAAGATCAGCTTGCCGCCATCCATCGTCGCCGATGCCCCATCCGGCGCCTCCACGCTCACCAGCGTCACCGGACTGGACGAGGAACCGTGCACGTAAGGGGCCAGATCGATCGTCGTCTCCGTCTGCACGGCGGCGTTCACGATCAGCGGATCAAGCGTCGGCTCCAATGCGCCGCGGGGATGCACGGTGATGTACAGCACGCCGGCACCCTGATCTCGACCGTCGGATACCGACAGCTGTACGGCGACGTGCCCCGAGACGAGGGAACCGGCGTTGAACGTGAGCTTGCCGTCCGGGCGCGCGGCCACGGAGGCCTCGCCGGCCCGTTCCGTCCGTGCGCCGGCCAGCGCGATCCGGTCCCCATCCTCGTCCATGAAGCCAGCCAGCGCATTGATTTCCAGCAGGGCGTTCTGTTCCACATCGTATTCAGGCGGCACATCAACCTGCCGGGGTGCGGTGTTGGGCGCCCCCTCGCCACCGGCCTGCACGCGCACGGTCACACGGGCCGACGACGTCTGCCCCCGCCCGTCGTCGATCACGTAGGAGAAGGTGATGGCACCTGGCGTGGCGCGCGAAGCGTCGAACTGCAGCTGGCGGCCGTCGTACACCGGCGCGACGGACGCCGCCGGATCACTCAGGGAACCCACGGAGACGATGCGCAGCACCGAACAGTCGGTCTGCTCGTCGTTGCGCAGTACGTCAAGCGAGGCTCTTGCGCCCGCCCGCACGCCGAAATCGTCGTCCGCCGCGCGGATCCGGCCAGATTGAGCGGAGCAGGAGGTCCTGAACTCCCTGCGGTAGCGCGCCGATTGAGCCGGTGCGTCACTGCTGGGCTGCTCCTCATCCTGCTTGGTGTCCCATTGGATCGCGATCCTGCTGGCCGATGAGGCGGGATCCCATACGCTGCCCGCCGCGACGTCGTTGAGCGTCACCAGTCGGTGGTTGGCCCGAAACACCAGTTGCGACGATTCATTCACGTCGTCCAGCGTGCCGAACGACGCCTCCCCGTCCGGGGCGCACAATGCCAGATGATTGCTTGATGGCTGCGCCCATGCGGCATGCACGCAGCCTTCCACGGACACGGGCGTGGCGGGTTTTCCGGCACCGCCGCTTGCGAGGGAACGCACGCTTCCGGTGTGCAGATCAACCACGCTCAGGGAACCCGCGTGACCGACCGCGACCCAACCGCGCTGGGAGTCGTCCATCGGCGGCGATTGCAGCACGGGCGGGACGGACGCATCGACGTCCAATTCCACCGAGCCGCCCGGCCATCGAACCTCCACGCCGGACAGGACGATCGGCACGCCGTCCACCACGCCGAAGCCGTCGGCGTACAGCGATTCGCCCCCGGACAGGGATCCCAGCTCCTGTGGCGGATCTCCGGCGTCCGCGCGCATGGCAAGCACCATGCCGTCCACCGGCCGGTAGCCGTAGATTACGCCAGTAAAATCGGCTGCGATGCGTCCGCCGCGGCCCAGCTCTGTGCGAACGGGCCCATCGGCGTCCACGCCGGCCATGGTGGGCAGGGTGCCGATGCGCACGGCGCCTGAATCGCCGTCCAACGTTGCGATGGCATTCCCGCCCAACACCACCGCATCGGCGTCCCCCGGAATGGCGACGCTTTCGGATCGTGCGGTGGCGGCGCTGATCGCATGGAGGTCGCCGCCATCATCCAGCACGGTTCCGTCGCCCTGCTGCAGGACGTCGAACCGCGCCGCCGAGGCGTCGATCGTGGCATCCGTTTCGCCGGCCCGCACATTGAGACGGGCGGCCTTGCGGTTGGCCAGCGACGTGACCCATACGGTTCCGTCGTCCAGATGCAGACGCTGGCGGCTGACCGATGTGACGATGATCGTGCCGATGACGATGCACAGCAGCGCAGCGAGCGCGAGGCATGGAGCGGCCCAGCGGCGGGCGATGGCCCGCAGACGGTGCAGCAGCGGCTTCATGATCGGACTCCTTCGGCGGAGGGGGCGGTGCAGGGGCCATGCGGCACGGACGGATGGAACAGGCCGATCGACAGGGCGTCGCCGCCGATGGGCCAGTCATCCGGCGACGGCGACGGGATGGGCTGCGACGGTTCCTGATCCGGCAGCATGGGGATGGCGTCCGGCATGATGCCCGCCGGATCGGGCCATGCCGGTTCCGCCGGCGCAGGGTCCGGGGACGATGAGTCCGATGGCAGCGTGGCGGAGGGCGTCGGCTCGTCCACTTGCGGCCCCGGTGCTTTGACGATGTCCGGAGCCGGCACCGAATCCGCTCGGGGCATGGCCAGCCATGCCAGCGTGGCGATGATCATGAGCAGCGACACGGTCGCCGCGATGACGCCGACGATAAGCCCGCGTGACCCACGTTTGCGCGCGGCCGCGTGCGCGGCCCGATTCCGGCGATTTCGCGAAGCGGAACCCACGGCTGCGGCGCGCGAAGCCATCCGCGCGGGCATCGCCGGAACGCCGTCCGCGACCAGCGGGGTGACGGGGACGCCCATTGCACCCTGCATCCGCTGCAATTGCCGTGCGAATTCCAGTGCCGAAAACGGTCGGCGCTCCGGATCCTTGCTCAAGGTGAGCTCCAATGCGCGGGCCAGCGAAGGTGGAACATCGGGGCGTTTGAGCTCGGGCAGAGGATGTTCGAGCACGCATCGCTCCAATTCGGCCTCATCGTGCGGCGCATATCCATATTCGTACGGCGATGCGCCGGCCAACGCGGCATAGAGCACGGCCGCCAGCGCGTACAGGTCCGACGCCTCGCTGCCGCCGGTGAGCCCCGCGATCACCTCCGGAGCCGCCCAAGGCGTGGAGAAGCCGGTCGCCGTCGCGCCGTCGTACACGCCCGCCGCGATGCCGAAGTCCGCGAGTCTGGGCAAGCCGTCCGCGCCGACAAGAATGTTGGACGGTTTGATGTCCCTGTGGGTGATGCCGGTCCGGTGCGCGGTGAGCAGCGCGCCGGATATCCGGATCCCCAGATCCGCTGTCTGCGCGGGACTGAACGTCCGCACGGCCATGAGATCGCGCAGGCTGCCGTGCGGCGCATATTCGAGGGCCAGGAACGGCCGCCCGTCGTCGGTGACGCCGGAACCGAGAATCGTCAGAATGTGCGGGTGAAGGGACAGTCTGGCCAGAAACGCGGCCTCCGCGCGAAACCGCTCCGCAGTGGTCCGGTCCGATTGTCGCCGGCTCAGCTTGACCGCCACCGGGTTGGACCCGGAAGCGGGGCCGGCGGATGGGACGGGCGGCATGGGACGGCATAGCAGCACATCGGCCGTCGCCCCTCCTCCGATCCTGCGAATGAGCTCGTAGCCGTGCGGCGGCTGTTGCGATGGTTGCCGGCTCTGTGCGTATGAAGTCATGGTCGTCCCCTCCCTGATGCGGCTCGCGTGCCCTCATCAGAGACAACAAGCGGGACAATCAGGGGGAAAAGGGGATATGGGGGATGCGGTGAATTGCCGTCCCTGCATCGCCACGGGTTGGCCTAGGCTGGGAGCATGGCGAATCTTGACGATGGGTGGATGACGCTGCTGGCGGTGGGCGCGCCCAACAGCGGGAAGACCGAATTTGCGCTGAACATGCTGTTGGACGGGATTGGCGCATACGGCGCGGACCGGGCGCTGATGGCGGTGTCCGGGCGCAAGGCCGCGGACAGCCTGTCCGACCGGGTGATCCGCGCCATCGGCACCTCGCCCGAGGCCAGACCGGTCACCACGCTGTCCGCCATCGCGTTCCGGCTCATCGCGGCCGTGCGAAGGCGCGCGGGGCAGTCGGCCCCCAGACTGCTCAACGGCGCCGAACAGGACGCGCTGCTGCGTCGCGTGACGGCCGCGCACGTGCGGCACGCGATGGCGGGGGAGAGCGCGGAATGCCCCACCTGCGGGCTGCTTGCGCATTATTTCGCTTCCGACCGGTGGGCGGATCTGGTGATGCGGCCGGACGCGGATACGGCGGATGGCGCAACCGACGCGCTGTTCGAGCGGGGCATGTCCGACGCCTTTGTGGATCAGTTGCGCGACATGCTTGCCCGTATGAACGAACTGGGTGCCTCGCAGTCGCGCGAGGAGGAGATCATCGCCGCGCTCACCGCCCGGACCGCGCCGGATGCGCCGGTGGCGTCGACACTGCGCGTGAGCCGGCTCACCATCCAGTGGCGGCTTGCGTTCGCCTTGCGACGCGAATACGTGGCGGCGATCGGGGCGAAATACCCGGGCGAATACCGCCTGGATTCGTCCCGTCTGCTCGTGGAGGGCACGACGGCCGTGGAACGGTTGGGCTCCGACGATCTGCCGCGGCTTGCTGTGGTCGACGATGTGCAGGACCTCACCCTGGCCGGGCTGGCGTTCGTGTCCGCATTGCGCGACGCCGGATGCCGTCTTGCGCTGGTGGGCTGTCCGGATGAGTCGGTGCAGAGTTTCCGCGGATCGTACCCCGAGTACATGCTGGCCGCCATCCGCTCCTGGGACGGCGTGCGCAGCGTGCGCATCGAGCACGGGGAGACTGTGGCGGAGAACGCCGACACGCCAGACACACCATCCCCCGTTTCCCCCATCACCCCACGTTATTTAGATCTGGTGTCCGCGCGCGTAAGCCTGTCCATTCTGTCCCCGGAACCCGATTCGATTCCGGTGCCGAAGCGCGCCGGCAAACTCCCCGTGTTGCCGGGCGCATGGCCCATTGCCCCGCAGACCGGGTATGCGGAGGACCGCAGCCTGACCTGCGCCTTGTACCGCAGTCCGCGCGAGGAAGTGGACGATGTGGTGTGGCGGATCAAACGCGCGCATCTGGACGGGCGGGACTGGAACGACATGGCCGTGATCGCGCACGACAACGCCACCGTGCGGCTGATCGGAGAGCGTCTGCGGCGCGACGGCGTGCCGGTGGCGTATTCGTCTGTCACCAGACCGCTGAAGGACGAGCCGTTCGTGGCCGGGCTGTTCGCGGTTGTGGAGCTCGCGCGGCTGCGCGATCGGGGGATCGGCGGACTGGGCATGGAACCGGGGCAGGCCGCCGGATACGTGCGCTCGCGCGTCGCGGCGATCATGGACAGCCCGCTGGTGGCCGTGGGGGCGACCGATCGGAACGAAGGATATCCGGCGCGGTTGTCCGTGGCGGAATCAGCGATGGATGCGCTGCAATCGCTGGCCGCGGTGATCGGGCGGGACGCCTTGGCGAATGCCGCCGCCACGCAAGGCGACGAGGCCGCAAAGGGCGGTCTGCCCAGACTGATGGTCGACTGGCGGCATCTGCGCGAGCGGTTCGACGCCGCCCGGATGGCTCGGGCGACTGCGGCGACATCGCGGATCGATGTGGACGACGCGGTGTATGACGGTCTTGCCGGACAGGCGGCCGAACCGGATGCGGACGATCGCGGCGGATCGCCGGATTTCGGCAGGGATGCCCTGTATCTGATGCTCGCCTTCGATCCGGATGCCGCCGCGGACGCGCTTGCGGCCATCCATGCGGTTTGCGGGTCGCGGCCGGGGCAGGCGGATGGCCATGCCGAGGCCTTCGAGCGGGTGTGGCGGATCGTCGGCGACACTGCGCGCAGTGTGGCGGCGCTTTCCAACCGCGAGGCGCAATACGTGCTGGCGGCGGCTTGGGCGGCGTGCGGCGTGGACCGGCGCTGGCAGCGGCTCGCGCTCGCCAACACGGAGGCTGGCAGGGCGGCGAACGATCGTCTCGACGTGGCCATGCGCCTGTTTCAATTCGCCGCGGACTCTACTGCGGACCGGGACATTATGGGCTTCATCGATCAGGTGCGCGCCATGCAGGTGGAGGCCGATTCACTGGCGCATGTGGCGCCGGTGGAGCAGGCCGTAACGCTCACCACGCCTGCGGGCGCGGCCGGACGGCATTGGGATCTGGTGTGGATCCCCACCGTGCAGCAGGATGTGTGGCCCAACCTCGCCTCGCGCAACACCATGTTCGGCGGCGAGGATCTGGCGGATGTGATGCTGCGCGGCCGGCTGACGGACATGGACGCGCCGGCGCCGGGCGCCGTGGTGCGCAGTCCGCGTTTGGCGTCGGTGCTGTACGCGGAGACGAAAAGCCTGCTGGTGGCGCTGACCCGTGCCCGCAGCGCCGTGCATCTGAGCGCGGTGATGAGCGATGAGCTCGCTCCCTCCGATTTCCTGTACGACTTCCTGCCCGAACGGTACGCGCGCGGAGACAAGCCCGTGTACACGCAGGTGGGCGACGGGGGCGCATACGCCGGACTCGACGCCGATCCACGCGGTCTGGTGACCGCGGCGCGCGTGGCGCTGGTCCGTGCCGCGATGGGTTCGGACGCCTGTCCGGACGGCGATGCGGACACCGCCGGGCGTGATGCCCCGGCGGTGGAGGATGCCGCTGAAACGCTGGCGTTGCTGGCCTCGCATGGGGTGACGAGCGCCGATCCCGGGGAGTGGGCGTTCGTGCCGCGACCGGAGCGCGCGTCTGTGATCGAGCATGCGTTTGTGGACGGGCATGCATTGACGGATGAACACTCATCCGGCAGATTGGTCACATTGTCGCCGTCGGCCGTGGACGGGCTATGGGCATGCCCGGTGTGCTGGTTGCTGGAGAACCGGTTCGCCGGCCCGCGCAGGGAAGCGGCGGCGGCCGGATTCGGCACGATCATGCACGCCGTCGCCCAACAGGCCAGTGCCGAGGGACTGGACATGCCCGGCGCGGGGCTCTCCTCCGAGGCGATCGCCGAACGCATGCGAGCCATTTACGACGAACTCAAGCCGGACGTCAACGCGATCGACGACGTGCGCGAACGCTACATCGCCGCACGCCACGACGCCGATGCGGCCGGCATGATCGCCAACATCGCCGCATACTTCGCCGATTCCAATGCGGCCGGTTACCCGCCCAAGAACGAGGACAGCATCACCGTGGGCCGATTGGAGCGCGCCGACTGCGAGATGGGATTCTCCGCCCGCTTCGGCTTCGACGACATCCTGGCCGCGTACAACGCGATCGACGGCATGACGCCGATCGACCGGCCCACGCTCATGGCCATCATGGGCGCGCTGGTGGGCGGCTGGCCCGAGGCGATCGGCGACGATCTGACCATCCGGCTGGCCGGGCGTATCGACCGCGCGGAGACCCGCGTGACGGCGGACGGCTCTACGCACGTGCGGCTGATCGACTACAAAACCGGCCACAAGCCCGGCATCCCGCAGCTGTTCGGCGATCTGCAGCTGGTGTGCTACCAGCTCGGCCTCACCTTTCCCGAAGGCGGGCCCCGCGGCGCCCAAGCCTTGCGCAAGGCACCGGCCATCGCGCAGTCGGCGCTGTTCCACGTGGCCGAAAACCCCTATCCGGCCACCAGCTACGGGGCCGAAAGCGCATACCAGCCGCCATTGTTCACGGGCGGGTCACTCAACGCCACCGGATTCGCGCCGCGGTATTTCTTCAAGGACATGAAGCGGTTGTTCGACTCCGCGGATGTGTTGCCCGAAACGCCCCCTCAGGGCGTGGACGCGGCCGATTGGGAGCGGTTCACGGGGCTACGCGGCACGCACGCCGTGTGGGCGCTCACCATGATCTCGCGCGTGTTCTACGCCGCGGCCGCCAGCGTATCCGCGAGGATCGTGGCCCGACCGCAACCCGACCATCAGCGCCATTGCCGGTGCCTGGGCGTGTGCCCGGCATGCTCCGGCGAAATGGACACCGTCTACGAAGTGCAGCAAGCGAAGTGAGGCAAACGATGAGCGAGAACAATCCGAACAAACCCGCGTTCACGCCGTCGCCCGAACAGGCCGCGGTGCTGGACGCGCCCGTGGACGCCGATGTGCTGGTGGTGGCCGGAGCGGGATCCGGCAAGACGTTCACCATGACCCAGCGCATCATCCGGTTGATCGGGCGCGGGGTGGCGCCGGAGACGATCCTGGGCCTCACCTTCACGCGCAAGGCAGCCTCCGAGCTGCTGTCGCGCGTGTCCGCGGCCACGGAATCGGCATCGGCGCAATCTTCGGGACGGCAGACCGGCGGCCGTCGCTCCGCGGTGCTCAAGCCGCAGGTGAGCACGTACGACGCCTTCTTCCAGTCGATCGTGCGCCAATACGGCCTGTTGGTGGGCTTCGACCAGAACACCCAGCCGTTGAGCGAGGCCGGCGCCTATCAGCTGGCCTGCGAGGTGATCGACGATCGTTTCGATCTGGTGCGTCAGGCCCGCGCCGATGGGTTGGACATGGGGGCGTTCCCCACGCTTGCGGCCGGCGTGCTCGCGCTGAATAATGCGATCGGCGGATCCATGATCGGCGAGGGGTGCGCGAGCGTGGACGAGGCCATCGACCGCGTGCGCGCGTGGGACCGGGCGTTTCTGGAACGGCTTGACCAGGCGATCGGCGACCAGCCCGTACCCGACGAGGCGCCCAAGACCCCCTCCAAACCGCGCGGCAAGAAGGATATCGAACGCAAGCTCGCCCAATGGCGGCAGGCGCGCGATGAAGCCCTGCACGCCACCTGCGTGTACAACTGCGACCAGCTGAGGCAGACCGTGCGCAAGCGCGAGGTGCTGCTGAGCCTGGTGGAGGCCTATCACGCGGCCAAACGCCGGCTCAACTTGGCCGAATTCGGCGACTTCACCATCGCCGCCTACCAGCTCGTCACCCGTTTCCCGGCGATCGGCGAGGAGTACCGCCGGCGCTACGGACACGTGCTGCTGGACGAATACCAGGACACGTCAACCACGCAGGCCACGCTGCTGGCCACGCTGTTTCACGTGCAACAGGGCCCGTGGGCCAATCTCGTCGGCCCGTCGCACAACCCCCGCACGGCCGTGAGCGCCGTGGGCGATCCGTTCCAGTCGATCTACGCATGGCGAGGGGCCAGTCCCGGCGCATTCCGCATGTTCCAGCACGACTTCGGCATCGACCCGTCAACCAAGCCGTACGCCTTGAGCGTCACCCGGCGCAACGCGGGACTGGTGCTCGATGCGGCCAATGCGCTCACCCTGCCGCTGCGCCGCTCGCCCCGCAGACCCGGCAGCTCGCTGATGCGCGAAGTGGACGTGCCCGCACTGTCCGCGCTGCCCGGCAAGGAGGATGGCACGATCGGTCTGCTCGGATACCAGACGCTCGGCCAGGAAATCGACGGCGTGGTCCGGTTCATCAAGGCGGCCGCGGCGAAGTGGCGTGGCGACGGCGCTGGGGTGGACGGTGGCACTGGAGCGGACGGTGTCTCCAAGCCGGACCTCAGCCCGCATGTGGCCGTGCTGTTCCGCTCCAAAACCCGCATGCCCGTCTTCCGCGAGGCGCTTGAGGCGGCCGGGCTCGCCACGCTTACGGTGGGATATTCGGCGCTGCTGGAGCGGCCTGATGTGCGCGACGTGCTCGCCATCCTGCATGTGGCCGGCGACCATACCGACGCCGCCTCCCTCATGCGTCTGCTGGCCACCCCGCGCTACGCCGTGTCCGCCGCCGATCTGGCCGCGCTGGCCGATCTGGCCGAGCGGCTCAACGTGGAGTACCGGTTCCGTGCGCTGGTGACGGCTGGATTGGCGGACGCCGACGTCCCGCGCGCGCAGTGGGTCGACGCGGTCAAGGCGCATCGCGACGAGGTGGCCAATGCGGTGTTTCTGCCGGACCTCCTGCTGCGCGATGATCTGGCCGCGCTGCTGGACCGTGCCGTGCAGGCGGGAACGCTGTCCGCAGCCGGAAGCGATGCGGCGATCCGCGCCTCCGATGTCCTTCGGCGTGTTCGTGCCGTGGTGGGGCATCCTTTGGCGGATGTGGTGCGCACGGCCGTGGCGGCGCTGGATCTGGACATCGACGCCGTGGTGGCGCAGGCGATCGCGCGGCCGGAAGGACCGGTGCTGCCCGCTATGGCCCATGCGCCCGTGGAGGCGGTGGTCGATCTGGTGGACACGTATGTGCAGGAGATCGTGGAGGGGGCTACGCCGAACCTCAACGGCTTCATGGCATGGGTCGATTCGCTGCGAGCGGTGCCAGATGAGACGCAGAGCGTGCCGGACCAGCCCGCCGATGTGGTGCTGATGACCGTCCATCAGTCCAAGGGGCTCGAATGGGACGCAGTGGCCGTGGTGGGGCTGTCCAAGGGCGATTTCCCCAGCAGCCAGGGCGATTATCTGCGTGTGGACGCCGATCCCGATCATCCGGGACGGCTGGGCGACGATGGGTCGTGGACCCCGCCCGAATACCGTGAATCGGCGCGCACCTGGCTGTCCGATCCGGCTGCGGTGCCCGTGCCGATGCGCGTGGATGCCGGGATTTTGCCGCGGTTCCCGCACGATGCCGCGGTTGGCGCATCCGGTGAGACCGACGAGGTCTCCGATCCGATCGCCGCGCTCGGCGCCTTGGACGATGTGGAGACGATCGACGACGAGGTGTTCGGATCCATGCGCGCCGCGGACGACACGGCGTCCGACGCCGATCGCGATGCCTGGTATCTGACGCAGGGCGAGGAGTATGGCCGCCGTCTGCACGCCGACGAACGCCGGCTCGCCTATGTGGCGCTGACCCGCGCGAAAACCGATGCGCTGCTCACGTTCTGCGAGTCGGGGTCCGTGAGTCGCGATCCCGTTGCCGCGGGACTGACCAAGCCGTTGGACGTGGAGCGCAAGGCGTCCGATTTCTGGCTGGAGGTGCATGATGCGCTGGCCGGGCGCGCGGGGCGGGTGACGGCGGACAGGGCTGTGCGCGAAGCGATTGGGGAAGGCGATGCGGGAAGTGCCGGGGATGCCGCCGCTGGGGGCGCGGTCCGTCCTGATGCGTCAGGCCGTCCCGACGCGCCGGCCGGCTATTTCCTTGGCGACGATGCGGCGGGCTATGCGCGTGCGGTGGTCGGCGCGGCCTGGCGTGATCCGCTGGACGCGCACGCCGACGACGTGGTCCCGCTGGCCTGGCCGGGGGAGATGAGCGACAGGGTGGGCGGCGCGCTCGCCCGGTCCGCCGCGATGGTGGAGGAACGGATGGCGCGGCATGTGCAGGACGCTGACGGCGGCGGCATGTCCGGCGCATCCGCCGAGGTTCCGGCCGATTCCCTGCTCGCCCGCGCCCGCATGCTGTGCGATGACGAGGATCTGATGACCGGCGGCCTGACGGGCGTCCCCGCGGCCGATCTGGATGCGGCCGTGAAGGCCCGGGGCATGCGCATCGCCGGCGGCGGAAGACAGAGCGTCACGGCCCTGCAGGCGCTCAGCGGCCATCTGTCCGAACGGGAGTCGCGCGACTACTGGCGCGGCATTGTGCGGCCCATCCCGCGCGTGGCCTCGCCCAACGCGGAGGCCGGCACGATCTTCCACGCGTGGGCGGAGCGGTTCCTGGATGCGCGGATCGACGCGGACCGTCCCGATGCGCCTTCCCTGGCAGGGGAGACCGAGGAGCTGGGCGTCTGGCAGCGTCGGTTGCTCGGATCGCCGTGGGCCGAGCGCATGCCGGTGGCGGCTGAGCAGCAGATCGTGGTCAGCGTGCCCGAACTGGATGGCAAGATCATCAATGGCAAGTTGGATGCGGTGTTCTTCGGCGGACTGTCCGATGCGCCGGGTGCCGGGGCGGACGCATCGCGCCGCACGATCATCGACTGGAAGACCGGACGCCGGCCCGTCAAGCGTGAGGATGTGGAGCGCAAGCTTGCGCAGCTGGACCTATACCGTCTGCTGTACTCGCGCGTGGAGGGCGTGCCGATCGAGTCGATCGACGCCGCGCTGTACTACGTGAGCGAGCCGGATCCGTCGCGCCGCACGATCGCGGCCGCGCGCAAATCCGCCGGGGGGATTCTGGGGCAGCTCGAACTTGAGGTGCCGGAAGGCTCGGACACGGACTGAGCGGGATTGGAAAAGGCATAAGAAAGGCCGCCGACCTTGCCATGTCGGCGGCCTTTCAGCCGATAAGAGGACGCCGAAAACGCCCTGCCGGACCAAAGTTCCGCGAAGTTGAACGCTCATCAGTGGCCATCTGGAGATACTTCGCGGCCGAAGCACTTTGGCTGTGGCAAGTCCACTATACCTCGGCGTCGGCTTAGTTGTCTAATGGTATCAAAATTGATATCATATTGATTTGTCGCACATGTCGAAGCTGTGTTGTCCGAAGCAGAACAGCAGCGTGTGGGCGATCGGCCGGGTCAACCGGCCCGGTCGTCGAGCGATAAGAAAGGAAGCTCACATGGCTTCTCCGAAACAATCCGGCCAACCCGGGCATAATCCGGCCCTTGTGATCATTGCCATGATCGTCATCGTTCCCCACGTCGACAGGACGTGGCTGGCGGTGTGCTTCGGCGCGATCGTCCTGTACGGTCTCGCCGTCGACTGGGTGAACCGGAAGTAGCCGGAACTCCAGCGCGGGTTGCCAACCGCGCCGGAGCTTTCCGATCGCCTACTGGTAGCGCACTTGGCGCCCGCCGGTCTCCATGTCCACGCTGCCGCAGACCAGTTCGACCAGTTGCTGGACGAGCGGGAAGATCAGGAATGTGGCGCCGATCGACCATAGGTTGAGGAAGATCGTGGAGGCGCCCATCGGCACCAGCACCATGCGGGCGGCGATCATAAGCGCGCCCGTGATAGGCAGGATCAGATGCGCGACGGCGCCGAAGCGGTTCTTGGTGCGCGACTGGTGCCAGGACACCAGGAGCAGCGGGATGACGATGAGCCACGCGCCCACGGACGAGACGAACTCGGAGATGGGCCATCCGCCGGTCGCCGTGGCGCCGGGGATGGCCATCGAGACGGCGAACAGCGCCAGCCCCGCGAACACGGACCGCTTGAGCGGCCTGTCGTTGATGAGCTCGGAGGCCTTCAGATCGTCCGCATGCTCATTGATGTCGATGTTGTTTGCGTCGCCGTCGCCGTTTGCCATGGAAATCCCTTCCCAAAAAAACGTTGTGAAACGATTATACGTCCGCGGTCGGGGACATTCGCATCGCACGCCTGCGGGCCATCAGCCAGCCCACGAAGGCCAGCGGCACCGCGCATCCGGTGAAGATGAACGGCATCATGAGACCCAAGGCGGGGCCTCCCGCGTCCAGCACCACACCGGCCACGGAGGAGCCGAGCGAGGCGCCCACCGAACCGCCGGTGGTCACCCACGCGAGTCCCTCGGTGAGCGATTGCGCGGGCACGGATTCCTTGATGATGAGGTTGCCGGTGGCGAACATCGGCGAAACGACAAGTCCGGCCAGCACCTCGAGCGCGCCGAGCAGGATCAGATGGTTCATGGAGAGGCGGAACGAGACGAATCCGCACGTCAGGATCGCAAGGAACTGGACCATGAGCTTCCAGTGGGAGCCCGGGAATTTCACCGAGCCGAACACGATCGCGCCGATGCATGATCCGACAGCGAACATGGCGAGCTGGAGGCCCACGAACTGCTCCACGCCCATGGCCTTCATATTCGCGGTTACGGAGACGTCGAACGCGGTGAAGCTCATGTTGAACACCACGAACACCACCACGACGATCCACACACCCGGATACAGCAGCGCGCTTCTGGTGCGGGCGTGCGGGCGGCGGTTGCGCTTCAGCAGCGCGTTGATGCGGGGACCGCGGCCGGCGTCCTCACCGTTGCCGGTGTCCGCGGCCGGGGCGGTGACGTCGACCGGCGTCATGACCGGCGGCTGCGTGCCCTTCAGGGAGAAGAACACCGTGCCGCCGGTGGCGGCGGCGATCACCGGCACGAACAGCTGGGAGACCGGATTGACCGATGTAGCCAGGAAAGCCGCCAGGATCGGGCCGACGATGAACACGATCTCGTCGATCGCCGATTCCAGCGCGTACGCGGTGTTGAGCAGCGAGTCCTCATCCTCTTTGCCGCGCAGTGCATAGGCCCATCGTGTGCGCACGAGGGCACCGAACGAGAACTGCGCGAGACCGGTGACGACGGCCAGCGCGAACAGGGCCGGGATGGGGATGCGGAAGGCCGCACCGAACGCGAATCCCAGCATCACCACGGTCTGCACCGCAAGGGCCACCACGCCCACGCGGCGCTGGCCGAACCGGTCGAACAGACGCGCGTAGAACGGCGTGACGATCGCCGCGCAGAAGATGTAGGTGGCGCTCATCGTGCCGGCCACGGTCCAGTTGTCGTACAGGTGGTTGAGCGCGAGCACGATGCCGAGGCTCATCATGGAGATGGGCAGGCGGGCCACGGCCGCGGAGACGCAGAACGCCTTCGCGCCGGGCAGACGGAACAGGCTGGCGTACGGGGACTCACGCCGTGTTGCGGGTGCGGCGGGTGCGGTCACTTGGCGGCCTCCTCATGGTTCTCCTGGTTGCCGAAGCCGATCGCCGGCACATCGCCCGCGTAGATGAAGATGTCGTCCATCGTTTCCTGTCCAAGGCGGTTGTCCTCGGGGTGGTCCTTGGCGTAGCGCTCGGCCACGCGGTCAAGGCCCTTGTGATCGTAGTAGCCCACATCGCAGCTTGAATCGGTGTGCAGGTAGTACCGCCGCACGCCGTGTTCTGCGAAATGGGTCATCATGCGGCGCCAGAGCGTGCCGCCCACGCCATGGCCGCGCGCATCGGCGGACACCAGGAACAGCTCCACCTCGGCCTGCGTGAATTCGTTCACGCCGACGGCGTTCTCCATGTCGGTTTCGATCGCATGCCAGTGCAGCGTGTCCTTGAGCCCCATCGCGCCGTGTTCGGTGGCGTTGAGCTCGCGGTCCACGCGGTCCAGCTCCTCGGAGGCGTTGGGGAACAGCACGGGCTCGCCCACGACGCGCGCCAGGGTTACGCCCATGAAGCGGCCGTCCGCGGTCTCGGCCACATCCCCGCGCGTGGCGGGCTGGAGGTAGTGCATCACGAAGTGCTTGGACAGCAGCCACGACTCGGGTCTGCCGCCGGTGACCCCCCAGTTGCCCCAGGTGTCGTCGAAGGCTTGGATGATCTTGTCGATGTCATTCCAGATGAGGGGACGATAGCGTACCGGCGACGTTGCGGTTGCTGCGGCGCACATGATTTCTGCTCCTTTGTGAACGTGCGGCCCTGTGGGAGGACCATACGATGCTAGCAGGGTGGCGTAGACGACGGTCCAGCGTGGGGTGCGCGTGCGGGGCCTGAATGCAGGGCCATTCGGAGCGGCGGGTGCGAATTCGTATCGTTATGATATTGTAACGATGCACAACAGGCGTCGGCGATGAGGCGACGGGAAAGGATATGACATGGCACTTATGAAGGGCGTTCAGCTGTTCCGCGACACGGACGGCAACGTGGCCCAACTGCACGGGATCGGCGTGCAGCGGTTCGGCGACCGCTGGTACGCGTACGGCGAGATCAAGGTGGGCGGCAACCTGTTCCAGGGCGTGGCCTGCTACTCCACCGCGGATTTCGCGCAGTGGCGCAACGAGGGCGTGGTTCTGCCGGTGAGTGAGCAGGGAGCGATCGATGGGCCGACGCGCATCATCGAGCGTCCGAAGGTGCTCCGTTGCCCCTCGACCGGCAAGTACGTGATGTATCTGCACGTCGATGGCGAGGACAACTATTCATACGCGCACATCGGCACCGCGGTCGCCGACTCGCCCACCGGTCCGTTCGAGTTCCTCTCCACGTTCCAGTTCCGCGGCTACGAGTCGCGTGACATCGGCGTGTTCCAGGACGAGGACGGGACGGGCTACATCCTGTCGGAGGACCGCCCGCACGGCACGCACATCTACCGGCTGTCGGACGACTACCTGAGCGTGGTGGAGGATGTGGTGTGCCTCAGGGGCACGAACTACAGCTTCGGCTATGAGAGCCCGATCCTGGTCAGGCGCGACGGGGTGTACTACTGGTTTGGCTCGCAGCTGACGGGTTGGGACTGCAACGACAACATGTATGCGACGGCGACGGACCTGCATGGTCCGTGGAGCGAATGGCGTCCGTTCACGCCGGCCGGATCAAAGACGTTCGACTCGCAGTGCGACATCATCGTCCCGCTGGACGGCGCTGACCAGTGGCACGCGACGCGGTTCCTGTACATCGGCGACCGCTGGCATCCGAAGGATCTGGGCAACTCGGAGCTCGTGACCTTGCCCATCTCGATCGGGGAGGGCGAGGCGCTGCTCGAATGGCATGACGAGTGGGACAACGGGCTGGCGGGCTGAGCCGTGGCAGCGGCCCCGCGGTCATCCTGAGTGCAAGGGCATCCCTCCGTCATCCTGAGCGGAGCCCGAAAGGGCGGAGTCGAAGGATCCTTAACTGTGCGCACAAATTAAGGATCCTTCGACTCCGCTGCGCTTTGCTCAGGATGACGGAAAAGGGGAGGACAGGGTCCTGTCCTCCCCTTTTCCGTCAACGTCAGAACTTGTAGTCCGGCATGGCGATCCAGCGCTCGCGCAGCCAGTGGGCGGCCATCTTGGGCTGGCGGTCGCGGGTGAACAGGCCCTTCTTGTTGCCGTCCACGCGCATGATGCCCTCGGTGGTCTGGAAGTCGTTGAGGTTCCAAGGCTGCTCGCCCACGATCCAGTCGTAGGAGTCGAAGATCTCGCCCCACATCTTGAGGACCTCGACCTGGTACTCCTCGCTCCACATCACGCTGGGCAGCTTGTGCACGCCGGCCATCGTGTCCGCGCCGTACTCGGAGAACATGATCGGCTTGCCCGGCTGCAGCTCGTGCCACTTCTCCAGCTCGGCCTTCATCATCGGCTTGCCCTTGACGATCGGGTAGCCGCCGTTGATGTACCAGCCCTGGTAGCGGTTGAGCATGATGAAGTCGGCGAAGTCCATGGTCTTGTCCACGCCGGCCGGGGACATCATCACCGAGGCGTAGGTGCGCGGACGGGCTTGCGGATCGATCTCGCGTACCAGATCGAAGATCGCCTTGAAGTACGGGACGGCCTCGGGGACCGTGGTGTCCGGCTCGTTGAGCAGGCTCCAGGCGCACACGGAGGCGTGGCGCTTGTCGCGGTCCACCAGTTCGCGCAGGGTGCGCTTGTGCACCTCGAGGGTCTCGGTCTGCACCGACTCCTCCTCGAAGTACGTCTTCTGCTTGCCGGTGCCGGTGGCGGCGTCCATGAAGTTCATCAGCGACTTCATCATGCCCACCGCGGCCACCTCGTCGATCACGAAGAAGCCCTCGCGATCGGCTTCGTACAGCTGCTCCTCGGCGTACGGGTAGTGCGAGGTGCGGAAGGAGTTCGCGCCCATCCACTTCATGTTCTCGAAGTCGCGCTTGTTGACCACCGGGTCGAATCCGCGGCCGTGGATGTTGGAATCCTCGTGGCGGCCGAAGCCCTTGAGGTACACCGGGCGGCCATTGACGAGGATCCGGTTGTCCTTCACCTCCACGGTGCGCACGCCCACGGTGTCGTAGTACTCGTCGATCACGCCGTCCTCGCCCAGGATGCGCACGGTGAATGTGTACAGATAGGCGTCGCGCAGCTGCCACAGGCGGACGTCCGGGATGGTGATGGAACCGGATTTGCCGGTGGCGCGGGCCACCTCGGCGCCGGACTCGTCGGTCACCACCACCTCCACGTCATGGCTGCCGCTGGTGGCCACCGCGTAGTCCACCACGGCGTCCTTGGCGGACGGATCCACATGGCTCACCACGGAGAGATCCTCGATGCGCTCGAACGGCGTGTAGACCAGACGGACCTTGCGCTGCAGGCCGGAATAGTTGTAGAAGTCGAAGTAGGGGGCGCTCATCTTCGTGCCGTCGGGCAGCGTGTGCACCTCGCCCACCGGCAGGGTCTGCCAGCTCAGCTCGTTGTTGACCTTCACGGCCACGTCGTTCCAGGCGTTGGGCTTGACCACGTCGTTGATGTTCGCGGTGAACGGCAGGAAGCCGCCGCTGTGCTCGGCCACCTTGAAGCCGTTGACGAACACGGTGGCGTGGTGGGTGGCGGAGTCGAAGCGGATGTCCAGATTGCCGTCGTTCCACTCGCCGGGGACGAACAGCTTGGTGAAGTACCAGAAGTCGCCGGTGTACTCGCGCGAGTACTTGTCCGTGAAGACGTCCGCGAAGCTCGCGGGGACGGGCATGTCGGTGGGGACGGGCAGGCCCTTGGTCCAGCCGTCGCGCTCGCCGATGGACTCGGGGTCGAACTGGAAGTCCCAGGTGCCGCACATGTCCTGGATGCGGCGGGTGGCGGTGAGGCGGGGGTACAGGGATGCGAAGCTCATATGCTTCCTTTCTTGGTGGTTTCAGTTATGCGGGGAAGTGTGCGGAAGATGGGGGACGCGGGACTCGGGCCGGCCGCCGCGCCCCGTTGGATGGCGGCGGCCGGAGGGGCCCACGCCGGCCTGCGATCAGGCCTTGGCGGCCTCGCGCTTGGCCTTCAGTGCGGCTTCGTTGCCCAGCACTCGCTTGGAGTCGAGCGGGTAAACGAAGAACATGAACACGAAGGTCAGGGCGAAGAAGATGGCCGGCAGCAGGGTGCTGGAGGTGTACAGGCCCTGCAGGGTCTCCGGGGTCTGCACGGCGGTGGCGCCCTCCTGGTAGCCGATCACCTGCAGCACGATGCCGGCCGCGCCGCCCGCCAGCGCCTGGCCAACCTTACGGGCGAAGGAGTACACGGAGTAGCAGGTGGCGTCCTCGCGGATGCCCTTGATGACCTCGATGTCGTCGATCACATCGGTGACCATGGCGAAGATGATCATGTTGAACAGGCCCAGGCCGATGAAGCTCAGGGTGTAGCCGACGATGAAGACGATCGGGTTGGTGGTGCGGATCAGGAACAGGATAAGCATGCCGATGGCGCCGATCAGCGAGCCGAGCACGGCGATGTTCTTGTGTCCGATCTTGCGGGTGAGCGGCTTGACGAGCGGGGCGCACACGCCGAGCATCATCACGGTGCCGAGCATGTTGGCGATCGAGGTGTACTTGGCGCCGCGGAAGTAGTCGGCGTAGACGAAGGTGGCCATCTGCTGCAGGAAGATCATGGCGAGCAGCAGGCACAGGGCGCCGCCGATCAGGCCGGCCATGGAGCGGGACATGATCGCGTCCTTGATCATCACGAAGGTGGAGCGGGCCTCCTGCTCCACGGATTCGCCGGCCTTGGCGGAGTGGTCCTCGGCCTTGACGCGCTCGGTGGTGAGCCTGTAGCAGGCGAAGAAGCACAGGAAGGCGCACACGGCGAACACACCGGAGACGATGGCGAAGATCTGGGTGCCCTCGCCGCCGCGGATGATCTGGGAGCCGTCGGCCGTGGTCTCGTAGATCAGGATCGGGCCGACGACGCCGATCACCAGGTTGGCGAGCGTGGAGCCCACGGAGCGGAAGGTGGACAGGGAGGTGCGGTCCTGCGGGTCGGGGGAGATGACCGATGCCATGGAGCCGTAGGGGATGTTCACGCAGGAGTAGAGGATGCCCCAGATGATGTACGTGAAGTACATGTAGACGATCTTGACCCACATCGGGGAGGCGATGGTGAAGGTCTGGTACATGAGGAACGAGAAGATGACGACGGCCGGAGCCATCTTGATCATCACCGGACGGTACTTGCCGCCCTTGCCTGCGGGCAGCTTGTCCACCACGATGCCCACGGTCACGTCCGCGAAGGCGTCGATGATGCGGGCCACCACGAACAGGGTGCCCACGACTGCGCCGGGGATGCCCATGACCTTGGTGTAGAAGATCATGAGGAACGAGCTGGCGAACAGGAACATGAAGTCGTTGCCGAAATCACCGAACATGTAGCCGATCTTGTCGCCCATGCCGAACGGCTTGATGCCGCCCTGCCTCTGGGCTTCGATGGGTGTTTGCGCTGCGGAAGTCATCTCTACTCTCCTTCGAATAGCCGCTTTGGTTGATACTTCCAATCTACGGGTGTGAACTGCGCCACATTTTTGTTTCACGCGTTTTCATTGCATGGAAGGTTAACAAAAGGCAAACAGAAAGGCCCCGCACGCATGCGGAGCCTTGGAAGGGACGGTGGGCGTCGTCCTGAGCGTCCCTCGGTCATCCTGAGCGAAGCGAAGGATCCTTAACCTTTGTGCACCAAATGATCAGGGTGTAGTAGCCAAGGATCCTTCGACTCCGCGCTGCGCGCTCCGCTCAGGATGACCAAACGGTTAATTCCCCTGATGCTCCTATAGTTTGCCAGGTGGTTTTGTTGGGGGTGTCGCCGATGGCGTGGAGGTAGTCGAAGCAACGGCGCTCGAGCCCGGGAGGAAACCTTTTGCCCGTCTCGATCTCGCTGATCCTCGAGGGCGCCGCGGCGGGGCGCCGCAGCGCAGTCGGAGGATGCTTAACTTTCCGCCCGGATTAGGGATCTTCCGCTGCGCTCTTCGGCTTCCGCTCGGGATCAAACCTCTCTTTGGAAGGCGGGCTGGCGTGTGACCGGGCGTGCGTGACCGGGGGCGTGACTGGGCGTGTGTTGTGACCGGGCGTGTGACATGGCGTGCCCATTCCCGGTCACGGGGATTTCAAAATGGCTTTATTCCAACGATTCTGGCACCCTGTGACCGGGCGTGCCCACGCCGTGTCACGCTCCCGGTCACGCCGCACGCCGTGTCACTCTCCCGGTCACACGCCGTGTCACGCACCCGGTCACACGCCGTGTCACGCACCCGGTCACACGCCGTGTCACGCACCCGGTCGCGCCGAATCCCGGAACCGGCCCGATCTGCCCAGTTCTTGCCCGGTTGGCGGCCAATTGCACCCAGTTCTCGCCTAATTCGCCTAATTCGCACCGCAAACTGGGCAGATCGGGCCTGTCCAGTTCGAGCGGATAGTTGACAGGTGTCTCGGGGCATGGCTGACACGTGTCTCGGGGCATGGCTGACACCCGGCGCGTGTTGGATGGTATATGGATACACCATCACAACAGCAGACAATGCAA
>NZ_RZNZ01000012.1 GCF_008698145.1 Bifidobacterium vespertilionis
GCATGGCGGTTTCGGGAGGCGTCGCGACGGCCAACGCCGACGATTACCCGAACTACAATTACGACGTCAAGGCGACGGCGAGCAACGCGCGGGTGTCCGAGGTCGGCGCCCACACGGCCAACGTGACATTCGATTGGAAGATCGACCTGCCGGCCGACCAGATCAAGAGCGTCTGCGCCGTTGCGTCAATCACCCGCGTCACGGACATCACGCCGATCGAGA
This sequence comes from Bifidobacterium vespertilionis, assembly GCF_008698145.1. Classification (GTDB taxonomy): domain Bacteria; phylum Actinomycetota; class Actinomycetes; order Actinomycetales; family Bifidobacteriaceae; genus Bifidobacterium; species Bifidobacterium vespertilionis. The sequence continues at coordinate 223 of NZ_RZNZ01000012.1, forward strand.
ACCGTTACGCACCTTATGAGCCTGAACTTGGTCCGCTCTACGACAATGACTGCACGAGCGGTACCATCGATACTGAGCTGACCCCGGATCTCTACGATCAGATCCTTGGTCTGCACGAGCGGAATCTGGATCTGCCGGCAGATGAAGATGGTAATGAATACTATACGGCTGCGAAATACACTGCGCAGAATTTCTTCGATTACGACAACCATCTGTGGGATGGCAAGTCCAACGGCGGCACGTTCTCCCTGCTGCTCGACGGTCTGACGCCGGACACCGCGTACGGCAACACCGGTAACACTTTTAACGACTTTGGGACCCTTACCCCCTGGTGGTGGCGGCTGGACGACACGTTCGAGACGCTGTGGCGTCAGGGTGTTCGCACCAAGACCCCGTTCGACCTGCGCGAGGCATCCATCGGCCTGCATGTCGAGCTCAAGGACGGCAGCATGATCCCCCTTGCCCTTGCGGCCACGAAGATCCCCGATTTCAAGACGACGTCCGAGCCGGCTGGCACTCCCGAGTCCGCGCTGACCGACGCTACCAAGGACAAGGTGTCGGTCGAGGGCGGCAAGGTCGAGGCCGGCAAGTCTGCCCGCGTGTACATCAACAGCCTCAAGGACGCGTGCAAGGGCGACAAGTCCTGCTTCTGGTACGGCTACGTCTACTCCGAGCCGACCAAGCTCACCGGCCCGGACGGCAGCCCGTTCCTGACCGTCCAGAAGGACGACGCCGGCAAGTACTACGTGGACGTGCTGGTGCCCGACGGGCTGACCGGCGAGCACAGGATCGCGCTGACGGACGAGACCGGTGCGCTGCAGGGTTGGACCACGGTGAAGGCCGAGGCCCCGGCGAGCGTGGCGGTGTACCGCCTGTTCAACCCGTACATGACCAGCGGCACGACGCATCTGTTCACCACCAGCAAGGCGGAGTACGACAAGCTGGTCGCGGCCGGCTGGCAGGGCGAGGACGTCAAGTTCCATGCCGCCGGCAGCGCGGCGAACGGCGCCAAGCCGGTGTACCGCCTGTACAACCGGTATGACGGCTCGCACCACTTCACCGTGGACGCGGCCGAGAAGGATAACCTGGTGAAGATCGGCTGGACCCTGGAGCCGACGACCTGGTGGGCGCCGGCTGACGGCGACGCGAAGGTGTACCGCCTGTACAACCGGTGGAACGGCGAGCACCTGTTCACCACGGACAAGGCGGAGTCGGACAGGCTGGCCGGCCTGGGCTGGACGGTCGAGGAGTCCGGATTCAGCGTGTACACCCAGGCGAAGTGATTCCGCTTAGGCGGGAGTGTTAAGGATCCTTCGGCTACGCTCAGGATGACGTTGCTGCTTCTGTCATCCTGAGCGCAAGCGAAGGATCCTTCGTCATATCGCACTAAGCCACAGTGCAGGAGGTTAAGGATCCTTCGGCTACGCCCTGACGGGCTTCGCTCAGGATGACAGGAGGGGAGACTCCGCACCGCTCAGGATGACGGAATGCGACTCTTGTCATCCTGAGCGGAGCGTAGCGGAGTCGAAGGATCCTTCGTCATTGCACACTAAGTCATGGTGCAGGAGGTGAAGGATCCTTCGGCTGCGCGCTTCGCGCTTCGCTCAGGATGACAGGGGACGGCCTCTGTGGCACTTCGCTCAGGATGACAGGGGGCGCTGTCGGGGCGCCGCTCAGGATGACGGAGGCGAATGTCGGCGGTAAACTGGGGGCATATCAACGCCCAACGGAGAGGGGACATCATGATCGTGCGCAATCGCAGTTGGAAGAAGGCCGCGGCGACGCTGGCCGCGCTCACGCTGTCGATCGGTCTGACGGCGGCCCCCGCGATCGCCGCCACGGCCGTGGATTCCACGCCCACCCCGGCTCCCACGGTCACGATCGCCAATCCGGCCGCGCTCGGACTGAATGTGGGCAAGCTGGACGCCGACCCGGTGATCCGCAACAGCACGATCGGCTACTACGAGTACATCGGCGCCAAGGGTGCGGTCGCGTGGTTCGACGCGGTGCGATCGGACCCCCAGAAGGCCCAGTACCTCAAGCTCGGCGACACCGACTCCGCCACCTCGCTGGACAACGCCCTCAAGGCCGCCCTGTCGATCAAGCGCGGCAACCTCCTGCGCGTCGCCGACAACAACTTCCCCGGCCGCTCGGCGCTGAAGGTCGATCACACGGTCAACGCCATGGCCCAGACCGCGGCCGATTGGATGAACGCGAACGGCAAGATGCAGCACCAGAACGGTGATGCGACCGAAGCGGGCGATTACTATGCTGCAGGCCAGAACATCGCGTGGGGCTACGCCAACCCCTTCCTCGGCTGGTACACCAAGGAAAAGGCTCTGTACGATCTGGGCGTGCGCGACTTCAGCAAGGTCGGCCACTACACCAACCTGACCAGTTCCGACTTCACTCTCACCGGCTTCGGCTGGTCGGGCAGCTACAGCGCGCAGAACTTCGCCGCCCCGGCCGATCCCAGCTCGAACCCGGGCGTTGACGTGGACGCCTACATCGCCTCCCTGACCCGCTACAAGTTCCTCGCCGAGCACTACACCGGCGAGCAGCCCTCCGAGCCCGACGACGGCGACCGCGTGCCCGTGTACCGCCTGTACAACAAGTACACCGGCATGCACCACTACACGGTGGACGCCTCCGAGCGCGACGGTCTGGTCGAGCTCGGCTGGAAGGACGAGGGCACGTCGTTCACGGTCTCCTCCAACGGTTATCCGGTCTATCGCCTCTACAACCCGTACGATCCCAAGGGCCTGCACCACTACACCATGAGCCGCGAGGAGGCGGACAAGATGGTCCGCGACGGTTGGAGGGACGAGGGCATCGGCTGGTACGTGCCCAAGGACGGCAGCCTGCCCGTGTACCGCCTGTATAACCAGTACTCCGGCGAGCATCTGTTCACCACCAACTTCGGTGAGTATGAGAGCGCCGCCGAGGCAGGCTGGATTCAGGAAAGCGTCGCCTGGATCGCCTTCAAGTGACCTTGGGTGATCGCGACGACCCTGACAACGTCCCAACGTAGTGTCGCCCGCGCCACGCACACGGTGTTCGCCGTATGCGTGGCGCTTCTATGCGCGCTGTACGTGGAATGCTTCCTTCAGGCCGTGGCCGCAGCCCGTTCCGGCGCCGATCGCACGGCTGTATGGTTCGTCGATTTCTCGCGACCATCCTCCCTGTGGCGCATTGCGATCATATGGATGGCGTTCGCGGCGGCGCTGTGCCTGCTGACGTCCGATCATGCCCCAATCCGCGCGTTCCGTCGCTCGCTGCATCGATGGCGTTGGCCGATGGGCGGGCTCATGATCGCGATCCTGACCGCGGCGGGCATCAGCGGCTTCTCCGTGGCCGAATGGTCGTCGCTGGCGGGCGGCGAACCGTTCCAAGGCGTGCTGTGGGGTGTGCCGCGCGGCATCCGCAGCGATGAATGGGTGGTGTTCACCCCGTTCGCGTTCTCGCAATCGCACACCGGCTACGATCCGGTCTCCAGCGTGATCCGCGCGTGGCCCACGGATGTGACCATGCTCTACGCGCAGCCCGCATGGGCGCTGGCTACGTTGTTTCGTCTGTTTCTGTGGGGGTTCATGCTGCTCGGATCCGCGCACGGACTGGCGTTCTTCTGGTCGGCCAGACTGATCGTCCTGCTGCTGGTCTCCTACGAATTCGGCCGGCTGATCACACGCGACGATCGATGGCTGGCCGCCGGCTACGCGATGATGGTGGGATTCGCGCCGATCGTGCAATGGTGGTTCGCGGTCAACGGGATCGCGGAGTTGTTCATCTTCGGGCAGGCGCTGGTGGTGTTGTTCGATCGCTACCTTGCTGCCACGGGCGCGGCGTGCGTATCTTCGTCCACAGGCGCACGATGGCGCTGGGTGCTCGCGGCGGGGCTGGCGTACTGCGCGGGCGGGTATGCGCTGATCCTGTACCCGGCGTGGCAGATCCCGATGTGCTACGTGTTCGCGGCCTGCGGTGCGGCTGTACTGATTGGGCGGCTGCGTGGGTTCGATCGGCACGGCCTTCGCGCGCGATTCCGTGTGCGTGATTTTGCGCCCATGATCGTCGCTGCCGTTGCGCTGATTGGGGTGCTGGCGTTCGTGTTCCTGCGCGCGTGGGACACGGTGTCCGCGGTGATGCACACGGCCTATCCGGGTGCGCGCAGCGAAACCGGCGGCGGATTGCTCAACACGTTGTTTAATTACGTTGCCAGCCCGTTCTCCGCGCTGGACGATGCAATCCCGATGCCGAATGCTTCGGAGCAGTCGACGTTTTACGGCCTGTTTCCGCTGGGGATTGTGCTTGGCGTGCTGGGGCTGAGGCGCAGGCGGGACCCGTGGATTATCGCGCTGCTGGCCGTGGATGCGCTGCTGCTGGCGTTCGGACTGGTGGGGTTCCCGTCCTGGCTGGCCAAAATCACGATGTTCTCCTCGCTGACCGTGGACCGCATCAAACTCGCCACCACCTTCATCGACCTGCTCCTGCTGACCCGGCTCGCCTCCCGTCATCCTGAGCGGAGCGCGCAAGCCGACTCCCCCTGTCGTCCGGATGAGCGCAGCCCGCAAGCCGGCTCCCCCCGTCATCCTGAGCGGAGCGCGCAGCGCGTAGTCGAAGGATCCTTAACTGTCCTCCCTATGACTCAATACGAAATGACGAAGGATCCTTCGACTCCGCTCCGCTTCGCTCAGGATGACAAAAAGCGGTCACCCCGTCATCCTGAGCGGAGCCCGAAGGGCGCAGCCGAAGGATCCTTAATCCCCCGCACTATGACCTTGCGCGAAATGACGAAGGGTCCTTCGACTCCGCTCCGCTGCGCTCAGGATGACAGGGGGAGTCGACCCGTCGCCCAGGATGACGGAGGGGACCGCCGCTCCGCCCAGGATGCCGCCAAAGGCTTCATCCTCGCGGCTCTCTTCGCCGGCGCAGCACTGTCCTGCAACATCGCCCTGTCCGGGCAGCGGCGCGACGGCACGCAGCTGGCGCTGATGGCCGGATTCGCACTGTTAACGGCGTTCGCATTCATTGTGGCGATCGTATGGCCCAAACGGCTTGGATCGCGCATGATCGCATTGGCCGCCGTTCTGATGATGCTTTCCGGCCTGTGCGTCAATCCGGTGCAGCAGGGCGCCCGGGCGCTCACGGACAATCCTGCGGCAAATTTGGTCGCGTCGTCGTTGCGATCGGCCGGTGAAAACACTGCGGACGTTCGATTGGTGACGGACAACCCATTCCTCGGTCAGGCGATGATCGCCAACGGCATCCCGACCATCACGTCGGTCAATCCGGTGCCCGCCCTTGAGCGCTGGGCCACCGTGGATCCGGACGGGAAATACCGGGACGTGTACAACCGGTACGCCTACGTGCAGATCGATGTGGAGAATGATGGGCGCGGGGCATGGTTCGAATTGCATGATGGACAGCCCGACTACGTTGTCGCGCATCTTGCGCCCGCCGATCTCAAGGCGATCGGAGCCACGCACGTCCTGACCACCCGCGATTTGGTCCCGCTGTCCGGTGCCGATGTGCAATTCGCTCCGATTGGTTCGTCGGACGGCCTGACACTCTACCGAGTTGAATGAGTCATAGTGCGGGAAGGTTAAGGATGACAGAAGCAGTTCCCCGTCATCCTGAGCGAAGCGCGCAGCGCGAAGTCGAAGGATCCTTAACCTCCTGCACTGTGGCTTAGTGCAATATGACGAAGGATCCTTCGCTTGCGCTCAGGATGACAAGAGTCACTCTCCGTCATCCTGAGGCGAAGCCCGAAGGGCGAAGTCGAAGGATCCTTAACCTTCTGCACCATGACTTTGCGCGAAATGACGAAGGATCCTTCGCTTGCGCTCAGGATGACAAGAGTCACTCTCCGTCATCCTGAGCGAAGCCCGAAGGGCGAAGTCGAAGGATCCTTAACCTTCTGCACCATGACTTTGCGCGAAATGACGAAGGATCCTTCGCTTGCGCTCAGGATGACAAGAGTCACTCTCCGTCATCCTGAGCGAAGCGCGCAGCGCGTAGTCGAAGGATCCTTAACCTTCCTCGCCTAATTCAGCCCCTATTCCCCTTGGGAATACACGCTGAACCCGGACTCCTCGACCGTCCAACCCAGACCGGCCAGCTTGTCCGACTCGCCCTTGTCCGTGGTGAACAGATGCTCGCCGCTCCACTGGTTGTACAGGCGGTACACCTTCGCGTCGCCGTCCGCCGGCGCCCACCATGTCGTCGGCTCCAGGGTCCAGCCGATCTTCACCAGGTTATCCTTCTCGGCCGCGTCCACGGTGAAATGATGCGAGCCATCCCACTGGTTGTACAGACGATACACCGGCTTGGCGCCATCGGCATCGCTCGCGGCCGCGTAGAACTGGATGTCCTCGCCGGTCCAGCCCAGCTCGACCAGACCGTCGTATTCCTCCTTATCCGTGGTGAACAGGTGGTTCGTGCCGCTGGTCATGTACTGGTTATACAGACGATACACCGCCATGCGCTTGGCGGCGGGCGCGGGCTCCTCTACGCTCACCGTGGTCCAGCCCTGCACCTCGCCGGTCTCGTCGGCCAGCGCGATCGTGTGGTCGCCGGTCAGGTCGGCGGGGATCAGCGCGTCCACGTACGCCTTGCCGGCATCGTCCTTCTGCACGGTCAGGAAGGGGGCGCCGTCCGGGCTGGTGAGCTTGGTGGGCTCGGAGTAGATGTAGCCGTACCAGAAGCAGGACTTGCTGCCCGCGCACGACTCCTTGAGATCGTTGATGTAGATGCGGGCCGTCTTGCCGGCGGTCACCGTGCCGGCGCCGTCCACCGTGATGTTGTCGCGCGCGTCCTCGGGCAGATCGGCCTCGGCCTTGCCCGCGGGCTCGGCGTTGGTGGTGAAGTCGGGCACGGGGGCGGAGCCGCGGTCGAACACGATCACCGATCCGTCGGTCAGCTCGGCGCGCAGGCCGGCGTAGATCTCGCCCAGATCCAGCGGGGTCTTCTCCTTGACGCCGTCCTTCCACAGCTGCTCGAGTTTGGCGGAAAGCTGCCATTCGAGGCCCGTGGAGACCGACGACTCGAAGGTGTTCTTGTACGTGGTTTCCGGTGCCAGGCCGATCACGGGCACGCTGATCGTGCCGCTGCTGGACGTGCCGTCCCACGAATCGCGCATCCAGCGGAAGAAGTTCTGGCCCGTGTACTCGGCGGCCAGATACGCCGACCCGTCCTTGTCCACCAGGCTCAGATCGTGCGACTTGGAGCCGTAGATGCTCTGGTACTCGGTCTGCGTCAGCTCGGAATCGCCGGTGCCGCTGGCGCAGTTAGGCCAGTCGGCCAGGCCGGCCGCGCTGTAGTCGCCATCGTAGTTGAGGGGCGTGATGTCCGTGACCGTACGCACGTTCACGATGAAGCACACGCTCTTGATCTGATCGGCCGGCACGTCGATCTTCCAGTTGTACGTCACGTTCGCCGTGTGCGCGCCGATGTCCTTCACCGATACGTCGCTCACGGAGTACGGGATGTCCGACAGCGTGGGCTGCCCGGATCCGTCGGGCGCGCCGTCGCCGTCCGTGGGATCGGCCGCCTGCGCGACGCCGACTCCTCCGATCATCATGCCCACGACCGCCGCGAACGCGACGATCGCCCTGCCGAGACGCTTCATATGTGGCTCCCTTCGTTGGGGTGCTGTGGTTGTACTTCCCATGGTAGCCGGTGGGCGGGGCGTGGGCGCAGCGTCATCCTGAGCGGAGCGCAGCGCGGTGCGCGCCCTCGGTATCCCAAGCGAGCACCGCGGCGACCCCCTCGTCATCCTGAGCGAAGCCCGGTCACTTCCCGTGTCATCCTGAGCGAAGCGCAGCGGAGTCGAAGGATCCTTAACCTTCTGCATTATGACCCCATGCGCAATGACAAAGGATCCTTCGACTGCGCGCTTCGCGCTCCGCTCAGGATGACAAGAGTCACATTCCGTCATCCTGAGCGAAGCCCGTCAGGGCGTAGTCGAAGGATCCTTAACCTTCTGTACTGTGACTGTGTGTGGAATGACGAAGGATCCTTCGCTGCGCTCAGGATGACGGGTAATCACTCTCATCCTGAGCGAAGCCCGATCACTTCCCGTGTCATCCTGAGCGAAGCGCAGCGGAGTCGAAGGATCCTTAACTCGCCCACTACAGTCTCCCCATCGCCCATTCCAGCGTGACGGCGACTTGTCTAATCACCCGAGGACGCGCCAGACGCCCTTCCTGTCGGACCCCTCGCGCCGGACCAGCCCGCGTTCGCGCAGGGACAGGAACGCGCGCCGCGTGGTGGCGTACGACACCCCGAGCAAGGTGGCCGCCCGCGCGTATGTGATCGAAGGATCCGCACGCAACGCGTCCAGCAGGGCCGCCTCGCGTCCCGACAAGCCGGTTACCTGCTCATTTACCTGCTCATTTACCTGCTCATTTACCTGCTCATTTACCTGCTCATTTACCTGCTCACCGTGGCCGGCGTCGATCCAGCGCACGGGAACGAACGCCTCGAACACGTCACCGTCATCGAGCACGGGATCCTTGCCGGAGTAGGGCTTCGAGTACTTGTACAGGTTGCGCATGCCGCTGCCGAGCTCATCGGCCAGACCAATGTTGCGGAAGAACTTCGCGATGAACCCCGACGTTCACCCGCGCGACACCGTAATATCGGATACCCCGGCCCTCGCCGCCCATGACTTCCCCGTCTCCTACCACTTCCGCCATTTTCTGCTACTTTTCTGCCACTTGTGGCAGAAAGTGAGAGAGCGGGTGGAACTTCATGGGATGAGGCAAGTGGGCAAGGCGGAGCGGTCCGATATCCGGCCCTCGTCTCCCGTCGCGTTGCAGGAAAGACCTACGCCGAGCCCTTTGATTTCCCGTCCCTCGAAGAAGGGGCATGCGGAACTCGTTGCTCGAGGGACAGGAGACCAACTGAAAACGCGGTGATGCCCGCGGCGGGCGACGGGCCTCGCATGCAAAGGGCCCGCATGGGAACGGATTCCCACGCGGGCCCCTGCCGGCTTACCTGCGGCGGCTCTTCCAGTCCGTGACGAGGCCGTACAGGACGACCACGGCGAGCAGGAACGTGAACCACGACCTGTCGGCGTGGGAGACGAGCACGGCCAGTGCGACGACCGCGAACGCGGGGCCGGCGCCGGGACTGCCGGACTGCTGCGATGAAGCCATGATGGCTCCTTTTTACTTGTCCCGGCGGCCGGGCCGGCTGGCCCGGCCGGTCGCACATGCGTTTCGGCCCCCGCTGCATCGGGGGCCCGCCGCGCATGCGCGGCAACGGCCATGCCATCGGCATGCCCGCGTCTTTGTCGGCAACGTATACTGAAAGCGCCGGTGAGGGGCCTCTGCAACTTCGGGGCTCTTTTGGGTGGCCACTTGAAGCTTCGGCCCCGTCGGACCCCGATTCGGCAGCCGGGGCGTGCTGCGCGTCCCCGCTTTGTCCCGGAGGGCCGCTGACCGTGCGAGGTCAACGGCCCTTCGCTTGTTCCTCGGGCTGTTGGAATCTTGGGCTATTAAAGCTTTTTTGCGGTGTCCGGGGGCGTTGCCTCCGCTTCCCGGCAAATCCCGGGACTTGGGTTGAGAAACCGGCTGGGTTGGTCTGCTGCTCTAGAGGAAGGGCATCACGGGACTCGCTCTTCCAGGGACAGGAGACACAATCGCGGCAGGATCGGAGACGAATTGCATAGAGGCGTGAAGGACGATTCGACCGCGTGCGCATCCCGCCGCGGCACCAGACATCGCCCGATCATGGCGGGGAGCGGGCAATGAGCCTGCCGCAGCGACGCAAAGCGAAGGGCCGCCGACCTCGCACGGTCGACGGCCCTCCGGAACATCAACGGGGACGCACAGCGAACGCCCCTGGCCGGACCGGGACCCATCGAGGCCGAAGCTTCAAGCGGCCGCCCAAAAAGAGCCCCGAAGTTGCAATGGTCCCCGCGCCGGCCATTCCAGTATACGTCGCCGGAGGGAACAGTGGCCCGCGCAGTAGGATGTTCATTGCCGCACGCGCGCGGCAGGCCCGTTTGCAATGGGGCCGAAACGCGCGGGCGACCGGCCGGGCCATCCGGTCCGGCCGCCGGAACAATCAACAAGGAGCTGAAATGGCTTCGCAACAGCAATCCGGCGCTCCCGGCGCCGGTCCCGCCTTTGCGGTCGTCGCACTGGCCGTGCTCGTCTCCCACGCCGACAGGTCGTGGGTGACGGTCCTGCTCGCCGTGGTCGTCCTGTACGGCCTGGCCATGGACTGGAGGGGCCGCCGCAGGTAAGCCGGAAGGGGCCCGCGTGGGAATCCGTTCCCGCACGGGCCTTTGCATTCATGGGCCGCCGTCCCGTGGCGCATCCCATGCTTTGGTTGTCTCCTGTCCCTAGAAGAACGAGTCTTCTGCCGGCTCGCGTCCCGGGCCCGAGACCATCCAAGCGCACCGGATTCCATGGTCCGGCGAGCTCACCGCAGGTACGCGAAATTCGCGCGCGTGGACTCGAACGCCTCACGCAGGCTTTTGTCCTTGCCCAGCAGCCGGAAGGACTCCGCGGGCTCGGCCGACATGCGCAGGTTGTTCACGGCGTACCATCTGGAGCCCGGCCGGTAGCCCCCGGCGACCCACTGCGCGGGCAGACGGTAGCCCCGGATCCCCCGGAGGGGATCGGCATCAGCGTACAGCACGATCCTTCTGAGCCGGCCGAAATACTGGTTGCGCACTCGCACGGAATTGCAGAACAGCACCCTGCCCGAATTCTCGAGCGACTGACGGGCCAGCGCGTCCAGCAACTGCCGGGCGCTATAGCGCCCGGCAGCCAGCCGCACGCCGGTGAGCTTGAACGCCGCCGTGCGGATGGGCTCGTTCCTGCGCGGATCGTCGTACGCGACCTGGCGGACCGGGTCGGGGTTGACCCATCCCCGGCCGTACGCCGGATCGATGGCGGCCAGCAGCGACATCACCGCGTCGATGACGCCGTCCGCGTCCACGTACAGCAGGTTCTCGTGATGGGCCTCCCTGTTGCGGATCTCGCGCAGCTGCGCCAGCTTGCGCGCGATGCGGATGCGCCCCGACTCGTCCGCCGGCACGTGCGGGAACGCGTCGTGCAGGACGCTGGCCCACAGCCTCTGGGTGCGTTCGGTCTCGCGGGACGTGACGGGCCTGCCGACCAGCCTGCACCACGTGCCGAACATCAGCTGGGCCAGGACGTCCTCGTGCCCGTATCCCCGATCGGTCCGGGGGCTCTGACGCGCGGCGACCCTGTCCAGCGAGGCCTCGCGGGCGTGCTGGTGGGCCCTGAACACGTCCTGGCGGACCAGCGGGCTGATCGCGGAGGGGATGCGCATCGAGTCCGGTATCGCCCGCTCGCCGTTGTAATGGTAGGAATCCACGCCCGTCCAGTGGGCGGTGCCCATCTGCGCCGCGCCGAGGGCGGACAGCGCGCGGTCCATGGCGTTGCGCAGCGCGATCTCCGCGTAGCCGAGGATGACGTGCAGCGCCCCGGCGTACCGCTCGTTCCACGCGTGGAGGGCCAGGGCCCCGTCCAGGTCCGGCAACTCGCGCAGGTACCGCTCCAGCCTCGCGCGTCCGAGGAAGCGCTCGGCCAGCAGCTCGCGCCGCGCCTGTTCGCCGTTGGTCGATTTCGTGTCCACGATAGACAATGATATGCTGTATCGCGTTCGATGGGCATGACCCATCGGTTGCTTTCACCGGCCCGCCCCGCTACCGAGGCGGGCCGAGTGCTTTCACGCGGTTCCCCCCTTTTTTTGTTTTCCTCTTTCGTCCGCCGTGTCCGTACCGGCGCGGTTGCCTGATTTCCTGTCCCTAGAAGAAAGGTTCCTGACATGACAGGAAACAACAAGTTCTGGCGCGCGTCGCTGGCCGGTCTCGCATCGGTCGCCATGCTCGCCACCATGGGCGTCACGGCGGCCAACGCCGCTGACGCAGCCAAGGCCGCGGAATATGATGTGACGATTGTCAAGGCCGACGGCACCAAGGTTTCGAATCCGAAGGGCAAGTCTTTTGCCGGCGAGACCCTCGCCGACTATTTCGGCGGCTACACGACCGGCGAAGCCCCGTCGAGCGTTGCCGGAACCGCTGAGAAGTTCGTGGGCTGGACCGTCGACGGCCAGTATGTCGATTTCAACGCCACGATCTCCGGTGATCTGACGCTGACCGCTCGCGTGGTCAAGAACAGCGAAGCCGTCCGCGTGCAGTACACGGAGGATACCGGCAAGAACGCCAACCTGCAGTTCCCCGACGGCACCACGACCGGCGACGCGACCTACGGCACCTACTGGTACGTTGAGCAGGGCCAGGCCCTGAACGCGCAGCGCGTCCCGCAGGACGTGGCCGGCGACGGCAAGCTGGTGACCTCCTGGAACGCCGACGGCGAGACCGTCGACGACCTGACCAAGGTCGTCAACGTGACCGATCCGGACGGCTTCTCCATCAAGCCCGCCACCATTGACGCCAAGGCCAAGTCCCTGATCGTCGCGTTCACCGGCTACGGCTACCCGGCCGGCGGCCTGTCCGACGGATACACGATCAGCGGCCTCGATGTCGCCTATGCCAAGGACACCGTCGCGGACAGCCTCACGGTCCCGGCGTTCGTCGTGACCAGCGGCGACAAGACCGTGCGCACTTGGGTCGATAAGGCCAACCCGGATAACGGCACCACCTATGCCGCCGGCGACGCCGTCGACCTGTCGAAGGGCACCGTCACGCTCATCGCCCGCGACACCACCACGAAGCACGTGGTCGCCTTCGATTCCAACGGCGGCACCGCGGTCTCGTCCCAGACCGTCAACGACGGCGACGCCGCGACCCTTCCCGAGACCCCGACCCGCGAGGGCTACGTGTTCAAGGGCTGGCAGTACAACGGCAAGGTCTACTCCACGCAGGTCGATCTGAACAGCCTGCCGATCAGGGGCGACGTGACCTTCAAGGCCCAGTGGGCCAAGACCACGGCCGTGCAGGTCACCTTCACCGACGCGGACTACGTCGGCAAGAACGCCGACGTGAAGGTCACCGTCAACGCGGGCGATGTGTTCACCGAGGACCAGGCGCCGACCTGGACCCGCGAGGGCTACAAGTTCGCCGGCTGGACCAAGGATGGCGTCAAGTACGTGTTCGGCTCCCTGATCGGGGACTCCCAGAAGAACTTCACCCTGACCGCCACGTGGGAGGCCGTCAAGTCCGCCGATGTTGAGACCGCGCTGAAGTATGTGCCGGCCGTGGCGTTCAAGGACGCCACCGGCAAGCAGGTCACGAGCGACCAGGACGTGAAGAACGTGAAGGGCGACTTCACCGACTCCTCCTGGAACGCGTACGAGGCCGAGTACGCCAAGGTCTATCAGGCCTACGTCAAGGCCCAGTACGCCTCCGAGAAGAACACCCTGTCCGACAAGGACGCCGCCGACCTGGTCAACCAGCTCGACGCCGCGCTCAAGGGCCTCGTGTTCGTCAGCGCCGCCGGCACCAACAACGACGGCACGACCAGCCGCTACCAGCGCCTGTACAACCAGTGGGCCGACGACCACATCTACACCGACGGCGTGACCGATGACGTGGCCAAGCTCCAGGAGCTCGGCTGGAAGCTCGAGCCGTCCGCCGGCTTCGTGGCCCTCGACCCGGCCAAGGCCGCCTGGTACGCCGACGAGGACAACGCCGGCCCGGTCGACACGATCGTGACCCGCGTGTACCGCTTCTTCAACCAGTACAACTCCCGCCACCTGTACACCGCCGATAGCGACGAGCGCGTGACCGTGCTCGAGGCCGGGTGGACCGAGGAGCCCAGCGCCGACATCTACGTGCCGGCCAACGGCTCCAAGAGCGTGTACCGCGTGTACAACCCGTACACGGGCGAGCACCTGTACACCCTGGACGCGAACGAGGCCAACGGCCTGGTGCCGCTGGGCTGGATCGACGAGGGCGTGGCCTTCAAGGCCCTGTGATCCTTGGTGATCCCGACGGCCTTGGCCTGAGGGACTCCTGAAACACGAAAGGAGGGGGCGCGCATTCCCGCATGGGAGTGCGCGCCCCCTCCTTTTTCGCGTGTTGCTTGGGGCTTATTGCGTGAATTGTAGCCATGATTGGATGGTCCAATACAGGCTGGGGTTGGTGCCCTCGAGGTCGTGGTAGCGGCCCGGCGCCAGCAGGTTCCAGTACGACACCACGACCCCCGCCAGGACCAGCAGGACCAGGAGCGCGAGCACGAGGCGCGGGGGGACGGCAAGGCCCGTCCCGCCGGCCGGCGATTGCCCGACCGGCCCGTCCGGGCGGGCGGTCGTGCCCCCCCCGCGACGCTGCCCGCTCCGGCTTCGCAAGCCCCGTCCCGTTCCCGTCCGCGCCGGGTGCGAGCGTGCAGGCCGTCAGGATCGCGGCCAGGAGGAGCGTCCACGCGAAGTCCGCGGTGTAGCGCATCGAGATCCCGCCCACGATCGAGTCCACCGCCAGGTTCGCCAACCCCAAACCCAACAGGCACAGAACCAGGGACAGGCGGCCCGTCGCATGCAGTCGGGCCCGCACGCGCCGGCTGGCCGGCAGGACGGCGAGCAGGCTGACGGGTGCGAGGGCGAACAGTCCCGCGTAGTAGGGTTCGAACGGCATCAGGCCCACGAACCCGTCCGGCTTGTCCAGCACGAGCGTGAACGGGTAGTCCGCGGCTATCTGGAACGGCTGGAGCAGGTAGTACCACAGGCCCCATATGACGCGCACCGGGGAGTGGTCGGCGCGGGTCATGTCGAACCCGGTCAGCTGGTACAGGGCCCCGAAATCGAAGGGGGAGCCGAACCGCGTCCGATTCCACCACATCGACGCGAGCCCGCACGCGGCAAGCGGCGCGAGCAGGCACAGCACGTCGCCCACCATCCGCCTGACCACCATCCGCCGGGGGCGCGCGTCCCGGGGGCGCGTCCCCGGCCCGGGCGCGAGGATCCGCGGGCCGAGGACGGGCGGGGCCAGCAGCACGGCGAGCACGAACTGGGGGCGGCACAGCAGGTTCAGGCCCACGCACAGGGCGCCCCCGGCCAGCAGCACCCGCGACGGGCGCGACCGGGACGGGCCCGCGGGAGCGCGCGCCGGGAGGCCCTCCCCGACCCCGCCCGCGGCGGCCTTGAGCCACATGCCCAGGCCCAGCATGGTCAGGAGCATGGAGGCGAGCACGGGCACGGAGTACACCTTCGGCACGAAGACCTGGGTGATGGCCCCGCTTCCCGACACCAGCGCGAGCAGGGACAGGAGGTACAGGCCGAACGACGCGCGGGGCGCATACAGGCGCAGGAGCCAATACAGGCAGTACACGCATGAGGCGAGGAAGCCGAGCGCGAGGAGCGCGACCGCGACATCCGTGCGCAGGCCCCGTCCCGTGAGCAGTCTGTACGGCGCGTACAGGACGAGGGCGGGCAGGGGCCCGAAGTACGAGTAGTACCGGCCGTCCCAATACGCGTAATCCCACAGGGCGGGCTCCCCGCCCGCCAGGACCGCGCGGACGCGCTCGCCGGGATCGTACGGGTTGGCCACCTGGGCGAGCCAGTCGGGCGCGGGGATGTCCAGCCACGCGCGGCCCGCGATCAGGGCGTCGGCCAGGTGCGCGTACTGGTTCTCGTCGTTGAGGAACGCGCCCCCGTCCCCGGTCGCGTACGTCCCCTCGTACATGCGCGCCGGGCGGATCAATTGCGACACCAGGACCAAAGCCAGGCCCTGGACGATAAGGAACCCGGCGAGGCCGATCCTCTGGCGCGGCTCGCCCAGGTCGAGCCGCCACGAGTACATGCGCCGGGAGGGCAGGAACAGCCACACCAGATACGCGGCGGCCAGCAGGCACGACAGCCTCAGGGGCGAGGCATGGAACGGGACCCGGGCGTTCAGGCGCGCGCCCCGCGCATCCAGCACCTGGCCGGCTTGGGCGTCCCGGAGCGTCAGGCGGATAAGGGAGACCCGTCCCGCCGCGTGCAAACGGACATAGTGCGACGCGCCGAGGCGTTCGGAGATGACGGCCTCGCCCATGTCGACCGGGTAGACCGCGTGCCCCCCGTCGAGCACGCTGACCGTGAACCGGAACGATTGCCCCACCGACAGGGGGGACGACGGGGCGTCCACGGGCGCCAGGTCCAGGGCGGTATTACGCGCGTCCGCGGGCGTGGCGGGCGCCAGGTCGAGCCACGCCTCCTCGGGGTCGGTGACCGTGTACCGGGTGCCGGACACCGTCAGGCCCGGGCCCGGCGAGACCGCGACGGCCTGCTCGCCGGGGAAGGCGAGCGAGGCCCAGTGGGGCAGGTTGAACACCAGCAGCTCCAACACGAGCGCGACCAGCAGGGGCGTGAGGGCGGACGGCACGCGGAAACCACGCCATCCGCGGGATCCGGGCGCGGGGTCCGGCGAGCCATGGGATCCCCCGGGCGCCCCTCCGGCGCGACGGGCGCGAACGCCCCCGGGCGCGGTCGCGTTGCCCGGATTCGCGTGCTTGGCCGGTCCCGTGCCAACGCCGCGTGCACCCATCACAACCCCCCAACCGAAAACAACACGAACAAACAAACGATGACAACGCCGGCCCCGCGACCATGCGGGAGCCAGGCGGGCCGAAGCACCAGAACCACGCCACGCGAACGGGCGCGCGTCCGAAGGAACGCGAACGAAACAGGCAAACGAAAGCGGGCAAGAAGAAGGGGCCGGCGGCAACGCCGCCGGCCCCCAAGGGGAAACCCAAGCCTCAGACCCTCACCGGGCCATCAGGCCGGGAACTCACTTGGCGTACGCCTTGAACGCCTCGTTCTCACCCGTCCAGCCGATCTTCACCAGCGAGTCGTACTCGGCCTTGTCGGTCGTGTAGAAGTGCTCGCTGTTGTACTGGTTGAACAGACGGTACACGGTCGCGTCGCCGTCAGCCGGCGCGTAGAACGCCACGAACTCGTACGTCCAGCCCAGCTTGACCAGGTCGTCGCGCTCCTGAACGCTCGTGGTGTAGTGGTGCGAGCCGTCCCACTTGTTGTACAGGCGGTACACCGGGGTGGCCTTCTCGTCGGTCGTGGCCTTGAAGACCTCGCCCTCGCCCTGCCAGCCCTTGGCCGTCAGCTCGTTGTACTCGTCCAGGCTCGTGGTGAACAGGTGGGTCGTGCCGACCTTCTCGTACGGGTTGAACAGACGGTACACGGACACCTTCTGCGCACCCGGAACAGACGGCACATTCGCCTTCACCAGCTTCGCCTGGGCAGCCTCAAGCTTCGGGGCCAGCGCGTCGGCGGCGTCGAACTTGGACTGGCCGGAAGCGTGCTGGTAGGCGGAGTACTCGTCCTGCAGGGTGTACAGCGTGTCTACGTACGCCTTCCAGGAATCCTGGGTGAAGCCGTACTTGTCGGCCAGAGCGTAGTCGGCGCTCTTGTTCTGGAAGGACGGGATCGTCACGCCCAGCTCGTCAAGCTCGCCGATCAGCGGGTACGCGGTCAGGGCCGCGGCGACCTGCTGGGTGCCAGAATACTTCCACACGGCAACCAAGACATGGTTAGGGTTGTAAGACTCCGGGATACCAGCACCGTCGAAGAGGTTGACGCGAGCACCATCGACCCTGTCGAGGGCCCAGTACTGGAACTCGTAGCCGTCGCGGGTCGGGGTCTCGACCACGTCCTGCCACTTCTGAGTGGAGCTCTTGGTGGCGTAGGCGTAGTTGGTGCCGTTCTTGAAGAAACCGCCGTTGGCGTTCAGACGAATCGCGAAGGAGGCGTCCCACTTGGCGTACACGGCGATGGCGGAGGTCACGGTCGTGACCGGGGCATCGTCCTTGACGGCGTTCCAGCTGACGACCTTGCGGGTGGTGAAGTCACCCACGGCCGGGTCCTTCTGGGCTGCGGTCTGGTAGTAGTCCTCAAGACCGGTCGGAGGAACAATAGCGGAATCCTTGACCTGGTAGTTGATGGCCTTGCCGGTCTTGGCAGCGACCTTACCATTGGCGCCGTTTGCGGAATCGTTGGCCTCCATAGCGTTAGGCAGGGACCAGTTGGCGTCGAAGTAGCCGTAGTAGAAGACAACAGGAACGATGTTGTCGCTCTGATCCCAGCCAGCCTTCACGGTCACGGTTCGGGTCGCGGCGTCGGCGCCGGGGATCTCGGAGATCTTGGTGCCGGCCTCGACCTTCTTGCCATCGGCGTACCAGCCAGTGAACTCAGCGCCTTCGGTAGCCGGATCCGCCGGCAGGGAAAGCGCGTCGTCAGCCTTCACGAGCTTTTCCACTTCATAGCCGTTAGTAGGCTCGGTTTCCTTCAGACCGTCGTTGGTGGGGTTGACCCACTTGCCCTTGACATTCTCGCCGAAATCGTAGGTGATGTGCCACGGGTTGGCGTTAGCAGTGTTTACTCCGAGAAGCTTCAGATCGGGATCGTTGTAGTCGAAGTCGACGTTCGGGACGTTGGCGGTGAAGTCGTACTTCTTCCCGTCAGTGGTCTGCCACTCATCCTGCTTCAGGGACGGGTCGGCGCGGAACTCCGGGAACGGACGATTCGCCAGCGTGTAGACCTTCACGGAGTGGGAGCCGGCCTGGTCAAGCTCAACGACGGACACATTCTGCTCATTATCAGCGCCGACGCTAGAGTACTTCTCATACAACGGATAGAGCGTGATGTTCTTCTCGATGGGCTGACCGGTGTAAAGGTCCTGCTTGGTCTGGCTGTCCGTGTAGGTCCAACCCACGAACACATAGTCGTTCTGCTGGCTTGCGTCAATGCCGCGAGGCGTCGCATAGGCAGCCCACTGGGCGGGAGTCAGAGCGCTGGCGGCGGGGGGCGTCGGCAATGTATTCGGTTACGCCGTCACCGGTCTTGACCTTGACGGTCTTGGTGGTGCCGTCAGGGTAGTTAAACGTCACCACGGAAGCGTTCGCATACTGGGCGAACAGCTTGGTGTCGCCCTTGACCGCGATGCCGTCGGAGGAGGCGACATTCTTGCCGGCCAGATCATAGGAGTAGCCGGTCAGAATCTTATCGGCGTCGCTCTTGTACGGGTCGTTCAGTTGACCCGGGATGAACGTCTGGCCATACACATATTCCGGATTAGTAGGGTATCCAGAATACGGCGTATACGGCGTATCGGCGCGGTACACGGCGACGGTGAACTTGCCGCCGCCGAGAATCGTGCCGGTCACGTCCACTCCCGGATTGTTAACCGCGGCGTTGGCGGTGTTTGCCGCCACGCCCATGGTGGCGAGCATGGCGACCGATGCGAGACCGGCCAGCGACGCGCGCCAGAACTTGTTGTTTCCTGTCATGTCAGGAACCTTTCTTCTAGGGCTATAGGTTCATGGGCTACCGCGCGCCGGGAACGCCAGTATTTCCAACACCTGCCGGGCCATCGTCAAACCACGCACCCCGATTTAGCCACGTTTGGACACGAGGGCGGCACTCCGCTCGGCGTCGACGGCGTCGGCGACCTGGCCCAGGCGCTCGGGGAAGAGGAAACCGTAGACGTCGAGGGTGAGGCTGGCGGAGGTGTGGCCCATCTGGCGCTGGAGGATCTTGACGTCGGCGCCGGCCTTGATGGCGATGGCGGCGTAGGAGTGGCGCAGGCTGTGCGGCGTCAATCCTTCGACGTCCTGCAATCCGGAGAGTTCCACGGCCTTGCGCCAGATGCGTCGGCGCCAGTTGTGGTCGTTCACGTGGCCGCCCTTCGCCGCACGGAAGACGTAGGCGGTTTCGGGCTGGCCCTTGATCTGCTCGCGCAATGGTTTCACGAGAAACTTCGGGATCGCCACGGTCCTGGGCTTGCCCGATTTCGGCGGCCCCAATCGTTGCGCCTTGGCGCTGTTCTTCCATGTCCGGCGGATGCGGATCTGCCGGTTGGCGAGGTCCAGATCGCCCACCTGCAGGGCGAACGACTCGTTGATGCGTGTACCTACGTAGCTTTGGAATCGTATGATCAACCCGTCCACGGGCCGCCCGACCACTTCGGCCGATTTCGCCAGATGCTCGATCTCGGGGATGTTCAGGAAGACCAGATCCTTGTATTCGGGCTTGGGTACTTCCACCTCGCGCGCTGGATTTTCCATGAGATACCGCGCCTTCACGGCATATTCCAACACCCCGGCGAAGACCACGCGCACGATGCTCTTGATCGATCTGGGGGACAGGGGCTTGGCCTTGCGATCCCAGTGCAGCTCCACCGGGTACTCGCCGACGGCCAGATTGCCCACCCATTGCGCAATGTCGTCGCGCGTGATCGTGCCGATCGGCACATCGCTCCATCGCGGATTTACGTAGACACGTAGTTCGCATTCATAACGTAGCCGCACGCCTTCGCTCACGTTGTTCTTCGACCGCAGCCACATCTCGGCCACGTCCTTGAACTTCCGCCGCCCATCGTACGGGTTCGCATAGCGGCCGCGGCGCACATCGTCCTCCATAGCCGCCTGGAACGCCTCCGCGTCCGTGAGCTTCGCGAACGACTTCGAATGCTGCCTGCGTGTGGTGCCCTCCACCGTGTACCACCGGCATCGCCATCGCCGCCCGTGCCCGTAGCGCGACGATCGCCACCCGTCCGGCACCTTAGCGCGGAACGGGTCGCGCGACGCCGCCAAGGACCGCCGCGCCTCGGGGGACGGGGGAACGCCGTTGTCGTTTTTGAGCCACAGGTCATCGATCCACACTCGTGCCATGCCTTACATTATCCGCTCGAAGCATGGCCGGCCGCGGATTGCTCGCCCCGGGAGAACGGCGGAAAACCGGGCGTCCGGGGACACGATCCAGACACGATGAAGGGGAAGTGCGGTGGGAGAGTGCGGTGCGGATGCGGGGCGATCGGCTCGTTATAATGGGCAGCGTCTTTCCTGCGAGCCGCCACACGATCGGAATGTTCATGAATCAGAACGGAAATCATGTTTCTCCAACATCCATGCGGGGCGCGGGGCTATGGCGTACTTCCAAGGCGAATGTCGTTGCCGCCGTCGTGTTCGCGATCATTGCACTGGCTGAAGGACTGTTCATGATCGGCGATATCGATGCGAAATCACTGCCTGATCCGACCATGCATATTCCGCAGACCTACGCGCTCGCTACTGGGCAGGTATTCAATCCCACCGAATTTCAAACGGATGAATGGGGAAATCATTTTCGTCGGCAGAATCTCAAAGGTGATTCATACTATTTGGAGCCCGATGGTAATAATTCCTTGCTTATGAATGTGATATCGCAAATTGGTAAAAGCAACGCATATCATAGTGAGGATAATGGTTCACAAACCGTAAGTGGATTGTATCGATCCACGCAGTATTTTCCTGCCTCGTACATACCTCAAGCTGTTGGAATGAAAATCGGCATGATGCTGCACATGTCTCATTACAAGACTTTGCAAATGGCGCGCGGCGTCAACCTACTGACATTCATTGCCATGGTTGCATTTGCAATAATCCTGCTTCCGCGCGGCAAACTACTGATGCTTGCTCTGGGCCTGCTCCCGATGACGGTGTATACGGCGAGCAGCATGATGCCGGATGGGCTGTATTTCGCCGCAAGCGCCTGCATGGTGGCCGTGGCGATGTACGGCTTGCGATCGGAGCGCAGGATGTCCAATGGCCTGTATGTGTTTTTGATTGTCATTTCGCTATGGATATTGCTTGGCAAGAGTCTGTATCTTGTTGCCGCCCTGCCGGTGTTGCTGCTTCCGAAGGTTGTGCTGTCTTGGAAAAGGAAATTGGGATATGTGGGCGTGATGTGCATCGGATTGGTGTTGTATTTGCTTTGGAGCTCAGCGTATTCCGGTGGTTTCTTCGCTGCAAACGTTGCTGACAATAAAGGATATATTCTTCATGATCCGGTGCATTTTGTGATCGTAGTATTGAAGAATGCTCTGCATGTCTATTCTGAATTGATTATCATGCCGCATGGATATTGGTGGGTAGCACTTGCGATCACTGTGATTACTGTGGGCTCTGCGGTTTATGGTTTCGTGACTGATTGGAAGAGGGAACGATCGAACTTCACTGTAGTGTATGTGGCGTCGGTTGTTGTGTCGTTCTTCCTTGGAATCTGCGCGATTTATGCATTTACCGCACTGACTTGGAATGATCTTTCCAATATGAGTCAAGGCATTGATCTTGAAGGATTCCAAGGACGTTATATTTTGCCTTTGCTGCCATCGGCTGCGTTTCTGTCTGTGTGGGGCAAACGCATTTGATGACAAAGCAACGTCATCCTGAGCGCAGCGGTAGTCCCTTTCAAGTCATCCTGAGCGGAGCGTAGCGGAGTCGAAGGATCCTTAATCTTCTGCACTGTGATCTGTGCGTAATGGCCAAGGATCCTTCGACTCCGCCCTATCGGGCTGCGCTCAGGATGACGAGGGGCCGCTTTCCGTCATCCTGAGCGCAGCGCGAGTTTCTTCCGTCATCCTGAGCGTAGCGTAGCGGAGCCGAAGGATTCTTCGACTCCTCCCTGCCGGGCTGACTACGTCGTCAAACGTTTTTGTCAGGTATACTTTTGGTGACCCTTGAGAAGAAAGAGGTGATCGATGAAGATCAGTCAAAAGTTGGGTGCACTGCTCACATCGGCGGCGATGGTCGTCGGGCTCGGTGCCGCTGTAGGGGCGACCGCCACCGCCGCAAGCGCTGCGGGCGTCGGCTGGACCCCGGAGGGTGTGGCGTGGATGGCCCCGGCGTCCGGCGGCGAGAACGTGTATCGTCTGTACAATCCGTACAGCGGCGGGCATCACTACACCATGGATCTTGCCGAGATCGACGCGATGGTCGTCGCGGGCTGGCAGAAGGAGCCTGTGGCCTTCGCTGCGGATTCTTCTGGTGCGGACGTCTATCGTTTGTATAACCCGTACTCCGGCGAACACCATTACACGATGGACGCCGCCGAACGCGACAATCTCGAGCGTGTGGGCTGGAGGCCGGAGGGCGTGGCCTGGCATGTGAGCACCGCCGCCAGCGTGCCTGTCTATCGTGTCTACAACCAGTACACGGGCGAGCATCTGTGGACGCAGGACAAGACCGAGTACGAGTTCCTCACCGGCGTCGCCCCCACGCCCACCGCCAAGGACGCCCTCGCCCAGCTCACCGTTTCCGACTACCTCGCCCCCGGCTACGAGCGCGAGGAGTTCGGCAAGACGTGGGTCGATGTGGACGGCAACAACTGCGGCACGCGCGACGACATCCTGGCCCGCGATCTGACGAACATCACCAAGAAGGACGATTGCAGGGTCGCCACCGGCACGCTGAATGATCCGTACACCGGCACTGTCATCGACTTCGTGCGCGGAACGGACGGCGGCAATGACGGCGGCGTGCAGATTGATCATGTGGTCGCCCTGTCCAACGCGTGGAAGTCGGGCGCGAACGGCTGGACCCGCGACCAGCGCATCGCCTACGCGAACGATCCGTACGTGCTGCTCGCCGTGGACGATCAGGCCAATCAGGACAAGAGCGATTCCGCGGCCGACAAGTGGCTGCCGTCCAACACGGCCTACCGTTGCGACTACGTTGCCCGCCAGATCGGCATCAAGAGCAAGTACAAGCTGACCGTGACCAACACCGAGCGCGACGCCATGAACCTCGTGCTCGCCACCTGCCCCGCGCAGACCGTCCCCGCCGGCGTGGGCGCGCCCAGCGTGCCCGCCCCGCCCGCACCCGCTCCGAAGCCCGCTCCCAAGCCGGATCCCGATCCTGCGCCCAACCCCGAGCCGAAGCCGGAGGTGCAGTACGGTATCCGTCCCGGTGCGTGGTGTTCTCCGGAAGGGGCGATCGGCTACAGCGCCAAGGGCGTTCAGTATGTTTGCCGCCCGAGTGACAGCGGTAAGTCATTGCATTGGCGAAGGCCGTAAGCCGGGTTGGTTTGGTGCGGAGTGTTAAGGATCCTTCGACTTCGCTACGCTTCGCTCAGGATGACAAGAAGCAACTCTCTGTCATCCTGAGCGCAGCGGAGTCTCTCTCTGTCATCCTGAGCGGAGCGCGCAGCGCGAAGTCGAAGGATCCTTAACCTTTTCGCGTTGTGACTTTTGCGTGAAATGGCCAAGGATCCTTCGGCTCCGCCCTCGATGTCCGGCTGCGCCGGACCGTCGCCGCCTTGGCGGCGGCTCCCTTCGCCTACGGACAGCCCACAGGGCTGTCCGCTTCACGGCTCAGTGCTCAGGATGACCGGGTCACCTTTCCCTCCGCTCGGAATGACCGGGCCATCTAGGTATATACTTAGTGTATACAGTGATGGGAGGGCGTTATGGCCACTACGACATTGGTGCATTGGGGCAACGGGCAGGGTATTCGTCTGTCCAAGGAGCTGATCAGCCAGGCTGGGCTGAAAGTCGGCGATGAATTGGACGTGCAGGTCGAAAATGGGGGCATTCGCATCACTCCCGCCCGGAATCGGTATATAGGCATTGTGGATTACGAGAAGCTGTTCGAGGGGTATCAGGGGCCGCAGCCGACCGAGGACGGATTCGCTTCGCCGGCCGGAAGGGAGCGGATGTGAGCGACTGGCGGTATGGGGATGTTGTGTGGGCCGATTTGGATCCATCCGCCGGACATGAGCAAAACAAACGCAGGCCGCTGATCGTGGTGAGCAACGATCTCTACAACCGCTTCAATAATCTGCCCATGACCGTGCCTGTGACGAGCAATCGCGAATATCCGCTGCATGTCAACATTGGGGTCATCCCAACCGAGGATGGCGGCGAAATCCATGGATGGGCCGAGATCGAACAGGCGAAATGCCTCGATCTTGATGCGCGTCATGCCGCTCGCGTGGGTGATCTCGATGAGCATGTGCTCGATGAGATCACCGAGTTGCTCTTGAGCGGTCTGATGCAGCCGACAATGCGCATTGAGCGATTTGCGTAAGGATGACGGAGGCGTTCATCCTGAGCACTGAGCCGTTAAGCGGACAGCCCGGTGGGCTGTCCGTAGGCGAAGGGAGCCGCCGCCAAGGCGGCGACGGTCCGGCGTAGCCGGACGCCGTAGCGGAGTCGAAGGATCCTTGGGATTCCGCATTGTGACTTTGTGCGGAGTGCCGAAGGATCCTTCGCTGCGCTCAGGATGACGGGGAATGCCACTTGTCATCCTGAGCACAGCGCGCAGCGCGGAGTCGAAGGATCCTTAATCTTCTTTACGGGTTGGCTTGGTACGAAATGGCCAAGGATCCTTCGGCTTCGCCCTGTCGGGCTTCGCTCAGGATGACCGGGGGGCCGCTTTCTGTCATCCTGAGCACTGAGCCGTTAAGCGGACAGCCCAGTGGGCTGTCCGTAGGCGAGGGGAGCCGCCGCCAAGGCGGCGACGGTCCGGCGTAGCCGGACGCCGTAGCGGAGTCGAAGGATCCTTAATCTTCTCACGGGTCCGCTTGGTGCGAAATGGCCAAGGATCCTTCGCTTCGCTCAGGATGACGAAAGCGGCTCAGGATGAGAAGCGGCTCAGGATGACGGCGAGCAGGGCTGCCTACCGCCCCAATAGCCGCGCGATCAGGGCGCGCAGTCCGCTGGGCTGCGGAGGTTGCGTGGCCTGATCGGGCTCGGTGGCCTGATCCCCGGCCGGCTCCCCAATCATCCCCGTGTCCTTGAGATGGCCCATGGCGACGGCGCGCAGATCGTGATAGTGGGCATTGGCGGGACGGCCCGCCGGATCGGACCGCTCGGCGAGCTCCGGATGCTTCGCCTCGATGCGCAGGGCCATGTCGCGGAACCGCTGGGCTTCGGTGCGATCATGCGCGGCGGCGGGGGAATCTCCCCGACCCTCGCGCTGGGCGACGAGTAGGGCGTAGGCGTGATCGCGCACGTAGCGCCAGAGTTCTGCGGCGATGGCGTCTGGATCGGGGGAGAAATGGGTGAGGATGCGCTGCAGACCGGCCTCCTGAAGGGGCGCGGGGAGATTGTCGTGCCACTCGTTCATCGTGTGCTCGGCGAGGCGGTCGCGCACGTCGGCCACGCGGGCCGGCCAATCGTCACGCGCGATCGCGAGGTCATTATGCCCGGCGGCGCAGGACTCCGCGAACCGCCGGATCAGCCGGAGAGCCTTGGCATCGCGGTCGGCCATCGTATCCATGGCCTCCACGGTGAGCTGGGCGCCGAATGTGTCGCCGCGGCCCAGATGGTACACATACCAGGATGATTCGGGGACGGCTACGTAGGAACTGGCGAGCGAATCGACGATGAAGCTCATGAACAGGTCGTCGGACAGCAGCAGGCGCGTGTCCGGGGCGAGGGCGTAGGCGCGGCGCAGCAGATCGCCGCGGAACATTTTGTGATGGATGTGCCAGTCGAAGCCGCCCGACTGCGCGAACTGCGTGCGCAGGATTTCCGCGCCCTCCAGCCTGCGCGGCGTGGGGTTGAGGAAGCCCGTCATGCCGGCCGCGGCCTGTTGCGCGGCTTCGTTCGCTGCGTCCACGCGCACGCCGTAATGGACGATGTCCGCCGGATGATCGCGTACGTAGTCGAGCAGTCGATCGATGGTACCGGGCTCAAGTTCGTCGTCCTGATCGACCAGCAGCACCCAGTCGCCGACCGACGCCAGCACGCCGGTCTTGCGCGCGGCCAGCGTGCCTTGGTTGCGATCGTGACGGATCGGGTGAACGCGCGGATTCTCGGCCGCGAGCGATTGCGCGACGGCGAAGGTGTTGTCCGTGCTGCAATCGTCCACGACGATGACCTCGTCGGCCTGCGCGGCCACGCTGCGGACGCACTGCGGCAGATAGCGGCTGTTGTTGTACGCGGGGATCACCACGGAGACGGAGGGACGGGGGCTGTTGCTGGAGCTCATGGGGCTTAGTGTAGCGCTGGTGGGGGCGAAGCGGGATGAAGCGGCACCCTGAGCGGAGCGAAGGATCCTTACCTTGTGTGCTGGTTGGTTTGGTGCGAAGTGACGAAGGATCCTTCGGCTTCGCTGCGCTGCGCTCAGGATGACGGAAAGCAACTACCCGTCATCCTGAGCGCAGCGCGAAGCGCGGAGCCGAAGGATCCTTGGCCATTGCGCACTTAGTCGTGGTTCCAGCTGGTGCGGGGAAATTAAGGATCCTTCGGCTTCGCTCAGGATGACAGGGGTTGCACTTCGTCATCCTGAGTGGAGCGAAGCGGAGTCGAAGGATCCTTAATCTTGTGCATGGGTTGGCTTGGTGGGAAGTGACGAAGGATCCTTCGGCTTCGCGCTGCGCGCTTCGCTCAGGATGAAGAAGGGGCTGTCCGTTTAACGGCTCAGCGCTCAGGATGACGGTTGGCGGTCGCTCGCCAACCGCCAACCGGCCGCCCCGCCAACCGTCACTTCTTCCCCTGGATCTTCCTTGCAAACACCTTCATGAGCTCGCGCTGCTTGGAGCCGATCGGCGCGACCACGTCCACGTACTTGCGGATCGGGCTGTCCTCGCGGATCGCGCGCTCGTGGTGCAGCGGGGCCTCGGGCTTGTCCACATCGGCCAGGATCGCCATCATCTGCAGGGAGAACGGGGTGGAGTGGGCGTAGTGCCAGTAGAGCGGGCCGAAATCGCACCACGGGTTGCGCCAGGGCTTGTCGTAGCCGGCGTAGTGCACGATCTTCGCGGCCTCGCGCGACTTCATGTACGCCTTGTACACCGCCGCGGGGGCGAAGTTGAAGATGCCGGAGACGCGGCCGCCGCAGTCGTGCATCACGTTCCAAGCGTAGTCGAGGTACTTCACATCGCCCGCGCACTCCTGGTTGAGGATGTCCTGATCGTTGTAGATGTAGTCCGGATCGGACGCGATCCGCAGCCACTCGTCCACGCTGTGCAGCTCGCGCATGCGATCGAGGTTCATCACCAGCACGCCGGCCTGGAAGTAGCCGTACGGGTCCTTGAGGCCCAGCTTGCGATCGGAGTAGCGGCGGCGCTCGCCATCGGGCATGTTGAGGTTGCCCAGAAAGTCGATGTCGCGCACGGCGGCCAGCGCGTGGCCCTCAAGGTCCGTGTCGTACAGGCCGGACACGTCCCCGTTGATGATCAGATCGGAATCGAGGTACAGGATCTTCGAATAGTACGGCAGCGCGTCCTGGATGATGAAGCGGTAGTAGGTCTCCACGCTGATGTGCGCGTTGCTGGTGGTCAGGTTGTAGCCGTCCACCACCGGCAGCACGTCGTAGAAGCGCACGGTGGCCTGCGGGAACTGCGCGAAGTACTCGCGGATCAGCTGCTGGTTGGCCCGCGTGATGTCCTTGTGCAGCACGATCACGTCGTAGAAGCGCTTCGGGTCGGCGTTCTTCAGCATCGAGAAGATGGTGGTGGTGAGCATCGGGACGTAGTTGTCGTCCGCGGCGAACACCACCGGGACCGTCAGGCGCGGGTTCGTGCTCAGCGGCTCGAGCTGCATGCGCGGCTCGGGGTTGGTGAAGTGGACGCACTGCAGGGTCTTGACCTTCCAGTCGCGCCCGACGCCCGTGCGGCGCTGATGGGCCAGCCAGATGTTGAGCAGGCGCTCGGACAGGTGGCCCGGCGTGCGCAGGGTCTCCACGTCCGCGTGCGTGAAGTCGGTGGTATCCACGAACTCCTTGAGGATCGGGAACAGCCACTCGCAGTAGGCGAAGAAGATCTCCTTGCGCATGATGAACATGTTGCAGAACGCGGCCGTGTGGCCGTTGAGGAACTGGTCGGCGTCCTCGCGGTACTCCGGGTGGCGGCTCACCAGAATGTCGTACGTGTGGCGCAGATCCTTCAGGCGCAGGTGCCTGTTGCCGGCCCAGTGCTCCTTCATGTTCACGCTGCCGTCGATCAGCTTCGTGTCGTTCACCGGCGAGGTGATCACGTCCCATCCCGTCACGGCGCGGGCGATCGTCGCATCGTCGAACCCGTACTCGCGCGCGGCACGCTCGTCGATGAACGTGTCGTCGATCTCTCCGTAGTCGTTCTGGTGGTGCGGCGTGTCCGTGAAGTCGAAGTAGCGGCGGTAGTGGCAGAAGCCGTAGTAGTCGGCGTTCGCGTTCTTCCACGCCCAGTACTGGGCGGTCAGCTCGCAGTACATGGGGTTGAGCTCGGAGATGTTCTCGCCCACGTTGTCGTACAGCGTGCCCTCCAGCGGCTGCTCGGCGATCTCCGCGCCCACCTGGATGGGCATCAGCGAGGCGCAGTCGGGGAAGGCCGCGGGCTTGTGCGCGCTGATGAAGATGCGGATGTGCGCGGGCTGGGCCGGCTTGGCGGGCTGCGGCGCGGGCTTCGTTGCGGGCTCGATTGCCGGTTCGGAGGCCGCGGTCTCTCCGGCCGGCGTGGTGGCGTCTGTGTTGGTCATATGGGTATTCTCTCCGCTCATTCGCGATTATGACTGCTTCCCTCTAGAATAATGACAGTTTTCCCCCAATGGGGCCGGGCGCGGCAATCGCGTCCGCGGCGGCGCTAGTAGGATAGGACGATTGTGACTGACGTATTCAAGAAACTCGCCGAGAAGTACCGCTATTCGATCGTGGTCTTCAAGGAACTCGTGAAGACCGATTTCCAGCTGCGCTACCAGGGGTCCTTCCTCGGCATGGCGTGGTCGGTCCTCAAGCCGCTGATGCTGTTCGGCGTCATGTACATGATCTTCGTGCGCTTCCTGCACTTCACCGATGGCACGCCCACCTTCCCCATCTCCCTGCTGTGCGGCACCTGCCTGTGGAGCTTCTTCTCCGAGGCCACGTCGATGGGACTCATGTCGATTGTGAATCGCGGCGATCTGCTGCGCAAGGTCCACTTCCCGAACTACATCATCGTGGCCGCCACCACCATGGGCTCCATGATCTCCCTTGGTCTGGGCCTCGTCGTGGTGATCGTCTTCGGCTTCTTCGCGCACGCCGAATACACGTGGCGCGTGGTTCTGGTGCCCTTCAGCATCATCCAGCTCTACTGCCTGGCGCTGGGCGTGGCGCTGATTCTCGCCACCATGTACGTGTACTTCCGCGACATCCAGCACATCTGGGAAGTCGTGCTGCAGGCCCTGTTCTATTCCGTCCCGATCATCTACCCGCTGTCGATGGTCTCCAAGAACTACCCGACGGTTGCGAAGATCATGCTGCTCAATCC
Organism: Bifidobacterium vespertilionis; assembly: GCF_008698145.1. Classification (GTDB taxonomy): domain Bacteria; phylum Actinomycetota; class Actinomycetes; order Actinomycetales; family Bifidobacteriaceae; genus Bifidobacterium; species Bifidobacterium vespertilionis. The sequence goes on from NZ_RZNZ01000012.1 coordinate 30,139, forward strand.
CATCGCGCAGCCGATCATGGACATCCGCCACAACCTGCTGTCGCCCAAATACGTGCCGACCGTGTGGACGGAGATCAACTCCTGGTGGATCCCGCTGCTGCCGTACGGCTGCACCTTCGTGATCCTGGCGCTGGGCATCTACCTGTTCCGCCGCAACAGCGCGCGATTCGCCGAGGTGCTGTAGGCCCGGTCTGAGGCAGCGCGCTTGGCCCCTCGCCCGTGTGACATCCGGCGTCGCATCCGTTACCGCGTCCGGCGGCGCGTCCGGTGTCGCGCCCGTTACCGCGTCCAAACTGAAAGGCGGTTCCCATGAATCCGCAGCAACCCGCGCCTCCGCAGTTCCCCGGGCAGCACTGGCAGCCCGGGCAGATTCCGGGCGCGCCTTCGTCGGGGCAGCCGGGGTATTCGGGGCAACCGGGGCAACCGCCGGTTCCGGGGTCTGTGCCGCCCGCGCCCCAGCCCATTCCCCAGTCGCCGCAGCCGTATATGACGCCGCAGCAGGCGGCCCGTGCGATCATGCGGCGCGCGGTGAACCGGCCGGCGGGCGTGGTGCTCCTGTACGCGGTTGTGGCGCAGGCGCTCGGCGTGGTGTTCAGCGGCGTGGCGATGCTCATGTGGCTCGCCGCCCAGTCCGGCGACCCCGCGCGCGCCCGGCAGTACGTGATGCTCAAGCTGAATGACGCCTACAGCGCGGTCATGCAGTACATGGGCGTGATCAGCCTGGCGAGTTTCGGCGTGGCCGCGCTGATCCTGTTCCTGCTGCGGCGGCGCATGATCGCCCGGCGCGGCTTCTGGGTGGGTGACCATGGCGAGGCTCGGCGGATGCGCGCGGCCTGGGCCCTCGACTTCCTGATCCTCACCGTGAGCGCGCAGGCCGTGTTCGTGCTGCTGCAGACGCTGCTCTCCGCAGCGGGGGTCGATCTGGTGTCTCCCAGCATGGAGGCCCTGTCCGAGTCCGCCATTTCGTGGGAGATGTGGCTGTACATCGGACTGGTGGGGCCGGTGATCGAGGAGCTCGTGTTCCGCGGGGTGCTCATGCAGTCGCTCGCTCCGTACGGGCGCAACTTCGCGATCGTCACCTCCGCGCTCATGTTCGCGCTGTATCACGGCGACTTGGTGCAGGGCTTGTTCGCGTTCGTGATGGGCCTGGTGCTGGGCTTCGTGGCCATGGAGTACTCGCTGGTGTGGTCGATCGCGCTGCACGTGTTCAACAACGCGATTCTGGGCGGGGTGCTCTCCGAGTACGCGGCTTCATTTGGCGATGCGGGCAACAATGCGTACGCGCTGGCGCTGGTGGTGATTGGCGTGATCGGCGGCATCGCGGTGTTCGCGCGGCATGGTCGCGAGATGCGGGCCTACCGCGACGCCAATCGATCGCCGCGCGGGACGTACTGGGGGTGGACGGCCCCGTGGTTCCTGACCTATGTGATCCTGTCTGGCCTGCTGGTGGCGGTTTCCTTCGCCGGGGCGGTGCTGGGGTAGCGCCGGGGTGACTTGGGCGGCTTTGGGCGGCTTTGGGTGGCGGCCCGGCTCTGGGCGGCTCTGGCCTCCGGTTCCCCGAGCCGCCCAGAGTCCGGTGCCCGGCTCCCCTCGGAGTTCGACCGCCCGGCTCTCCGCGGCGACCGGCACCGCCCGGTGCCCAGCCTTGTCTCTGCCCATCCCACCTCCGCAGACAAAGCAAAACCCCGGGGCCGACGAACGACTCCGGGGTTTGAAGCACTAAAGCGCTAGGCTGCGGCGGGCGTGATTCACGCGACGACGCGCTGCACCTTGCCGGCCTTCAGGCACTTGACGCACACGCGGATGCGCACGTTGGCGCCCTCCACGGTGGTGCGAACCGGCTGAAGGTTCGGGCGGAAAGTGCGCTTAGTGCGCCTGTGCGAATGCGAAACGCTGTAACCGGTCTGCGGTCCCTTGCCGCACACTGCGCAACGAGCTGCCATGATGGACTCCTTGATTTGGTTTGTTCCAAGTCTTTCGTGTCCGTCGCTCGCGTTTTGCCGCTCGGCCGAACACACAACTTCACAATGATACAGCGGAATCGCGAAGAATGCAAATCGGGGCGGTTTCGAGGTGTCTGAGCGGCGGCCATGGGGTGATCGGCGACCGCTGCGGCAGCCTCTGGCGGCCTCTGACGGTCGCCCGGGAGCCGTTTTCGTCATTTTTGCCGGCGCTCCAGTTCACGATTTGAAGAGCCTCGCAAATCGTGAACTGGCTTCGCACAACATCGACCATAATCGAACATGAGAATTGGCGGAATTCCAAGGCTCCCATGTTCTCTTGAGAACGTTTCCCAGTTCACGATTTGGCGGTCCTTGAAAATCGTGAACTGGAAATCAGCTCCGACGCTCGTCGGCGGCCCATCGGAGTTCTCGAGCACCAATTGTCCATCCCCTTGCGCGATCGTTCCAACCTGCCCGCTCATTTTGCCAAGTTGGAAAGAATCTGCAGGCTGGAAGCTTGATCGGGGCACTCACGCGCAGAATTGTTCCAACCTGCGATTTTGAGGGCGCAGGTTGGACAATTCTGCAGGGCGGGGCGATCATGCAGGTTGGAATGATCGATCGGCGGCCGTAGAAGTTCACCCGCTGTTCATCCCCATCCGCCCGCCGCGCATCGCGGAACTTTAGGATGAAAGGTGGTTCGAACGTCAGGAGCTCCTATGTCCACTAACACCGTCACCCCGGCCGCCGCGCCCGCGCCCGAGACCACGCCGGCCGCCAACGCCAAGCTCACCGCCCGCGAGAAGAAATGGATCGTGTACGACGTGGGCAACTCCGCCTTCGTGCTGCTGAGCACCGCGGTCGTGCCCATCTATGCCAAGTCCCTCATGCCGGCCGACGGCAACATCGTGTCCGCGTGGGGCTACGCGCAGACCATCGCGTCGCTGGTCATCGCGCTGCTCATGCCGCTGCTCGGCTCGATCGCCGACGTGCAGGGCATGAAGATCAAGTTCTTCCTAGGCTTCTTCGGCACCGGCGTGGTCATGTGCCTGGCGATGTCCCTGCCGCTTATGTGGCTGCCGTTCCTGATCGTGTACGTGCTCGCGACGATCGGCCTCAACGGCTCGCTCACGTTCTACGATTCGATGCTGATCGACACCACGTCGAACGATCGCATGGACAAGGTCTCCTCGCACGGCTACGGCTGGGGCTATGTGGGATCAACCGTCCCGTTCCTCGTCTGCATCGGGCTGATCTTCGGCGGCCCGTCCCTGCTCGGCTGGACCACCGAGGCCTGCACGCGCGCCAGCTTCGTGATCACCGCCATCTGGTGGGTGGCGTTCACCATCCCGCTGATCACCAGCTACCGTCAGGTCCACTTCCGCGCCACCAGCGACCACGCCTCCGAGGCCATCCGCGGCACCTTCCGCGAGCTCGGCTCCACGTTCGGGCGGATCGTGAACGACAAGCCGCTGTGGATGTTCATGATCGCGTTTTTCTTCTACATCGACGCCGTGAACACGGTCATCTCCATGAGCACCTCCTACGGCACGCAGCTTGGCATCGACTCCACCCAACTCGTGGTCGCCCTGCTCGTCACGCAGTTCGTCGCCTTCCCGTGCGCGATCATCTACGGGCGTCTGGCCGGCCGATTCGGTTGCAAGCCCATGATCGTGGCCGCCGTGATCGCCTACATGTGCATCGTCTTCTTCGCCGCGTTCTTCCTGCGCTCGGCCGCCGAGTTCTGGATCCTCGCGATCCTGGTCGGCATGTTCCAGGGCGGCATTCAGGCCCTGTCTCGCTCCTACTACGGCAAGATCATCCCCAAGGACCGCGCCAACGAGTACTACGGCTTCTACGATATCTTCGGCAAAACAGCCTCGATTCTGGGCACGTTCCTCGTGGCCACCACCACGACCCTGACCGGCAATGCGTCGATCGGCGTGCTGTCCATCGCCATTCTGCTCGTGGTGGCGCTGGTGTTCCTGACGCTGCAGAAGGATCCGACGCGGGGCTGAGCCTAGGCGACGTCTGGGCGGCGGCTGGGCGGCGGCGGCTGGGCGGCGGCGCTGAGGGCCCTTTGGAGTGGGCCTGAGTGCGGCGGGCTCGTGAGGGTGACCTGAAGTCTGGGGCATCTGAGTGGCCGGTCTGGGGCTCCGACTGGTTGCAATGAATCGAAGGGCATGATTCTGCGCGGACTTGGATTGCTCCGGGATCCCTCTGATGCCCGTGGCGCGCGGCCCGCAGGTGCTTCGAGCGCATTAGGGGTGCCAACAACGTAGTATCCTGCGCTTCGCAGGCGTCAACTACGTCCCGCGATGCTTCGCCGGCCAAACTACATCGGGTAATTCCGATTTGTGCATGCGTTTTTCCGGTTCCCCCGGATAGCATCCGCTGAAAACCGGCGGAATGGCGGCATGTCTATATGCCCCACCCGGGAAAATCGACCGCACAAATCGGAATTACATGTTGGCCGGCCGTCGTTCGGCCCGGTCAAATGCCCCGCGGGCGCGTAGAACATGGGAAAGCAACGTTGCTGGTCCGTTGTCTAAGCTGTTTCGGGTACCTTGAGCAGTTCCGACGTGCCGGCAACATGCGGATCCGGCCCCTCCTGGTTTGCCCGGGTGATGCGCGATCGGACACTTGGAGGAGGAAGCATGAGCGTGGACGGGCGCAAACTGGGCATTCCGGGACGTTGGCTTCTCAAACTGGGCAGTCTAGGCCATCTAGACGCTCAAATCAGCTTCTAAACGTTCCGATGTGCCCAGTTTGTGGCGGCGATGTCCGGATTTGCCCAGTTTCCCTGACTTGCTGCGCAAACTGGGCACATCGAGACTTTGGGACTTGACGGGAAGAACCAAGGGGCGTAACGCGACACAGGTCGTGACTCAGCGCGTGACATGGGGCGGGTTGCGGTCTGAAGCGTGACATGGCGTGTGACGGGGAGTGCGACTGTGACGTGGGGTGTGACATGGTGTGGGCGCACCCGGTCACAGGCTCTGGAAAACCGCCATTTTTCAACGGTTTTCGAAGGCTGTGACGCGGTGTGGGCACGCCGTGTCACACGCCCCCACCCCGTGTCACGCGCCGGGCCACAGTACAGCCCAGGTCCACGTCATGTCACGCCCCGTGTCATACGCCAAGTCGCGCATACTGTGTCACGCACACTGTGTCACGCATACTGTGTCATTGCCATGTCACGCACACTGTGCCACGTCCCAAGTCACGCCACAGTTCCGCCCGTACCCCCTGATCATCTCAGATCTCTTTCAACAAACCGTTGATCACCGTGACCTGGCGCCGCCCATACCCCTGACCATCAGATAGTTCACAAACGCCACGCGGCCAATGTGCGGGTGTCGGATGGCGACGACTCGGAATCCGTGTCGCTCGAAGAACGGCCGGGCGGTGATGCTGGCGTGGACGCGAAGCTCCCCGATGCCCTCCCCGGTGCAGCCCTCAGCGCTGCGCCGGATGCCGCGCCCAGCGTCGTACCCAGTGCCGTCCTCGGCGCTGCCCTCAGTGCCTCGTGCGGCGGCGAATCGCTCAACGGCACCGAGCAGCGCGGTGGCCACGCCTTGCCGGGCGCAGTGCGGGGCGACGAACAGCATGTCGATATAGCCGGAATCGTCCACGTCGATGAACCCGACGACGGCACCCGAGTCCGTGCAATCCCCGTCGCAATCCCAACGACGCAAATGCCCGTCCGCAGCGCCACGATCGACGGCCACCCACGTGTGCACGGCGGTCCGTCGCGCGTTCCATTGTTCGATCGTCCCCGTGCGCCCGGCCCAGACCGCGATCTGCTCGGCGCTGTAGTCCGCCGCGGCCAGATGGATGACGGCATCGCGGAAGACAGCCATCGTCGCGGCGGCATCGGCGGGGCGATAGGGGCGGACTCGGCAGGAACCGCGCGAGGGCAGTGACACGGGGTTCAGCGCGTGCGATGCCATGCTTCGTCCAGCGGGATTGTGCGCTCGGGCAGGGCGGGCCATGTGTCCAACCCGTCGCCATGCGCGCGGGGCAGCAGATGCACGTGGAAATGAGGCACGGATTGAGCTTCCGCGAACGAGGTGCTGAGCAGATCCACCCCGTCGAACCCGCAGTCCGCGACCAGATGGCGTGCGACGCGCTGCGCCAGCTCGGTCACCGCTTGCAGGGATTGGGGGTCGCAGTCGAGGATGTTGACCACATGGCGTTTCGGCACGACCAGAAGGTGGTAGTCGGGCCGGTCGTCGATCGACACGAAGCACAATGCCAGATCGGATTCCTCGATCAATCGGCATGGCGCATCGCCGTGGACGATGTCGCAGAATACGCATTCGCTCATCGTTGATCTCCCTCCGCTCCGTGGGTCCGTGCGCGGGACGGCGTTGCCGTTGCCGTCCTCTTCAGCCTTCCGACGATCATACTTCCGCCCGGGTTCTAAATAGAAGCGCAACACCCGTTCTATGGTTGGAAGTGTTCAAGTTCAACCCAGGAAGGTGCTGCGCCCATGAAGAAAGTGTATTCCCACCTGTCGGCCGAGGAACGCGTTCGGATCGACGAGCTGCGCAACAGGGACGGCCTCGGGGTCAACGAGATCGCCCGCAGGATCGGCCGCGACAAGTCCACCATCAGCCGCGAGCTGAGACGCGGCCTGTGGTTCGCGTCCAACGAGAACGACTCCTACCGTCCGTACCGGCCGAAACGCCTGAAGACCGGCGCATGGACCGCGCGCCCGTTCTACTCGGCCATGACCGCGCAGCGCAAGGCCGAGACACGCGCCCGCAGGTCGCGCAAGCCCCTGCGCATGGCGTACGACCCGCTGCTGTCGTGGGTGATGGACGCGCTGCGCAAGGGATGGACGCCGGAGCGGATCGAGGGACGGCTCAAGGTCCAGTTCCCGGACGACCCGCGCATGCGGGTAAGCCATGAGTGCCTCTACCGGTGGATCTACGCCAAACCGCAGCAGACGCTGGATCTCAGGCAGTACCTGCCGCGCGGCAAGCGGCGCCGCACGCGCGCCAAGGGCCGCGGATCGAAGGGGCCGAGGATCCCCATGCGCGTGCCGATCGCCGACCGGCCCAAACGCGTCGACTCGCGGCATGAGTTCGGCCATTTCGAGTCCGACACCGTCATCGGCACGGCCCCCTCGAAACGGTGCATCGACACGCAGGTCGAACGCAAGAGCCGCAAGCTGTTCGCCCGGTTCATCCCCGACAAGAGCGCGCTGGCGACCGCGCGCGCCGAATACGACATCTACAGCCGCATCCCCGCGCCCGCGCGCATCGACCGCACCTGGGACAACGGCACGGAGTCCTCCTGCCACCTGCTCGTGGACGAGGCGCTCGGCATGCCCGCCTACTATGCGGACCCGTACTCCTCGTACCAGCGCGGCACGAACGAGAACCGCAACGGCAGGATCCGCCGCTACCTGCCCAAGGGGACCAGCTTCGACGACATGTCGGACGAGGACCTGCAGGCCATCGTCCAGGAGATCAACGACACCCCGTTGAAGGTCCTCGGGTGGGAAACGCCCAACGAGGTTTGGTACCGCGAGCTCGGCAAGGTAATGTCAAAGACAAGCCACCCAAAGACGAGTGTTGCACTTACAAATTGAATCCGGGCCGAGCGGGAATTCCGAGCGGGAACGGTATGATGGAGGGGACGGACGGCGATGCGGCTGCCGCGCGTATTTTCGGGGAAAGGGCGATTATGGGACGGGCGCATAAAGATGGTTCGACGATCGCTCACGCCACGCTGTTCAAGGCAATCGCCGCCGCGCTGATCGGCGCACTCATGCTGTCCGGTTGCGGGGGATCATCAGGTGGTACCGCCGCGGGCACATCGTCACCAGCCGGTCCGCAGCCATCCATTGCTGCGTCTCAGAATACCCCGACCGCGGCCGTGCCCACGGACTGCTCCACGCTCAGCAATGAATCGCAGGATGCCGTGGACAATGATTCCGGAACCGCCTCCCACACCGTCTCGCCCCGCGAGCAGTGCGAGGCAGCGCAATACTGGTCGTCCGGTCGCCTTGCCCCGTGGACGCCGCAGAAAACCGGTGCAGGGGAAGCGGGGGACACCGCAGCCGATGGCCGATTACCGCGCGTGGAGGATGCGTATGCCGCCGATCGCAAGGATGAAGCGCTGTCCAGTGCCCCGAATCTGGACAATGAGCGCGCGCAGCCGATCATCAGCTATGCGCCGGTTGCGGCCGATCGGCTGCGCATCTACTTCACCGGCGGCGTGTGCGATGCATACCGGGTCGCGATCGAGGAGACCGGCGATCACGTGCGCCTAAATCTGTTCGCGGGTGCCGAGCCTCGCACGGGCAGCACGGGTGCGCAGGCTGGATCGTGCACCGAGCAGGCCGCCTACCAATCCGCGCTGGTCGCCCTGCAAACTCCGCTCGCAGACCGGCCGGTGATCTCGAAGTGACCGTTCAGCGCCCGAGCAGGCCTGAAATCTGGCCGATCACGTCAGTTGGCAGCCCCACGCGCTCGGCGATGGCCCCCAGATCGAGGTTCTGGCCCTGCTCCTGGATCATGCCCGCCACGTTGCCGATCTGATCGGCCGAAATGTTCTCCTCGGCCAGCGCGGCCAGATCGCCCACCTGGTCTGCGTTGAGATGATCGCCGGCCACCTGCGCAATCTCGCCCAGCTGCTCGGCGTTGAAGTGCTCGCCGATCACCGCCGGCAGCTGCTCGCCGAGATTCCCAAGGTTGCCGAGCGCACCCAGGTCGATGCCCTCGGTGACGTTGCCGATCGCATTGCCCAGCGCCCCGGATGCCAGATTCCTCAGCCCGTCGAACAGACCCATTGTGCCCCCTTTATTGCGTGATTTTCGAAACCACTGTACGGCATCGAGGTAACGTGCAAGTCATCCTGAGCGGAGCCCGCTAGGGCGGAGCCGAAGGATCCTTGGCCATTGCGCGCCAATCGGTATATGCACTAGTGCGTAAAGTTAAGGATCCTTCGACTTCGCCCTAGCGGGCTTCGCTCAGGATGACAAAAGGCATTCCCCGTCATCCTGAGCACTGAGCCGTTTAGCGGGCAGCCCGGTGGGCTGTCCGTAGGCGAGGGGAGCCGCCGCCAAGGCGGCGACGGTCCGGCGCAGCCGGACACCGAAGGATCCTTCGTCATATCGCATAAAGTCACTATGCAGGAAGTTAAGGATCCTTCGACTGCGCGCTGCGCGCTTCGCTCAGGATGACGGTGGGAGGCCGCTTCACGGCTCAGTGCTCGCCCCGCATCGCCCAGCGGACGCTACTTCTCGGCCACGATCGCTACGTAGTTGCCTTTGGTGTAGCCCTCGATCGGGTCCTCCACCTGATCCTTCTGATAGAGCGGATTCGCGAGCACGGTCTGGTAGAAGCGCAGCTCGCCGAACCCGATGCGCGTGAGCAGGTCGGCGTACCAGGGGATCGGATGCCAGTTGGGCTTGTACGAATGGGTGTCGATGTTGAAGAACGACGTGCCGGAGAGCAGCTCGGCGAAGTCCTCGCGTGGCACATCGTAGCGCTGCAGGGTCTGCAGGATGATGCCCAACGCGCTTTCCGCGGGCACGTCGGTGAGCACCAGCCGCCCGCGTTCGGAGAGCGCGTCCCGGTTGCGGGTGAATACCCCCTCGATCTCGTCGTCCGGGATGAAGCCGAAGCTCGACCCGTTGTACACGATCGTGTCGTAGGGCGCCCCGGCGTAGTCGTAGTCCTGCGCGGTGCTCTGCGTGACCGCGAGCCCCTTTCTGCGCGCCTCCGCACCCAAGCTCTCCGACGGTTCCACGGCCTCGGCGACCGTGATGTCGTACCGCTTGTTGAGCAGCGTCTCGAAGATGCCCGAGCCGATGCCGATGGACAGGATCTTGCCCGGATTGCGGTCCACGAGCGCGCGGTGCAGCAGACGAAGCCGCGACTCGTAGATGTTCGGCCGGGCGCGCCAGGTGTCATCCAGAATGCGTCCGTTGCTGTGATAGTGGTCGATGAACGGCGTTGCCATGTAATGTTCCCCTTCCGATTGCCTATGCCATCCGATTGCCATTGTTGTGCCGTGCGTGCGATGTGACCGTGCCGCCGACCGTGGCGTGATGCTCGTCCGCATCGCACGCACGTTGGCGGTCCGCGCTATTCGTTGCAGCAGCCCGATCCGCCGCCGGTCGATGCCGCCGTGGTGGCCGGCGATGTGGTATCCGTCGCCGCGGAATCGCCCGCAGTCGCAGTATCGGCGGCCGCCTGATCGGCCTGCGTCGCGGTGGCGTCCGCATGTTCTGCATGCTCAGCGTGATCCGTATGATCCGCATGCCCGCCGTCCGCCGGCCCACTCGTCGCCTCCTGAATGACGATCGAACTGTCCGGCTGAGCTCCCGGGTTGGCGGCTGACGCATCGGACCCGGCAGGAGCGGCCGTCCCACAGGCGGCCAGTCCCGCGAGCAGCGTGGCGCAGATCGCGGCCGCGGCCATCCTCGCGATTTCCGATTTCCTCATCATGTACTCTCTCTTCTCTCTGCGTAATCTCCGCAGCCCAACCGCTATTTCCGCGCGACCAGCGCCACGTAGCTGCCTTCCTGATACCCATTCACCACCGGCTCGGGCGCATCATTCTGGTAGATCGGATGCCTGAGCAGCGTCTGCCAGGTGGCGAAGCGCGAGAACCCGCTCTCCTCCAGTAGATTCCGGTACCATTCCGTGGTTCGCCAGTACTCCTTGCGCGGCACGCGATCGGCGTACCAGCTGCTGCGCAGCACGCTGCCGATGTACGATTCGCCCTCGATCAGGAACGACGCCTGCACGGCCAGTCCCAGTGCGCTCGCCGGCGGCACGTCGAGCAGCGCGATCACGCCGCCGTGCTTGAGCTGCCGGTAGTGGGCGCGGAACACGGCACGCAGCGTGTCTTCGTCGATGAATCCGAACGCGCTGCCGTTATAGAACACCGTGTCGATCGATTCGTCGTCGAAAGCCACGTCCTGCGCGTAGGCCTGGGTCACATTGAACCCGCGGCGGCGGGCCTGCGCGGCCAAGTCGGGGGAGGGCTCAACGATCCGGTTCACGGTCACGCCCGCTTTCTCCAGCGCGGCTTCGTACGATCCGGTTCCCGCGCCCACGGAGACCGTGTAGCCGGCGTCGCGGATGCCGTCGAGCGTGATCGCGGTCTTCAGCAGAGCCAGTTTCGAGGCGAAGATGTTCGGATGGTCGCGCTCGAAGTCATCAAAGTACTCGTGCCGGAAGCCGTCGGAATTTGCCCCGCCGGGGTTCGTTCCACCGGAGCCGGCCGCGCCCGCGTCCCCGAACCCGGCCGCGCCCACGCCCGTGCCCACGTCTGCGGAATCGCTCATTTCACGTTCCCCCTCAGCTCCTCGACCTTGTTCGTCCGCTCCCAGGTGAAGTCGGCGTCGTCGCGCCCGAAGTGGCCGTACGCCGCGGTTTTGCGGTAGATCGGCCGGCGCAGATCCAGTTCGTCGATGATCGCGAGCTGGCGGAAATCGAAGGTCTTGGCCACCGCGCGCTGGATCTTTTCGCGGTCCACGGTTTCGGTGCCGAAGGTCTCCACGTCGATCGTGATCGGGCTCGGCGTGCGGTTGAAGTAGCCCAGCTGCACCTGCGCGCGGCGGGCGAGCCCGGCGGCCACGATGTTCTTGGCGGCCCATCGCGCGGCGTACGCGGCCGAGCGATCGGGCTTGCGCGGATCCTTGCCGGAGAACGCGCCGCCGCCGTGGCCGGCGATGCCGCCGTAGGTGTCCACGATGATCTTGCGTCCCGTCAGGCCCGCGTCCGCCTTGGGACCGCCATTGATGAACGGGGAGCGGTTGATCACCACCTCCGCCTCGGAGGCATCCACGTCCAACGTGGCGAGTACGGGCTCCAGCACCAGCCTGCGCACCTGATCGCGCACGTCTTCCAGCGACAGCTTGTCCGAATGCTGCGTGGAGATGAGGATGTGGCGGATCGCCTTCGGATCGGTCACGTTGTCGTTCGCGTACTCCACGGACACCAGGGTCTTGCCGTCCGGGCGCAGCAACGGGATGATGCCATTCTTGCGCACGTAGGCGAGGCGCTCGGCGAGCCGGCTTGCGGCGTAGATGGGCAGCGGCAGCAGCGCCTTGGTGTCGTCGGCCGCATATCCCACCATGAGCCCCTGATCGCCGCCGAAGGTGTTGTACGCCTCCTCGCGGCTGAGCTTCGCGTTGTCGCCGTAGTTGCCGTACGCGCCGCCGTCGGTGCTGTCGAATGCGCGCGGGCGGATGTTGTTGATCACGCCGGCGCCCTCGGCGTCCAATCCGCTGGCCGCGTCGGTGTAGCCGATGTCCGCGATCGCCTTGCGCACAATCGCCACGTGGTCCAGCGTCCTCGGCGCGGACACCTCCCCCTCCACCACGACCAGACCGTCCTTGGCGGAGGTCTCCACGGCCACGCGCGAATCCGGGTCGAGGGTGAGGTAGGCGTCGAGGATCGAATCGGAGATGATGTCGCACACCTTGTCCGGATGCCCTTCGGTCACGGATTCGGAAGTCAGCAGTCTGGTCATGGTAAGTTCCCTTCTCAATATGGCGATGGTATGCGGCGATGGTATGCGGTTATGTCATTGCTGTTGGGTGATTCAAATAGAGGGGGCGATGTGCAATGCACCGGCCATCCCCGTCCAGTGCACTGCGCATCGCGTGATTGACATCATATGCGCGCTCTTGGTATGCGTCAACGCGCATCAACGCGTGCCAACGCTATAAACTCAGGCATGAATGCGTGCTCATGGGCAATCCGGAGTAGGGGTTCCAAGCATGCAAAACAGTCGATATAAATCGAGGTGCGGCACGGCCATAACCAACGCATATAATCGATCTCATCATCGAGCATAGCCATAATATCCGCATGGGCTCTTCTATTAATTTTACCGATGACGATGCTGGAATGCCCAACGCCCAATCATGATACATTGTCAACCATTCCGGCAACCACATGAGAAGGGGTGGCATATGCCAAACGGAACCAATCAGAATACTCAAAGCAACAAGAATACTCAGAACATCCAGAATGCCCACTACCATCCGTCCACCGCCCAGGTGCACGCCGGCTTCGATCCCGGTTCGAATGCGGATTCGGTGACGCCGGTCGTCTACCCGAACGCCGCATTCTGGTTAGAGGACGTCGATCACGGCCATCACGTGGCCAACGGCGACATACCGGGCTTCCTGTACTCGCGCGTGGCGAACCCCACGGTCGGCTTCCTGGAGCGACGGGTCGCCGCGCTGGACGGGGCCGCAGAAGCCGTGGCCGTCGCATCCGGCATGGCTGCGATCACCTATGCGCTGCTCAATGCGGCGGAGGGCGGCGGGCGGATCATCGCCCCCTACGACATCTACGGCGGCACGTTCGATTCGCTGCGCACGCTGCTGCCGCGCTTCGGGGTGACGACCACGTTCGTCGACGACATCAACGACACGAAGCGCATCGAAGCGCTGATCGCAGGCGACAGCCCGGACGCCCTGGATGCCGAAGGCCGGAACGCCCCGGTGAAGGCGATTTTCGCCGAAACGGTGTCCAATCCGCGCACGGTGATCACCGATGTGGAGGCGCTCTCCGCCGTGGCCCACCGCAACGGCATCCCGCTGATCGTGGACAACACGCTGCCCACGCCCCACCTGTTCCGGCCCATCGAGCACGGGGCCGACGTGGTCGTCTACTCGGCCACCAAGGCCCTTGGCGGGCACGGCAACGCGATCGGCGGCATCGTGACGTCCGGCGACTCCTTCGACTGGGCGAACGGCCGCTATCCGCAGTTCACCGAGCCGGAATTCATCCTGGGCGAGGCGGCCGGTCGCGCGCCGCGCAGTTTCGTCGACGCCGCCGGACCGCTGGCGTATATCCGCCGGCTGCGACTCAAGTACCTGCGACTCACCGGCGCGGTGCTTGGGCCCTTCGAGGCGTACCAGCAGCTGCTGGGCCTTGAGACGCTGGGCGAGCGCGTGTCCAAGGAGACCGCGTCGGCCAAAACGGTGGCCGACTGGCTCTCCCGCCGCGATCATGTGACGGCCGTGCACTACACCGGCCTGCCCTATGGGCCGCAGCGCGCGCTGGCCGACCGGCTGTTCCCTCTCGGTGTGGGATCCGTGCTCTCCTTCGAGCTGGAGGGCGACGACGCGGCCGATCAGACCGCGCGGGCCAAGGAGCTCATCGATCACGTGCGGCTGTTCAGCTACCTCGCGAACATCGGCGATGTGCGCTCGCTGATCGTGGACCCGGCGAACATCACCCACCGCGAATTCACGCCTGCGGCCCGCGCGAAGGTGGGGATCACCCCCGGTCTGATCCGCCTGTCCATCGGCCTTGAGGATCCGCGCGATCTGATCGCCGACCTCGACCAGGCGTTCGACGCCGCCTATCTGGCCTGAAAACAGAATCGTTCCAACCTGCGCACCCGAAATCGCAGGTTGGAACGATTCTGTATGTTGTGCTGTGATGTGAGCGCTCACAACCGCAGAATCGTTCCAATCCGCGCCGAAGTGGGCGCAGGTTGGAACGATTCTGCAGTTGGCGAAGGTTGTGGCGGAGGTGCCGCAACCTCACTCAGTGCTCGTGCACGTCGAAGTGCAGCTTGGTGAGCAGCGTCTTGCGGTAGCCCAGGAAGGCGTCGGATACGCGATCGCGCTCGGGCAGATCGATCGGCACGATCTCCTTGATGTGCCCCGGCCTCGGGCTCATGATCACCACTCGGTTGCCCAGATAGATCGCCTCGTCCACATCGTGCGTGACCAGCACCATCGTCATGTGGTACTGCTCCCACAGGTCCAGCAGGCGATCCTGCAGATCGGCGCGCGTGAACGAATCCAAGGCGCCCATCGGCTCGTCGAGCAGCAGCACCTCGGGGTGGTCGATCAGCGCGCGTGCGATCGCCACGCGCTGGGCCATGCCGCCGGAGATCTGATGCGGATAGGCGTGCTCGAAGCCGGTCAGGCCCACCTTGGCAAGGTAATCGTCCACCTCTCCGGCATGCTCGCGGTACTTGCCCTGCGCCTTGAGCCCGAACGCCACATTCTCGCGCACGGTGAGCCACGGGAACAGGCTGCCCTGCTGGAACACGTAGCCGCGCTCGGGATTCGGCGCCTCGATCGGCCGGCCCTTGAACGTCACGGAGCCCTGCTGCGGCTTGTCCAATCCGGCGATCAGGCGCAGCAGCGTCGTCTTGCCGCAGCCCGACGGGCCGATGATCGACACCAGCTCGCCTGGCCGCACGTCTAGGCTCACATCGCTCAACGCCTGCACGCGCTGGCCGTTCGGACTCGTGAAATCGCGCTCCACATGGCTGATGCTCAGCAGAGGTGCCTGCGCGCCCGGATCGTCCGTCACCGTGCCCGCCTGTGCCTGTGCGCTCGTTGCGATCGTGCTCATTTGATCAGTCCCTTTTGCCAGCGCAGCACATGGCCGCGCACCAATTCGATGAGTTTCATGATCAGCGAGAACAGCACGGCCATCACCACGATCGCCGTGAGGATCTCGTTGTAGGCCGACCACGATTTCGCCTGATCGATGTAGTAGCCCAGACCGCCCGGCTGGCCCATCATCTCGGAGATCACGAGCGTGAGGAACGACAGGCTGTTGGCCATGCCGATGCCGGTGAAGATGCTCGGCATGGCGTTCGGAATGGCCACGTGGAACAGGATGTACGGGGTGTCCGCGCCCAGCGTGCGCGAGGCCTCGATCAGCATCTTCGGCGTGCTCTGGATGCCCTGGGCCGTCAGGAACGCCACCGGGAACCAGGAGCAGATGACCAGCAGGAACATCGCCGCGATGAACGGGGTGGGCATGAGCGTGAGCGCGAACGGCATCCACGCCACGGCCGGGATCACGCCGGTGATCTTGAGCACCGGGAACACCCAGTAGTAGGCGCGCGCGAACCAGCCGATGATCACGCCGGTCACCACGCCCAGGAACACGCCCACGATGAATCCGGCCGCGAACAGGCGGACCGAATAGAACGTGTTGAGCGCGATGTAGTCGCCGTCCGTGAGGAACGGTTCGATCACCTTCGACGGTCCCGGAAAGAACGGCTGGGGGAGCGTCTGCAGCTTGGTGCCGGTCACGTCCCACACGGCCAGTGCGAGGCCCGCGGCGAACCGGAACTGGGCGCGCTCGCGGAACCGGGCCACGTCCGCAGGCCCGCGGCGGGCGTCCACCACGCCGATGACCACGTACAGCAGCGCGAGGATGACCAGCAGCGCGCGGTACGCCTCCTCGCCGTTGAGCAGGAAGATCCACAGCTGGCCCTGCTCGAATTCGACGGGCTTGACCTGCGGGAAGAACACGTTGACGAGCGCGGCGATCAGGAATCCGGCCGCGGTGAAGGCCACGGTCAGCGGGTAGGGGAGCGCGCGGCGGGCGGGGCGGTCGGCCTGTGCGTCGGTGGCCGGCAAGGTTGCGGCGGCGGTTGGCTGATCGGTGGCTGCGGCTGGTTCGGCGGGCCCTGTCTGCCCGGCCGCATTGGGCGTGGCCGCGGTCTTGGTTGCGGTTTTGGTTGCGGGCGTGGCTCGCCCGCGTGCCTGCGCGGCGAATTCGGTGATGGTGGTGGTCATATGCGTTCCTTTCAACGCGAAGGTTCCGGTTCCCGCGCGGGGAGCCGGAACCATCTGGCTATCGGGGCAGTCGGTGTGCGAATGCGCGATCGGGCGCGCCCGTCATCAGTGCTCGACGTCCTTGTAGATCTGCTTGGCGAAGCCGGCGGTGTCTCCGGTCTCCAGGAAGCCGATCTTCTTCAGACCGTCCACGAAGTAGTTCACGTCGTCCTCGATGATCTTGTTCTCGTCCGTCTGGACCGAGTAGTCGTAGTCCTTGAGCAGCTTCGTGGCCAGCTCCTGATCGGTGATGGAGGAGTAGTTCTTCTCGGCGATGATCTTCGCGGCGTCCTCGGGGTTCTGCGCGATGTAGTCGCGGGCTTTGTCGAGGGCGCGCAGGATGGCGGCCATCTCATCGGGCTTCTCCTCGATGATCTTGTTGGAGCCGTAAAGGAAGCAGCAGAAGCGCTTGGCGAACTTCGGGTCGGAGCCCAGGTCGAAGACGATGTCCACGGTGCCCTTCTGCTCCTGGATGGTGGGCAGCGGGTCCCACAGGGCGGCGGCATCGATCTGGCCCTTCTGCAGGGCCTCGAACTCCAGGCTGGCGTCGTCGTACGGCAGGTACTTCACGTCGCCGTTCTTCGGATCGACGTTCAGGCCGGCGTCGCCCAGCCACAGGTTGGCGGCCATGTACGGGGTGCCGCCGATCTCGTCCACGCCGATCGTCTTGCCCTTGAGATCGGCCGCGGTCTTGATGTTGGAGCCCTTCTTGACGGCGATCTTGATGCATCCCTTGTGCAGGGCGCCCACGACGCTCGTCTTCACGCCCTTCTCGATGGACGGGAAGAACTGGAAGTCGCCGTTGGTGACCGGGAAACGGCCGGTGTCCAGACCCACCTTGCGGGTCTCCGCGTCGGCCGTGACCAGCTTCGCGTCGATGCCCTCCTCCTTGAAGAAGCCTTTCTCCAGGGCGATGGCGATGGGGGAACTGCACAGCGAGCTCGACTTCGGGAACTCGACGGTGCCATATTTATAGCCCTCGGTCGCCACGGAATTGGCACCCGCCTCGGCCTTGGCGTCGGCGGCGGAATTCGAGGTGGTTACGCCACAGGCATCGAAGGCCAATACGGCGATCAGCACGCCGAAAATGGCCGTTCCCTTTGCGATAATGCCATGTTTGGAAAGCATTGTTTCTCCTCCCCATATCGTTCCATGACATGCGTTGAATACACGTATCCCATAGGGCGATTGTTTGTTTTGTGAATAGGCGTTATATGCACACGCATATAACGCATGAGATCCCTTCTGTGTATTCCACTGCGGTTCGCCGATTGTGGCCTACGATCCGTTCCCCTTGTGGAATTGATTTCAGCATACTCCTCGCTTGGAACGCGGAAGGTTGATTTTCATGAACTCGTATTCGTCATAATGGATACCCGCGTATCGAGCGCGGTTATACCTTTTCGTGAGGCGGCTGGTTTTCCGCTGCTTGGTTTTCCGTCCGTCTGCCCCCTTCCCCATCCGCCGTCGCTCGCGTATACTATTCGGGGCCCATGGCCGGGTTCAGGGCCCGTTGCGGGGCCGCCAGCACGCCAGTCGGAGGAAATGCATGAATCACAGCCAGTCGGGGCATGAGCCGGGACGCGAACCGGAGGAACAATCGACGCGGGACGACCACGGCCACAGCCAGGACCACGATCGC
The DNA here is from genome assembly GCF_008698145.1 of Bifidobacterium vespertilionis. Classification (GTDB taxonomy): domain Bacteria; phylum Actinomycetota; class Actinomycetes; order Actinomycetales; family Bifidobacteriaceae; genus Bifidobacterium; species Bifidobacterium vespertilionis. The sequence goes on from NZ_RZNZ01000012.1 coordinate 48,305, forward strand.
GCTCAGGGCCATGGCAGCGCTCAGGCCCACAATCCCAATCAGGCCCACGATCACAATCGGGCCCACGATCATGCCCTGCACACCAATCTGAAGCGCGGCATGGAATCGCGCCACCTGCAGATGATCTCCCTGGGCGGCGTGATCGGCACGGGCCTGTTCCTGAGCTCCGGCTACACGATCCAGCAGGCCGGGCCCATCGGCACGATCCTCGCGTACGGCATCGGCGCGCTGATCGTGTACCTCGTCATGCTCACGCTGGGCGAACTGTCGGTCGCCATGCCCGTCACCGGATCGTTCCACGTCTACGCGGACAAGTTCATCGGGCCGGCCACCGGCTTCGTGGTCGCCATCCAGTACTGGCTCACCTGGACCGTGGCGCTCGGCTCCGAATTCACCGCCGCGGGCCTGCTCATGCAGCGATGGTTCCCCGAAACGCCCACATGGATATGGTCGGCCGCGTGCATCGTGCTGATCTTCACCGCGAACGCCCTGTCCGTGCGCTTCTTCGCCGAGGCCGAATTCCTGTTCGCGAGCATCAAGGTGTTCGCCATCTGCGCGTTCATCGCCATCGGCCTGCTCGCCATCTTCGGGATCATCCCCATCGCCGGCTACACGCATGCGCCGCTGTTCGGAAACCTCGTCAAGGACGGCATCTTCCCCAACGGCTTCATGCCGGTGTTCGCCACCATCCTCACCGTCAACTTCGCGTTCTCCGGCACCGAGCTGATCGGCGTGACCGCCGGCGAGACGCGCGACCCGGAAACCGCCGTGCCCAAGGCCATCCACACCACGCTGTGGCGACTCGTCCTCTTCTTCATCGGCTCGATCACCGTGATGTGTGCGCTCATCCCGTGGCGCGAGGCGGGCGTGGGGGAGAGCCCGTTCGTGCTCGTGTTCAATTCGATCGGCATCCCGTACGCCGGCGACATCATGAACTTCGTGGTGCTCACGGCCGTGCTCTCCGCCTCCAACTCCGGCCTGTACGCCTCCACGCGCATGGTGTGGTCGATGGGCAACGAGGGCATGATCCCGCGCTGGTTCGCCAAGACCAACCGCCGGGGCGTGCCGATGCTGGCCCTGTGCGCGGCCATGGCCGGCGGTCTGCTCGCGCTGCTGTCGTCGGTGATCGCCGCCTCCACCGTCTACCTGGTCCTGGTGGCCCTCTCCGGCCTGTCCGCGGTGGTGGTGTGGATCGCGATCGCCTACTGCCAGATCGTGTTCCGGCGTCGATGGCTTGCCTCGGGCCATACCGTGGAGGAGCTCAAATACCGCACGCCGGGCTACCCGTGGGTCTCCTGGGCGGCCTTCGCGCTGTGCACGGCCTCGTTCATTCTGGTGGTGTTCGACGAGTCGCAGCGGTTTGCGCTGGTGGCCGAGCTGGTGTTCATCGTGGCGTGCTACGCGGTGTACTTCCTCACGGCCAAGTTGCGCAAACCCCGTGCGGATTGGCAGCGCTGAGGCCGATTCTCCCTCGGGCCGGGGTACCGTGACCTTTATGGGACGGCGTTGGTGACCGGGCTGTGAACCGGCGCGGAAGGCGGGACTATGGATCAGGGAGCTTCAAGTCAGGGAACTTCAGGTCAAGGCCAGCGGGATCGTTCGCGGCGGGCCGCATATGGGAAGGCTCTGGCCGTGTTGCTGGCGGCCGTGCTGGCGACGATCGCGGGCTTCGGGCTCTGGTCGCATTTCCGGCAGGCGGACACCAGCCATACGGTCATCGGGATCTCCGACAGCACCAAATTCACGCGCGCCCAGTTGGACGATGCCGGCGCCGTGCTGCTCAAGGACAAGCGATCGTACAAGGGGTGCACGATCGACCGCATTTCCTACGATGAGCAGTGGTCCGACGACCGATTGGGCGACGAGTGGCGCTCTGTGGAGGACAATCCGGGTTCCGGCTCCTCGTTCCATTCGGCGATCGCCCAATACGGCATGGACAAGGTGCTCATCTTCCGCTCCGACTTCACCTGCAACGACGCGTCCGACAAGGGGTTCAGCACCGGCACCACCGCCGGCTGGGAGGACTTGCTCGCATGGGCGCCGGCAGACGCGAAGGCCGATCGCGGCTGGGTGTGGATCGACGGCGGGTTCTAGCGGGAATTCGGCGCGCGGCGCGTGGCTGTGCGGTGTGGCGGCTGGCTTCGCGGTGGCTCGCTTTCGCGGTGCGGCGGATGGCTGCACCGCGGAGGGCTCTGCGGACTTCGCGGCGGCGAGTTTAGCGTTCTGCTGTCTGCTGTCTGCTCCGCCAGACATCCGATCTGCTCATTCTGACCCCGCCCGCTCGCAGAATGAGCAAATCCATTGCGGTGGGGCTCTGATTCATGCCGCAAGCCATCGGATCTGCTCATTCTGCGATTTCATGGGCATAAAGTGAGCAAATCTGATGTGGCAAGTGGCTTGTGCAGGCTTGTGCGGTCTGCTGGGCATCAGATTTGCTCACTTTGAGTCCGGTTATCCATAGAATGAGCGAATCCGATGCGGTAGGGCCTGTATTCGTGCCGTAGGGCATCCGATTTGCTCATTCTGCGTTTTCGCGGGCATAAAGTGAGCAAATCTGATGTGGCGGTGGGCTGGCGCGGGCCGTAGGGTATCGAATTCGCTCACTTTGCGATGCGTCTGGTGCAGGATGAGCAGATTTGATGCGGTGGGTGGCTGATTCAGGGCGCAGGACATCCGATTTGCTCGTTCTGGTCCTGTCCGCTTGCATAATGAGCAAATCTGATGCGGCAAGTGGCTTGTGCAGGCTTGTGCAGGCTTGTGCGGTCTGCTGGGCATCAGATTTGCTCACTTTGAGTCCGGTTATCCATAGAATGAGCGAATCCGATGCGGTAGGGCCTGTATTCGTGCCGTAGGGCATCTGATCTGCTCATTCTGCGTTTTCGTGGGCGCAAAGTGAGCGGATCGGATGCGATGGCACGGGCGGCGGACTGCGAAGCCGGGCGCTAGTTGTCCCGCTGGCTGATGAGCAGCAGGATGCCGGCGATCACGCTGCAGAAGATCAGATCGCACACGGCGAAACCGGTCGTATTGCGCCGCTCGCCCTGGTACAGCCGCCAGCTGTGCACGGTCATCGGGATCATCCACGCCAGCGGGATGATGAGCCAGCAGGCGCCGATCGTACTCAGCACGTTGAGCACGAATGCCGCGAGTCGCAGATTGCGATCGGATTCCGACATGTAGTAGCCGGCGGGCGTTGGAATGCCGTATGCCGGGCCGGAGCCGTAGTTCGGGGCGTAGGGCTGCGGGTTGCCGTAGCCGCCAGCCGCAGGATTCGGCTGTGCGTAGGGCTGCTGCGCGTAGTTCGGCTGGCTGTAGTCCGCCTGCGCATAGTCGGACTGGGTGTTCGCGCTTTGGCCGGCGTCGAACGGGTTGGTCTGCCCGGTCTGGTCGGTCTGCGAGATGGGCTGTGCGGCTGACTGTGAAGCCGTTGCGGCGGGCGCCGGCGCATAGTTGTCGGTCCACTGGTTGCCGTCCCACCAGCGCAACTGCGTGGGATGCACCGGGTCTCCGGCGGGATCCGGGTACCAACCGGGCTGTGCGTCGGCCATATGATCTCCTTGATCGTCGAAATCTTGTTCACTTTCAACAATACCGCCGGTGGAGGTGTTTTTCAGAGGTCAGAGGTGTTTTTCGTCATCCTGAGAGAAGCCCGCTAGGGCGAAGCCGAGGGATCCCTAACTTTCCGCCCTAAGGGTTCTTCGCTGCGCCCTTCGGCTTGCGTTCGGGCTCAAACTTCTTTCCGGAAGGTGGGCTGGCGTGTGACCGGGTGTGCGTGACCGGGCGTGTGGTGTGACTGGGCGTGTGACATGGCGTGTCCATTCCCGGTCACGGGGATTTCAAAATGGCTTTATTCCAACGATTCCGGTACCCCGTGACCGGGCGTGCCCACGCCGTGTCACGCTCCCGGTCACGCCGCACGCCGTGTCACGCCCCCGGTCACACGCCGTGTCACACGCCGGGTCACGTCGAATCCCGGAACCGGCCTGATCTGCCCGGTTCTTGCCCGGTTGGTGCCCGGTGTGCGCCTGATCTGCCCAGTTCGTGTCCGATCGCGCCGCAAACTGGGCAGATCGGGCCTCTCGCCGCGCAAACTGGGCGGATCCTGCCGTCTGGAGGCCGAAAACCGGTCGTAGAAGACCGGATCTGCCCAGTTTGCGAATCCAGTGTCCCGATTTGCCCAGTTTGTGGGTGGGCCACCGCAGATGGCACTTCATCCTGGGTGTGGCTTCATCCTGGGCGCTGAGCCGTGAAGCGCAGTCGAAGGATCATTCATTGCACGTACAGTTAAGGATCCTTCGACTCCGCTGCGCTTCGCTCAGGATGACGAGGGACGGTTGCGCCCACGCTCGGGATGAGGAATGTAGCAACTGAGGATTCAGGGGTACTTTTCGGGCTTTGCGAACACCTATTCGCATAAATCAGGGTGCCCGGCGGTCTCCTCCGTCACTCCCCGAACCGCACGAGCTCTCTGGCCATCATGCAGGTCGTGTCGTCGGTGAGTACGTCATCCACCGCGCGATCGTCGAAGAGCGTGTCCACCCACGCCCTGTGCGCGGGATAGTCGGGGGAGCCGGGCAGCGGGCTGTGCGAGTGCGAATCCATGTAGATCCGCCACGATTCGCGTGTGTAGTGGATCGGATTGGGGAACGATCGGACCACGGGGTCGCGGAAGAATGCGGCCTTTGTGTCGCCGAAGTGCCTGATGCTTCCGGCCAGCTGGGCGTTGTGCTCGGGACTGTCGTTCTTGAGCGCGGAGTCGAACGATGTGACGTTGTACAGCGAAATGAGCAGATACCGGCCGCCGCGCGCGATCCTGCGGCACTCCGCCGCGAACGTGTCCGGCTCGAACCAGTGCAGGGCTTGTGCGACGACGATCACGTCAACGCTGTGCGATGGCAGTGTGGTGTGGGCGGCCGTGCCGTCGATCACCGTCACGTTCGCCAGGGCACGGGTCTGATCAATCAGCACACCGCGCATGTCCGCGTCGGGCTCGACCGCGAACACCGGCAGCTCGAGCCCGGCCAGCGGCACCGTGAGTTTGCCCGTGCCGGCGCCGATCTCCGCGATCGTGATGGGGGATGCGGCACTTACCGCACCGGCCGGAAACGTTGTGCCGATCATGTCCCGGATGCAAGCGATCGCCGCCGCCGGGTACCCGGGCCGTCCCGCCGCGTATGCCTGCGCCTTGCCGTGGAATTTCGTCTGCTCCATGCCGCCCAGTATGACAGGGTTTGTCATACTGGGCGAGCGGGGCGAGTCGAAGGATTTATGGCTTCCTGCACTGGTCGGCGTGCCCAGCTGATGCGCAGTGGCCAAGGATCCTTCGCTGCGCTCAGGATGACAAAAACCTCCCGCTGTCATCCTGAGCACAGCGCGAAGCGCGGAGCCGAAGGATCCTCCGCTGCGCTCAGGATGACACAGGAAGATATACGCGAAATCCCCGCGGAACGTTGCCATTCCGCGGGGATTCCAGTATCTGTGGAGCTAAGGGGATTCGAACCCCTGACCCTCTCCATGCCATGGAGATGCGCTACCAGCTGCGCCATAGCCCCGTAATTCGCCATTGGGTGGGCGATGTAGGAATCGAACCTACGACCCCTTCGGTGTGAACGAAGTGCGCTAGCCGCTGCGCCAATCGCCCGATCCCTTACGGTATTCAGTTGTAGGCCGGATTGCTCCGACTTGCGTGGGCGATACAAGATTCGAACTTGTGACCCCTTCCGTGTCAGGGAAGTGCGCTACCACTGCGCCAACCGCCCGGGTTGTTGCGAGCGGACAACGGGACTCGAACCCGCGGTCTCAACCTTGGCAAGGTTGCGCTTTACCAACTAAGCTATGTCCGCAGTGCTACCGTGAAAGGCAACAGGTAGATAATTTACACGACTATGCCCCGAATGCAAAATCCCGGCGTGTCGCGGTGTCTGCCGCGTACGCCGGGATTATGCGAAAACCTAGAAAACCCTTGGAATTTGGCCGAAAAGCCGTAGCTTCAGCCGCGCTTCTCCACCAGTTCCTCGGAAGCCTTGTCCAGCGTGGCCATGATCGCGGTCTGCGCGTCCCTCACGTACGCGAAGCCGTTGGCCGCGGCGAACTTGCTCTTCGTGGAGGCTTCCTCGGAAGCCGCGCGGGTCACGCGGGCGATGGCCACCAGCACATTCGGCAGCTGGGAGTCGGGGACGTCGTTGCCAAGCTCGCCGTAAAAGCGGATGGTCTCAACGTCGTTCGGGTTGGCGTCGTTGCCGGGAGCAGCCTTGAGCGCCTCGACAATGCCACCGAGATATTGCTTCATCGGATACTTCATTGGAATGCTCATGGCTCCCATGGTAGCGCTTTCACGCCGTCCCGCCGGAGGAGGGGAGCCCGATTTTACCGTGGGGCAAATCGGTCGTGATCGTCCATGGCCCGCGACGCGCGCACCCGATCAGCGTCCGCTGCTGCGCTTGCGATCGTCGATCTTCAGCCACAGCACGCTTCCCGCGGCCAGCAGCGCAAAGATCGCCCCGAACGGCCCGAGCCAGTGCATGCCCACGGTGTCCGTGACCAGGCCGCCCACCGCGGAACCCACCGCGATGCCGATGTTGAACGCCATCGAGTTGAACGACGAGGCAAGGTTCAGCGAGCCCGGATGCGTTTCGGCCGCCACGTCCATGTACAGGATCTGCGACGGCGTGTTCTGCAGGTACATGAAGAAGCCCAGCACCAGCAGCAGCGCGCATCCGGCGATGGGGTTCATGACCGCGAACGGCAGCAGCGCCAGCAGCACGGCCTGCACGAGGTAGATGGGCAGCACGCCGATCAGGGGCTTGGTGCCGCGCCCGCGATCGCCCAGTTTGCCGCTGTACAGGTTGCTCGCCAGACACATCAGGCCGTAGGCGCTCAGCGCGATGCTCACCATGGACGCCGGCATGCCGATCTCATCCTGCAGAATCGGCGAAAGATAGGTGTAGAACACGTAGGTGGCCGCCGCGCCGCACACCACGGAGATGATGCCCGCCCAGATGCGCGGTTCGGTGAAGATGAAGAACTGCGCCAGGAACCGGCTGCGTGGGCCGTAGTGGTTCTTGGGCAGCACCCTGAACATCGCGGCGATCAGCACCACGGTCATCGCCACGATCACGTAGAACGCCCATCGCCACCCCAGCGCGTTGGCCACTGCCGTGCCCACCGGCACGCCGAACACCGCGGCCACGGAGAAGCCGGAGAACACCCACGCCACGAATTTGGTGCGGTTTTTGGGACTGGCCACGTCGTCCACGAAGGTCATGGACGTGGTGACGGTGGTTCCGGAGATGAGCGCGATGATCACGCGCGCCACCAGCAGCACCGCGTAGTTCGGCGCGACGGCGCACAGGATGTTGCCCAACAGGAACACCGCCATGAGCGCGGCGATCACATGGAACCGCTCGAACCGGGAGGCCAGTGCGGCGCCGATCGGCGTGGCCGGCGCGTACACGAAGGCGAACAGGGAGACGAGCCCGCCCGCGGTGGTCAGGGGGATGTTCAGGCCAGTGGCGATGTCCGGCAGGATGCCCACGATGATGAACTCGCTCATGCCCAGCGCGAAGCTGATCATGATGAGCGTGACCACGGCCGGCGTGAAGAAGCGGTCGTTACGGGTGGAATTGGCCGGAGCGGCCGGCGTGCTGACCTGTGCGTTGGACATAAGTGTTCCTGTTACGTCAAAGGTTTGATTGTGAACCAGAATCATCCTACCCACGCTGATGTGCCGACTGAAATCGGTTTTCGCAGCGTGTCGATGGGGTGTCGTCATCCTGAGCGAAGTCGAAGGATCCTTAACTTCCCTCACTGGTTGGCGCGTTTGGTTGATGCGTAATGGCCAAGGATCCTTCGCTGCGCTCAGGATGACAAAAGCCGCCCGCTGTCATCCTGAGCGGAGCGAAGGATCCTTCGTCATTTCGCACAAAGTCACAGTGCAGGAGTGTTAAGGATCCTTCGACTCCGCCCTACGGGCTGTGCTCAGGATGACGAGAGCCGCCCGCTGTCATCCTGAGCGCAGCGAAGGATCCTTAACTTCCTGCATTATTCGTCCCCGCCCGCCAGCGGGATCGTGATGCGCATGGTCGTGCCCGGGCCATTGGTGGGCGCCGCGTCGATCCAGCCGCCGTATCGCACGGCGATGTCGCGGGCCAGCGCGAGCCCGAGCCCGTAGCCCTGATGGTCTGAGCCGCCGCCGGCCCGTGAGAACCGGTGGAACAGCCGCTCCGGGTCGTCGCCCAGTCCCGGTCCGTGGTCGCGGATGATCACCACGGCCTGCCCGCGTTCGGCCTTCACGCGCACCTCCACCCGCGAGCCGGCGGGGGAGTGGGCGATCGCGTTGTCCAGCACGGCCACCACGCAGCGCGTGATGCCGGTCGACCCTCCGGAGACGATCACCGGATCGTCCGCATTGGGCAGCGAGACGTCCAGCGCCACCTCGTGCCGATCGGCCAGCAGCCGGATCGAATCGGCCGCCGAGGACACGGCCGCGCCCACATCGGTCGGCACGTGCTCCAGCGCGCTGGTGGCGGCGAGCAGCAGATCGTTGATCACCTCGTTCATGCGCGTCACATCGTCCTTGAGATCGGCGATGGTCGGTTCGATCGGCCGCCCGGCCTTGAGCCGGTGCTCGAGCAACTCGGTGCGCGCGCCGATCACCGCGAGCGGCGTTTTGAGCTCGTGGCTGGCGTCGGCCACGAAGTTGCGCTGCAGCCGCATGGCCTCCTCCATCGGCGCGATCTCGCGCTTCGAGAAGAACCATCCCACCACGCCGGTGGCGATGATGATGCACACGCCGAAGATCACGATGAGCAGCAGCGCCTTGCGACTGTCGATCACCCACGCGCCCTGGACAATGCCGGCCGCGGGATTCATCGTGTCCGGATCGAGCCCGTGCTCGCTGAATTCGTGGCGCGATCCGATGATCACGCCGGCGATGAGGATCAGCAGGCCCACCGCCGTGATCGCGCTCATGGCGATCACCATGCTCCGGCTGATCGACGTGGCCGCGCGGGCGGCCGATGGGGACGAGGGTTTCGCCATGCGGGATCCTTTCCGGGTCTACTCCTCCGGCGCGCCGATCCGGTATCCGCGCCCGCGGACCGTGATGATCAGGCCCTTGGTGGTCTTCTGCCGAATATACGACACATACGTGTCGATCGTGCCCAGTACGTCGTCCGGGTGAAAGGCCGCGGCCAGTAGCTCCTGACGGCTGAAGACGTGCTCCGGGGAGGCGCACAGCACGCGCAGCAGCGCCGATTCGGCGGCCGTGAGCCGGATGCGGGTGCCGTCGAATCGTTCGACCTCCTCCGATTCGGCCAGGAACGTCCAGTCGCCGATCGCATACGACCGCTGGTTGGCCGTGGAGCCGCGCAGCAGCACGCGCAGACGGGCGTCCAGCTCGGCGAACTGAAACGGCTTGGTCACGTAGTCGTTCGCCCCGTCATCCAGCCCGGCCACGATGTCCTCCACGCTGGAGAGGGCGGTGAGCATGAGCACCGGCAGCGACACCCCGCGGGCGCGCAGCATGCGCACGAGTTCAAGCCCGTCCATATCCGGCAGCCGGCGGTCGATGATGGCCGCGTCGTACGATCCGGTGGCGAGCTCGCTGCGGCCGGCAGTCCCGTCGGTCACCCAGGTGACGCGGTAGTCGTCGTCCAGCAGTTCCTTGGTGATGGCCCCGAGCCGCTCATCGTCCTCGATCAGCAGGATTTTCGCCTTGAGCAGCCTCGTGGGGTCGTCGATCGTTTCCATCCGTATCGTCGCTCCTTGCCATTTCCGCGCCACTGTTTTCCAGCGTCCATCAGACATCCTCTTTTCTAAGACTATTCTGAGAAACGCGGGGAGGGCCGGTGAACGACCGGCGCCACCGTAGGATGACCGGCATGACCACTACAACCACACCATGTCTGCTTGAGGCCGAGCGCGTCACATGCGCGGTCCCCCAAGCCGCCTCCGCGGAGCATGCGGCGCCATCGACGTCGCGGCACGCCTCCTTCCGCTGGCCGTGGAAGCGCGGCGCGGCGCCGAAGTCCGCCGATCAATCCGGTCAATCCGACCAATCCGATCGAATGACCGGATCCGCCCAGTCTGCGTCCGGAACCAAAACCATCTTCCATGATCTGTCGTTCACCGTTCGTGGTGGCGATGTGGTCGATCTGATCGGCCCGTCCGGATCGGGCAAATCGACCCTGCTGACCACCCTGGCCCAGCTCAACCCCCACGCCACCGCCACCATGCGCCTCGACGGCACCGACGCCGGGGGCATGACCCCCGAACGCTGGCGCCGGCTGGTCGCCTACCTGCCCCAGCGGCCCACGCTGATCGGCGAGACCGTGCGCGACGCGATCCTGCTGCCCTTCACCCTCAAGGTCCACCAGAAGGACGATCAGGGCAACCCCGTCAACGAGCCCGCGCCCGGCGAGGACACGATCCGGCGCACCCTCGACCGCGTTGGCTGCGGGGACATCGAGCTCGACCGCAGCCCGCAGGATCTCTCGGTGGGCCAGCAGGCCCGCGTGTGCATGCTCAGGACCCTGCTGACCCGCCCGCGCGTGATGCTGGCCGACGAGGTCGACGCCGGCCTGGACGACGAGAACGCGGACAAGGTGGGCGAGATCCTGGCCTACGCGGCCGGGGAGGGCATGGCGATCATCCGCGTGCGCCACCGGCCGGCCGACGGGCGCGCCACCCGCACGTGGCGGCTCGCGGACGGCGCACTCACCGAACTGGAGGCGCACGAGGCGCATCGGCACGAGCAGGCCGACCGGGCCGCCATGGACGCCGAAGGGAAAGGAGACCAGCTATGAGCGATCTGACCGCCAACACCGGCGTCTATCCCATCGACCTGTGGGGCCTTGCGATCACCGTGGCCCTCGTGGCCGTGTCCGCCGGCCTGTCCTGGATCATGCGGCTCGGCGTGGAGCGCCGCATGCTGTGGGCCACCATGCGCTCGCTGGCCCAGCTGCTCGCCATGGGCTACGTCATCAAGTACGTCATCCTGTGGAACAACCCGTGGATCTGCTTCGCGCTGATCGCCGTGATGATCCTCGCGGCCATCCAGATCACCCTCACCCGCGCCTCCAACATCCCCAAAGGTCTGGCCCCGCAGGTCCTACTGACCCTTGCGGTGTGCGTGGTCCTGCAGATCAGCGTGGTCATTGAGCTGATCGTGCGCCCGCACCCGTGGTATGCGCCCGCCGTGCTCGTGACGATGACCGGCATGCTGCTGGGCAACGTGGTGGCCGCCACCGCCGTGGCCATGAGCCGGTTCTTCAGCGACATGAAGGCCCGCCGCTATGAGGTGGAGATGATGCTCGCGCTGGGCGCCACGCCGTTCGAGGCGGCCAAGCCGTCGATCTCCGCGAGCGTGAAGATGGGCATGATCCCCACCATCTCCCAGCTCGCTTCCAGCGGCATCGTACTGATCCCGGGCATGATGGCCGGCCAGGTCATCGCCGGCGCCGACCCGATCATGGCCGGCAAGTACCAGTTCGTGGTGCTCGCGGTGATCAGCGCCCTGACCCTGATCGCCGACTCCCTGATCATGATCCTGGTCTACCGGACCAGCTTCACCGATCGCGACCAGTACCGCGCCGATCTGTAAGCGCCCGCCGTCGTCCTGAGCGAGCGGAGCCGGGCCGCCCCGTCATCCTGAGCAAAGCGAAGGATCCTTAACTTTCCGCACTAATCGGCGTGTCTGGTCGGTGCGTAATGGCCAAGGATCCTTCGGCTGCGCTGCGCTCCGCTCAGGATGACGAAAAGCCTTCCTGAGCGCAGCGAAGGATCCTTCGTCATTCCCCGCAAATCTTAGAACCCTCTGAGACATCCCCGGATACCGTTGCCGTGCAACATACACGGCAACGGAGGATCAATGGCTGAATCAATCACGGGCCTGACCACGCGCGAGGTCGAAGAGCGACGCGCGCGCGGCGAGGGCGAGACGGGCGCGCAGGGCGTCACCAAGTCCACGGGCGCGATCCTGCGCGAGAACATCTGCACGCTGTTCAACGCGCTGAACTTTGCGATCGCTATCCTGCTGTTCCTGGTGGGCGCGTACTCGAACATGCTGTTCATCGCGATCATCATCCTCAACATCGTGATCGGCATCGTTCAGGAGCTCAAGGCCAAGAAGCTCGTGGACGAACTGACGATCCTCAACCAACCCCACGCCACCGTCCTGCGCGACGGCCGCGAGATCGACGTCGAGACCCGCGAGATCGTCAAGGACGATGTGATCGTGCTCGAATCGGGCCGCCAGATCTGCAACGACGCCGTGGTGCTGTCCGGCGAACTCGAGGTCAACGAATCGCTGCTCACCGGCGAAAGCGATTCGGTGGATAAGAAGCCCGGCGATCAGCTGCTGTCCGGCAGCTCGGTGATCTCCGGACGCTGCCATGCGCGCGTGGTCCACGTGGGCGACGCGAACTACGCCAACTCGCTGATCAACGAGGTCCGCCAGTCCAAGCGCATCCATTCCGAACTGCTGGATTCGATGCGCAAGGTCACCCGCTTCACCAGCTTCCTGATCATCCCGCTGGGCGTGCTGCTGTTCGCCGAGGCGTTCTTCGGCCGTCACGCCGTCACGTACGATGCCGTGGTCTCTTCGGCGGCCGCCCTGCTGGGCATGCTGCCCAAGGGCCTGGTGCTGCTGATCTCCGTCTCGCTGGCCACCGGCGTGATCCGTCTCGCCAAGCGCAAGATCCTGGTGCAGAACATCTACTCGCTGGAGACGCTCGCGCATGTGGACGTGCTCTGCCTGGACAAGACCGGCACGCTGACCGATGGCAACATGAGCGTGGAGCGGGTCGAATCGCTGCTGGGTGACGGCGTTGTGGATGTTCCGGGGGTCGTTCTGCCCGGTTCGCCTGTTGCGACTGGACTGTACGTGCCGTCCGCCGATCGGGCCGCGTTGCTCATGCGCTCCTATCTGGCCGCCAGCGAGGACAACAACGCCACGATCTCCGCCCTGCGCGCCTATGAGGGCTTCGCCGCCGGGTCGTCCGGTGTTGCGGCTCCGGGCGTGCTTTCCGCCGATCGCGTGATCCCGTTCTCGTCCAAGCGCAAGTGGGGTGCGATCACGTTCGCCGCCCCGGCCGGCCTGTCCGGTGCCACCCCGGCCGGCTCCGTCACCGTCTTCCTGGGCGCGCCCGAGCGCATCCTGGGCGGCACGAGCGCCCGGGCCGCCGAGCTGATGAAGCAGGGCCTGCGGCTGATCGCCGTGGGATATTATCCCGGATCGTGGGACGACGATATGAACCTGCCGCAGGACCTCGTGCCCATGTACCTGATCGCCCTGCGCGACACGATCCGCCCGCGCACCCGCGAAACCCTGCAGTACTTCCGCGAGCAGGGCGTGGACGTCAAGGTCATCTCCGGCGACCATCCGGACACCGTGTCCGCCGTGGCCCGTCAGGCCGGGCTGGAGCGCTGGGCCGATGTGATCGACATGACCACCGTGCCCGCAGACGCCCCCGACTCCGCGTTCGAGACCCTGGGGGATCGCTACGCCGTCTTCTCCCGCGTCACGCCCAAGCAGAAGCGACAGCTCGTCCAGGCCCTGCAGCGCAAGGGGCATCAGGTGGCCATGACCGGCGACGGCGTGAACGATCTGCTCGCCCTGCGCGAGGCCGACTGCTCCATCGCGATCGCATCCGGCTCCGACGCCGCCCGCCAGATCGCGCAGATCGTGCTGCTCGACTCCGACTTCACCTACCTGCCGGACGTGGTGCTGGAGGGCCGCAAGGTGGTCAACAACGTGACGCGCACGGCCGCCGTGTTCTTCATCAAGACCATCTACTCCACGCTGGTTTCGTTCTTCTGCCTCGCGCTCAACATCCCGTTCCCGTTCATCCCCATCCAGATCACGCTGGTGGACGCGTGCATCGAGGCGTGGCCGTCGTTCCTCACCATCTTCGAGTCGGACACCCGTCGCATCCGCGGCCGGTTCCTGCCCACCGCCCTTTCCAAGGCCGCCCCGTTCGCGGTGGTCGTGACCGCGGAGATCGTGGTCACGAGCCTGATGGTTCCGTTCGCGCCGGCCCAGAACACGACCGTGATGTACCTGATGCTGATCGTGGTGTCCATGATCGCGGTGATCAAGAGCTGCATCCCGTTCACGTGGATCCGCGCGTTCGTCTCGGTGACGATGGCGATCGGCACCCCGCTCGCGCTGGTGATCCTGCCGCGCCTGTTCGAGGTGGCGGCCGTGACCAAGCCGATGACGAGTTATCTGGTGATGGCGATGATCTGCGCGCTGATCGCGCTCGCCGGCTACTTCGCGCTGGTCCGCGGTCTGCGTGGCGGTGATGAGGAGCCGGGCGCGCAGTGAGCGGCTGAAATCGGCCCGTAAGACATCGGATCAGCCCTGAATCAGCCACCCACCGCATCAAATCTGCTCATCCTGCACCAGACGCATCGCAAAATGAGCGAATTCGATACCCTACGGCCCGTACCAGCCCACCGCCACATCAGATTTGCTCACTTTATGCCCACGAAAACGCAGAATGAGCAAATCGGATGCCCTACGGCACGAATACAGCACGAATACAGGTCCTACCGCATCGGATTTGCTCATTCTATGTGCGCGAGCTTGCGTGGGTGAGTCCGTTGCTGCCGTTGAGTGGCGGATTCCGACTCCGTGTGCCGACGTACGGGTGAAATACGGGCTGAGCGGTCCGAAATCCGCGATTCGCAGCACAATCGGGCCGTTTTCCGGCTGATTTTCGACCCGATTGCGCTGCGAATCGGCGATTTCGGACCGCACAGCCCGTAATTTGGCTACTCAACCGTCCACGCATTGGCTGTTCAGCGGTTACCCAGCGGCTGCCCGATTGCCCGACTTGGCTGCCACTGGATTTGCTCACTTTGTGCATCCGCACTCGCAGAATGAGCAAATCGGATGCGTGAGCGGCTGAAATCGGCTGTCAGCCATCGAATCTGCTCATTCTGGGCTCTGTGGGTTACAGAGTGAGCAAATCCGATGGCTGCCGGGCGGATGACGAGCACTGGGGGATACTGGGCGGTACCAGCCTGTCGTGCGCGGCGGCTTATGCGCCGAGCTTGCGCGGGTGCGGTCCGGAGACCTCCCAGCCGAGGGCCATCAGCGTCTTGCGGTCCTGCTTGTTCAGCGCGGTGCAGTCAAGCGCGGCGATCAGATCGGGTCGGATCTGCGCGGTGCGCTCCAGAGCCTCATCGCGGCGGAACCGGTCGACCTTGCCGTGATCGCCGGACAGCAGCACATCGGGCACGCGGATGCCACGCCACTCGGCCGGCTTGGTGTACTGGCGATGCTCAAGCAGCGCGCCCTCGCCGGTGTACGATTCCTCGACGATCGAATCGGGATTGCCCATGAAGCCCGGCAGCAGGCGCGTGATCGCCTCGAGCATTACGGATACGGCCACTTCGCCGCCATTGAGTACGTAATCGCCAATCGAATACTCGCGCACGTCGATGCCCTGCGCGCGGTAGTACTCGGGGATGCGCGCGTCGTAGCCCTCGTAGCGGCCGCAGCCGAACAGCAGATGATCGGCACGGCTCAGCTCGGTGGCGTCGCGCTGGGTGAACAGCGGGGCCGAGGGATTGGGAAAGATCAGGATCGGACGATTGGGGGAGTATGTGGTGGCTGGTGCGTATTCAGTGGCCGATGCATACTCGGCCTCGCGATCGGCCTGATCATCAGCCCCCATGGTGCGCTCGACCACCGCCGGCTCGAGCCCCAGCAGGTCATCCAAGCATTCGGACCACACGACCGGCTTCATGACCATGCCCGCGCCGCCGCCCACCGGGGTGTCATCCACCGAGTGATGCACGTCGTGCGTCCAGTCGCGCAGATTGTGCGCGTGCACCTCCACCAGGCCCTTGTCCTGCGCCTTGCCGAAGAGGCTGAGGTTGAGCACGTCGAAGTATTCGGGGAACACGGAAACGATGTCGATCTTCATAAGGTCCTAGCGTAGGCGATGCATGGGAATGGATGGCGGCGATGTCGCAACGGGCTGCGATGCGGTGTGTGGGCGTGACCGGGCGTGCGGTGCGGTGTCACCGGGTACGCGAACGTGACCGGGCGTGTGTGACCGGGCGTGCGCTGTGACGCGGCGTGTGACAGGGTGTGCGCCACACGCCGCGTCACGCAACGAAAACCGTTGGAATTCCGCCATTTTTGAATCGCTGTGACCGGGCGTGTCCACTCCCGGTCACACGCCCAGTCACAGCGCACGCCATGTCACGCACCCGGTCACGCACACCGGCACCCGCACGCACGCGCTCCGATCACCGCTCCGGAATCAGTCCCCCGGGCGGATCAAGCGTGAGATACCCCTCGTCGAGGTCGATCTCCGGTACGATTTCGTCCACGAACGGCACGAGCACCGGCGCGGTGGCTTCCGGATCGTCCTCGGTGGGCATGGGAACGGCCACCTCGAGCAGATACTGCGCGGGGCTCTCCAGCAGGTTCGTCACCGTGCCGATCACCTCGCCGGCCGGATGGCCCAACTGGTTCTCCTCATCCCATCGAGCCTCGAGACCGATGAGATCCTCTGGATACCAGGCGTCCTCCTCGGCCAGCTCCTCCTCGGTGGCGGGCTCGCCGTACAGCTCCAGGCCGTTGAGGGCCTCGGACGCGTTGCGATCGGTGACCCCTTCGAACAGGACGATCCAACGGTCCCGATGGGTGCGCGAACGGAGCACGCGGAACTCCCGCGACCCGTCCTCGGTGTACAGAATGGAGCCGGGAGCGAATCGGCGCTCCGGCTCGTCGGTGAATGGCCGCACGTTCACTTCTCCCTTGAGCCCCTGGGCGCGGCCGATACGACAGACCCTCAACAGCTTGCGCTGCTGAGGGTCGTCGGAATGCATGGGGCTCGCCACGCTGGGGTTCACCTGCGCACGTCCATGATGTCGACACGCACCTTGTGGTCGGCCAGAGCCTGAACCACGGTGCGGATCGCGTTGGCCGTCCGCCCGCCGCGTCCGATCACGCGGCCGATGTCCTCCGGGTTCACGCGCACGCGAAGCAGTTCGCCGCGCGCGTTCTCATGGGACTTGACGGAGACGTCATCGGGAAAATCGACGACGTTCTTGATGAGATGTTCCACAGCCTGCGCGAGCATGAGATCACTCAGCCTCGGTCTCGGCGGCGGCTTCCTCAGCCGGAGCCTCCTCAGCGGCGGCAGCGGCGGCGGCAGCCTCAGCCTCAGCCTTGGCCTTCGCCTCAGCCTCGGACTTGGCGGCCTTCAGCTTCTGCGCCTCGGCCTCAACGGCCTCCACGCGGGCCTCGGCGTCCGGGCCGGCAACAGCGGTCTTCAGGGTGCCCTCGGCGCCCTTCAGGCCCTTGAACTTCTGCCAGTCGCCGGTGATCTTCAGCAGGTGAAGCACCGTCTCGGTCGGCTGAGCGCCGACGCCCAGCCAGTACTGAGCGCGCTCGGAATCGATCTTGATGGTCGAGGGCTGGGTGTTGGGATCGTAGGTACCGATCTCCTCGATGACCTTGCCGTCGCGCTTCTTGCGGGAATCCGCAATGACCACGCGGTAGAAGGCGTAGAACTTCTTGCCCTGTCGCTTCAGACGAATCTTGGTTGCCAAAATGGCTCTCCTTGTATATTCGGGGTGTGGTTTTCTTTTTCCCTGTGGGGCACGGAATCCGAAACCCACGTGTTCCTCGCGTCACGCGAATTGAGAGGGCTTCGCGCGCGTGAATAACTGCGCAATTATAGCGCGCACCCTGGGACCGTGCCCGCTCCGGCGTGGCGGGGTGCGCACGGTCCCAGAGTGGATGCGGTCCCAAGGCGAACACAGTCCCAGAGTGGCGGTTGAGCACGGTCCCAGGGCAGCAGAGCGCGCACGGTCCCGAAGTTCATCCGGCGGATGCGCCCCCGGCCGGCCGCGGAGCGCGTGCAGGCAGGTGGCCGGTCAGCGTCCGGGCGCGCGATCGCCGGAGAAGTGCGCAGGCGAGGGGTCGAGCGGGAAATCGTCGTCCGCGGGCACATCGGACAGGTTCAGCGGGGCGAACGACTTGCGCACGGTCACCGTGCCCCATGCCGGCACATCGACGGCCTGCCATGCATCGCCGCGCCCGGAGACCGTGACGCGGGCCGTGACCGCCGAGCCAGTGGGGTTGTAGATGATCGCGCTGACCGACCCATCCGGCGCCAG
This sequence comes from Bifidobacterium vespertilionis, assembly GCF_008698145.1. GTDB lineage: Bacteria > Actinomycetota > Actinomycetes > Actinomycetales > Bifidobacteriaceae > Bifidobacterium > Bifidobacterium vespertilionis. The sequence goes on from NZ_RZNZ01000012.1 coordinate 66,449, forward strand.
GAATGCCGCCGAGGTCAGTCCGCCCTCGTAGCCGTTGGGGGAGTAGGACGACGATCCGATCACCACCGATCCGGCGGGCACGTCCTGACCCAGGTTGCGCAGCATGAAGTACTCCAGGTTGCGCTGGACCTCGCCGGTCTCGTGCTGGATCGTCACCACGCCCCGGCGGCCCGTGGAACCCGCCTTGTTCGGCAGCCCGCGCTCGTCCAGCGCGAGGTTCCACAGCGTGATCATGCCCATGCCGTTGCGGATCAGCCACGTGCTGGAGACGCCGAACATGATGTGCGAGGCGTCCTCCACGCTGTCGCGCATCATGCAGCGGCGCTCGCTCATCATCACGCTCCAGTTCGGGAACGATCGCGTGGCGTTGAACAGGTTGCCGTACGTGCTCTCGTAGGTGTGCACGGCGATGCCGTCGAAGCTGGCCGCCTCGTGCGCGGTGATATCCTCGTCCAGCGGGTGGGTGAGCGTGTGCGTGTTGTCGTCCAGGAAGAACAGCTTGACCTCGGGGTGCGTGGCGTCGAGCGCCGGTCGCAGGTAGTTCGCGCCGAACGCCGCCATCTCCTTGTGGCTCCAGATCATCGCGGGCCACGGCGAGGCGTTGGCCGGCTCGTTCTGGATGGTCAGCGCCCACACGGGGATGCCGTATTTGGCCATTTCGTCGATGTAGCGCACTAAGTAGCGCGCGTAGACGCCCTCGAAGGAATCCTTCATCGGGTCGAAGCCATTGCCGGTCCACTCGCCGAAGCGCAGCCGTCCACCAAGCGTCAGATGCCCGGTGTTCTTCATCCAGGCCGGCGCGCTCCACGGGGAGGCGACCACCTTGACACCGGGGTTGATCGACCGGATCTCCTGCAGCACCGGCACGATGTACTTCAGGTCGCCGGTTGCATCAGGCGCGCCGGGCTCGCCGGTGCCCAGGCGGAAGCGGTCCAGCCTGCAGTCGTGTTCGCCGAAGGGCAGATCGTCGTACGTGTAGTAGTCCTGTTCGTTGAAATCGGTCGATCCGATCGGCACGCGGACCATGTTGAAGCCGGCACCGGAGACCGGGTCGAACAGTTCGGCGAGCAGTCTGTGGCGCTGATCGGCGTCCATCGCGCCCCAGATCAGCGAGGCCGCAGAGTCGGTGATCGCCGCGCCCTGGCCCACCCATGGCTGCCTGCGATCGGCGGGGTCGATCACGATCGGCACGCTCGCCGCTGGGCCGCCGGGCAGTTGCGCGGCCGGCGTTTCAGGTGGGGTGGCGATGGGGGCTCGGCGCTGCGCAAGATCGCCCGATGTGACGGTCCAGGCCTCGTACGGGTAGGCGATGGGGATGGTTGCGGGCGCTGCGGCCGGATTGCTCATGGCTCCTCCTTCTTGCGGCTGGCTGATGCGGTTGTGTGCGCGATTGGTCGCCTGATTGCTTGCCTGCGGGTGGTCCGATGCGTTGGTCTGGTGCGCTGGCCTGATGACGGAAGGGTGGTCATCCGGCGTCGATGCGCCGTTGAATCCGCGTCGGATGACGCATTTGCAGTTTACCGGTAAACACACGACTTGGCAAGTTGGGGCTTGGCAAGTTGGCGGGCTGGTGGGTTGGCGGGCCGATGGTTGAGAGAGGCGATTGGTGGGGTTGCGGGCTGACGGATCGATGGTTGGGATGATGATTGGTCGGTCTTCGGCTTGCGAGGCTGCGAGGCGATCGGTGCATGGCGCGACAGGGCGTGGCGGGTTTGGGGTGTGACGTGGTGTGGGTGCGGTTTGGCGGGCCGGTGGGTAGGCGGGGCGATCGGTGCATGGCGTGACCGGGCGTGGCGGGCTTGGGACGTGGCGCGCTTGGGCGCGACGTGGGTTCATGGCGTTAGGGTGTGACGTGGTGTGTGATCTGTTCTGGTTTGTGATTTGGCGTGTGACCGGGCGTGTGTGGTGACCGGTTGCGTGACGTGGTGTGTGACCGGGCATGTGCGGCGACCGGACGCGTGACGTGGTGTGTGACCGGGCGTGTGGCTGTGACTGGGCATGTGACCGGGTGTGGCCATGCCCGGTCACAGGGCTCTGAAAACGTTGGAATAAAGCCATTTTCAACTGGGTGTGACTGGGTGTGGGCACTCCATGTCACGCAGTCGCGCGCCCGGTCACGCTCCCTGTCACGTCCCACGCTCCCCGTCACGGTGTGCATGCTCGGTCACGCCGATTCCCCGGCCCGCACCCGGCATGGCATGTTCGCAGTGACGTGGCGTGTGATATGGCAGGATATGTCGCCGGGCGTTGACTTGGTCAGGTTTGTGATGTGGGCCGTGATCTGACTTGGTCGTGATGAGCTGTGTGATGTGGCGTGTGTGGTGGGCTTGGGCGTGACGTGGCGTGCGTGGTGGCCGGACGTGTGACGTGGTGTGTGACTGGGCGTGCCTCTGTGACATGGGGTGTGACTGGGTGCGGCCATGCCCAGTCACAGGGCTTCAGAATCGTTGGAATAAAGCCATTCTCGACAGGGTGTGACCGGGAGTGGGCACGCCCTGTCACGATCGTGCACGCCCGGTCACACCCCTTGTCACGGTGCGCACTCCCTGTCACGCAGCCGCACGCCCGGTCGCACTCCCTGTCACGCCCGGTTGCAATCGTGCACCCCCGGTCACGCCGATTCCCCGGCCCTCACCCGGCACGGCACATTCACCGTGCGCGGCTCCAGATCGGCGCTGCCCCCGCAGGCTCTGTGGCTGCCATTTCCGTCGCCGTCATTCCCGTCATTCCCCCCGTTTCCGCTCCTGCCGCCGTTAATGCCGTCGCTCCCGCCATCGATCTCGCCGTCGCCATCGTCGCGCCCCCCGCGGTCCTCGCGCCCCCCGCGGTCCTCGCGTCCCCTGCAGTCCAAGCGGTCCCCAGTGCCCCCATCATCCCCGCCGTCGATCCGATCGGCCAGCAGTCGCACGGCCTCCTCGGCGATGCGCCGGATGTCCATGTCGACCGTGGTGAGCGACGGTGTCGTGTACAGACCCAGCTCGATGCCGGACATGCCCATCACGGCGATGTCATCCGGCACGGCGAGCCCCAGGTCCCGGCATCCGCGGATCACGCCGATCGCCGCCGAATCGTTGAGGCAGATCACGGCGTCGAATCGTTCCATCGCCGCCCGTCCGAGCCCGCCGATCGCCGCGCGGCACAGATCGGCGTCCCACTTGACGCCTACGAACGAACGATCGTCGTACGGCAGGCCCAGCCGGTCCATGGCCTCGATGCAGCCGCCCAATCGGGCCCCGCGCACGTAGTTGATGTCCGGCGAATTGCGCTCGGCGTCGGGCGTGCCGCCCACGATCAGCAGCCGCCGGAATCCGCGCGATGCCAGGTATTCGACGGCCAGTCGTCCGCCGCGCTCGCTGTCGGTGGTCACGGTGTCCAGCGCGCGCCGGGGGTAGGTGTAGTCGATGAGCACGGTGGGCCGGTGCATGGAGAGCCGGTCGATGATCTCCGGCGCAAGGTTGGAATGGGTGAAGATCAGCCCGTCGTAGAAGTGCTCGCTCAGGCGGCGGATCGCGTCGGCCTCGTCCTCCTGCCGCACGTGCGTCTCCTCGACGGCCGCGGTGAGATTGTGCGCCTTGGCCGCGTCGATGATGCAGGAGCTCAGTTCGGCGACCCACGGGGTGCGAAGCGTGGAGACCGCGATGCCGATCGTGCCGCGCATCCCGTCGCTGTCCCGCCGTTTGAGGCTGCCCGCCGCCGCGTTGCGCGCGCCGATCCGGTAGCGCATCGCCTTGGCCGTCTCGAGCACCCGTTGCGCGGTCCGCTCGGAGACGTGCCCGTTGCCGCGCAGCACGTTGGAGACGGTCATCTTCGATACGCCCGCCTCGCGCGCGATGTCCTGCAGTGTGACCATGGCCCCTCCCGATTGTGATGGATCTGATTGTATGGTCGGCGTCGAACACCGTTGCCCGTTCGCCCGTGTTGCCCGCCGTCGCCGGTTGTCTCCCATTGCGTCCGCCGCCATGCGTCGCCGTGCGCCGTCGTCCGGCAGTCCGATCCGCGCATCGCCCGTCAACACGCGCGACACGATCGGGTTTACCGGTAAACAAAACTATGCTATCGTAACTTCCACAACAGCGCGGACGGCGTGGCGGCAAGCCCCCGTCGGCGCATGGAAAACGGCCGATCGACGGCGATCGGCACCAAGCGAAGGAGCGGAAGATGAACACACGACGCGCACTGTCCCTGACCTCGGCGGCCCTTGCCACGGCCCTCGCGCTGTCCGGCTGCGGTGCCGGCAGCGGATCGGGCGGCGCTTCGGCCGACGGCAGCGTGGAAATCACCCTCAGCGGCTGGAATCTGAGCAACACCCCCGAGTTCAAGACCCTCGCGGACGGCTTCATGAAGGATCATCCGAACGTCAAGGTCACGCTCAAGGAATACTCCGCGGACGACTACGACAGCCAGGTGACCGTCGACATCTCCGGCGGCGCCACCACGGACGTCGTCACCATGAAGAACATGAGCAAGTACTACAGCTACGCCACGTCCGGCGGTCTCATGGACATCACCGACATCGCCACCGATCTGGGCAAGAACATGGACGTGTCCGTCTACGACCTCGATGGCAAGTACTTCGCCGTGCCCTACCGCACCGACTCGTGGGTCATGTTCTACAACAAGGACATGTTCGCCAAGGCGGGCGTCGCCGAACCCAAGGCCGGATGGACATGGGACGATTTCATCAAGGTCTGCGAGGAGCTCAAGGCCAAACTGCCCGCCGCCGGCTATGACGCCAACGCCGTCAAGCCCACCTACATGCACAGCTGGCAGACCGTCGTCCAGTCGTTCGCCCTCGCCCAGACCAAGGGCGCGGACTACTTCTCCGGCGACTACTCCTACATGAAGCCGTACTACGAGCGCGCGCTCAAGATGCAGGACGAGGACCTCACGCTGAGCTACTCCACCGCCACCGCCTCCAAAGTGCAGTACCAGGCCCAGTTCGGCAACCAGAAGGCCGCGATGGTGCCCATGGGTTCGTGGTACATCGCCACGCTGCTCGACCAGCAGAAGTCCGGCGCGGCCGACACGTTCGAATGGGGCATGGTCTCCGTGCCGCAGAACCCCGACCAGTCGGTCCCGTCCACGCCCGAGACCTTCGGCAGCTCCACCGGATTCGCCCTGTCCTCCAAGCTCTCCGGCGCCAAGCTCGACGCCGCACGCGAGTTCGTGAAGTGGGCCTGCGGCGAAGGCGGCGCGACGGCCCTCGCCGGCATCACCTCCACCCCGGCCTATATGTCCGACGCGGTGGCCACGGCGTTCTTCGCCAAGGACGGCATGCCGACCGATGACCAGTCCAAGGCCGCCTGGAGCGAGCACAAGACCACGCCGGATACCCCGATCGGCGCCGGCACCGCCGAAATCCAGGCGCTGCTCAACGTGATGCACTCGGCGATCATGACCGGCACCAAGTCGATCGACAAGGGCCTCACTGACGGCACGGCCGAGATCAAGAACAGCGGCGCGCTCGACGCCAAGTAGCCCGTCTGCCCGCCTGCCCGGCCCGATTCGCCTGCCCGCCGGTCCGGCCCGCCGCAACGCGGAACGATTGGTTCGTTTTTCGCCCGAAAAAGGGCCCGAAAACGGACCGATCGTTCCGCGTTGTGCGTGGGTGGCGCGTGAGGAGGCGCGCGGGGTGGCTAGACGAGACGCAGAAACATGCTGTCCGATCCGGGAATTGGCCTGAACCCGAAGTGCTCGTAGAACGACCGGGCATGATCGTCGTATGGGTCCACAATGAGCGCGCGTGATCCGAGTTGCTCGCCGATGTGATGCGCGCGTGCGATGGCATCCTGAAGCAGCATCCATCCGAGTCCTTCGCCCTGACAATCCTCCGCCACGCCGAGCATGCCGATCAGAATGGCGGGGATGCGGCTTGGCGTGTTGCGCCGCAGCCATCCGCCCGCAATGTCATCGCGATTCACGCTGTAGGCGCTGAGCGTGTAGAAACCTGCGGTTTTCCCGTCGCCCGCGCGGGAGACATAGGTCACGGCGGTCCCGTGCTTGGCGGCCATGGGGGCGCGCTCGGCGGCCCATTGGTCGATCATGTCCACGCCGCAGGAGAAGTTCCCCAGTGTCTCACCGGGTTCCAATCGTTTTGGGGCGTGGAACCGGCTCGTCATGCCCATTGCGGCGTCCTCGCCATGAGTTCTCTGGCCGCGTCGGGCACCGGTTCGTCCAGCGCGGCGGCGAAGGCATCGAACGCCTCCGCATCAAGACGCAGCGAGGTCTCCTCCTCGATGTCACGCCGGGCGGCTTCAAGCAAGTGCCGTGCCGTCCATTGGGTGAGCGTGGACCCCTTCATGGCGGCCGCGCGCTCGATGAACGCGCGTTGTTCCTCCGTCAGTCGGATATCCAGACGTGCGGTTTTCTGTGTTGCGATCGTAGCCATGCTGCAATTGTACAGCAAAATTCCGTACAAGATGCTGGTTCCGATTGCCGTCACCCGTGCCCGTCCGCCGGCCGGCCTGCCTGCCTGCCCGGTTCGTCCGCCTGCCCGCCGGCCCGGTCCGCCACAGCGCGGAACGATCGGTTCGTTTTTCGCCCGAAAAAGGGCCCGAAAACGGACCGATCGTTCCGCGCTGTGCGTGCGGGGGCCGCGTGAGGGGCCGCGCGAGGCCCGCCGGGCGGCCGATCGATGGCTGACGGCATACTGGTGCCTAGCAAATCAGCAAGGCCAGCCGACGTGAAGGAGCGTTGTCCATGTTCGTCCCCAAGTACTACGAGAGTCTGGATCATCTGCATGTGGGGTGCCAGCCGAACCGCGCGTACTATGTGCCAGCGTCGAGCGAGACGGACACCAGCGTGGGCCGGCGCGTCGATTCCGATCGCTTCCAGCTGCTCAGCGGCGGCGACAAGGGTGACAAGAGCGACAAGGGCGGCGCGGAGTGGGACTTCCGCTACTACGGGTCGATCCACGAGCTCGACGCGGACGTGGAGCGCGCGCATGCCAATCATGATCCGGCCTTCTGGGACAACGGTTTTGTGGCGGACGCGGCCAACGGATACACCACCATCCCCGTGCCGAGCGTGTGGCAGAACCACGGTTTCGATCGCCATCAGTACACCAACGTGCGTTACCCGTTCCCCGTGGACCCGCCCTTCGTGCCCGAGGACAATCCCTGCGGCGTTTACCTGACCACCTTCCCCTACGAACCCGATCCCGCGGCTCCGCGCGCGTTCCTCAACTTCGAGGGCGTGGACAGCTGCTTCTACGTGTGGGTCAACGGCACGTTCGCGGGCTACAGCCAGGTCTCCCACTCCACCAGCGAGTTCGATGTGACCGATCTGCTGGACGAGGGCGAGAACACGCTCGCCGTGCTGGTGCTCAAGTGGTGCGACGGCAGCTATCAGGAGGATCAGGACAAGTTCCGCATGAGCGGCATCTTCCGCGACGTCTACCTGCTCAAGCGCCCGGAGCGCACCATCCGCGACTACTTCGTGCGCACGCCGCTGAGCCCGGAGCATGACGAGGCGCGCGTGGAGATCGACTTCGACTTCTACGAGGGCGATCCGGTGCCCGTCACCGCGATTTTGCGCGACGCCGATGGCACGGAGGTGGCCCGTGGTGAGGCCGTGGTGGATGAGGACGCCCTGTCCCTGCCGCCCGCCGAGCTGATCGAGGACGATCTGGGCACCGGGACCGCGTTCGTGCCGCGCGCCCACGCCACCCTGCGCGTGGAGGATCCGAAGCTGTGGAACGCCGAGGAGCCGTACCTGTACACGCTCGCGCTCGTGGTCGGGGGAGAAGCCGGGGAGGCCGGGGAAACCGGGGAAGCCGGGGAACCGGGCGATGAGATCGGCGCAGGCCAGACCGAAACGATCACCCAGCCGCTCGGCATCCGCGAGATCGCCGTCGACGGCGACGTGATCACGGTCAACGGCAACCCGATCAAGATCCACGGCGTCAACCGCCACGATTCCGACCCGAAGACCGGATACACCATCTCCGAAGCGCAGATGATCGCCGATCTGACGCTGATGAAGCAGCACAACGTCAACGGCATCCGCACCAGTCACTACCCGAACGCCCCGCAGTACTACGATCTGTACGATCGTCTGGGCTTCTACGTGATCGCCGAGGCCGACGACGAGTCGCACGGCATGGATGACGACTACCAGCCGAACGATCCCGCCAAGCGCCACCCGTGGAACGTGGGCATCGCCAACAATCCCGCGTGGACGCAAGCCACGGTCGATCGCGTGCGCCGCTGCGTGGAGGCGCACAAGAACCACGCGTCGATCATCATGTGGTCCATGGGCAACGAATGCGCGTACGGCTGCACGTTCGAGGCCGCGCTCGCGTGGACCAAGGGCTTCGATCCCGATCGTCTGACCCACTACGAATCCGCCATCCACGTGGGTGAACATGATGAGCCATTCGATTACTCAAATCTGGATACACACTCGCGCATGTACCCGTCCGTGGAGGACCTTGAACGCTACTTCGCGCCCGGCGAGGACGGCAAGCCTAACGGCGATTCCAGCCTGAGCTGGATCCACGGCCACACCGGCAAGCGAGACGACGGCAGCGTCAAGCCGTACGTGATGTGCGAGTTCTGCCATGCGATGGGCAACGGCCCGGGCGATCTGGAGGACTACTTCCAGCGCATCCAGCGCTTCCCCGGACTGGTGGGCGGATTCATCTGGGAGTGGTGCGACCATGCGATCGACCGCGGCACCGCGCCCGACGGCCGTCGCATCTATGCCTACGGCGGCGACTCCGGCGAATACCCGCACGACGGCAACTTCTGCATGGACGGCCTGGTCTACCCCGATCGCACCCCGCACACCGGTCTTGCCGAATTCAAGAACGTGTACCGCCCGGCGCGCGTGGTGGGCGGCATCGAGTTCTCCGGACCGAACCGCGAGGAAGCCAGCGTGGTGCTGCACAACTACCTCGACTTCCGCCCTCTCAACGAGGTGGCCACGGTGATGTGGGAGCTGTACGTGGACGGCGAGCTTGACTCCTACTACCTGTTCGGTGACGACGACAGCGAGCAGCTGGCCATCCCGCCGCACGGCGAGGGCCGCGTCACCCTGCCCGGACTCGCCATCCCCAAGGATTGGAACGGCCGCATCACCGTGGTGCTGCGCTATCTGACCCCGGACGCCACCGCGGACGGGCTCATGCCGGAGCTGTTCGAGCTCGGCTTCGACGAGGTCGCCGTGCCCACGGCCGATCCGGTCAACCAGCTGGTGGAGGCCAGACTCGCGCTTGCCGCGGGACACCCCGCCGACTGGATGGTCGACTACGTGGACGACGAGGAGATCGCCGACGAGCTGCGCCACCGCGAGGCCCCGCGCGTGACCGAAACCGGCTCGGCGGTGACCGTGACCGGCGAGAACTTCCGCTATGTGCTGGACAAGCGCACCGGCCTGTTCGATCGCATGACCTTCGCCGGCCGCACGCTGCTGGTCCGCCCGATGGAGCTCGGCGTGTGGCGCGCGCCCACGGACAACGATCGCAACATCCGCCACGATTGGGAGCAGGCGCAGTACGATCGCGCCTACGCCCGCGCGTACACGGTGGATGTTTCGGCCGGAACGAGCGCTGAAGCGGAGGCGCCCGCGCAGTCCGATGCCGAAACCGTCACGATCATGCGCGATGGCAAGCTCGTGACCATCGCCGCCGAGGACGCCTCCGGTTCCGGCGATGTGACGATCCGCGTGCGCATGGGCCTGGTCGCCCCCACGGTCCGTCCGATCGCGCGCATCGACGCCGAATGGACCATCTTCCCGGACGGCACGGTGGCGCTGGCCATGGACGTGACGCGCGACCCGGCCTTCCCGTTCCTGCCGCGCTTCGGTCTGCGCCTGTTCATGCCCAAGGAGCTCGATCGCGTGCGCTACTGCGGCTACGGCCCCGTCGAAAGCTACGTGGACAAGCATCGCGCCAGCTGGCACGGGGTGTTCGAAGGCACGCCCAGGACGCTGTTTGAGCCGTACATCAAGCCGCAGGACAACGGCAACCATCACGATTGCGACTGGGCGTCCCTGTCCGGCGACGGCGTGACCGTCACCGCGCTCACCGGGCGCGTGGACGGCCGCGGCTTCGACTTCCAGGCCCTGCCGTACACCGCCGAGGAGATGACCGCCAAGGGCCACAACCACGAGCTGGCGGAGTGCCCGGACGCGAATGTGGTCCACCTCGACTACATGCAGTCCGGCGTGGGCTCCAACAGCTGCGGTCCGGCGCTGATCGAACAGTACCGTCTGGAAGCGGAGCGCTTCGAATTCCGCATCGCCCTCAAGCCGTCGGAGGACTGAGCGGCTCGTCGTCCTGAGCGCAGCGAAGGATCCTTAATTTGTGCGCAATGGCCAAGGATCCTTCGACTCCGCGCTGCGCGCTGCGCTCAGGATGACAGATAGCGGCTTCCTGTCATCCTGAGCGAAGCGAAGGATCCTTAACTTCCTGCACTATGACTGTGTGCGTAATGGCTAAGGATCCTTCGACTCCGCCGTGTCCGGCTGCGCCGGACCGTCGCCGCCTTGGCGGCGGCTCCCCTCGCCTACGGACAGCCCACTGGGCTGTCCGCTTAACGGCTCAGCGCTCAGGATGACAAAAGACGGCCTTTTCTCTCACACCTCCAGCGTGGCCGTGAGCGCCAGATGATCGGTGCCCTTCACGGCGAGCGTCCCCACGGCGACCGCCTTCGCGCCCGGCGTGAACAGCACGTGGTCGAGTTCGATGCGCGGCCACGGCAGCCATGACGGGAAGGTGGGGTGTGCTCCTGACTTCAGCGACAACGACGCGTCGGTGAAGCCGCGGGCCAGCAGCGCGCGGAAGCTCGGATGCTCGATCTGCCCGTTGAGATCGCCCATCACCACCATGATGTCGTGGTCCTCGCGCTCGGTCCGTTCGGCCAGTTCGCCCAGTCCGATGATCCCGTTCGACCAATCGCGGCAGGAGCGCATGGGCGACTTGGTGTGCGCGGCGGCGAACGTGATCGTGGGCGCATCCCCGTCGGCGTCCAACTCGCCGGCCGGGCGTCCCGGTAACGGCAGACTGAGCGACGGCACATCGGCGGCCGGGATCATGATCGCATCGCGCTGGCGTCCGATCGGCTCGGCGGCCGTGTAGATGCCGTTGTATCCGCCGTTGTCCGTGGCCTTGCCCGCCCCGCACTGGCTGTAGGGCAGGATTCTGCCCAGCCCGGCCTCGTTGAGCGCGGCGAACAGATCGTCGTTCATCTCCTGCAGGGCAAGCACGGTGATGTTATGCGCGCGCACGGCCGTCACGATCGCCTTCGCATCGGCGCGGCCGTAACGGCAGTTCAGCGTCATCAGGCGATAGGCGCGTGCGGGTTGTGCGGCGGACTCATCGGACTGTCCGGCCGATTCCGCGGTATTCGCGGCGGATTCGCCGGACGCGTCCGGCTTTGCCTGTCCGCTCGATCGTCCGGCCGGCTTGGCCGCCCCGGCATGCAGCGCCGTGCCCTGATATCGTGACTGGTAGATTTGCGTGGCGATGCCGGCGGCGATCGCCCCGCACATGAGCCCCCACTCGTGCAGACTGAATGCGGCGATCGCGGCCACCACGGCCATCGGCACCCACAGGAACGGGATCAGCGCGATCATGTAGGGCAACGGCATGACCTTTTCGCGTCCCGCCGGCAGCGCGGCCAACGCGATCCACAGAATGCACAGCAGCACGATGATCCACAACACCCACAACAACATCACAATCAACTCCCCAACAACAGTATGGCTCCCTTTAGTCAAAGGGAGCCATATCAAAATACCAAATCCCGCGGGTGATGCCCGGCCGGTCCTCCGATCGGATCGCCGGCCGGGCAGACTAGCCGGGCAGGCCTAGCTGTCAGGCCTAGCCGAGCAGGCCGGACAGACCGCCGCCGAAGTTCGGCGGGAGCTCACCCAGATCGCCGAGACCAGCCGGAAGGGCGGGGTTCTGCGGCTTCTTAGCGAACGCGGAGCCGCCGGAGTTGGACTTCTTCGCGCCCCCGGCCAGACGATCGCGCAGCGCCTTCTCCTCGGCCTCGCGCTTCATCGGGTTGCCCGACTTGCTGCCCTTCTTCTTGCCGTTCTTCTTGCCCTTCTTGCCGCCGCCCATGCCGGGGCCGCCGAAGCCGGGGATGCCGCCGCCGACCTTGTTGGACATGCGCTTCATCATCTTCGCGGCCTGCTCGAAGCGCTGCAGCAGCGCGTTGACCTGCGAGACCGTGGTGCCGGAACCGTACGCGATGCGCGCGCGGCGGGAACCGTCGATGATCTTCGGATCGCGGCGCTCGGCCGGGGTCATGGAGCGGATGATCGCCTCCGTGCGGTCGATCTCCTTCTCATCGAACTGTTCGAGCTCCTTGCGGTGGGCGGCCATGCCGGGGATCATGCCCAGCAGGTTCTTCATCGGGCCGAGCTTGCGCACCTGTTGCAGCTGGTCCATGAAATCGTCCAGGCCGAAGGTGCCCTCGGACATCTTCGCGGCGGCCTTCTTGGCCTCCTCCTCGTCGAACTGCTTCTGCGCCTGCTCGATCAGGGTGAGGATGTCGCCCATGTCGAGGATTCGGGAGGCCATGCGGTCCGGGTGGAAGACCTCGAAATCCTTCAGGCCCTCGCCGGTGGAGGCGAACAGGATCGGCTTGCCGGTCACGGACGCCACGGACAGGGCCGCGCCGCCTCGCGCATCGCCATCGAGCTTGGAGAGCACCACGCCGGTGAAGTCCACGCCCTCATCGAACGCCTTGGCGGTCTGCACGGCGTCCTGGCCGATCATCGCGTCGATCACGAACAGGATCTCGTTCGGGTTCACGGCGTCGCGGATGTCGCGCGCCTGCTTCATCAGCACCTCGTCCACGCCCAGACGGCCGGCGGTATCGATGATCACCACGTCGTACATCTTGCGGCGGGCCAGCTCCACGCCGTCGCGCGCCACCTTGACCGGGTCGCCGGTGGTCTCGCCGGGCGCCGAAACCGCGTCGCCGCCGTCCGACTGCACGCCCTTCTCCGGGGCATACACCGGCACCCCGGCGCGCTCGCCCACCACCTGCAGCTGGGTGACCGCGTTCGGGCGCTGAAGATCGGCCGCCACGAGGATGGGCGTGTGGCCGGAATCCTTGAGCCAGTAGCCCAGCTTGCCGGCGAGCGTGGTCTTGCCGGCGCCCTGAAGGCCGGCCAGCATGATGATCGTGGGCGGGTTCTTGGCGAAGTTGAGCGGGCGGTCCACGCCGCGGCCCAGCACGTCGGTGAGCTCCTCGTTGACGATCTTCACCACCTGCTGGGCGGGGTTGAGCGCCTCGGAGACCTCGGTGCCAAGCGCGCGCTCGCGGATGCGCGCGGTGAAGGAACGCACCACTTCGAGCGCCACATCGGCGTCAAGCAGCGCGCGGCGGATTTCACGGATCGTGCCGTCGATGTCCGCCTCGGACAGTTTGCCCTTGGAACGCAGGTTCTTGAATGCGTTCGAAAGCCTATCGGTCAAAGAACTAAAAGCAGCCATAATGCGTAACAGTCTAGCCGCGACGCGGGAAAAGCGGGGATGGGGCCCCGAAACGTCCGTGCGACAGGCTTGGCTCCGGCCAGTGTTGTCTGCGAGCGTCGCCTCTCCTTGGCGGCAATGCCTCTGGATCGTCGATGCCAGGGCAGAAGACCGCCAGTCTAGACGATACGCCTTTGGCCAATCGACGGGGGACTGGGATGAGGCGGGCATCCGCATCGCTGATGTCATCGGTTCTGTGGACAAGCATTTGCGGCAGCAATACAACAGAAGGATAATGTAGACATGCCAAAGATCATACGATTCTTGGTAATACCCCAAGGAAGGGGTTATTAATTCCGCAGTATGAAAGGAGATGATTGATCATGCAAAGGATTTTTTTGATGATCATTGTTGACGTGCTTATGCTGGGGATGTGCGCGCTATGGTACTCTTCAGTATCACGTGGCGATGGGACCACGATCATGCGATCTTATGCCAAGCTAACTGATGAGGAAAAAGCGAAATATGATCTCAACAAAGTAAAGCGGGTCCAGAAAGATTTCATCATCATTGTGGCTATAGCGATGTTGGTGTTTTTTTCTGGGATGCTATGGGGATCTGAGCAATTAACCATTATTATTAATGGATTGCTTCTGTTGGTTATTATTATTCTGCGCTATCTGATCGTTGAAACTTCATTCTTCTTGACTCTGTTCTGTCAAAAGAATGGGTGATTTGATTGATTAGATGTATTTTGCTGATCTATAATAGCTTTACCTATATAATGCCATAGTGTTATATAGGTAAGGCTATTGTATTGGAATTTGCGCGTATAAAACCCATGTCTTTTCTTCTATTGAATAGCGTAGTATTCCTCCTAATATAGATATATTATGCTTGTGATTTTTTAACCCCAACCCAAAAATGTCTTCAGTTATTTTGTTATCGTCTTTTATAATGTTAGTTTGCGTGATCTCGATATATTTGCTAGAAAAACTAATATTAATATAATACTCGAAGGAACAGTCGGCATGCTTTATAATATTAGTCGCCAATTCAATAATTAAATAGTATAACTCGCGCTTTATTTTTTCGTCTAAAAGAATATTGTCAATATAATTATTTACTTTAATATGTCCTTTCAATCCTGCCCGAGTAAGTAAATCTTCTTGTTGTTTAATCACATTTTGAAGCTCATTGTGTTTGCTGTATATTGCATCGCTTTCATTTATCAATATGTTAGCAATATTATGAATTGATTGAGATGCGTCTCGTGTTTTTTGGGCTATGGTATCCCATGAATCGTTTTCATCTACAGTATGTGTAGTGCTGAGGGCGGTAATATATGAAAGATCGTTTGTGACAGAATCATGAAGTATTGATGCAATTGCTCTGTTCTTTTCCCTATTTATATTAGAAAAAGATATCATTGTTTCCGCAACGGATGCTGTTTGCCAGCGTGCAAGCAAGGTGATTGCTAAGATAGTTAAGTAGCATAGAGAAATAACAAGATAAGGTATTATAGTGGTCTTGTTATTATTTAGGTTGACTATATGCGGCAAATTGATAAGAGATAGATATGCCCATATTTCAATCACTCTCTTAGTATTAAATCCTAAGATCAGTATAGCTATGCAAGTGTCGACAATTGTCATATATAACACATCTGGATATAGAATTAGAAGAATTGAATTGGTTATTGCTGTAATCCAACTTCCAATCTTGGATGTGCGATATACTATTGTTAACAATATGATTTGAAGAATATATATTGTTATTTTATACTTAATATCTATTAAATTATTTTCGATTAATATTGCAACATTTATTAATCCAGCTATAAAAATTACAGATATTGGTAAAACTGTTTTGTTGTTTTTGTATATAGAATTTAGTTGCATATCAGCGTCTTTCGTCAAGCCACATTGCGATTAGTTCTACTCTATTCGAAGCATGTAATTTCTCTCTTGCGCGTTCGAGATATGTTCTGATTGTAGCTTCACTAATATTTAATTGCGTGGCGATTTCTTTATATGTATATCCACGTGCGCATAGATCCACAATTTGTGTCTCTCGAACAGATAGCTCTGTGTTGGCTTGATTGCGAATTCTATTATATGATTGTTTAGCTGTTTGGAACGGGATTGTGTCTGATAATGGATTCCAACAATTTCCAGATAATATGCTTTGAATGGCATTGCATATTTCTTTGGGTTCATTCTTGGCGACAATTCCTTGCGCACCTGCTTCGGCTGCCTGTCGTGCGTATGATTCTAAGGTGAATGATGTCATAGCGAGTAATTGAATTTCAGGATTATCATGTCGAATGGAACGACACACTCGAATGCCACTTATGTCTTCCATAGAAATATCGATCAGCATAATGTTTGGTGTTGATATAGATTTTGTACACAGCGCTAACGCTTCTAAACCGCTATTTGCTGCCCATGCTATGCGAATATTATGTGGTTTAAGTTCGCGTTTCAATATGCTACATAAAGCTATTAGTGCAAATTTATCGTTATCCACAACTCCCAGTTGTCGGGTTATCTCCTTAGATGTGTTTACAACAGACATGACAACCCCGATCTATATCGTATCAGCATCCATGATGATGATTAAAAGTATAGCTCAAGATGACAACATGCATTCAACGTCTGATGACGGCTATTCCGCCCGCCCCGTATCCTGGGCGAACGGTTCCGGCACCTCGCGGCCGGCCACGTACCGGCGTTCGATCCAGCGATCGTCGCCTTCGTAGACGAAGCGCTCCAAACGATCGGCGACGGGCAGATCCAGAGGGTTCTCGCCTTCGTCCACCACCAAGGCGTCAAAATCGTAGCCCGGTTCGAAGGATCCGACCGTGCCGAAGAAGCGGCCGCCGGCCTTGGTGGCCATGTGGAACGCTTCGGGCAGGGTGAGGGGCGGCTCGGCGGCTTGGCTGATTTGGCCGGCTTGGCTGGCTTGGCCATCGTTCCCGCCGCGTTTGGCCTCGAGCGTGCGGATCTTCGACGCCTCGATCGACTGCACGATGTGCCGGTTCATCGCCGGGTCCTGGCCGGCTGCCACATCGCTCGCGATCGTGACCGTGAGCCCGGCGTCCAGCCATCGTCGGGCCGGCATGATGCCGCTGGATAGGTTCATGTTCGACTGTGCGCAATGGGCCACGAACACATGCCGATCGCGCAGCAGGTCGCGCTCGTGATCGGTCAGGTGGATGCAGTGGGCCATGATCGTGCGGCCGTCGCGCAGCAGCCCGTGGCGATCGTACACGTCCGTGTAGGTGGGGATGTCCGGATGCAGATCGCGCACCCACGCCACCTCGCCCGGATTCTCGTCCAAGTGCGACTGGACGGGCAGATCGTACCGATCGGCCAGCTCGCCGAGTCCGCGCATGAGCTCCGACGTGGTGGACGGCACGAAGCGCGGTGTGACTACGTAGCCCACATTGGGGGTATGGGTGCGCGCCCACCGGATGAGCTCCTCGGTGCCGGCGAGCGAATCGTCCGCGCTTTCCGTGAGATACTCCGGCGCGTTGCGATCCATGTTCACCTTGCCCACCACCGGGCGCAGACCCGATTCTTGGCACAGCTCCATGAGCCGGCGTGTGGCCTCGGTGTGCATCGACGCGAACGCGCTGAATCGCAGCGTGCCCACGCGCCACATGCGGTTGACGAAGCGGCGGTACCAATGGTCGGCGAACGCGGGATCCTCGAAGTGCCGCTCGGCCGGGAACGTGTAGCGCTCCAGCCAGGGCAGCAGCTCGCAGTCGAAGCCGTTGCCGAGCATCGGGTACTGCGGGGCGTGGGTGTGCAGATCGTTGAACGCGGGGATGACGAGCTTGCCGGTGCAGTCGACGAGCGTGGGGGCTGTGAGTGTGCCTGTGGTGGCGGGCGTGTACTGTGCGGGCAGCGACGAATACGTCCCCATGACGCGCCCGTCATCGCCGACCACTACGTAGCCGTCTTCGATCGTGACCAGTTCCTGCGGCGATGGCGTGTAGGCGATGTCGCCCTTGATGATCAGCGTCATGCGGACTCCTCTCCCTCTTGCCGCGTTTGCGGTTCGTGCGTTGCCTGCTTGCGGTTGTGTTGCGCTTGCTGTTGTGTTCGTTGTTGCGGTGTGCTCGTGTTTGCCTGCCGCGCCTGTGGTTTGTGCCGCGCCCCAGCTTGGCAGACTCATGTATCGCGCCGATTACCTGCGTAGCTGTTGGGCCTGATCATTCTGACCGCTCATTCTGGCCCCGCTATGTCGCAGAATGAGCGGATTCATTGTGTGATGGCTCGGCCTGGGCTCGATCTGGCTTGATCTGGACCACTTGCGCATCGGATTTGCTCACTCTGGTTCTCCTGCGCCGCAGAATGAGCAAATCGGATGGGTGAGAGGCTCAGATCGGCCCGTATGCATCGGATCTGCTCAATCTGATCATCCGGTGTTGCAGAATGAGCATATTCGATGGCTGAGCGGCCCAAATTGTCTCGCAGACATCGAATCTGCTCATTGTGCGCGTTGGAGCTCGCAGAATGAGCAAATCGGATGATTGAGAGGCCGAAATCAGCCGTAGGACATCGGATTTGCTCATTCTGGCCCCTGACTTCCGCAGAATGAGCGGATCGGATGGCTGATCTGCGTCCTCTCCCGCGCCTTGCAACTGTACGGCTGCCCATCCATGGAACCTGCGCGACACGATGTCAAGTTTTGATCGAGGCCTGCCCGTATACTGGACGGGCAGTGGTATTGATATTCATTTCATATAGCGCTGGACACCCCGATGCAATGTAGTTTTAAGCAAAGGAAGGCCCAACGATGCCTCAAAAACAAATTGAACGAAAAGCCCTGATCGTTGGCATTGCCGTCAACATCTTCACCGTGGTCATGGGCATGGCCGTGTTCTTCATGACCGGCCTCAAAGCCCTGTTCCTGGACGCCACCTTCACCGTCATTTCGGTGATCTCCGGACTGGTGGCCGTCTTCCTGTCCTCGCACACCGTGCGCACCACCGACCGATTCCCCAACGGCAAGTTCGCCCTCGAGCCGATCTACGCCATATGCAAGGCCCTGCTCACCCTCTCGCTGCTGGTGTTCTCGACCTTCGACGTCATCCGGGTCGCCTACGACTACTTCGTGTTTGGCGAGGGCGAACGCATTGAAACCGGTCCCGTCGTGATCTACGAGGTCATGACCGTGGCCGTCTGCTTCGCCCTGTTCGTCTATTACCGCCGGCAGAACCGCAAGCTGCGCGGGGCGAGCACCATGCTCTCGGCCGAGCAGAACAGCACGCTCGTCGACGGCGCGATGTCGTTCGGCATTGGCGCGGTGGCCATTTTCCTCTGGCTGCTGCCCGTCGGCACCCCGCTCGATTTCCTGCATTACACCGGCGATTTCTTCATCACGCTGGCGATTGTGCTGCTCACCGTCAAGGAGCCGTTCGGCGTGCTCAAGGACGCCTTCGTGGAGTTGGTGGGCGGTGTGCACGATGATGAGGAGACCAACGGGTTCGTGGAGACCGCGGCGCTCGCGCACCTGCCGGCCAATACCGAGTACGAGAAGTCGCTGGTGTTCAAAACCGGCATGAACTACACGGTCGATGTGTATCTGGCCGGCACCGGCGAGACGATCGACGTGGCCGATCTGGTGGAGTGCAAGCGGTCTCTCGAACAGGAACTCACCAAGCGGCTGCACATTGTGGATGTCGATTTCGTGTTCGACTGATCGGTCTGCTTCGTCGTCCTGAGGGGGGCACTGCCTGAGTGCAACGCAGGCCCCTCACGTCATCCTGAGCGAAGCATAAACCTCTCACGTCATCCTGAGCGTAGCGAAGGATCCTTAACCTTCTGCACAAAGTTAAGGATCCTTCGCTACGCTCAGGATGACGGAGCAGACTTCGCTACGCTCAGGATGACGGAGCAGACTTCGCTACGCTCAGGATGACGGGGCAGACTGCGCTTCGCTCAGGATGACGGGAACAGACTGCGTTACGCGCTTCGCTCAGGATGACGTTGTGGGGGCGTCGACGGCGATCGCCATCGACGCCCCCACAACGTCACTTCAGGCTCCAGGTGGAACCCTGCGGACCGTCCTCGATCGCGATGCCCGCTTCGCCCAGCGCGTCGCGGATCGCATCGGCCGTGGCGAAATCGCGGGCCTTGCGGGCCTGCGCGCGGGCCTCCAGACGCTCGCCGATCAGCGCATCCAGCGCCTTGCGCTCCGGGCTGGTTTCATCGTCATCGGCCGATCCAGCGGCGCCGTCGCTCACCCACGGCTCGGCCAGCGGATCGAGGCCCAGCGTATCCAGCATCGCGCGCAGCATGAGCAGCCGCTCGCGCACGGTGGCTTGGGCGGATTCGCCCGCCACCTCGTCGCCCGCGTTGGACAGCATGCCGTTGATCGATCGGATCTCGGTGAAGATCGCCGCCAGCGCCCCCGGCACGTTGATGTCGTTGTTGAGCGCGGCCACGAAATCGGCCGGCAGCTGATCGGCCGTTACGGCCTCCACCTCGGCGCGGCTGGGCTGTTCGCCGATCGCAGCGCCGGCGCGCTCGATGCAGTTGGACACGCGATCGTACGCGGCCTGCGCCTCGACCAGCGCCTGATCGGACCATTCGAGCATCGAACGGTACTGCACGGAACCGAGGGCGTAGCGGGCCACCCACGCGGAGTGGCTGGCCAGCACGCTCGGCACGGACAGGCCGGTGCCCAGCGACTTCGACATCTTTTCGCCCTTGGCGGTCACCCATGCCGAATGCATCCAACGGGCCGCCGAGTCGTAGCCGGCCGCGCGGGTCTGGGCCATTTCGTTCTCGTGGTGTGGGAAGCGCAGATCCAAACCGCCGCCGTGGATGTCGAACATGCCGTCCAAGTAGCGGTGGCTCATGGCGGAGCATTCGATGTGCCAGCCGGGGCGGCCCACGCCGAACGGCGTCGCCCAGCGCGCGGTGACCGGATCGGTGTCCTTCGGGGCCTTCCACAGGGCGAAGTCGCGCGGATCATGCTTGTCCGGGGAGGCGTCCGCCGGATCGACGGGGTTGTACTTGTCGTCGCCGGTCGCATCGACGGACGGGCCCATGCGATCGGCCACCGCGGCGGCTTCATCCACTTCGGCCGATCCCTTCTGATGGGTCAACTCGCCGTACGCCGGCCAACTTGCCACGTCGAAGTACACGTTGCCGGTCGGATTGCCGTTGGCGTCCTTGACTACGTAGCCGTGGCCGTTGTCGATGATCTTCTGGATCAGGGCGACCATCTCCGGCACATGGCCGGTGGCGCGCGGCTCAACGGTGGGTGGCAGCACGCCCAGCGTCTCGTAGGCGTGCGTGAACTCGCGCTCGTAGTAGTAGGCGCGCGCCCACCACTCCTGGCCGGCGGCGGCCGCCTTGTCCAGGATCTTGTCGTCGATGTCCGTCACATTGCGCACGAACGTGACGTCGTAGCCCAGCCTCATGAACCAGCGACGCACCACGTCGAAGGCCACGGCCGCGCGCATGTGGCCGATGTGCGGCGACGATTGCACGGTGGCGCCGCATACGTAGATGCCCACCTTGCCGGGTTTGATTGGCGTGAAGGTGGAGACGGCGTGCGATGCCGTGTCGTACAGCTTGAGTTCCGCCGCAGCGCGGGCGACGGGGTGTGCGCCCGGTTCCTTGGCTGCGGAAGTGTTGAAATTCTGCGGTTCTTGGCTTGTTCCCATAGTCATGAGCGTATGCGCGAAACCCGACAAGCGCAACCCGTGATCCGACGGGCGGCGGCTGATGCAACCGCGTGGTAACGGGTAAGGTAATGGCGGGGTGACACAATGGTTGCCATGGCCAAATCGCAAGTGCTTATTCTTCAGCATGTCGACTGGGAGCGCCCGGGCCGGATCCTGCAGAATCTTGAGGATCTCGGTCTGGAGCACCAGACGTTGAACATCACGTCGGAAAAGAACCCCGACCTGCCCGATTTCAAGGACGTCGCAGGTTTGGTGGTCATGGGTGGCCCGATGGGCGCGCTCGATTTTGACGACTATCCCGGGCTGAAGGCCGAGTCGAAGCTGGTGCGCGCCGCGGTGAGCGTGGGCAAGCCGGTGCTTGGCGTGTGCCTGGGACATCAGATCATCGCCACCGCGCTGGGCGCCAAGCTGTCCAAGGGGCCGGCGCCGGAGATCGGATTCGCGCCGATCAAGCGTGTGGATAAGCATGATTTCTTCTCCATGTGGGACAAACAGATCAGTGTGCTGCACTGGCATAACGACGTTGTGGGGCTGCCCGAGGGGGCGCAACTGCTCGCGCGCACGTCCGGTACCAAGGTTCAGGCGTTCCGCGTTGGTTCCGCGCTCGGCATGCAGTTCCACCTCGAGGTGACCGCCACACTGCTCGAGGAGTGGCTCGATGAGCCGTCGATGGTCAAGGACCTCAAGGCCGTTGGCCTTTCGAAATCCCAGCTGCGCGACCAATTCGCCGAATTCAACCCCACGTTGCAGCCGCTTGCCGAGCAGGTCTTCTCCGGCTTCGCGGCCCGATGCAGCACCTACGCCACCGCGCTCGCATCCTGAGTGCCATGCCCTTGCGGTGTCATCCTGAGCCTCTCGTGTCATCCTGAGCCTCTTGTGTCATCCTGAGCGCAGCGAAGGATCCTTAACCTTCCGCACACGTTTCATAGTGCAAAACACCAAGGATCCTTCGCCGTGCTCAGGATGACAGCGAGAGGAACGCTGCGTTCAGGATGACAGCGAGAGGAACGCTGCGCTCAGGATGACGAGAGGATCTGCCGGAGCGATGATCCCAATGTGATGCCTAGGCGTGACGCTACATTGGTGCATTATGCCGACTTATGATCTGGGACTTGAACGCGTATCGCTTGCCTTTGCCACCAAAACCATTTTCACGGATGTGACGCAGGGTGTTTTCGAAGGCGATCGCATTGGCATTGTGGGCCGCAACGGCGATGGCAAGTCAACACTGCTCAAGCTGTTCGAGGGCACGCAGACCCCCGATTCCGGTCGTGTGACCAAGCGCAACGGCCTGACCTTCGGCATGCTGTCGCAGCGCGATCCGCTGGACGATAACGCCACAGTGCGCGAGGCCGCGCTCGAGGGGCGCGAGGACTACGAGTGGGCCGCCGAAACCCGGTCGCGCGAGATCGTGGAGGCGCTGCTCGGCGGCATTGACCTCAACGCCACCGTCGGTTCCCTGTCCGGCGGTCAGCGTCGCCGTGCGGATCTGGCCCGACTGCTGCTCAAGGATTGGGACATCCTTGCGCTGGACGAGCCTACCAACCATCTGGACGTGGTGACGATCCACTGGCTCGCCGAGCACCTGCGCAATCGCTGGCCGGCCGGTCAGGGCGCATTCCTGATCGTCACGCACGACCGCTGGTTCCTCGATGAGGTATGCGAGTCCATGTGGGAGGTGCACGACGGGGTGATCGACCCCTTCGAGGGCGGCTACAGCGCGTACATGATGCAGCGCGTCGAGCGCGATCGACAGGCCGACGTGCGCGAGGAGCGCCGACGCAATCTGGCCCGCAAGGAGCTGGCTTGGCTGTCCCGCGGTGCCCGTGCCCGGTCCACCAAGCAGAAGTTCCATGTCAAGGCCGCTCGCGAGCTGATCGCCGACGTGCCGCCGATGCGTAACTCCATTGAGCTCAGGCAGATGGCCACCTCCCGTCTGGGCAAGCAGGTCGTGGACCTGATCGACGTGACGCAGGTGTTCGCTCACACCCACGGCTCGGTGGCCCGCGAGGATGCCGCTTCGAACGGTGGCGACATCGTGCCCGCCTTGTACTCCGAGCCCAAGGTGTACGGCTCTGTGGAGCTCGCCGTGGACGATATGAACGACCCGCGTCTGATCGACGCCGGTGTCACTCCAGCTGACGATGCCTCCGCAAGCCTTTCCACATCGGGGCAGAACGAGTCCGGTTCGGCGGTTGAGTCCGGCTCAGCGGCTGAACCCGGCGCGACTGAGTCCGGTCAGGTAGCCTCTGATCAGGCCGCTTCTGATCATGCCGCCTCTGACCGAGCCGCTTCCGGCGCCGATGACGAGCCCGTCCCTGTCACCTCCGCGGCCAGCAAGGTCACGGTCACCGGCCGCAAGGTGCTCGACGATGTGACCTGGCTGATCGGTCCCGGCGACCGATTCGGCATCGTCGGTGCGAACGGTGCCGGCAAGTCCACGCTGCTGAAGCTGATCGACGGCTCGCTCACGCCCACGCTCGGCCATGTGAACATTGGCAAGACCGTGAAGTTTGCGGTGCTTTCCCAGCGCCTCGACGAGCTCGAGAAACTGGGCAAGTACAAGATCAAGGAGGTCCTGTCCCGCTACAAGCCGAGCTACATCGTGGATGGCAAGGAAGTCACCCCCGGTCAGCTCATGGAGCGACTTGGTTTCTCCTCTGCGCAGCTCATGACGCCGATCCGCGACCTGTCCGGTGGCCAGAAGCGTCGTATGCAGCTGCTGCTGATCCTGCTGGACGAGCCGAACGTGCTCATCATGGACGAGCCCGGCAACGACTTGGACACGGACATGCTCGCCGTCATGGAGGACCTGCTCGACACCTGGCCCGGCACGCTGATTGTCGTCTCGCATGACCGGTACCTGCTCGAGCGCGTCACCGATCAGCAGTTCGCGCTGATCGGCGGTAAGGTCCGCCATCTGCCCGGTGGCGTGGATGACTATCTGGACATGATCGAGAAGGCCAAGAACGCGCCTGCTCAGCCTGCCGTTTCCGGCGCATCCATTTCCGACGGTGCGTCCGCATCCGGTTCCGCTTCCAGCTCTTCGGATTCCGCCTCTGACCAGCCGAAGCTCGCCGGCAAGGCCTACCACGAAGCCAGCAAGCGCGTCCGCGCCATCGAGCGCAAGATCGCCAAGCTGGAGGAGCAGAAGGACGCCCTTGAGCAGGAGATGGCCGCGCATGACCCGTCCGACTATGAGGGGCTCAACAAGCTCAACGGGCAGCTGTCCGCCATCAACTCGGAGAGCGATGACCTCGAGGCCGAATGGCTTGAGCTGTCCGAGCAGCTGGGTGAGTGAGGGCCGGAACGGACTGCAGGTTTCAGAGATGCCGGCTCCGGCAGAACTGCCGGAAGGGTCGCGATCGGTCTTCACCCGCGTTCGGGTTCATGGTCGGCATCCCATGGATTGATCAGTTTCACCCCCGTTCCTTCGAAGTCCTTGACGTTGCGCGTGGCCAGTGAGGCGCCATTGGCCCGCGCAATCGCCGCGATCATTCCATCCTGCACGCTAATCGGGTGGCCCTCCTCTCGTCTTTGGGCGACGATTGCGGCATAATGTACTGCTGCGCGAATGTCGTATGGGATCGTATAGTCGCGGTATTGCTCAATGAAATCGTTGATGGTCCGTGAAAGCGCGAATCGTCGCCGTCCCTGCGGAACAAGGGCAAGGCCATAGAGCAGTTCGGCTGTATTCACAGCCGTGGTGTAGGCCTCATCGCGGCCAATGCCGATGAACCAATCGATGACGTGCGGATCGCTGTTGGTGTGCTTGAGGATCTCGCTGATGACATTGGTGTCGAGGATGATCATCATTCCCCCAGATCAACGGGGCGCATGTACTTATCTCGCGGCGGAACAAGGTCTTCGTCCGGTCCCAGGCCTTCTCCGTCCAGCAATTTCCACATCTCCTGAACCAGATCGGCATTGCTGAGAATCCTGCGGCTCACATACTGCGCCAGATAATCCTCCAGCACCGACCGTGCCTGCGCCTCCATGGACCTGTTGTTCTCCGCAGCGGCCTGCTTGAGTGCTGCGATGTTCTCGTCCGACATCTTTCTGATGGTGATGGTGTTGCCCTTTTCGGCTGGCTTCGTGGTCATGGCCCCTCCTGTGCTAGCATTGTGCTGTCATTGAATGCAAGCACTATGCTAGCACAAATGTTCGATCGATTGCTCCGCGTGTCGGCAGGCGGTTCCTCAATGCGGGGCTCGCGTGGCGATCCGGTCGCCGCATCACAGCGTCACTTCGTCCCACCGGTCGGCTGCCGGCAGCGACCGGACCGTCGGCTTGGCCAGCACGATCGCCACGTTGACCGCCAGTACCGCCAGAAACAGGCCGATCGTGGCGCCGAATCCGACGAGCGGCAGCAGCGAGCCGGCGATCGCCGAGCAGAACAGCGCCGGTAGCATGCACAGCAGCCCCAGCGCCGATCCCGCCCGTCCCTGCATGTCGGACGGCACCTTGGCAAACACGAAGCCCATGATGAGCGAATTGACGACCGGGATCGGCACGCTGACCAGCAGGGCGCAGACCAGCACCACGGCATAACCGTCACTGAACAGCATCGGAGCCAGCGTGGCCAGCGCCACCGTGGAAACGACGACCATGCCCGTGCCCAGCGGCATTCGGTCGGCGACCTTCGCGGCAATCAGGGCCCCCAGCAGCGTGCCAGCGCCCATCGCCATCTCCACCAGGCCGATGCGCACTGCATCGACGTGCGTACCTACCAGATGCAGGTTCACCGTGGCGAAAATGCCGTTGATGCCGAGGTTTACCAGCGAGGCTATCGCCGTGAGCGTCAGCAGCGTGCGGCGGCGCAGCGTCCAGCGCCACCCTGCCGCGAAATCGGCGAGAAACGACCCGTGCGCGGCCGGCGGCTCCCCGTTGTCCCCATGGTCCCCGTTGCCGGTGTCCGCTAGGCGGGTCGCGCTTGCCCCGGAGAGCGCGTACATGAGTGATGAGACCGCGAACGGCAGCCACGGCGCAAAGGTGTACAGCACGCCCCCGAGCGGCGAGCCGGCGAGACTGATCACCGAATCGCGGCCCTGATTGAGACTCTGTGCCTTCGGGTACTGTTCGGTCGGAATGATCGACCGCAGCATGGCGTTGGTGGCTCCCTGGAGCAGTCCGTTGATTGTGGAGGCCACGACCGTGATGACGGCGAACGCCGCGAAGTTCAGGAGATTAAGCGCCAACAGTGCGAATGCCAGACCCCACAGTGCCATGCCGCACAGCGCGTTGATGATGATGAGCGTTCTGCGGTCGTGCCGGTCGACCACCGTGCCGCCGAATATGCCCGCCCCCTGCGAGGCGATCATGGTGGCCGTGCCCAGCCAGCCGGACAGCGCGAGCGACTGCGTGAGCGAAAAGGCGACGAGCGAAATGGCGAACGACTTCATAGCCATGCCCATGGCTGCCGCGGTGTCCGCGGCGAACCAGCGGCGGTATTGCGCATTGCGCCAGAGGGGCGTGCGCGCTGCGGGTTGTGCTTCGGAATGCATGGGGATTCCTCGGATCTTTGCCTTGACGGGGTGGTTTTGGGTATGCTTGCGCACGCCCGGGCGCACATGCGGTGCGGCGCGGGCGGTGGCGGGTGCGGTGCTGGAACGGGTTGGGCGCGGTCGCGCGCTGCGGGGCGCGGCTAACCGGTCATGGAATCCACTTGAACAGTTCGGTGGCGAGCATCACGGGCTGCGATCCGTCGCCTTCCCGATGCGTGAGATTGCGCTGCGTCCATTTTCGGGTGACTGCCAGAAGCTCGGCGGACATCTGCGCGTATTCCTCGGCGGTGAGCAGAATCACCGAGCTGGTCTCACATCCGGGATCGCGCCACTCTGCGGGCAGCGAATCGGCTGCCGCCCGGTAGCGTTCCCTGCCGGCCTGAAGGAACTCGGCGCCCGCCTGATCCAGTGCCTGCGCGACGGCCGATGCATCCTTGGCGTCGACGCTGAGTTCGTACCCCTCGCCGACGGCCTGCCAGCAGCTTTTGCGCCCGTCGCCGTCCGGTGACGGCACCTGCATGACGACGCCGGCCTTCTTGAGCTGCCGTAGGTGGTGGCTGATCGTGCCCGCCGATTCGCCGAGTGCCATGGCGATCTCACTCACCATGTACGGGCGCTCGTTGCTCATCAGGGTGAGCATGCGCATGCGAGTGGGGTGCGACAGTGCCTTGAGCTGGGCGAAATCGGTGACCTTGTGCACGGTTCTATCGGTGTTCTCGCGCGGTTCCTGCATGACGGTCAACCCTCCTTCCATGATTTACAAGAAATATTGTACAATAAATCTTGTAGAAATTGGGCGGCGTGCCGTGCGGGGAAATTGCGCGGGGAGGTCATGCAGGGAGGCCGTCCACGGAACTCGATTTTTTCAATCATGCCGTTGGAATTCCGCCGGTCTGGATTGGAAATTCGAGTTCCGTGGACAGTCGGGAGGGCGGATGGGGAAGAGGGGGAGGGGGATATGAAAAAAGGGCTGATCAACATGTTGTTGATCAGCCCTGTTGGGTTCTGATTCAGCGGTTCGCGCGCACTGGGCGTAAGCCGCCGAATCATTTCACGACTATCGGGCGAACGGGTTTGCGGCAAAACCAACTGCTCCCGTCCCTCTAGCGGAGCGGCCTGCTGGCCGCGCTCTGCCCGTGCGGTTCGCGTGCACTGGGCGCGCTCTCGCCACGCTAGGCGCACCGCGCCCGTCCCTCTAGCGGAGCGGCCTTGCGGCCGCGCTCTATTCAGCGGTTCGCAGGCACCTGGCCTGCTCACGCCACGCTGAGCCCACTGGGCTCAGCGTCCCGTGATTTCCGAGCCTAGGACCTTTTCGCTCAGCGCCTTCGGGCCGCGGGTCACGGCCACCGCGCCGGAACGCACCAGCTCGATCACGCCGTAATGCTCCAGCAGACCCAGCAGCGCGTCGATCTTGCCCTCCGCGCCGGTGGCCTCGATGGTCAGCGACTCGGGGTTCACATCGACCACGCGCACGCGGAACAGACGCACGATCTCCAGCACATCGGAGCGGTTCGACTGATCGGCCGCAACCTTAATGAGCACCAGCTCGCGCTCCACCGTGGTGTTCGGGTCCAGCTCCACGATCTTGAGCACGTGCAGCAGCTTGTTGAGCTGCTTGATGATCTGCTCCAGCGGAACGCGGTCCACGTCCGCGGTCACCGTGACGCGCGAGATATCCGGGCGCTCGGTGGGGGAGACGGACAGCGAATTGATGTTGAAGGCTCGACGGGCGAACAGGCCGGCGATGCGGGCGAGCACGCCGGGACGGTTCTCCACCAGCACCGAAAGCGTGTGACGCTCGGAACCGGGCTGGGATGCGGGATACACAGCTGCCATGGGATTCTCCTTACGTTGCTTTCGTTCTCAGTCGGCGTTCGAGGCGTCGGCCTCGCCCGAGGTGGTCGTGCCCGAGGCGACCACATCCGAAGCTGCCTGATCCGTCCCGGCCGGCTTGTTCACCAGCGGGTTGACGCCCGGGCGGTACGTCACCGTGTCGTTCGAGGCGCCGGCGGACACCATCGGCCATACCATCGCGTCCTTGTAGACGCGGAAGTCGATGAGGACCGGACGGTCGTTGATCTCGTTGGCGCGCTGGATGGCGCTGATCGCCTCCTCCTTCGTGAACGCGCGCATGCCCACGCAGCCATAGGCCTCGGCGAGCTTGACGAAGTCGGGCACGTCGACGAACTCCGTGGCGGGCGTGTCCTTGCGGGCCTCGCCGTCCATCAGGTTGGTCTGCGAGTAGTGGTGCTGGTAGAACAGCGTCTGCCACTGGCGGACCATGCCGTACACCGAGTTGTTGAGGATCGCGATCTTCACGGGCGCATGGTCCAGGAACGCTGCGGCCAGCTCCTCGCTGGTCATCTGGAAGGAGCCGTCGCCGTCGATGAGCCACACCGGCTTCTTGCCCTCGAACACGCGGTGGGAGCCCACCGAGGCGCCGATCGCCGCGGGTAGGCCGAAGCCCATCGTGCCAAGGCCGCCGGAGCTGATCCACGAGTTCGGATGCTCGAAGTCCACCAGCTGCGCGGCCCACATCTGGTGCTGGCCCACGCCGGACACCCAGATCGTGGACGGATCGGCGCTCTTGGACAGCTGCTCGACCACCCACTGCGGGGAAAGGGAGCCGTCCGTCGGCTGATCCTCAGGCTCATCGTAATGGATCGTGTACTTGGTGCGCAGACCGTCGAGCTGATCCCACCACGGCTTGAGGTTCGGCTTGCCCTGAATGGCCTGCGTGCGTTCGATCTCGGGGATGAGATCGGTGAGCACGGTGGACACGTCGCCCACGATCGGCACGTCCGGCACGCGGTTCTTGCCGATCTCCGCCGGGTCGATGTCGATGTGGATCACGCGGGCCGTGGGCGCGAAGGCGTCCAGCTTGCCGGTCACGCGGTCGTCGAATCGTGCGCCGATCGCCACGAGGAGATCGGAACGCTGCACGGCGCCGGTGGCCGCGATCGTGCCGTGCATGCCCAGCATGCCCAGATTGTGCGGATCGGAATCTGGGACCACACCGCGCGCGGGCAGGGTGGTCACGATCGGCGCTCCGGTCACCTCGGCCAGCTTCGCCACGAGCTCGCCGGCGTTGGAACGGGCCGCGCCGCCGCCCACGTAGAGCACCGGGCGGTAGGACTGGGCGAACAGCTTGGCGGCGTCGCGCAGCACGTGGCCGTGCGCCTTCAGGGTGGGGTTGTAGCCGGGCAGGATCATGCGCTGCGGCCACGAGTAGTACATTTCGCCCACCTGCGCGGTCTTGGTGAGATCCACCACCACCGGGCCGGGACGGCCGGTGCGGGCGATGTAGTGCGCCTCGGTGAGCACGCGGGGGATGTCCTGCGCGCGCGTCACCAGGAAGGAATGCTTGGAGATGGGGTACGTGATGCCCACGATGTCCGCCTCCTGGAAGGCGTCCGTGCCGATCGCGGGCACGCCCACCTGGCCGGTGATGACCACCATCGGCACCGAATCCATGTTGGCGTCGGCGATGGCGGTGACCACGTTGGTGGCACCCGGGCCGGAGGTCACCAGGCACACGCCCACGCGGCCGGTCGCCACGGCGTAGCCCTCGGCCGCATGACCGGCGGCCTGCTCGTGGCGCATGAGCACGAAGCGGAACTTGGTCTGGTCGTTGATCTCGTGGTAGACGGGCAGGATCGCGCCGCCGGGGATGCCGAAGACGTCCTGGACGCCCAGATCCTCAAGCGATCGGACCAGCGCCTTGGCGCCGGTCATCTTCTCGCCGTTGACGATCGTCTGCCTATCCGCGGCGGGTGTCGTCTTGGGCAATGCGCTGAATGCCTGCAAAGGGGTGGGTGTAGCCATGATGTCTCTTCTCCATCAAGTCTGTGAATCATGCGGCGCCGACTGATCCCCCGCGAGGATGGGCGCGGGACGTTGCGACGCAACGGCGCCCAACCGCTTATGGCGCAGGGCGCGTTCGTATTGTTCCAGTGTAGGCGCTGGGCAGACAGCGGCCCGCCGCGCGTCTCCCACATTGAGACGGGCGGCGGGCCGTGCGGGTGTCCGGGTCGTCCGGGCTTGTTCGCGTTATTCAGGCTTGTTCGCGCTATTCGGCGGGCTTGTCCGATTCGGCGGTGCCGGCCGGCTCGGCGGTCTGCGCGGCCCCGGCCGCCTTGTGCGATTTGCGCGCCTTGTCCCGATCATCCAGCGTGTGCCACGCCATCTCCGCGGCGGCGAGCTGCGCCTTGCGCTTGGACGTGCCCTTGCCCGTGCCGATCAGCTCGTCGCGCGCGCCCACCGTCACCTTCGCGGTGAACTCCAGCGCGTATTCCGGGCCGCTGACGCGCATGCGGTAGCGCGGCTCCTCAAGTCCCATCTGGTGCGCCTTGACGGTCAGCGAGGTCTTCCAGTCGAGCGCCGGGCCCTCGGTGGCCACCTCGACCAGCGTGTCGTCCACCAGCCGGTGCACCACCTTGCGGGCCTCGTCGATGCCGTTTTCGATGAAGGTCGCGCCGATCAGCGATTCCACGATGTCGCACAGGATCGAGCTCTTGTCCTGGCCGCCCTGCTCCAGCTCGCCATGGCCGAGCAGGATGTACGGGCCCACCTGCAGCTTCTCGCGCGCGATCGCGGACAGCGCCTCCTCGCTCACGGCTTTGGCGCGCATCTTGGCCAGCTGGCCTTCGGTCATGTCCGGATGCGTCTTGTACAGGGTTTCGGTGGCCACGAGCTCCAGCACGGCGTCGCCCAGGAATTCCAGGCGTTCGTAGTGCTTGACCCCCGGGTGCTCGTGCGCGAAGGAGCGGTGGGTGAGGGCCTGGATCAGCAGATCGGGGCTGATCGTGGTGCCCAGGCGCTTGAGCAGCGCGTCCTTGGAGTGTTCGCCGGCGCTCGACTCGGCGTGCTCGATGATGTGTTCCTTGTGTTCCTCAGTCATATGTCAATCCCTATCGTCGTGCGCGGACTTTCCGGTGCCGCGAGCCCCCCGTACGCGGACTTCTCCGTGGGGCGATCGGCCCGGCCGGCGCAGGATAGCAAAAAGCCCCGCCACCCGTCGATGGCAGGGCTTTTCATGATGCTGTCAAGCCGTCACTTGGTGTGGGCGGACCTGATGGCCTCGCGGTAGACGCGGCCGCGGTAGGAACCGCAGTTCGGGCACGCCACGTGGGCCAGTGCGGGAGCGCCGCAGTTCGGGCAGTTGATGGTCTGGACGGCGGAAGCCTTCCAAGCCGACCGGCGCGTATGCGTGTTGGCGCGCGAAGTCTTGTACTTAGGCAGAGCCATGTTATTTCCTCTTTTGTCGTTCGAACGATATTGAGCTTAAGCGTTCAGAAGTGTAGCGCAAGCTGTGAACATTGTCCAATCCGATCGGCGCTTCGTCCGCGTTTCGTTCGTCACTTGCCCTGTTCGGCTTCCAGCCTGGCCTTGAGATCGGCTAGTTCGGCGAAGCGGATGTCCGGCATGTCGTGGTGATGATCGGGATCCTCGTTGAGGTCCGCGCCGCACTGCGAGCACAGGCCCAAGCAGTCGGGCCTGCACAGCGGCTGCAGGGGCAGGGCCTCCACCAGCGTGTCGCGCAGCAGGGCCTCGATGTCCGCGAAGGAACCGTCCGCACTCAGCGGGTAGGTGTCCTCGGACTCGTCCTCGCCGGCGATGATCTCCACCTCGCCCTTGCGGTTGTCCCTGCGCGTGTCCTCAAGCGGGAAGAACGCGGTCACATCGGCCGTCCACGGGTGCTCGATCGGCTTGAGGCAGCGCGTGCACTCGGCGTGCGCCGGGGCGCTCACGCGGCCGGTGAAGATGATGCCGTCGACGATCGAATCGAAGCTGCCCGTCACGGTCACATCGGCGCCCTCATCGACGCCCACCACATCGTCGCCGATGCCGCTGGGCGCGGGGAACACGGCGTCGATCTCCTTGCTTTCGCCGGGACGGCCGGCGATCTGCGCGACCGATACGGCCCACGGGGAATCTTCAGTGCGGCTCATCGTTGCTCCTCCTGCTCAGACGGCTGGGTGTTGTTCTGCTGTTGCGCGGCCGCGTACTCCTGCGCCGCGCGCTGCTGGCGAGTGTACAGCACGTTGAGGCCGGCGTGCACGTCCTGTTTGAGCTTGTCAAGCTGCTGGTCGAGCGACTCCATGACCTCGGTGCAGTACTTGTCCGCGCCCTGGGTGAGGCGGTCGGCCTTGGCCTGGGCGGTGTCCACGATCGTGCGCGCCTTGGTCTGGGCCAGGGCCACCACGTTCTCCTGCCCGGCCAGGAACTGTGCCTGCTCGTTGGCCTCCTTGATCATGTCCGCCGCGCGCGACTGGGCCGAGGCGACGATCGCGCTGGCCTGGGTCTGCGCGCCCGCCAGCCGGCGTTCGGCCTCGCGCATCAGGGCGCTGGCGCGTTCGAGCTGCACGGGCAGCTTTTTCTTGAGATCCTCGATCTGCCCGGAGAGCTGGTCGCGGTCCACCTTCACCAGATTCGGGGTGAACAGGCCGGGCTTGCCCTCGTTGAGCGTGGCCTCGATCGCGTCGAGGATGTCGTACACGGTGGTGAATTCGTTGCGCGACTGGTCGGCCGCGGAGTCGAGATCGTCGCCGGACCTGACGCGCAGATCGGGCATCTCCGGCATCACGGCGTGGCGCGGGCGGCGCTCGGAGGCGTCCTGCGCGGGGGCTGGGCGCGCGTTCCCATCGTCCTGTGCGGCGCGATCGTCTGCGGCCCAATCTTTCTGCGCCGTGCGATCATTCTGCGCCGCCGGCTCCTGATCCTGCGGTACCCGATCGTCGCTCGGCGCCTCGCCGGGCAGCGTCTGCGCCGGGAACGCGGCCGGCACGGCGAACGACGGCGGAGCGCCGGCCGGCTGCGGATCCTCCACATGCTCGGCGGCCTTGCGCGGGGCCGATTGCGGCATCATCACGAATGTGTCCGTGGATACGGAGGCGATGGCCGCCTCGCCGGTGTCGTCGTCGGCATCGTCGTCCTGAACCGACTGGCTGGGCTGCGCCGGCTGGTTGCGCTGCGACGGCTGCGCCTCCTGTACGGACCGCGTCCCCTGCTCGGGCTGACCGGCGCGGAACGCGGAATCGGCGTCCACCACCGAGGCCGATCGCACCTCAACGGTGTGGGCCTCGCCGGTGTCGTCATCCTGCAGCCGGTCGATGCCGTCCACGGAGAACTGCATCGTTCGCTTTTCGTCGTCGGCCATCAGCGGGCCTCCCTCCTGCGCTCGGCCTCATGCTTCACGGCCTCGGCCAGCATCGGCACGATGCAGCTGGGTACCATGCCGGTCACATCGCCGCCGTGACGGGCCACGTCCTTGACGATGGAGCTGGAGATGTGCTCAAGCACCGGGTCCGCGGGAAGGAACAGCGTCTCGATGCCGGCGAGCTTGCGGTTGACCAGGGCCATGCCGAGCTCGGCCTCATAGTCGCCGTTCTGGCGCAGGCCCTTGACGATCACCTCGGCGCCCACCTGCTTGCAGTATTCTGTGATCAGGCCGCTGGTGGAGGCCACCTTCACATTGGGGAAGCCGTCCTTGTCCAGCGCGCGCCGGATCACGCTGGTGCGGGTCTCCACGGAGAACATCGGCGTCTTCGCGGCGTTCACGGCCACCACCACGTGGACTTCGTCAAAGAACTGCGTGCATCGTTCGATGACGTCCAAATGTCCTGCGGTGACGGGGTCGAACGAGCCTGGGCATACTGCGATTGTCATACGCCCAAGATTACCGCGTGGCGGGGAACTGGGCGGAATCGCGGGGAAACGGACGGCAATCTATGATGGAGGCGGGGCATTGTACGATCGAATGCCAATGAATGTGAAATGAGGAGTGATCATGGAAATCACGCGAGAGTTTGCCGTCGGCGTTGACGAGCTGTCCGATCCGGTCAGCCCGCTGTCCTCCCCGGACCAGGGCACCGGAACCGCGGTGCTCGAGCGCCCCGAAACGAAGGAGGAGACCCGCAAGGACGATGGCGGTGACGCCGATCGATTCGCCCACTACGTCTCCAAGGAGCGCATCGCCGAATCGCGCATGACCGGTCGCCCGGTGGTGGCCCTGTGCGGCAAGGTGTGGGTGCCGAAGCACGATCCGTCCCAGTACCCGGTGTGCCCCGACTGCAAGCGCATCTATGAGGAGATGCTGCACTGATCGCCTGAACGCCGTCGCCCCGCCGGTCGTCCGTCGGCGCGCAGGGCATGCATATGGATGGGGGCGGTCCGGGTCGATGATGTGCCCGGGCCGCCCCCTCCCCAAATGCGATTGTCTTGGTCAGGCGTCTTGGCCTACCAAGTGGGATATCAGG
The DNA here is from genome assembly GCF_008698145.1 of Bifidobacterium vespertilionis. Taxonomy (GTDB): domain Bacteria; phylum Actinomycetota; class Actinomycetes; order Actinomycetales; family Bifidobacteriaceae; genus Bifidobacterium; species Bifidobacterium vespertilionis. The sequence goes on from NZ_RZNZ01000012.1 coordinate 101,351, forward strand.
CCAGCGCCGCCTTGTACTTGGCGATCATCTCGTCGTACGCCTCATCGGTGAGGTATTCGCGATCGGGATTCATGGCGAAGGTGGTGCCCCACTCGAACTCGTCCTCGTGGTACTTCGGCACCAGATGGAAGTGCAGGTGGTGGGCGGTGTCGCCGTACGCGCCGTAGTTGATCTTGTCCGGGTGGAAGATGGCGTGCGTCGCCTCGGCCACGCGGTTCACGTCCTCCAGGAACGCCTCGCGATCCTCTTTGGACAGGTCCACGATCTCATCCACGTGGAACTTCGATGCCACGATCACGCGGCCCGGGTGGCTCTGCTCCTTGAACAGCACCAGCTTGGAGGCCGGCAGGTCCATGATCTTGATGCCGAACGCGGCCAGCGCCTCGCCTTCGTCGCAGTATCCGCAGGGCTGTGCTTCACTCATGTCGTTCTCCTTTGATGGGTTGAGCGAATTGCACCTCCCACTGTACCGGCCGGTGCCGCCGCCCGCCCCGTGTTGCCGGCGTGTGCACAGCCTCCGTTGGCAACACGTCCCTTTCCGACGTCATCCGATCCGCTTACTTTGTGTGCTTTGTTCGCAGAATGAGCAAATCCGCTGTGTGGCGCCGGAAATTCGTTTGCTAGGCATCGGATCTGCTCATTCTGCGTTCCGCTCCAGTCAAAGTGAGCGGATTGGATGTTTAGGAGCTCCCGCAACGTGTCCACCGCATCGGATCTGCTCATTCTGTGCCCTGTGCCATCCAAAGTGAGCGGATCCGATGCCTGGGAGTCCTCGGAACACATCTACCGCATCCGATTTGCTCACTTTGTGCGCTTTGTTCGCCAGAATGAGCAAATCCGCTGTGTGGCGCCGGAAATTCGTCTGCTAGGCATCGGATCTGCTCATTCTGCGTTCCGCTCCAGTCAAAGTGAGCGGATCCGATGCCTGGGAGCCCTCGGAACACATCTACCGCATCGGATCTGCTCATTTTGGTCAAAATGCGGCCCAGAATGAGCAGATCGGATGCCTGAGCGGAGGTGGGACGCCGAAGTCGAAGGATTCTGGGCATTGTGCGCAAGGCCAAGGATCCTTCGACTCCGCTGCGCTTCCCTCAGGATGACGGAAACCGAGGCCTACAGGACCGTAGTCTCCGTAGGGCGTGCCGTGTGCGGATAGCCCTGTGGGCTGTCCGCAGGCGAGGGGAGCCGCCGCTAAGGCGGCGACGGATTCCTGCGGGACGGAGGTCCTACAGGACCGTAGTCTCCGTAGGAATCACCGGCTCGCCCTTCATCAGCGACTGCGCGGTGATCGGCAGCTCGGCCAGCGCCTTGGCACGGTATTCATGCGCGGCCATGATCGCATCGTGGCCCTGATACTGCGGGTCGATCGTGCCATGGTCCACATAGTCCACGAGCAGGTTCTTCCACTCCGGATTCGGCTGATAGGCGGCCAGGGCCTTTTCGGAGCCGGAGATGATGTGCTCGCAATCGGCCAGATTGTATTCGTACGATCGGAAGGCGAGCTTGCGGCCCGGAACCGTGGCCTTGTTCTTGCTCTTCTTGGCCACCGGGGTCATCACCCCGTCCGCGCCCTCGCGCTCGGTCAGCTTGTACACCATCGCGCAGGTGGGGGCGCCCGATCCGGTCACCAGCATCGTGCCCACGCCGTAGGAGTCCACCGGGGCGGTCTGCAGGGCGGCCAGCGCGTACTCGTCCAGATCGTTCGTCACGGTGATCTTGGTGTTCGTGGCACCCAGGGCGTCAAGCTGGTTGCGCACGCGCTGGGCCAGGGATGCGAGGTCTCCGGAGTCGATGCGCACGCCGCCGAGCTGCGGGCCGGCCACCTCCACGGCGGTCTTCACGGCCTCCTCGATGTTGTAGGTGTCCACGAGCAGCGTGGTGTTCTCGCCCAGTGCGGCGATCTGCGACCGGAAGGCCTGACGCTCGTCGTCGTGCACCAGCGTGAAGCAGTGCGCGGCGGTGCCGATCGCCTTGAGCCCGTAGATCTGCGCGGCCAGCAGGTTCGCGGTGCCCTTGAATCCGCCCACCACGGCGGCTCGCGCGGCGGCCACGGCGGCCCACTCGTTGGTGCGGCGGCCGCCCATGTCCATGCACGGGCGGTCCTTTGCGGCGGAGACCATGCGGCTCGCGGCGGAGGCGACGGCCGAATCGTAGTTCAGCACGGACAGGATCAGCGTCTCCAGCAGCGTGCACTCGCCGAACGTGCCCTCGACCTGCAGGATGGGGGAGTTCGGGAAGAACATCTCGCCCTCGCGGTAGCCCTTGATCGTGCCGGAGAAGCGGAAGTTCTCGAGCCACTTGATCGTCTCCGGGCTCACCACCTTGCGATCGGACAGGAACTTCAAATCGCCCTCGGACAGATGGAAGTGCTCAAGCGCATCCAGGATGCGTCCGGTGCCGGCCACCACGCCGTAGCGGCGGCCCTCCGGCAGATGGCGGGTGAACACCTCGAACACGCACTTGCGGTCCGCGGTCCCGTCCTTCAGACATGCGTCGAGCATGGTGTATTCGTACATGTCGGTCATCAGCGCCGGCGAATAATCGGTGTATGCGCCCATGGAAACTCTCCTTCTTGGCATTTGCTCAAAAGCCTACTCGCTTATGGTCGGATTGACTTATAGTCACCCGGCGTGTTCCGCGCCTCTTCCTGGCCTCTTCCGGCCGCTTTCCGCTCTGGCAGCGCGACATCCCACGCGGTAGGGTGGAACCATGAGACTCATTGCGGGTATCTTCCGTCTGGCCGCCGCGGCCGTGTCGATCGCGGGCACCTACAACACGTGGTCCGGCGCCAAGGCATGGGACTGGGTGTACTTCACGAACCAATCGAACATCGCCTTCGCCTTCGTGATGCTCTGGGCGGGCGCGGCCACGCTCGTCAAGGGCGAGCAGCCGCCGGCCTGGCTCAAAGGCTGCGTCACGCTGTACATGATCGTCACCGGACTTGTGGCCTGGCTCGTGCTGCCCCCGGCGGTGATGGGTCCGGACACGCTGTACATCCTTGGCCTGCCCACCGCAACGCTGGTGCACATCATCGCGCCCATCGCCGCCGCGGCCGACTTCCTGCTGTTCGACGCCCATCGCCGGTTCCGCTGGCCCTACACGCTCACCTGGCTGCTGTACTTCCCGGTCTATCTGGCGTTCGTGCTCATCCGCGCGGCCTTCTTCCCGGACCAGCCGCTGCCCAGCGGGGCGATGTACCCGTATCCGTTCGTGGATGTGGCCGCGATCGGCTGGCAGCAGCTCGGCGTGAACTGCGTGACCTATCTGGCCGCGTTCTTCGGATTGGGACTGGTCCTGTTCCTGATCGACAAGATCCTGCCCGACCGGCCTCTGCTCGGGTGATCGCGCCGATCGCCCCGATCGTCGCCGCCGAGTCCCCGGGCGCGTCCGGTTCGCGCGTCTGATGCGCATGCGCCGAGTGTGCCCCGCGGGTGCTAGGGTCAACGAGGATCAAGGAGTTTGCATATGACTGAAATCAAGGATTTGCTGGCCGGTATGAACACCGTGGTGCGCCCCGACGGGCGCAAGGTGGACGAGCTGCGGCCGGTCACCATCACCCGCCACTTCACCGACGCCCCGGAGGGCTCGGTCCTCATCTGCTGCGGCAACACGCGCGTGATGTGCACGGCCACGTTCACCGCCGGCGTGCCGCGCTGGCGCAAGGACTCCGGCTTGGGCTGGGTCACCGCCGAGTACGCGATGCTGCCGCGCGCCACCGCCGAGCGCACCGATCGCGAGTCGGTCAAGGGCAAGATCGGCGGCCGCACGCATGAGATCAGCCGACTGATCGGCCGCTGCCTCAGGGGCGTGGTCAACATGAAGGCGCTGGGTGAAAACCAGATCCAGATCGACTGCGATGTGCTGCAGGCCGATGGCGGCACCCGCACGGCCTCGGTGACCGGCGCGTACGTGGCTTTGGTGGACGCCCTGAACTGGGCCGAGCAGCACAAGCACATCCGTTCGGCCGCCCGCGTGCTGCAGGACAGCGTCTCCGCGGTGTCCGTGGGCGTGATCGACGGCACCCCGATGCTGGACCTGCCCTATGTGGAGGACAGCAAGGCCATGACGGACATGAACGTTGCGATGACCGGATCCGGCAAGTTCATCGAGATCCAGGGCACCGCCGAGCACCGCCCGTTCGATCGCGATGAGCTCAACGTGCTGCTCGATCTGGCTACCAAGGGCAACACCGAGCTGCAGGCCGCCCAGCAGGCCGCGCTCGCGCAGGACTGACCGGCGCGCATCGGCCGTTCGCCGGGCGCATCCGCTGTTCGCCGCTTTCATCTTCCGCGCAACCGCAAGAAAGGAACCGCAATGAAACTCATCGTCGCCACGCACAACGAGGGCAAGCTGGTGGAGATCCGCCGCATCCTTGAGGAGGATCTGGGCGAGGACGCCGCCAAGGTGGAGCTCGTCTCCGCCGGCAGTCTCAAGCTGCCCGATCCGGTGGAGACCGGCACCACGTTCCAGGAGAACGCCCTGCTCAAGGCCCGCGATGTGGCCGCCCGCACCGGCTGCCCGGCCATCGCGGACGATTCCGGCCTCATTGTGGACGTGATGGGCAATGCGCCCGGCATCCTGTCCGCCCGCTGGGCCGGCGCGCACGGCCACGATCTGGCCAACAACGCGCTGCTCCTCGCGCAGATCGAGGACATCCCGGACAGCAAGCGCACCGGCAAATTCCGCTGCGTCGCCGCGCTCGTGGTGCCCGCCGGCTTCCTCGGTGAGGGCTCCCCGGCATCCGAAACCGTGGAGATTGGCGACATGCCCGGCGTGGTGATCCGCAAGGCCCGTGGCGAGCATGGTTTCGGCTACGACCCGATCTTCGTGCCGGATGAGCAGCCCGAAGGCCATACCAGCGACGATCCGGACCATTTCGGCGAGCCGCTGACCAGCGCGGAGATGACCCCCAAGGAGAAGAACGCGATCTCCCACCGCGGCAAGGCCATCAAGGCCCTCGTCCCGGCCATCGAAGCCCTGCTGAAGTAGCCGCCGTACGCGCGGTTGGCCCCGCTCCCCGGTCGTCCTGGGGACGGCTTCCGTCATCCTGAGCACTGAGCCGTTAAGCGGAGCCCCTCTTCGTCATCCTGAGCACTGAGCCGTTAAGCGGACAGCCCAGTGGGCTGTCCGTAGGCGAAGGGAGCCGCCGCCAAGGCGGCGACGGTCCGGCGCAGCCGGACACTGAAAGGCGAAGCCGAAGGATCCTTAACTTTCCGCCTTGACTTTCCGCCCATATTAGGGATCTTCCGCTGTGCCCTTCGGCTTCCGCTCGGGATCAAACCTCTCTCCGGAAGGTGGACCGGCGTGTGATCGGGCGTGCGTGACCGGGGGTGCGTTGTGACCGGGGGTGTGACATGGCGTGTCCATTCCCGGTCACGGGGATTTCAAAATGGCTTTATTCCAACGATTCCGGCACCCCGTGACCGGGCGTGCCCACACCGTGTCACGCTCCCCGTCACGCCGCACGCCGTGTCACGCCCCTGGTCACGCCGGGTCCCGGAACCGGCCCGATCTGCCCAGTTCTTGCCCGGTTGGCGACCGATTGCGCCCAGTTCTCGCCTAGTTCGTCTAATTCGCGCCGCAAACTGGGCAGATCGGGCCTCTCGCCGCGCAAACTGGGCGGATCCTGCCGTCTGGAGGCCGAAAATCGGTCGTAGAATGCCGGATCTGCCCAGTTTGCGAATCCAGTGTCCCGATTTGCCCAGTTTGTGGGTGGGCCACCGCAGATGGCACTTCATCCTGGGCGCTGAGCCGTGAACGAATGCCGGCGGTGTTCGCGGGCGAGGGCGAACGACAGTAAGCGAATGGAACCGCGGCTGCAGGCCGACCGCAGTTGCGGTCGAACCGCCGCCAAGGCGGCGACGGTCCGGCGCAGCCGGACACTGAAAGGCGAAGCCGAAGGATCCTTAATTCCCCCTCCCGAGTCGTCCCGCGCCTCGGCGGGCTCTAGTGATCGTTGCAACACCTGACCGACCGACGGGAGGATCAGATGGAGACGGACACGAAGAGCGCGGCCAGATGGGTGTTCGAGGACGTGGAATACGCCACGCGCGGCGAGATGTGCG
>NZ_RZNZ01000013.1 GCF_008698145.1 Bifidobacterium vespertilionis
CTGGTGTGGTGTTGGGGTTTTGCGGTGGTCATGGCCCAGGGGTGACGCCCGGTTACTTTCCGAACCCGGTTGCTAAGGCCTGGCGCGGTGATGGTACTGCACTCGATAGGGTGTGGGAGAGTAGCACGCCGCCGCAATATTTCTTTGTTTGGCCCGGAGGGTGTTTGCCCTCCGGGCCTTTTTTGTTTTCCGCGGGTTGGGTTTGCCGGTGCGCGGGGTTGGGGTTCCTTCGACTGCGCGCTGGCTGGCTCCGCCCGGGATGGCGGGGTGGGGTTGTGTTGTCATCCTGAACGCGGTGAAGGGTCCTTAATTCCATGCACTGAGTGGCGGCCCGCCATGTTGCGTGATCCGCTGGCAGACAGGAAAGCGCGAACGGCTTGCCGGCGGATTTTGCGGCTCGGTTCGACGCCGGGGCGAACCGGGCGTAGCCGGTCGCCATGTCATTCCGGATCGAAGCGTGCGGAGCCTTGACTGTGTGCGCGGTGTTAAGGATCCTTCGACTCGCTCCGCTCGCTCAGGATGACGGAGGCTGTCCTCCGCTTCACGGCTCAGCGTTCAGGATGGTGGGGAGCGTGGCTGCGCTCCGCCCGTGATGCCCGGTTGATGACGCGAACCGGGCGTGAACTGGGCGGAACGGGATGCCGGTTTTGCAAACTGGGCGGATCCGGTCGTCTGGGGGCCGATTTGGGCTCCCAACGGACGCGTTCTGCCCGGTTTCGCGGATGCGGGGACCGGATTTGCCCGGTTTGATCCCGGTTCGGCTCGGCTGGCGTCGCGAACTGGGCGGAATGGAAGGCATGGGGTGAAGTTAAGGATCCTTCGACTCCGCTGACGCTCCGCTCAGGATGACGAGAAGGGCTGCCTGCCTGACGGCTCGGTGGTCAGGATGGCAGCGGGGAAGTCAGCGCCGGTCGAAGCTGATGGTGAGAGTACGGTCCATGCCGTGGGCCAGGGCCTCGAGCGTGCGGAATGAGGGGTTGATGTGGGCCTGCTCGATGCGGGCGATCGTGATGCGGGAGACGCCAGATCGTTCGGCAAGCTGATCCTGCGTCAGACCAGCCTCCTTGCGGGCCTTGAGCAGAGCGGCGCCCACTTCCGGATAGATTTTGTTGTCATCGGCCATGTGAAGCTCCTTGGTCTTGCTTTGCAGTCAGTCTAGCCCAGCCCAGTCTGCCCAGCCCAGTCTTGGCTTGTGTCCATTTGACGCACATCAATCGTACGTCGTGTCATCCATGATACAGATTGATCCATACGATCGCTTATGGTCTGGTGCGGAATGATCGGACGGTCGCATACTGGCCGCGGGAGGTGTTATAGTAAGCGTCGTTGAGCGTTGATCCGTCATCAGCGGGGAGCTTTCGGAAGAACGGCCGCAAGGCTTATTAGAACCGACGGGTCCGGCCCGACACAGCCGGTCTCAAGTGGTCGTACGCGACGGAAGGCAGTTGATCGTGGCGTACGGCAAACGAGGTGGTACCGCGGCGATCGGTCCGTCAAGGATTGTCCGTCGTCCTCGTGAGCAGACAACGAAGACTCACGTCACGAGGAGAACGAGCGGTGAGCGAAAACGTATATCCCAAGGCGAACGAGGGCGGCGAGACCGCACACGTCGCGCCGAACCCCAGCTTCCCCAATATGGAGGAAACCGTCCTTGACTACTGGGACAAGGATGACACCTTCAACAAGTCCGTGGAGCGTCGCCCTTCCGGAGACCACAGCCAGAACGAATTCGTGTTCTTCGATGGCCCGCCCTTCGCGAACGGCCTGCCGCACTACGGCCACCTGCTGACAGGTTACGCCAAGGACGTGATCCCGCGCTACCAGACCATGAAGGGCCACAAGGTCAATCGTGTGTTCGGTTGGGACACCCACGGCCTGCCCGCCGAGCTTGAGGCCCAGAAGGAGCTTGGCATCGACTCGGTCGAGCAGATCGAGAAGATGGGAATCGACAAGTTCAATGACGCCTGCCGCGCCTCCGTGCTCAAGTACACGCACGAATGGCAGGATTACGTGCATCGTCAGGCCCGTTGGGTGGACTTCGAGCACGGTTACAAGACCCTGAACATCCCGTACATGGAGTCGGTGATGTGGGCCTTCAAGCAGCTGTACGACAAGGGTCTGGCCTATCAGGGCTACCGCGTGCTGCCGTATTGCCCGAAGGATCAGACGCCGCTGTCCGCGCACGAGCTGCGCATGGACGCCGACGTGTACCAGGATCGTCAGGACACCACCGTCTCCGTGGCCGTCAAGCTGCGCGACGAGGACGCCTATGCCGTGTTCTGGACCACCACCCCGTGGACCGTGCCCACCAACTTCGCCATCGTGGTCGGCGCTGACATCGACTACGTGGAGGTCAAGCCCACCGAAGGCAAGTTCGCTGGCAAGAAGTTCTACCTCGGCAAGGATCTGCTGCCGCACTACACCAAGGAGCTCGGCGAGAACTACGAGGTGGTGCGCGAGCTCAAGGGCGCCGAACTTGAGGGTCGTCGCTACTGGCCGGTCTTCCCGTACTTCGCGGGGGACGAAGCCGAGTCCGAGGGACACATCCCCGGCCCGAACGGCTACACGATCTTCACCGCCGACTACGTCGACACCGTTGAGGGTACCGGTCTGGTCCATCAGGCACCTTACGGCGAGGACGATATGAACACGCTCAACGCCAAGGGCATCAAGAGCACCGACGTGCTCGACGCGGGCTGCAAGTTCACCGCCCAGTGCCCCGACTACGAAGGCATGTACGTGTTCGACGCGAACCTGCCGATCCTGCGCAATCTGCGTGCCGGCGATGGCCCGCTCGCCCAGATCGACGAGGACAAGCGCGCGATCCTCTTCCAGGAGAAGAGCTACGTGCACTCCTACCCGCACTGCTGGCGCTGCGCCACGCCGCTGATCTACAAGCCGGTCTCCTCCTGGTTCGTCTCCGTGACCAAGATCAAGCCGCGTCTGCTGGAACTCAACCAGCAGATCAACTGGATCCCGGATAACGTGAAGGACGGCCAGTTCGGCAAGTGGCTGTCCAACGCGCGCGATTGGTCGATCTCCCGCAACCGTTTCTGGGGCTCCCCGATCCCGGTGTGGGTGTCCGATGATCCGAAGTACCCGCGTGTGGACGTGTACGGTTCCCTTGAGGAGCTCAAGGCCGACTTTGGCGACTACCCGCGCGACAAGGACGGCAACATCAACATGCACCGTCCGTGGATCGACAATCTGACCCGCGTCAACCCGGACGACCCGACCGGCAAGTCCCACATGCACCGCATCACTGATGTGCTCGACTGCTGGTTCGAATCCGGATCCATGTCCTTCGCGCAGTTCCACTACCCGTTCGAGAACAAGGAGAAATTCGAGCAGCACTTCCCGGCCGACTACATCGTCGAATACATCGGCCAGACCCGTGGCTGGTTCTACGTGCTGCACATCATGGCCACCGCCCTGTTCGACCGTCCGGCGTTCAAGAACGTGATCTGCCACGGCATCGTGCTCGGCTCCGACGGCCAGAAGATGTCCAAGCACCTGCGCAACTACCCGGACGTGAACGGCGTGTTCGACAAGTACGGTTCCGACGCGATGCGCTGGTTCCTCATGTCGTCGCCGATCCTGCGCGGCGGCAACCTGATCGTCACCGCCGAGGGCATCCGCGACACGGTCCGTCAGATCATGCTGCCGGTGTGGAGCTCCTACTACTTCTTCACGCTGTACGCCAACGCGGCCAACGGCGGCAAGGGCTTCGACGCCCGCGCCCTGAAGCCCGAGGAAGTGGCAGGCCTGCCGGAGATGGACCGCTATCTGCTGGCCCGCACCCGTCGCCTGGTCGCCTCCGTGGAGCATTCGCTGGACACGTTCGCGATCTCCGACGCCTGCGACGAGGCCGCCGACTTCATTGACGTGCTCACCAACTGGTACATCCGCAACAACCGCGATCGCTTCTGGAACGAGGACGCCAACGCGTTCAACACGCTGTACACCGTGCTTGAGACGTTCATGCGCGTGCTCGCCCCGCTCGCCCCGATGGAGGCCGAGTCCGTGTGGCGCGGTCTGACCGGTGGCGAATCCGTGCATCTGGCCGATTGGCCGTTCCTGACCGTGGGCGGTGATCCGGACGCCGAGCCGACCGAGCTGGGCCGCGTGCTGGCGGACGATCCGAAGCTGGTCGACGCCATGGAGAAGGTGCGCGAGGTCGTCTCCGGCACCCTGTCCCTGCGCAAAGCCGCCAAGATCCGCGTGCGCCAGCCGCTGTCCAAGCTCACCGTGGTGGTGGAGGACACCGATGCCGTGGCCGCGTACGAGGGCATCCTCAAGTCCGAGCTCAACGTCAAGGACATTGAGCTGTCCACGCTTGAGAACGCCGCGTCGAACGGGCTGAAGATTGTGCACGAGCTCAAGGTCAACGCCCGCGCGGCCGGCCCGAGGCTCGGCAAGCAGGTGCAGTTCGCCATCAAGGCGTCCAAGTCCGGCGCTTGGCACGTGGGTGCGGATGGCGCTCCGGTGGTGGAGACCCCGTCCGGCGAGCTTGCGCTGGTCGAGGGCGAGTATGAGCTGATCAACCGCGTGGAGGAGGAGAACGCCGCCGAGCAGTCGGTGTCCGTGTCCGCCGCCCTGCCGACCGGCGGCTTCGTGATCCTTGACACCGCCCTGACCCCGGATCTGGAGGCGGAAGGCTACGCCCGCGACGTGATCCGCGCCGTGCAGGACGCCCGCAAGGCCGCCGATCTGGACATCGCCGACCGCATCAGCCTCAACCTGACCGTCCCGGCCGCCGACGCGCCGAAGGCCGAGCAGTTCCGCGAGCTCATCGCCCATGAGACGCTCGCCACTGAGTTGACGATCGCCGCCGGCGACGAGCTGAACGTGAAGGTCGCCAAGGCCTGAGCGTCTGAAGACTGATTGGCAGCAAAGCCCCCTTGCCGTTCATATGGCAAGGGGGCTTTTGTGTGCCTCGATTGTGTGCCTCGGCAATGTGCCTACAGGAGCGCGAGGTTGCGGGCGAAGGCCTGGCGTCCCAGTTGTTCGGTGAGGTTCGTGGCCAGCGCGGTCATGAGCGGAATGGGCTCCTGTCGTCCCCGCTGGAACCAGTCTCTCAGTATGCTCACAACGCCGCCGGCGATATAGTCGAATTGGTAGTTGCGCAGATCCTCCGCCCGGCGCAGCAGCAGTGCGGAAGATGCGTCGACGTCCGGGACGCCCTCCTTCACCATCGTTTCGATCGGCGCCATCGCTTCGGTGCAGATTCGTCTCAGCATGACGATGATGTCCGCGTACAGGGTGCTGTCGTTCGTGCCGGTGAGTAGCGTGAACAGATGTTCGTGCGTGTCGCAGTAGACGAAGATGTCTTTGATCAGGGGACCGAGTCTGTCCTGCTTCATTTCCGCGATGTGCGAGATGAAGATGCGCTCGCAGTCGGACACCATCTCGGTGCGCATTTGGTCAAACAGCTCCTTCACATCTTGGTAATGTGCATAGAACGTGACCCTGTTGACGTCGGCGAGTCTGGTCAGTTCGGTGACGGTGATTTTGTTAAGCGGTTTGGTGCCCAGCAGCTGCAGCAGTGCGTTCTGCAGCGCCGTCCGTGTGCGTCGTGTGCGTCGGTCCATGCGCTCCTCATCGTCAGCTATGGTCGGCTTGGCCGCGGATGGCGTGATGGGATCGTCTTCTTTTGCGCTGGGCGAAATTACAGCTGTTTCTTTCATTACATTCTTCGCATTCATTGTCTGTTTCCTTACATGTGTAGCGTAATAGTGTCGCATATCACTCATTCCGTTGCGGGGATGACGGTTGTGCGAACGCCCTCGACTTCCCATAATGATATCTCGAAAAACAACATATGTAGTAAAACACACGCATGTAAGGAATTATTCGTGAAATCGAGACTGGGAATCGGCCGCCTACTGCTGCGGCACCGGCGGTGGGTGATCGCCGTATTCGCGTTGTTCACTGTGCTCGGCGCCTTCGCCTATCCACAGGTCAAGGTCAACTATTCGATGGCGGATTACCTGCCGCAGGACTCGCCGTCGGTTGTTTCGCTCAACGATATGAAGGCGGCGTTCGGCGCCGGCGTGCCCAATGCCCGTCTGTATGCGGAGGGCATTTCACAGGCTCAGGCCGATCGTCTTGCCGATGATCTGGCGGACATCGATGGCGTGGACGAGGTCATGTGGCTGGGGTCGGTTGTGGATGTCAAGACGCCGGCGGCCGTGCAGGACGCCGATACGGTCTCCTCGTGGAAGACCGATGACGGATACCTGTATCAGCTGACCATCGACTCCGCCAAGGCGGTCGATGCCATCGCGCACATCCGTGCCGCGGCGACGAACGATGGGGCGAGCGCGGTCTCCATGTCCGGCGATGGCGTCACCACGGCCGAGGCGCAGTCGTCCACGGGGCGCGAAATCCTGATCATCCTCGCCGTCGCCGTGGCCATCGTGGTGGGCATCCTGCTGCTCACCTCGCATTCGTGGTTCGAACCGGTGATCTTCCTCATCGTGATCGGCGTGGCCATCGTCATGAACATGGGTTCGAACATCGTGATGGGGGAGATCAGTTTCATCAGCCAGATCTGCGGAGCCATCCTCCAGCTCGCCGTGTCCATGGACTACGCGATCGTGCTGCTCCACACCTTCCGTCGCGTGGAACGGGACATGCCGTCCGCGACGGCCGAAGAGGCGATGGCCGAGGCCATGCGTCGCAGCTTTGTGGTGATCCTGAGCTCGGCGGCCGTGACGTTCTTCGGCTTCCTGTCTTTGACGGTCATGCGCTTCGGCATCGGTGTGAACATGGGCGTCGTGCTTGCCAAGGGCATCGTGTTCAGCTTCCTTTCGATCATGCTGCTCATGCCATGCCTGATCCTCGCCCTCCTCAAGCCGTTGAACGCGTTGGAGCATCGCTATCTTATGCCGTCGTTCTCCGCGTTCGCCAAGGCGTGCATGCGTGTGGCCCTGCCCGCCGCGATTGCCATCGCCGTCATGGCCGTGCCATCCTATCTGGCCCAGGACCGCAACGCATTCATCTACGGGGCGTCCGATTTCGCATCCCCCGGCAGCAGCGTCCGCGTGCAGGCGGACCATATTGAAGAGGCGTTCGGCAAATCGGAGACATGGGTGATCATGGTGCCGGAGGGCCGATGGGCGGACGAGCAGGCCCTGCAGGATGAGGTGGAACAACTGCCGCACGTGAGCGATGTGACCTCCTACATCAGCGAGGCCGGCAGGGCCATGCCGGTGGACATCGTTCCCGAAAGCCAGCGTGAGCAGATCATTTCGAACGGATGGTCCCGTCTGGTGGTTTCCATGGATGTGGAGACCGATTCGGATGATGCCTACGCGTTGGTGCCCCAGATGCGCGAAACCGCGGCGCGGCATTATGGCGACGACTACCGATTGGTGGGCACCAGCGTGAGCACCTACGACCTGAGGGACGTGGTGCGGGACGATTCGGCCAGGGTGCGCTTCTTCTCGCTCGGCAGCATCGCGCTGGTGCTGATGATCATGTTCCGGTCGCTGTCCATTCCGTTTGTGGTGCTGCTTGCCATCGAGGCGTCGATATGGATCAACCTGGCCATCCCGTATTTCACCGGCGATACGCTCAACTACATCGGCTATCTGGTGATCGATGCGGTCCAGCTGGGAGCCGCGGTGGACTATGGCATCATCTACACGCGCGAATATCTGGACTGGCGGCGACGCGAATCCGCCCGCGAGGCGACGGAGCATGCCATCGGGCATTCGGCGGTCACGATCCTCACCTCCGCCTCGATCCTCGCATTCGCCGGCCTTGCCGTCCAGATGATCTCGTCGAATGGCGTGATCGGCGAGATCGGCATGCTGATCTCGCGCGGTGCCCTGCTCGCCATGCTGATGATGTTCCTGCTGCTGCCATGGCTGTTCCGCGTGTGCGATGGGCTGATCCGTCGCACGTCGATCGGCCTGGACTTTGCGAAATGATCCTCTATTCCAACTCACATCCTCAACCACGTTGCATTAAGGAGCCTTCCATGGAATCCGTCACGATGACCACTTTCCGCCGCCGTTTTGCCGCGGGCATTGCGGCCGCCACCGCCGGGGCGCTGCTGATCGCCGGCGTTGCGATGCCGCCCGTCGCGGCGCATGCCGATGAGCCGTCCGCGTCCTCATCCTCATCAGCCGGCAAGGACGAGACCATCTACATCAAGGCCGGGGCCGATGGCTCGGTGTCCGGCATCTACGTCGTCAACACCTTCGCCGCAGGCAGCGCGCGCACGGTGAACGATCCCGGCGCATATGCGAAGGTGACCAATCTGACCACCGACGAGCAGTTGGACAACGCGAACGGCTCGGTTTCGCTCACCACGCTTGCCGACCAGCCGTTCTACTACCAGGGCGATCTTGACGCCTCCACGACACTGCCGTGGACCATCGGCGTGACCTATACGCTGGATGGGCAGCCCATCGCCGCCGACCAGCTGGCCGGGAAGAGCGGCGACTTGGAGATCTCCCTGTCGATCGAGCCGAATGCCGCAGCGGATCAGGCAGTGAGTGATTTCGCCGATAGCTACGTGATTCAGGCTCAGGGCACGTTCCCCCAGGATGCCTTCGCCGTGGATCGGACCAGCAATGCCACACTCGCGCAAGCGGGCGGCAACACCGTCGTCTCCGCGATGGTGCTGCCCGGCGAATCGACGCATGCCACGATCGGCGGCAAGGCGAATGGTTTCAGCAGTTCGGGCTGGCAGATCACCGCCATGAGCCTTGACATGGCCCTTGACGTGCGTGATCAGGACACCTCCAAGCTGTCCGAGCAAACGGACAAGCTGGAGGACGCCACCACGCAGCTGAAGAACGGGGCGGACGATCTGGCCGATGGCAACGGCAAGCTCAGGGATGGCGCGAACGCGCTCGCCGATGGCCTCGGCACGGCGAACGATGGCGCAAGCGCCCTGGCGCAGGGCGTCACCAGTCTGAGCGAAGGCGCCGGTTCCCTGAACGATGGGCTGGGCACGCTGCAGACGGGGGCCGATGCCCTGAACGATGGGCTGGGCACGCTGAGCGGCGGCGCGGGATCGCTGCAGGATGGAGCCACGCAGCTCAAGAGCGGTGCCGATGCGGTGGCGGACGGCAACCGGAAGCTCGCCGATGGCCTTTCGCAGCTGTCGCAGGCCAGTGGGCAGCTGACGAATGCGACCTCGCAGCTGCCGTCACAGGCCAAGGCGCTGTCCGATGCGGCCTCCTCGCTCGCCCAGGGCGACCAGCAGTACCGCAAGGCGTTGTCCGATGGCCAGTCCGCCGCGCTTGCTGCGGTGGGCGGTGACATCGAGGCCGCGGAAACCGCCGCCGAGCAGGCGTACCAAACCGCGCTCGCGGGCCTGAACCCCAATGATCCCCAGTCGGTCCAACGGCTCAACGCCGCTGTGGAGACCATGGCGAAGGTGCAGAACGCCAAGGGGCAATATGAGGCGCTGAAGCAGACGGCAGACGGATACGGGCAGCTGGGCCAGGGCATTGCGGCGCTGAACACCGCTGTGAATGGCGGCGGGACGGATGGTTCCTCTAATGGGGCCGCCGCGCTGACGGGACAGCTGGAACAGTTGGGCCAGGGCATTGCGGACATGCACACGGCCATCACGCAACTGCAGGCCGGGGCGCAGTCGGCTGCCGAAGGATCCTCCCAACTTGCCTCCGGTGCCACGGGACTTGCCTCCGGTGCCTCCGATCTGGCGTCGGGAGCGGCCAATGCGCAGCAGGGAGCCTCGCAGCTGGCAGCTGGTGTGTCATCCGCACGTGATGGCTCTTCCCGACTGGCGTCCGGTGCGTCCGATGCCGCTTCCGGCGCCTCGCAGCTGGCGTCCGGCGTGTCATCCGCACGCGACGGGGCGAACGACCTGGCGTCCGGCGCCGGATCCGCCGCTGATGGCGCCGATCAGCTGTCCGATGGCGCTCGCGAACTCGCCGACTCGGTCAAGGGCATGGACGACAAGGTGCTTGACGAGTTGCAGAAGACCATCGACGATAAGCTGGGCCGCAACTTCAAGGCGCACTCCTTCGTGGCGCCGGAGAATACCGATGTGAATCGCGTGCAGTTCACCTACGTGCTGGATGGGGTGGATGTGGACGACGAGTCGGATGGGGCGTCGGGTGCGACCGATTCCGCGGACACGACCGCAACCGGCTCGACGGCGGACGCGAACCGGGAGACCACCTTCTGGGACCGTCTCCTCGCTCTGCTCTGACGGGCGGTTTTCGACGGGCTCAACGGGCGGTCCAACGGATAGGGCGGGCTTGTAAACATGTGCGTTTGCAAGCCCGCCCTATCCGTTTGGCGTCTGTTTGTTTGGCGTCCCCGTCCGACCGGTTTGCCGATCAGAGCGCTGGCGTTCAGCCCTCCAGTCCGAGGGACTTCATGTGGTGGAGCTTGAGGCTCGTCACGTGCAGCGTGCCGGACTCGGCGACCAGCTTGACGGCGCGCGGGCCGGCGGTCGGGAAGCTGTAGGAGCTCAGGGCCTGGCTGCCGTCGTTGACGTACACCTCCACGCAGCCGCGGTCCACGTAGACGCGCAGCTTGAGCTCGTCGGCGGCGAGTTCGGCGGGGGAGAGGGGCGCGGCGCGGTAGCCGCGGTCGCCCAGCGCGTTGGCGGCGCGGTCGATCACCACGCGGCCGATCTGATCGTCATAGGCAACGGACGTGTAGGAGCCGTCCGGCGTGGCATGCACGCGCAGGCCCGCGCGCTCGGCGGTGGAACCCTTGAGATCGATCGTCATCTCGATCTCCACGGCCTCGGCATCGTCCGAGATGACCTGCTCGCCGTTGACGCCCAGCGTGATCTCGCCGTGATCGAACGTCTGCTCACGCAGTCCGGCCATCTCGGCCACCGGGGCGGTGTGGATGTCGCCGTCGTCGCCCAGCGTGATCTCGCGTGGCAGGGTGAGGTTGCCGCACCAGCCGTCCTGCTCCATCGGGATGGGCTGGACGAAGGGGCTCAGCCAGCCGTACATGATCTGGCGGCCGTCCGGGGCGGTGAACGACTGGGGGGCATAGAAGTTGTGGCCGCAGTCCCACAGGCGGAACTCGGTCTCCGGCTTGAACTCCTCGCCGGGAACCCACGTGCCGATCATGTAGCCGGCGTTGTTGACGTTGCGGTTCATGAAACCGTGCGCCTTGGAGCCCATGGCGGAGAAGCCGATCACCCACTTCTCGTTGCCGTCCTTGTCCGTGACGGGGAAGAAGTCCGGGCACTCGAGCATGAACACGTCCGGATCCGGGTGCTGGAAGAGCACGCGCTTGAACGTCCACTCCACCATGTCCTCGGAGGTGTACAGCCACATCTGGCCGCGCTTGTCCGCCGAGGAGACGCCGAAGACCATGTACCAGGTGCCGTCCGCCTTGAAGACCTTCGGGTCGCGGAAGTGGGACCAGACCTTCTCGCGCGGGCAGTCGACGACCATGCCCCGCTTGGTGACGGTGGTCAGGTTGTCGTCATTCGGCTCGGCGAGCATCTGGACCTGCCACTCGCCGTCGCTGCCATCGTGGCCGTTGGCCCAGCGGTGGCCGGTGTAGTAGAAGCGCAGCTTGCCGTCGTCGCCCACGATCGCGGATCCGGAGAACACGCCGTCCTTCTCCTGCTCGAGGCTCGGCGCGAAGGCGATCGGCTCGCGGCGCCACGTGAGCATGTCCTCGCTGGAGACGTGTCCCCAGTGGCAGGAGCCCCACTGGGTGCCGTAGGGGTGCAGCTGGTAGAAGACGTGCCAGCGGCCCTTGTAGAACGTCAGGCCGTTCGGGTCGTTGATCCAGCCGCCGTCGGAGGCGATGTGGAACTTCGGGTACCAGCGGTCGTTGCGCTCGGCGCGCAGCTTGGCCACGCCGGCCTCGGCCTTGGCGAGTTCCTCGGCGTGATCGTGGATGGGGGTGTAGACGGGGGTGAAACCGGTCATGGAAAGCCTTTCGTGTTGCCGTGTGTGCTTGCCCTTGTTCTTGTGCCGCGTATCTGCGGGGAAGGGTGGCACCCGGGGCGGACAAGGGAATCGCAGCCCCGGATGCCAAGTGTGTGTGAGGCTTGCCTGCCGTCAGGCCTTCGCGGCTTCCATCTGGCGCAGCTGCTTGTCCGTGTAGAACGGATCGCCGCCCACCTCCTGATCGTCCTTCTTGATCACGAAGAAGCCGTAGATCAGGGCCGCGAGCACGATGGCGGAGATGGTGAAGAAGGTCGGGCGGTCGCCCATGTGGTCGTGCAGGGCGCCGAGCGGGGTGGAGAAGATGATCTGGCCCACCTGCGAGGCGATCTGGAAGCCGACCATGTACAGGGTGGCGGACAGCTTCGTGTCGAAGTGCAGGGTGAAGTAGCGGAACGCCGGCAGGCAGAACAGCGGGACCTCGATGGAGTGGAACATCTTGACCACGGAGACCATGATCGGGTCATGGAACACGCCGCACAGGCCGATGCGGGCGAACATCACGAACGCGCCGAGCAGCAGGGAGTTGCGCACGCCGATCTTCTTCATGATGATCGGGACCACACCCATCATGGCCGACTCCACGAACACCTGGATGCCGTTGAGCGTGCCGTAGGTGGCGGTGCCGATCTCCTTGGTCGGGAACAGGGAGGCGTAGTAGGTGGGGAACATCTGCTGGTCGAACACGGTGTAGAAGGTGTTGGTGAGCAGCATGAAGACGATGAGGATCCACAGGGTGGGCATGCCCAGAACGTGGACCATCTCCTTGAAGGAGGGGTTGGTGCGCTCGGCGTTCGGATCAGCGGCCTTCTTCAGCTCCTCCTTCTGCTCGGCGGGCACCCAGAAGGCGTAGACGCACAGCATGCCCAGGCCGCAGATGGAACCGATCCAGAAGTTGATCATCGGGTTGATGTTGAAGATGAAGCCGGCGCACAGGGCCACGATCGCGTAGCCGAAGGAGCCCCAGGCGCGGGACTGGCCGTACTCGAAACCGAACTTGCGGCCGTAGCGCTCGGTGAACGCCTCGAACAGCGAGCAGGCGGCCATGAAGCCCGCGGACAGGACGAGGGATCCGCCGAGCACGCCGATCCAGCGCTGGGTGCCGCCGGCCTCGAGCATGGGCGAGTAGAAGAACTGGACGAACGGGCCCACGAGCGCCGCGATCACGGAGATCACGATGACGAGCTGGCGCTTGATGCCGAGCTGGTCCTGGATGACGCCGTACGCGAACATGATGACCATGGTGGCGGCGGAGTTGATGGAGTAGATGGTGCCAGCCTCGGTGCCCGTCAGGCCGATGGACTCGAGCCAGATGCGGAAGAAGGACCACCAGATGCCCCACGAGCAGAAGAACATGAAGATGCCGAAGGAGCTTTGCAGATAGGAGGGGTTCCTCCAGAGCGACGTCTTCGTCTGCGATGCCATTTTATCTTTCCCTTGTCTCTTTGTTGTATTGCTGCGTTGCGTTGCGCTGTTGCGTTGCGCGACGGCCGTGCGCCCAACCGGTGCGTTGCGGGGGAGCCGCTGCATCGAACCGGTTTGATGCTTGCCGTCACTGGACCGGGGAATGGCTGCCATGCCGTTCCCTTGGTGTTTTTTGTTGTGCCTACACTATAGCAGATCAATCGATATACGTAAAACGATTGACGCTTGTGATGGCAAGGGTTTGAGGGGTTGGGTAAACGCTGCAATGGCGGAATGGTGCGGGAAAGGTTTCCTCCGTTAACTTATAAAACCGGTTCGATCGGCGTGTCGCGGCATGGGCAGATGGGGCGCGGAGCGGGTTGAAGCGGTGTTGGACGGTGGCTGGGGGAGTGGAAAATTCAATGATTCCAACGGGTTTGAGCCCTCTATAAGTTATATGTATGCTTCGCGGCTTGCCTTGGCCGCTCCCGGCGGGTTAGCGTAGCAACGTCAATACAACGCAGCGCCAAAGCGCGGGACTTTCCGAAAGGGGGATGTCATGGCGAGATTCAACACGCAGCTGGTCCACGGCGTGCCGGTGAACGACAACAACACCGGTGCCGTCAACCCGCCCATCTACAACTCTTCCACGTATACGTTCGGGTCGGTCGACGCCATGCCCCGCTGGGACTACGCCCGCAGCGGCAACCCCACGCGCGAGTTCCTGGAGAGCCAGATCGCCCAGCTCGAGCACGGTGAGCGGGGATTCGCCTTCGCCTCCGGTCTGGCGGCCATCCATGCGGTCCTGTCCATCTTCAAGCCAGGCGATCGCATTGTGGTGGGCAAAGACATCTACGGCGGCACCTATTCCCAGCTCCACGAGCACTTCAGCCGATGGGGCCTGATCGTGGACGGCGTGGACACGCAGGACCCGGTGGCGGTCAGCCGCGCGCTGTCCAATCCGGATGCCAAGGCCGTTTACTTCGAGACGCTCACCAATCCGCTGCTCAAGGTCAACGACGTGCGGTCGCTGTCCGCGCTGGCCCATGCCCACGGCGCGATCGCGATCGTGGACAACACCTTCGTCACCCCCTACCTCCAGCAGCCGCTCGATCTGGGCGCCGATGTGGTGCTCCATTCCGCCACCAAGTATCTGGCCGGCCACTCCGACGTGGTCGCGGGTCTGGTGGTGGTGCGCGACGCCGATCTGGCCAGCCGCATCTACTTCGTGCAGAACCGTCTGGGCGCGGTGCTCGCCCCGGCCGAATGCGATTCGGTGCGCAAGGGCATCCAGACCCTCGCGCTGCGCATGGACCGCCAGCAGGAGAACGCCCTGAAAGTGGCAAGGTACCTCAAGCGCCACCCGCTGGTTTCGGCCGTGCACTACCCGGGACTGGAGTCCGATCCGGGCCACGCGCTGGCCTCCCGCGAGCTCAACGGCGCCGGCGGCGTGCTGTCCTTTGAGGTCAGGGACGACGTTGATGCGGGCACGGTGCTCAACAGCTTCAAGGTCTTCCGCCTGGCCGTCTCCCTGGGCGCGGTCGAATCGCTCGCCGAGTTCCCGGCGCGCATGACCCATTTCGAACTGCCGCGCGAGGAGCGCCTCAAGATCGGCATCACCGATGGGCTGATCCGCCTTGCCGTGGGCATCGAGGATTCCGCCGACCTGCTCGAAGATCTTGAGCAGGCGCTGCATGCCGCCGGCGAGGAGTCCAACGATCGTGCGGCGCAGGCCACGGTGAACGCGACCGCCACGGCCACCGCACTGGCGGGCATCGGCGCACTTTCATGAGGACGCCGCTCATCTATCAGATGACGTGCTACGACTGCGGCCCCACCACTTTGGTGAACGCACTGCGGTTCCTCTACGAGCGTGAGGAGCTTGATCCCGAACTGCTCGCCACCATCTATGCCCGGACGCTCGACGACTTCAACGAGGCCGGCGAGGCAGGCAAGCTCGGCACCTCCCATCAGGCGATCCGGCATGTGGCACGGTATCTGAACATGTATGGCAGCGGCACGGGATTCCCCGTGGCGGCCGAGATATGGTCGGGTGAGGACGCGCTGATCGCGCCCGGTTCCAAGGCGTTTCGAGCGCTTGAGGAATACGGGGCCGGGGCCGGCGGACGGGATGATCGCGGTGCCGCCGCCGCTGCTTCGGCGTCCGTGGCGATCGTGGCGCGCATCTGGCACGGCGAGAACGGGCACTATACGCTGCTCACCGGTGTGGAGGACGGGCGGGTGCTCGCATTCGATCCGTATCTGGAGGATGCCGGTGAGGGGCTTGCCAATGGCACTGTGGACGGTGATCGCGTTCGGCTGGTGGCGGGCCGTCCGCTGGTCGCCAATCGCAGCGTTGATCCCGTGGCGTTCCACAGCGATGTGAAGGCGAACTACGCGCTGAAGAACGCCGTCAATGCGGATCCTACGGACCCGCGAATCGGCGAACTGGTGGTGATCCGTCGGACGGATCGCGGGGTGAGTCTGCCGACGGCTTGAGCGGGGTGCTGGTCTGGTCTTCCTGAGCGGAGCGGCGGCGTCATCCTGAGCACTGAGCCGTTAAGCGGACAGCCCTGTGGGCTGTCCGTAGGCAGGCCGAGCCGTGGGGCGGACGCCGGTAGCGTTCGCAGGTGAGGGTGAACGTCAGTGAGCGAATGAAACCGCGGCCGCAGGCCGACCGCAGTTGCGGTCGAGCCGCTGCCAAGGCGGCGACGGTCCGACGCAGCCGGACACCGATAGCGCGCAGTCGGAGGATCCTTAACTGTCCGCCCGGATTAAGGATCCTTCGCTGCGGCCTTCGGCTTGCGTTCGGGCTCAAACTTCTTTCCGGAAGGTGGACTGGCGTGCGTGACCGGGCGTGTGGTGTGACTGGTCGTGTGACATGGCGTGCCCATTCCCGGTCACAGGGATTTCAAAATGGCTTTATTCCAACGATTCCGGCACCCCGTGACCGGGCTTGCCCACACCGTGTCACGCACCCGGTCACAACGCACGCCGTGTCACGCACCCGGTCACACGCCGGGTCACGCCGAATCCCGGAACCGGCCCGATCTGCCCAGTTCCGCCCGGTTGGTGCCCGGTGTGCGCCCGATCTGCCCAGTTCGTGTCCGATTGCGCCGCAAACTGGGCAGATCGGGCCTCTCGCCGCGCAAACTGGGCAGATCATACCGTCTGGAGGCCGAAAACCGGTCGCAGAAGACCGGATCTGCCCAGTTTGCGAATCCAGTGTCCCGATTTGCCCAGTTTGTGGGTGGGTCACCGCAGGCGGCACTTCCGCCGTTAACCTGAGTGAAGCGAAGGATCCTTAATCTTGTGCGGATAGTTAAGGATCCTTCGCTGCGCTCAGGATGACGAGAGCAGAACCGTTCTTCAGATGATGACCCGTGGCTCGGCTCTGAGCGTCGCAAGGCGCGCCCTCGTCGGCCTTGGCTCGTGCGCGCAGGTTAAGGATTTCAGGATGACGTTGACGACTCATCCTGAGTGCCGGGCCGTTAGGCGGACAGTCCCAGTCCACTGGCTGTCCGCTTAACGGCTCAGTGCTCAGGATGACGTTGCCGCCTACCGATTGCGATCCCAACGGGTTGCGGCCGGGTCGCTTGGTCGGGTCATGAGCCAGATGCACCAGACGCCCGCGATGAGATATGAGAGCCAGCCGATCAGCGAGGCGGTCACCGAGGTCATCCCGGCGGTGTTGTAGAGCCAGACCGTTGGCGAGTGGTAGCTGGCCAGAATCGCGGCGACGCTGATGGCCGCGCTGACGAACGACACCAGATGCGCGACGCTGCCGATGGTGTTGATCACGGTGATGGCGGCGACATGCCTGCCGCTGCGCCCAGAATCATGCGCGCGCCGGACGCTCAGGGCGAGCATCGGCACGAACATGGCGACGGACCACAGGATCGACAGCATCATGAACAGATCGGCGAAGGGGATGATCCGCGAGGCGAGGATCGAGGTCAGCTTCAGCGACGCCAGAGCAAGCGTCACCATCAGGTTGAACAGCGTGCCGAACCAGAATTCGCGCGGGCTGGACCGGCCGTCGAAGGTGAGATAGCCCAGAAACACGCGCTGGATCGCCTCTGCGAAGGAGCAATCGGCCAACGGTCGCCACGGCCTGGTGGTGGCTACCGCAATGGATTGGTGCCGGGGAGGCTGCAATGGCGGTTGGAACCGATCCTGAAACGCATTCTGCGATTTCAGTGGTGGTTGAAATGATGGCTGGAACGGCGGCTGGGCCTGTTGTTGGGTATGTTGCTGGGGTTGGAACGACGGTTGCGGTTGCGCCGGTTGGGGGCCGTATCCGGGGAATGCGGGATTGGGCGGCGCATATCCGGGTTGGCCTGTGGGCTGTGCGGCCCACTGTTGTCCGGCCCATTCGCCGGCCGTCCCGTTGACTGCCGTTTCATTGGTGACAGGTTGTGGTCCGGCAGCCGCATAGGGGACGTAGGCGTCCGCATAACCGGCGGTCCCGGACATATTGACGGCCCCGGTGATGTTTGACATGCCGGGAACGCTGGAATCATACGTTGCGGTGCCGGCGGGAACGGCCGCATGCGCCGCGTGGGCCGCATGGGTATGGGGCGGGGCGTCGGAGTTTTGCGCTTGCGCCGCATAACCTTCCATATATGGCATGGCGGTGCCTGTGCCGCGCTGATCCCCGGTGTGTTCGTCGTTGAAATTATTGTTCATGTTGGCGTCCTTTTGCAGATGCCATCCCTCACCGGCGACTGTACAGGATGGCATCTCCCGCTCAATGCGGCGGAAGACGCCATCATTTGGCCCGCAATGGTTCAGCGGCGAGTCGCCGATTCGTCGGCAGGACGTTCGCTGGCCGGCCGCTTCGCCGCCTCATGCCGATTGCTGCCGCTTGCGAATCAGCGTGCCGATGCCCAGAGCCGCCAGCCAGATCGCGGCGGGGCCCACAACATAGAGCAGCATGACGTCGGATTGGATGCCAAGGACGAAATGCCATCCGTTCGGCAGGGCGAGGCACGTGTCGGTGACGGGGCACTCGCTGACATACAGGTTGGTGAGCAGCACGGTCAGCGCAGATTGCAACGCCGCGCCCGCAATCCACAGCCGCCATGCCCTGCCGTCCGTCGCCCCGGCGATGCCGCAGATCGCGGTCATGGCGATCGGCACAGCCACCATCAGCGTAAGTCCTGTGGCGAAACCGTACGAATCGATCGTGCGCACCAGAACGTACAGTCCGTAGACGGCGATCAGCGCGATCCAGCAGCCGGTCCATGCGGGGGATCGGCGAAGCCGCAGCATCAGGCGGCCGGATCGGGTCGCGGGATCGGGGTCCGAAAACAGCGGACGCAGGCCATAGCGGGCGATCAGAAACGGCACGAATGCGGTGATCGCGAACCATGAGGCGGTGATCGTCACGTTGACGAGCACGGTTGCGGCATCGGTGCCCAGAACGTCATGGGCGATTTCGATGCCCAGCAGGATGACGGTCATGGCGCCCGCGCCGGCCGCCGGCATGGACAGGCTGCCGGTGCGCTGGCATCCGCCGATCAGATCTGCGACGGCCAGCCCTAGGGCTCCCACGCCAAGGGCGACCATGACGGCGTCGGGGAA
This sequence comes from Bifidobacterium vespertilionis, assembly GCF_008698145.1. Taxonomy (GTDB): domain Bacteria; phylum Actinomycetota; class Actinomycetes; order Actinomycetales; family Bifidobacteriaceae; genus Bifidobacterium; species Bifidobacterium vespertilionis. Next base: position 18,906 of record NZ_RZNZ01000013.1, read on the forward strand.
CATCGGAGCGGTGAGCGAGACGGCGGTCCGAACCGAGGCGGCGGTGAGGTTGAACGCGGCAATTGCGCCCGTGATGGCGCAGAACGCCAGCAGCCCCACCATGAACACGGTATGGGTGCGGTTCCAGGTGAAGCGCTTCGTTGCACGATCGGGATCACGAACGGGAATATGGGTTTGGCTGGTCATGGCGACCACCTCCTTACGTTTCCATGATGGCGTTTTTTGGCGCGCGGAGGGTACAGTTGTCATTAGGACGATGACGTTCGATGGGCGAGCGGGCCACGGATGGCAGGATGGAACTGGAAGGAGGGCGGCGATGGCGATTCGCATCGGTTTGGTGGACAACGATCCGTATGCATTGAAGATGCTGGGCATGATGATCGCGCGGCTTGACCCGGATTTCCAAGTGGCGTGGACCACGGAACTCGGCGCGGTCGCGGTCAGCCGCTGCCTGAGTCCGGCGAAACGGCCGGACGTGCTCGTGACCGACATGTCCATGCGCGACGTCTCCGGCACCGATGTGTGCCGTGCGATCCGCGTCAAAACCCCGGCCGTGGGACTGGTGGGCATCACATCGTATGCGATCGGCGCGTTCCGGGACGAAGCGGCCCGGTGCGGGGCGCAGGCGATCGTGGGCAAGACCGATCTTGCGGGTTTGGCGGAGGCGATCCGGCGTGCCGCACAGGGGTTGGCCACGAACGACGAGACCTCTGCGTTCCTGGATGCGGCCGATGCGCACGTATTGCTCGAGGATGCGGCGCTCGCCGGTGCGGAGGACGCTCGGGGCGGCCGGGCGCTGTCCGCCAAGGAGCGTGAGACGCTGCGCCGGTACGCCGAGGGGGACACCACCAGGCAGATCGCCGCCGCGATGGGCGTGGGCGTGCCCACCGTGGCCACGTTCGAGCGGCGGGCCTTGGCGAAACTCGGTGCGAAATCGCGTGCCCATGCCATATCGATCTGCGTGCGGAGGCATGAATTCTGATGGGGAATCCGCGCATGTTCATCCGGCGGATTCGCCGGGCCGACGAGGAGACGCGCAATGCGTGGCTGCTCATCGTCTGTCTGCTGGTCGGCCTGACTTGCGCGGTCGAGGCGATGACTCGGGCGACGGATGCCGACTCGAGCATGGGACCTATGGGCATATTGGTGGCATTCGCGTTCACTGGGCTGACGGTCGTGGCGGCGTTTCGGCCGGTCGGCGGCGGGCTGCTGATGCTGCTGGGGTGGGTTGCGGCCTGCGCGTCATCGGTCACGATGCCGTCCGGCATGATGCTCGGCGCGATGATCGCGGTGGGCGTGCTTGCCTATGCGCACAGGGGATTGGGCGTAATGGCGGCGCTGGCGGCGACTGGCGCGTGGATGTTCGCGCGCGGCGGGTGGACGACGGATTGGTCTGTGAGGCCGGGCGACGGGCATACGATCCTGAGCGCTGGGCATACGATCCTCGGTGCGGTCACCCTCAACGGCGTGCTGCCCGTGGCCATCCTGTTTCTGTGCTTCCTGCTTGGCGGCGTGGCCGTGCGATGGGGACATGATCGCGATCGTGCGGAGGCCGAGCTGACCTTGCGCCGCAATCGGGAACGCGCTGCGCAGGATATCCATGACTACGTGTCCAACGATCTGGCCTATGTGATCCTCAGGCTCGACAAGGACATCGCCGATGGCGGGCCGGTCGGGGCGGGGGAGTTGCACGAACTGCGCGAGGCCGCCGCCAAAGCGCTCGGGCATACGCATGAGGTCATCGCCTTGCTTGAAAGGGACGATGGGCCGGGCGGCGCCGGGGCGATCAAGACTGCGGATGCGGCCGTGGCGGTTGAGCCGATTGAGTCGGCCGAGCTGCCCGAGTCGACGGATCAGGCTGCGATCGATGGCCTGCGCGACCAATGCGCGCGTTACGAGCGCCGACTCGCATCCTTGGGCTTCGACGGACAGACCATCATCACCGCACAGCCCGGCGCCCGCCTTTCCACGGCCGTGCGCGAGCTGCTGGGCGGACTGGTCGAGGAACTGTACACGAACATCGGCAAGCACGCCGATCCGTCCGGCGGCTACGTGCTCACCATCCGCCTTTCGCGTGCCGGCGTGGACATCGCGCTGGTGGATGCGCCCATCGCGCGTGCCGCTTCGGACATGGAGCTTTCCACTGGCACGGGGCTTGGCCGATATCGCGCTCGCATCGAGCGGATGGGCGGTACGCTTCAGGTTCGCGAAGCCGACGGGGAGTGGTCGCTGGCAGTGGGGATTCCCTCGGAACGAGAGGGTGATAACTCCCAATAGGCAACAGGTATATCGCTGCCGACATGTCCCTTGAAACGAGCGGTTAGCATGCGAGAAGTCCGGCGGGAAGGTCTCGAGGGACTTCAATCAGATAGGGGATCAATATGGCATTGACATTCGGCGTGATCGGCGTGGGCAATATGGGCGGCGCGATTCTCAAAGGGGCGTTGGACGCAGGTGTTTTACGCACGGATGACGTGATCGTGTACGACATCCTGCCGGAAGCGCGGGCCAAGGCAGCCGACTGGGGCGTGCGCGTGGCCGATGACGACGACGAGGTGGCGGCGCAGGCCGATGTGGTGCTGCTGGCCGTCAAGCCGCAGAATGCTCAGGAGGCTCTGGCCCAGGCAGGGAGTGCGCTTGCGGGCAAGGCGCTGCTCTCGATCGTGGCGGGTGTGGGATCCGACAGGCTTCGCGGCTGGATCGATGGCGATGTGCGCGTGCTGCGGCTGCTGCCCAATACGCCCGCTCTGGTGTTCGAAGGGGCGTTCGCGCTGAGCTCGGACAATGATTTCACGCAGTCCGAACGCGATTTTGCGACCGAACTGTTCAAGGCGCTGGGCGTTGTGGAATTCGTTCCCGAGCATTTGCTCGATGCGGTGTGCGGTCTTTCCGGCGGGGCCCCTGCCTATGTGGCGATGTTCATCGAGGCGATGGCCGATGGCGGCGTGCAGCAGGGATTGCCCCGAGCGGTGGCATACCGTCTGGCCGCGCAGACCTGCCTGGGAACCGCGAAGCTCATTTTGGAACGCGGTCTGCATCCGGGCGAGGCGAAGGACATGGTCACCTCGCCGGCAGGCACGACGATCGAGGGCGTGGCGGCGTTGGAGCGGGGCGGTTTCCGTGGCGCTGTGATCGATGCGATCATCGCCGGTGCGGAGAAGTCCAAGCGACTGTGAAGTGTTCACGAGCCGGCGGCGTGGCCCGCTCGAGACCGCGTTCAGAACCACGGAAGGCGGATATTTCCCACCGGTTCCTTGGATTTTCAAGGGTTGGATGGAAAATATCCGCCTTCCGTGGTTCTGCGGGGCAGATGCGCGACGCCCCGTCACAGGCTCCTGAACCGTGCGCCTGACACAGTCACGTCGAAGGCCTTGCCTTCGGGGGCGCTGAACTCCAGCGCGGCGATGCCATTGCGATTGCCGGCCTCGAAGTGCCACGTCAGTCCGTCGCCGGTTTCAAGGTCGAAGGTGCCGGGCTCGACGCCGGGCGTGCGGGGGAATTCGAAGACCTCTGAGAATCGTGCGGAGACGACATCGGGATCGGGCACCTGCCAGACCGCCCGACGCGTGGTCACCTCGCCAATCGCGTGCCGGTGCAGCAGGCCACTGTTCTCCAGCGTGGCCGCATGGGTGGGCTCGTCCTCCAGCCAGTCGAGCAGGAATGGGTATCGCGGCTGATCGTCGCCGGCCTTGGAGTCCCGCACAATCCACAGCAGCTTCCAGCGGATCTCCTTGCCGTCGGCCGTGGTGCGGTTGCCGGGCACGATCGGTCCGGTTTCGATGCCCTTGGCGTGAAGTTCCTCAGCGCGCTCCTCGATGTTGTTCACGCGCACGCCGTGGCGGTAGAAGCCCTCGTGCTCGGGCAGCAGTTCGGCCGCGTCGGTGTAGATCAGGCCGGTGTCGCGGGATTCCGCGGAGGCCTCCTCCTTGGAGTAGAGCGTCAGGAATTCGACGTAGTTCACGCCGAAGTAGGCCAGCGCGTTCTCGGTGCCGTGGCCCACGTGCTTGCCGCCGTACTTGGCGGTCAGCCCCGCGTCCGCGAAGGTCCGCTCCGCGGCGTCGAGGTCGTTGACGAAATCGACCGTATGGTCCCAGGTGTATTTGCGTGCCATGAAATCTCCTTGATGCTGATGCTTTGCGGCTACTTGGCGTTCGCGCCCAGCGCGGTGGTGCGCTCCACGGCGGCCAGCACGGCGGACTGGATGGCCGCGGCGAATCCGGTCTTGTTGAGCGTGTAGGCCTGCGTGATGCCCACGCCGCCGGGGGAGTTGTTGATGTTGAGCAGGACCTGCGGCAGCACGTCTCGCTGCTTGAGGAATTCGGTGCCGCCGATCAGCGTGTCCAGGGCGATCGCGCGGGCGATGTCGCGTGGAAGGCCGGCCAGCACGCCGGCGTCCACGTAGGCGTCGATGAAGTGGTAGACGATGTTCGGCGGGTAGAAGCCCGTGATGACGTCGATCAGGCGCTCCTCCACATAGAGTACCTTGCCGAAGGTGTTGAGGAAGTCGTCCACATCCTCCTTGGAGGCTTTGGCGTTCAACGCTGCGCCCGAGTAGCCGTAGTCCACGGTGGTCAGGGTGTTGGGAATGATGCGCACGAGTCGGAAGTCCTTGCCGAGCGAGTCCTCGAGCTTGTCGATCGTGTAGCCGGCGACGATCGAGACGACCGTGGTCCTGGCCGGATCGAAGCGCTTGGCAACGGAGGCGGCCACGCCGGCCACGTCGTCCTGCGGCCGCACGCCGATGAGCACGATGTCCGCGTCGGGCGCGGATTCGGGCGTGGTCGCCTCCACGCCATAGTCGGCCTTGAGTGCGTCGATGCGCGCCTGGCTGATCTCCTCCACGTAGATGTGGTCGACCGGGTACTGGTCGGCCTTGCGGCGTACGGCCGCGATGATGGCGGTGACCATGTTGCCGCCGCCGATGAAGTACAGGCTGTGTGCCATGCGATTGCCCCCTCCTGTTGGATGCGATGCGTTGATCGAATTGTGTCGCCCGACTGTTGACAATCTCAATATGTGGGATATTATGTCAAGCGACGCGATGTCTCCATTGTGGCCCCGAATGCCTTGCGGGACAAGCGCAACCGGCCGCGACGGCTATATGTGAAATCGATAGGGCGTGCATGAACCCAGCAATCGCAACGTCTTAATGAACCCTCATAAGCAACGGCTATAGCAAACCCCGTGTTTTGCCCGGTCTGTTGCGCTTATATGGTTTTCGGTCGCCGCGGACGGATATTTCCTCCGTGGCGTTTTTGCAGAAGGAAGGAGCACCCACATGAGCATCGATCGTCGCAAGGCGTTCCACGACATCGCCAACCGCCGCCCCTCCGAGGTCCCGTACCTCGTGGGCGCCTGGCAGCATCTTGTGGGCCACGAATACGGTTCCGAGACCTTTGCGCGCGCCTATGTCGACTTCGTGAAGCGCTGGGATTGGGAGTGGGTCAAGATCAACCCGCGTGCCGTCTACTACGCCGAGGCATGGGGCTCGCAGTACGATCCCGACGATTATCCGGGCGTGGTGCTGCCCCGCCAGCTCAAGCCCGGCATCGCCAAGCCGGAGGACGTTGAATCCGTCAACCGCCTTGATCCCAAGGGTGACAACGCGATCGGCGAGAACTACCGCGCCGCTGCGCTCATCCGCGAGGAGCTCAAGGACCGCGCGGTGCTCCAGACCGTCTTCTCGCCGCTGTCCGTCTATCTGCAGATCGCCGATCTGCCGCTTTATCCGGGCGATCCGGTGGCCAAGCCCATCGTGACGCGCGATCAGATCATCAAGGATCAGTCTCGGAACGCCAAGCGGGCCCTGAACAACATCGCCCTGACGCTCGCCGACTACGCCGTAGCGCTGGTCACGCCGGTCGAGCAGGGCGGCGCGGGACTCGACGGCATCTTCTTCGCCGAGACCGGCATCGTCTCCGAGGGCTTCTTCAGCCGCGAGGAGTACCTCGAGTTCTCCGAGCCGTACGATCGCATCGTGATCGAGGCGGTCCGCAAGGCCAACCCGGACGCCGTGGTGCTGTTGCACACCTGCCGCAAGGATTCGCATCCCGACTGGTTCGTGGGATCCGGCGCGCAGATCATCCAGTGGGACCAGTACATCGGCGGCAACCCGTCGATCGACGCGGATCTGGATACCGTTCCGGTGGGCGGCGCCAGCCAGAACGATTTCGAGCCGGACGCCGACCCGGAGGTGGTCCGCCGCGAGATCCAGGACACCATCGCCCGTCGCAAGGGCCGGCCGTTCCTGCTCGCCCCGAGCTGCACGGTCCCCACGCCCGCCAACGAGGAATCCCTGCGGATCCTCAGCGAAGCGCGCGTGGCATGACCGACGGCCGGGACCGTGACGGTCCGGCCGGTCGCATCGCATTTCCATTTTTCACATCCGAATCATCATCCAAGAGAGGGGAACACCATGTTCAATCTGAAGAAGGCGCTTGTCAGAGCGTCTGCCATCGTCGGGTCCATCGGCCTGCTCGCCACCACCGCGGCCTGCGGTCTGGGTGGCGACGCGGCCAATGCGGCCAAGAACGGCACCGCCGATTCCGACACCGTCAACATCGGTGTCATCTACCCGCAGACTGGCCAATACGCCGAGTACGGCCGCCTGTTCAAGCAGGGCTTCGACCTCGCCGTGGAGAAGGTGAACGCGGATGGCGGCGTCAAGGGCAAGAAGCTGGGCCTCAAGTACTTCGACACCCAGTCCGACGCCAAGCAGGATGCGGCCGTGGCCCCCAAGCTCGTGGCCGACCAGTCGATCATCGCGGTCGTGGGCGACTATGCTTCCCCTGCCTCCGCCGCCGCCTCGCCGATCTTCCAGCAGGCCGGTCTGGTCCACTACGGCTTCAACAACTCCGCGCCCACCTTCACCGACACCGGTGACCATGTGTGGACGCCTCAGATTGGCCAGGACGTGTACCAGAAGGCCAACGCGGATATCGTGGCCAAGAGCGCCAAGAAGATCTCCGTGGTCTACATCGAGAACGATTGGGGCAAGCAGGCCTACCAGTACTTCAAGGAGGAGGCCGCCAAGAATGGCACCGAGATCGTCTACGAGTCCAGCTATCTGCCCGACTCCACCGATCTGTCCCCGATCCTGATCCCCGCGCGCGACGCCAAGCCGGATGCGGTCGTTGACATCGGCTACGGCCCGGACGGCGCTCTGGTGATCAACACCCTGCGCGACAAGCTCGGCTACACCGGCCCGTACTTCGGCGGCCAGGAGACCAAGGAGTTCCTGCAGCTGGCCGGCAAGAACGCCGAGGGCACGATCATCACCGGCAGCTTCTCCGCCACCGGCACCCAGGACTCCAAGGCCCAGCAGTTCGTCAAGGACTTCAACGCCAAGTACGGCAACAACCCCGGCAACTTCGAGGTGACCGCCTACCAGGCGATCATCGATCTCGCCTACGTGGCCAACAAGACCGAGCCCACCCGCGAAGGCATCCAGAAGGGCCTGCAGACCGTGACCGACATCCCGCTCTACCAGGGCAAGGGCGGCACGTTCAAGTTCAACCAGACCAACCGCCGCGCGGACAACATCGAGCCGATCCTGCTGATCGTCAAGGACGGCCAGTTCGTCCAGTACAACGACTGATCGCAATAACGCGGCGGACGCGCCCGGAACGGATTCGCCTTTCAGATGGGCTTCCGATCCGGACGCGTCGCCGTGCGGCCGCGTGACCACCGTGCGTTCGTCATCACGGTGGCCGCGTGACCACACGGCATGCAATGCAGGCCGCAAACCGCACATCCCCAGAGGAAGTTCCCATGATTGACACCCTATTCGCCGGACTCATCCACGGCAGCGTCTACGCGCTTGTGGCCGTGGGCATGTCCCTGATCTTCGGCGTGACCAACGTCGCCAACTTCGCGCAGGGCTCGCTCGTGGCCGTGGGCATGATGGTGGCCTGGTGGCTCGGCACCTCGCTCGGCTGGGGCATCGTGCCCACCATTCTCGCTGTGATCGTCGTGACCGGACTGCTCGGCCTGATCATGAATGTGGCCGTGATTTCCCCGCTCGAGGGACGAAAGCCGATCGCCGCCCTGCTTGCCACGATCGGCGTCGGCCAGGTGCTGGACAACGGCCTGCAGATCATCTTCGGTCCCCAGACCCGGCCGTTTCCCAAGCTTCTGCCCACCTACAACCTCCAGGCGTTCGGCATACGATTCGGCACCTCCGACGTGGTGATGGTGATCTTCGCCATCGTCTCCATGCTGGGTCTGTGGGCATTCCTCAAATTCGGCAAGTCCGGCCAGGCCATCCGAGCCACCTCGCAGGATCCGGATGCCGCCCGCCAGATGGGCATTCCGGTCAAGTCGATCCGCAACCTGTCCTTTGTGATCGGCGCGGTTCTGGCCGGCATCTCCGGCATATTCGTGGGACTGTTCAACGCGAACATCAACCCGATGAACGGCGGCACGATCGGCATGACCGCCTTCGTGGCGGCCACGATCGGCGGACTCGGCTCCATCCCCGGCGCGGTGGTTGGCGGACTGGTGCTCGGCGTGGTCGAGGCGCTCGGCATCAGCTGGCTGGGTGATGGCGCGCATGACCTCATCACCTTCGGCGCGCTGCTCATCATTCTGATCGTGCGTCCGCAGGGTCTGCTCGGCAAGAACACCGACGTGCGCACCGAACCGCTCACCGGCACGTTCCTGGGCGGCGGGCGACCCATCAGCCTGCCGTGGTGGGGCAATCTCGCGCTTGCCGTGCTCGCGTTGGCCACCCCGTTCTTCTTCTCCGACTATCTGTCCGGCGTGGGCACGCAGATCGCCATCTATGCGATCGCCGCTGTGGGCCTCACGCTGATCTCCGGCTCGGCCGGCCAGACAATTCTGGGCATGGCCGGTCCGTTCGCCGTGGGCGCGTACACATCCGCGATCCTCACCACCCGTCTCGACTGGCCGTTCCTGCTGGCCCTGCTGGCCGCCGGCGTGGTGGCCGCGATCGCCGCGAGCATCCTCACCTTCCCCGTCTGGAAGCTGTCCGGCCATTATGTGGCCATCGCCACGATCGGCGTGGGTTCCGTGATGGTGGCGATCATCCGTCTTGCCGAGCCGCTGACCAAGGGTTCGCTGGGCATCCAGGGCATTCCGTTCGCCAACGTGTTCGGCCAGGTGCTCTACACCCAGCAGATGATGTATCTGCTCGATCTGGTGGTGCTGATCCTTGCGCTGGTGGTGGTCAGCCGCATCCGCGCCTCTCATCTTGGCCGCGTCTTCGAGGCCGTGGGCTCCGACCAGGAGGCCTCCGAGGCCATTGCGATCCGCACGGGTGCGTACAAGGCGCTCGCCTACGCCATCGCGGCGTTCTTCGCAGGACTTGCCGGCTCGCTGTTGGCCCATCAGTACACGTACATCGACCCGACCATCTTCAACTCGAACATGTCGCTGCTGATCCTGACGATCATCGTGATGGGCGGCATGAATTCCCCGCTTGGCGCGGTGCTCGGCTCGATCATCCTGATCGGTGGTCCGGAGCTGCTGCGCTTCGTGCCCGACGCGCGCATCCTCGCCTACGGCGTGCTGCTGGTGCTCATCATCCTCTTCAGGCCGCAGGGCCTGTTCGCGAGAAAGGCGTGAACCATGTCTCTGCCCATTTCCGATTCCGAACTGCACGAGGCGGTGGACAACGTGCCGATCGCCCCCGAGGACCTGCAGGGCGACGCCGACCTTGAAACCTTCGCCGAGGATCATCGCCACGCGGTGCTCAAGGCGCCCGTGGTGCTGCGCGTGCGCGAGCTGAACAAGTCGTTTGAGGGTCTGCACGCCGTCAACGATGTGTCCTTTGACCTGCACCAGGGCGAGGTGATCTCGATCATCGGCCCCAACGGCTCCGGCAAGTCGACCACGATCAACCTGATCTCCGGATTCCTCAAGCCCGATTCCGGCATCATCGACATCGACAACGAGCCGGTGGCCGGCCTGTCCGCCCCGGAGATCTCCGAGCGCGGTTTGGCCCGTACGTTCCAGAATGGCCGCGTGTTCGGCGCGCTCACGGTGGATGAGAACATCAGCCTTGGCTTCCACAAGCGGCTCAACGCCCAGCGGCCGTTCAAGTCGCTGCAGAAGTATCCGATCATCCGCTGGCTGCCCCTGCTGGGGGAGACCGCGCTCGCGCTGGTGCCCGGGCCGCACACGCTGCGGGAGAACAAAGAGGTCGACAAGCGCGTGGAGCGCGAGGTGGACCGCTTCAAAGAGCGCCTTGGCGATCGCCGCGGCGATTACACGTACACGCTGTCCTACGCGAACCGCCGGCGCACCGAAATCGCCCGCGCGCACATCAGCGAGCCGAAGCTGCTGCTGCTCGACGAACCGACGGCCGGCATGAACCAGTCGGAAACCGCCGAGGTGCTCCAACAGCTTCAGCACCTGAAGGCCCAGGGGCATACGATCCTGCTCGTGGAGCACAAGATCGAGCTGGTGACCGCGCTGTCCGACCACGTGATCGCCATGGACGGCGGCAGGATCATCGCGTTCGGCGACCCGGACGACGTGCGCAGGAACCCCGAGGTGGTGGCCGCGTATCTGGGCAAGCGCCGGGAGATCCGCAAGACCACGGCCGCGGCCGGTCAGAGCGATGTGCTGGCCAAGCAGAACGCGATCGACGCGGTGGCTGCGGTGAACGAACCGGCGGGGTCCCCGGATTCGGCCGCGTTGGCATCAGACGGGAAGAAGCCCGTCGAGTCCGCGCTGCTCACGCTGGACAACGTGGACGTCTACTACGGTCAGGTCCATGCACTGCAGGGCGTGAGCATCTCGGTGCCCCAGGGGGCGATCGTCTCGCTGCTTGGCGGCAACGCTTCCGGCAAATCCACCACGATGAAGACGATTCTGGGCCTGAAGCACCCCAAGAACGGCACGATCACGTACGAGGGCAGGGACATCACGCATGAATCCACCCGCGGCCGCGTCAAATCGGGCATTGCGGCCGTTCCCGAGGCGCGCCGCATCTTCCCGGCCATGACCGTGGAGGAGAACCTGTTGTCCGGCGCATACACGCGTCCCAAGTCGGACAACATCGCCGCGGACGTGGCGCTCATGTACGAGCGGTTCCCGCGCCTGAAGGAGCGTCGCACGCAGCAGGCCGGCACGATGTCCGGCGGCGAGCAGCAGATGCTGGCTTTCGCGCGCGCTCTGATGAGCCGGCCGAAGATCATCTGCATGGACGAGCCCACCATGGGTCTGTCGCCGAAGCTGGTGGAGGATGTGCTGGAGCAGATCGCCACGCTGCGCGATGAGCTGGGCGTCTCCGTGCTGATGGTGGAGCAGCAGGCCGAATTGGCACTGTCCATCGCCGACTACGGCTACGTGCTGCAGAACGGTCGCATCCGCCTGTACGGCAAGGCGTCCGAGCTGCTGCACAACCCGGCTGTGCAGGAGGCGTATCTGGGCGGCGCCGTGGAGGACTGAGCCGGATGATTCGTTGATTCAACGGCAGATCAAGGAACGGAGACTGACATGGCCAAGGGCAAGAAGGCGGGCCGCGATGCGCGGACCGCGTTGGTGACCGGCGCCGGCGGAGGCGTGGGCGGGGCGCTTGTGCGCACGCTGGCCAAACGAGGCTGGCGGGTGATCGCGATCGTGCACGCCTATGCCGATGCGCAGACGCTCAACGGCATCGACAACATCGAGGCGTTCCGGCTGGATCTGGACAACGGCGATCACGTGACCAAGTGGGCTCGCGAGTTGCTGGGGGACAAGGTCGATCGGCTTGACCTGCTGGCGCATGTGGCGGCCGTCGGTCCGGTGGGGCCGGCCGCGCAGGCCACGGACGCGCTGTGGACCGAGACGCTGGCCGTCAACGTGGTGGCGCCGGCGCTGCTGACCGCCGGGTTGCTGCCGGCGCTCAGGGCCGCGAAGGGCACTGTGGTGTTCGTCAACTCCGGTGCGGGGGAGCGGGGCGTGGTGGGCCACGCCGTGTACGCGGCCTCCAAACATGCCCTGCGCGGATACGCCGATACGCTTCGTCTGGAGGAGACCGCCAACGGCGTGCGCGTGAGCACGATCTACCCCGGTCCGATCGACACGCGCATGCTGCTGCAGGACACCACGCTGCCCGAGGGGCCGGGCCGGACGACTTCATCCGGCCGCAGAGCGTGGCCGATGCGATCGTGTGGCTGGCCGACGCCACCGGGGATGTGCATGTGACGAATCTGGATCTGCGCCCGCGGGAGGAACTGGCGGCGAAGTACGCGCGCAAGCGCGATGCGGAATAAGTACATAAGTATCCAACAGCTACTGAATCATTAAAGGATGGAGAATACGCATATGACGGACAATGCGCTCAGGATCGATGACGATCTGCGAAACAGCCTGCTCAAGGGCTACGAATGGTTCCATCGTCATCCCGAACCCTCGTATGGGGAGTTCGCGACCACCGAGCGCATTCGGGGGATCCTGCAGGAGCATGGCATCGAGATCCTCGACTCGGGGCTGAAGACCGGACTGGTGGCGGTGGTGCGCGGAACGCGCGGCGACGGCCCGGTGATCGCCCTGCGAGGCGACATCGACGGCCTGCCGGTCACCGAGGCCACCGGACTGCCCTATGCCTCAGAAAACGTTGGGTTCATGCACGCCTGCGGGCATGATTTCAATCTGTCCGTGGCCTTGGGCGCGGCTGTGCTGCTCCGGCGCAACCGAGACGCGTTCGCCGGCACTGTGAAGGTCATCTTCCAACCGGCAGAGGAGGGCAAGGCCACCGCCACGCGGCCCACCGGAGCCGTGCAGGTGATCGACACCGGCGTGCTGGACGATGTGCGGGCCTTCTTCGGCACGCATGATGCGGCCGGCGAGGTGGGTGCGATCTACATCCGCGAAGGCGGCATCTCCGGGGCGGTGGACAAGTTCCAGGTCACGGTGACCGGCAAGGGCGCGCACGCGGCCGAACCGAACGGCGGCGTGGACCCGATCACGGCCGTCACGGCGATCGTGCAGGGCCTGCAGGCCGTGACCGCCCGCAATCTTGATCCGGTCCATCCGCGCGTGCTGTCCGTCACGCATCTCGAGGCCGGCAGCACATGGAACGTGATTCCCGAGACGGCGTTCTTCGAAGGAACCGTGCGCACCACCAATCCGACCGATCGCGTGGCCGCCAAGGACGCGGCCGTGCGGATCATCGAGAACACCGCCGCCGCGTACGGTGCCACGGCGGATGTGCAGTGGTTCTTCGGATCACCCTCCGTGGTCAACGATCCGCATTGGAGCGAGACGGCCCGGTCCGTGGCGGAGGGGCTGGGACTCAAGACCGGCGTGGCCATCCCCGAGCTCGGCGGCGAGGATTTCTCGTACTATTTGGACAAGGCGCCCGGCGTGTTCGTGCGCGTGGGGGCCGGGGAAACCGGCGCCGCGCATGGTCCCACGTTCGCGCCCGATCCCACCGGCATCCCGGCGGGCGCGGAATATCTGGCCAACATCGCCGTGCGTGCGTTGGAGGAGCTGGGTGAGTCGGGCGATCCGGCGGCTCGGTGAATGCGACGGACCGAAGCGATGCGCCCGATCGACGCCTATCAGCTGATCTGATATCCGCCAATAAGCAAACGTTGTATCCATATGCCCGTGTTTCGCGGCCCCGGTTCGTACACTTGGAATGTTGCATGAAACGGCCGTGCGACCCAAGTGCCGGCGCTGGCCCAACCAATCCAGAGGAGCCCATCGTGTCCTTCGATTTCACCACCCAATCCATCCATGCCGGATACGATCCGCTGGCCAATGGCGATGCTGCCAGCGTGCCGATCTACTCCAGCGCGGCGTTCACGATGGAATCGGCGGAACGCGGCGACGCGCTGGCAGCCGGTGAGGCGAAGGGCTTCTCCTACTCCCGCGTGGCCAATCCCACCGTGGACGTGCTGGAGAAGCGCATCGCGGCCCTGGAAGGCGGCGACAACGCCGTGGCGGTGGCCTCCGGCATGGCGGCCGTGTCCTTCTCCCTGCTGTGCGCGGCCGAGGGCGGCGGTCGCATCATCTCGCCCACCAATCTGTACGGCGCATCCGTGGACGCCATGGAGACGTTCTTCCCCCAATTCGGCGTGCACACCGACTTCGTGAAGGACATCAACGATCTGGCGGAGGTCGAGTCGAAGATCGGTCCGGACACGCGCGCGATCTTCTGTGAATCCGTGGCCAATCCGTCCACTGAGATCACCGACATCGCGGCGCTGGCCGATCTGGCCCACCGCCATGGCGTCGCCCTGATCGTGGACAACACCGTCCCCACCCCGTACCTGTTCCGGCCCATCGAATTCGGCGCCGATGTGGTGGTCCACTCCACCACCAAGGGCATCACCGGCCATGGCAATGCGATCGGCGGCGTGGTGGTGGACGGCGGCCACTTCGACTGGACCAACGGCCGCTTCCCGCAGTTCACCCGGACCGAACTCGTGGTCAGCGACGAGCGCAACGGCGTGTGGCGCAGCTTCGCGGACATGTTTGGCGCCGAGGCGTACATCCGCCGCGTGCGCATCAAGTACCTGCGCACCTTCGGCGCCGTGGCCAGCCCGTTCAACGCGTACCTGTCCCTGGTGGGTCTGGAGACGCTCGGACCGCGTGTGGGCCGCGAGGTCGCCACCGCCACCGCCGTGGCGAAGTACCTGCAGACCAACCCGCATGTGAAGGCCGTCAACTACTCCGGCATCGGCACCACCGGGCAGGATGATCTGGTGGCCAAATACTATCCCAAGGGAGTGGGCACGATCCTCTCGTTCCTGATGGACGGCGACGAATCCAACGTGCGCCGCATCCTCGACGGCGCCAAGCTGTTCAGCTACGTGCCCAACATCGGCGACGCGCGTTCGCTGATCGTGGACCCGGCGCGCATCACCCATCGCGAGGTGCCGCGCGCCTATCGCGAGGCGGCCGGCGTGACCGACAACCTGATCCGCCTGTCGATCGGTCTGGAGGAACCGGCCGATCTGATCGCCGACCTTGAGCAGGCGATCGGCGGGGCGTACTGAGCGAACGTCATTCTGAGCGAAGCGAAGGATCCTTCGACTGCGCCCTATCGGGCTTCGCTCAGGATGACAAAGCAGCACGCTGTCATCCTGAGCGAAGCGTAGCGGAGTCGAAGGATCCTTGGCCACTGCGCACAAATCATGGGTGCTGGCCAGTGCGGGAATTTAAGGATCCTTCGGCTTCGCTCAGGATGACGAAAGCCCCCTGCGCCGCGCCCAGGCGGAATGACGCTCAGCGGCTCGCCACGGAATCCTTCTCGACCAGCGCGCAGTGCACCTGCGTCTCCAGCGGGCCGTCAAGCGGGGGCATGGGGGACGTGGTCTGCGCAAGCTCCGACGGCTTGAGCCGATCGCGTCCCTCGATCATCGCGATCACCTTGCGCGTGGCCCAATAGCCCATTTCGTAGTGCGGCAGCTCCACGGTGGTGAGCTCCGGCACCACGGTCTCCGCGATCAGACGATGGTTGTCGACGCCCACCACGGACAGGTCGCGGCCGATCGTCAGATCCAGCTTCAACGCCGACTGGTACACGTACAGCGCGCGGGCGTCGTTGAAGCAGAACACGCCGTCGGGCCGCTGCTCGGTGATGAGCCGGTCCACCGCATCCTGCGCTGGCTTGTGGAACAGCACGTTGACGACCAGATCATCATCGTACGGCAGGCCGGCCTGCTCGAGCGCGCGGCGATAACCTTGGAACCGCAGACTCTGCGCGACCATAGGGTCCGAACAGCCCACGTAGGCGATGCGCTTGCATCCCGCATCGATCAGCCTCTTCGTGCCGTCGTATCCGATGTTCACCTCGTCCGGCGTCACGCTCGGAACCCTGCCCGCGCGGTCGGTGGCATCCACCAACACGGTGGGGTATCCCTCCAGACTGTTCGGCACATCCGTGACGCGGTTCGACATCTTCGCGTACAGGAATCCATCCACTCCATAACGCTTCAGAGCGGCGATCTGCTCATCCTCGTCGGAACGGCGATCCGTGTTCACCGTGATGAGCATGTAGCCCAGCGCGCTCGCCGCGTCCTGGGCGCCCAGAATGATGCCGCCCGCGAACGGCGTGGTGGCGATCTCCTCGCTGATGAACCCCAGGATCCGGGTATGGCTGGTGCGCAGTGAGCGGGCCAGCGGATTCGGCTTGTATCCCATCCGGTCCGCCACCTGACGGACCTTCTTCGCGATGTCGGGCTTCACCCTTCCGGCGTCCCGCCCGTTCAAAACGAGGGAAACACTGGAGACTGAGACCCCCGTTTTCTCAGCAATCTCCTTCATCGTGGTCATGAAGTAACAGTTTACCGCATGATTTTGGGGGCTTTTGGGGATTGCCTCACGGAGAGGGAAAGCGGAAAACGGGGGAGAGCGGCCCGGCTCTCAGGCCTGCGGCTGCTCGGTCTGCTCGGATAGGATTTTGTTCACCAGCGCCGGCTTCTCCTTGAGCTGGCCCTCGAAACCGGGACGAATGTCCAGCTTCAGCGTCACGCCGGTGCGGTAGCCCTGTTCGGCGAGCTTCTTGGCGGCCGCCACGGCCACGCGCACCACGTCGTCCAGATCGCCCTCCATGTTGGTGAACATCGCGTTGGTCTCGTTGGGCAGACCGGATTCGCGGATCACCTCGATGGCCTGCGAGACGTAGTCGCTCAGCTCCGCGCCCACGCCGTTCGGGGCGATCGCCAGCGCCGCCACCGTGTTGAGGTACGGCTTGCCGGTCTCCGGGTCGACGGGGACCTCCTGCTTTTCCGCGTAACGGTCGATTGCCATGTGACTGTTCTCCTTTGCTGTGTTCCTATTGTGAAACCGGACGTTTGCCCTGAACGGCGCTATTTGCGCAGCTTCCACGCGTGGTCGAGGGGGCCGGATCCATGACCCAGATCGAGATTGGCCTTGATCGCGCCGGTCAGGTATTTCTTGGCGCGCTTGATGGCCTTGGGCAGCGGATCGCCCTTCGCCAGCCCCGAAGCGATGGCCGAGCTGAGCGTGCAGCCGGTGCCGTGCGTGTTCGGATTGTCCAGTCGGGTGCCGGGGAACCATGTGATCGTGCCGTTCGCGTCCACCAGCACGTCGTCGGCGTCGCCGGTCACGTTGTGGCCGCCCTTGATGAGCGCCGAGCAGCCGAACCGTTCGGCGAGCCGCGCCCCGGCGGTCTCCATGTCCTCCGCGTTGGCGATGTGCGCCACGGTCAGCGTCTCCGCCTCCGGAATGTTGGGCGTGATGACGGTGGCCAAGGGAAACAGGCGGCTGGTAAGCGCGTCCACCGCATCGTCGCTGATCAGCTTCGCGCCGGACGTGGCGATCATCACCGGATCGAGCACCACATTGGAGGCCTGCCAGTGCCTGAGCCGGTCCTCGATCACCTCGATCAGCGCAACCGAGGAGACCATGCCGATCTTCACGGCGTCGGGGCGGATGTCCTCGAACACCGCGTCGATCTGCGCCGCGAGCATTTCCGGGGTCACGTCCTCCACCATGCGCACGCCTGTGGTGTTCTGGGCGGTAAGCGAGGTGATCGCGCTCATGCCGAACACCCCGCTCATCAGCATCGTCTTCAGATCCGCCTGAATGCCGGCCCCTCCGGATGAATCGGATCCCGCGATCGAAAGCACCGCCGGCAATGCGTTGTGAGCCCCATGAGTCATAGGGCCCACTGTACTGGCCGCCCCTCCCAGAACGTCAGGATTCCAGAAACGCGGGGATCGCTTCGGCGGCCGCGTAGCCCTTGCGGTACATGAGCTCCAGCCCCTCGAAGGTCTTGCTCAGCGTGGACAGGCCGCACAGGTCGTCCGGCGCGAGGATCAGCACGCGGCCCTCGCGCTCGTACTCCTTGGCGAGGGCGACCTCGTCGTTGTAGGTCCTGTAGCGCTCCAGCAGGCGCTCCGCCGCCTCGGGATAGCGATGGCGCAGCACGCGCGCCGGGGCGATGTCCTTCTTCTGCTCGCGCAGCACGTCCTTCAGCCGAGTAAGGATCACCACCACGCGGTCGTAGCCGTCGTCGAGCGCCTTCTGGACCGGCACCGGATCGGCGATGCCGCCGTCGTAGTAGGGCACGCCGTCCACCACATACGGCTCGCAGGCCACCGGCACCGCGCTGGACGCCTTGATCACATCGAAGTCGTCGTAGCGGATGCGCGACTTGTCGAAGTACTTGGTGGAGCCGTCCTCGGCGTTGCACGCCACTACTGTGAAGCCGGTCGGGTTCGCCTCGAAGGCCTCGAAGTCCACCGGGTATTCGCCGTCATGGTTGGACAGCGTGCCGTAGATGTAGTCGAGGTTCGCGAAGTTGTGGTACTTGAAGAACGCCTCGGGGCTCGCGTACTCCTTGCGGAAGGCGTATTCGGTGTAGAACTTGTGGTTGCGCCCCGGCTGGCGCGCGATGTACGAGATCATGTTCGCCGCGCCCGCGGACACGCCGTAGCAGTGGTCGAAGTCGATGCCGTCGTCCGTGAGCCGGTCCATCACGCCGCATCCGAAGATGGCCCGGAAACCGCCGCCCACGTCGATCAGCGCGGTCCTGTGCTTGCCCATGTGCTCCCCTTTCGTCGCAACGGTTCCGAGCATACTGCGTCCCGCCCGAGGTGAGGATCGCCATTTCGCGCGGCTGTGTTGGATTTCGAGCATGGAATCCAAGCGCGAAACCCCCGCAAAAGGGCCTGATTTCGTCCGTTCAGGCACGTGAACCGGCGGTGAGCAGCGCGCGGGACAGTTCCGCGATGCGCGGGGAGGGATCGGAGTTGCGCAGTTCGACGCCGCCCTCCGCGTCCTCCGGGGCCTGTTCGCCCAGGGATTCGAGCACCACGTCCAGATGACGGACGGTGCCCTCGTTGCCGTCGATGATGGCGGTGGAATCGGGCAGCAACTCGCGGAAGTAGTCGCGGTAGAACACGAAATGCGTGCAGCCGAGCACCACCGAGTCGATCGAGTCCAGATCGTACTGGTCGAAATAGCCGTGCAGCGTGCGAATCACCAGATCGTGATCGTCCAGCCGCCCCGATTCCACGATCTCCACCAGATCCGGGCAGGGCTGCTTGAAGATGGTGTGCTCGGCTTTGAACCGGTCCATGAGTGCGGCGAATTTGCGCTCGCGCAGGGTGAGCGGGGTGGCCGCCACGATCACGCGCTGACGGGTGCCGTGGCCCGCGTCGCACGCCACCTTGAGCGCCGGCTCCATGCCGATGATCGGGATCGAATACTGCTCGCGCAGATCGTTGACCGCCGCCGACGTGGCCGTGTTGCACGCGATCACCACGGCCTTGACGCCCCGGCGCACGAAATCCTCCACGATCCGGAAGCTCAATTCGCGCACCTGTTCCGGCGTCTTGGTGCCGTACGGCGCGTTGGCCGAATCCCCGAAGTACAGGACCCGCTCGTGCGGCAGGTCGGCGCGCAGCTGGCGGACCACTGAAATGCCTCCCAAACCGGAATCGAACACGCCCACGGGTGCCGTGGATGCCATGTGGAACCTCCCTATCCGCGATTCTTGCCGCTTTTGCCGCGCGTTCAGGCCAGCGTGACGTCGCCCACGATCGTCGCCGAACCGGTGAGCGTCACATCATCCGCCGTCACGTCCACGCGCAGCACGCCGCCGCGCACGGTGATGGTCCAGCGGCCGATGCCGGTCAGCGCCCGCAGGGTCACGCCGGTGGCGCACAGGCCGGTGCCGCAGGACAGCGTTTCGCCGCAGCCGCGCTCGTTGACGCGCATGGTGGCCGTGCCCGTTCCGGCGGCCTTGTCCAGACCGTCCACGCGTACGAACTCCACGTTCTGGTCGGATTCGATGACCGGCTCGACCACCGGCTTGGTCGCCAGATCCAGCGCCTCCACGGCCGGCAGCGACGCCTTGCCGTCCTCGATCACCGCAACCACGTGCGGGTTGCCCATGTCCACGAACGTGCCGCGCGCCGAGCCGCTGGTCCCCGGGATCGTGACCTCGTAGGCGTTGAGCTCGCCGATGCGCCATGCGCCGATCTCCACCCGGAACACGTCGCGGCCCAGCCCGTCCACGTCCCCAAGGGGGGTGAGCGTCTTGACGCCGGCGCGCGTGCCCAGACGGAACACACCCCGGCCGGCCAGAGGAGCCAGTCCTTCGCACTGGGCGAACCGGGTGATCGCGCGCGTGCCGTTGCCGCACATCTCCGCGAGCGAACCGTCCGCGTTGCGATAGTCCATGAACCATTCGGCCCCGCCGGCCTCGCAGTAGTCCACCTGGGTCTGTGTGAGATCGGAGACGGCCTGCGGGCGGGCCAGACGGATCAGGCCGTCCGCGCCGACGCCGAAGTGCCGGTCGCACAGGAAGCGGACCTCGTCCGCGGTGGGCTCGTATGCGCCGTCCGGATCGGCGTAGACCACGAAGTCATTGCCGGTGGCGTGGGTTTTTGTGACGTGCTGCGGAATGCTCATGCGACCCAGCTTAGATCATTAGAACAGCACCGCGCCGTATTGCAGCAGGATCATCGCCACCAGCACCACGATCCACAGCACATCCACCATGAGATCGAAGCTGAGACGGTAGTATTTGCGCAGTCCCGCGCCCGCCTTGGAGTCCGCGCCGGGCAGCCCCTGCACGCTCACCGTGGCATGGGAGAGGGCCATGAACTGGATGGTGGTGGAGAACATGAGCGCCAGGCACCACGGGCACAGCGCATGGATCACGTACATCGACTGGGTGAACAGCCAGTAGGCGTAGGCCAGCGCCGCCAGTCCGCCCAGCCAGGTGCACAGCGCGAACCAGCGGGGCACCGCCACCCGGGCCAGGCCGATCACCGCGATCGTGACGAACACCGATTCGGCCGCGATGCCGAAGAAGGCGTTCGGGAAGCTCATGTTGCCGAAGTGGATGATCTCCGCCTGCCACGACTGGGCCACGGTGGTGCAGGAGACCACGCCGTTGACGTCGCAGCCCAGCTTCTCGCCGGGGTGGCGGGCCATCTGCAGCGTCTCGGCGGACAGCACGAAGGAGACGATCAGCGCCACGGCGGAGGCGATCAGCATCACCAGATACGTCCATGTGGATCCATGCCTCCAACCCCGCAGGGGCGTTCCGGACGCGGGCTGTGCGGTCGTGGTGCCGATGGTGGGTTCGCTCTGGCTCATATGATCTGCCTCCCGATCGATGTGCTTCGCCTGGCGTGTCGCGCGCCCAAGGCTGGCTACAGCTTACGATGGTGATATGACTCAAGGATGGGACCTGCACTGCCACACCGCGTTCTCCGACGGCACGGAGACCCCGCGCACGCTGATCCGCCAAGCGAAGGCGCTCGGACTGGCCGGCGTGGCGATCACCGATCACGACACCACGGCCGGCTGGGCCGAGGCGGAGGCGGCGTCCCGTGAGTTCGGCCTGCCGCTGCTGCGCGGCACGGAGATCACCGCGGAGGACGGGCGGGTGAGCGTCCACATGCTCGCCTACCAGTACGATCCGCGCAACCAGACCATCGCGCAGCTGTTCGCGGCCACGCGGGCCAGCCGTCTGGCGCGCACGAAGGCGATGGTGGAGCTTCTGGCGCGCGATTTCCCGATCACATGGGACGATGTGCTCGCGCAGGTCAAGGAGGGCGAGCAGACCACGATCGGGCGCCCGCACATCGCCGACGCGCTGGTGGAGGCGGGCGTGTACCGCAACCGTTCCGAGGCGTTCGCGCAGGCTGTGGCGGCGTCGAGCAAGTACTACATCCCAACGCCCTCGCCCAGCACCCACGAGGTGGTACGGGCTGTGGGACTGGCCGGCGGCGTGGTGATCGTGGCCCATGCCGGCGCGGAGATGCGCAATCCGGTGCTGCTGAGCGACGATCAGATCGAGTCGCTGGTGGACGAGGGCCTTGACGGCCTCGAGGTGTGGCATCGGGACAATTCGCCGGCCCAGCGACGCCGCCTGCTGGCGATCTGCGAGCGCCGGAACCTGCTGGCGACCGGAGGCTCGGACTGGCACGGGCGGGGCAAGCCGAACCGTCTGGGGGAGAATGTGACGGACGACGGGACCGTGCGCCGGATCGTGCAACGCGGCGCGATCACGCTGTGCCGCTGATGCGCAGGATATGAAAAAGCCCCTCGTGGGAGGGGCCTTTTCACAGGGATCGCCGCATGATCACAGCGCGCCGAAACCGACGGCGTGCTTGGTTTCGGAACCCACGATCGCGTAGCCGAGCGCGCTGGCGGGAACCACGATGTGGCGGCCCTTGTCGTCGGTCACGTTGATCGGCGCGCCGGACTCGACGGCCTTGCCGATCGCCTCGGTGATCGCGCCGGACTCGGCGTCGTCCACGCTGAAGGTGACGGGTCGGGCCACATTCTGGATGCCCAGTTCAATATCCATGTTGATCCTCGCAATTCTTGTATTGCCGTGTGATACCAATCATTGTCCCGCTCGCGGCGGATGTTCGCCCTAAGCGTTTCCGCCGGACGTCTTGGGATGCTCTCCCGTGCCGGGCCTGCCCGAAGCCTCGTGGCCGCCCGCGACCTTGGCGGAGACCTTGGTCACCTTGCCGGTGATGCCGGTGTGGTCCGCCGTGAACGACTGCGCGGGCAGCACCTCGGTGGCCGCCTCCGTGGCGGCCCCGACCACTTCGGTCGGATCGTTGAACACGTTGGCCACGGGCACGTCGGGCATGGTGGGCACGCGCGGCACGCGGGGACGCACCTCGCTGTCCGCCGGAACGGGTCTGCGGTGGGGGTCCCCGACGCCGGTTTCGCCCAGCAGGGTGCCCACGGTGATCGTGGACGGATGCTCCGGATCCGATTTGGCCACGGCGGTGGTCTCGCCCGTGGCGGAGGCGCCCATCATGATCAGCTGGTGGGCCAGATGCTCCACCTGGGCCTTGAACTGGATGATCTTCTGGTTGTCCGCGCGGTCGATAGCGCTGATGAAGTCGCCCACCTGCTCCATCTGCAGCCACAGATTGGCGCGCAGCATGATCAGATCGTCCAGCTTCGAACCCATCATGCGCCCGTAGGCGGCCATGACGGCGTTGCGGTGCGGCTCATCCAGTTTGCCGAAGATCCACGCCAGATCGCGGGCCGGGTCGTTGACCTGCATGGACTGCCAGTTGTAGATGGCGGACACGCCCGTGCCGTCGAAGAGGACGTCGCCGTCGTCGAACCCGCCGTGCACCGGGCAGGTGACGAAGCTCCACAGGCCTTCGGTGGCGATGACGCGCGCCCAGCTGGACGTGATCTCGGCGGGCACGTGGCCGGCGTGCTTCAGACGCTCGATCCACGCGACGAGCTGGTCGTGGATCTGCCGGGTGGTGTACGCGGGATACGCCTCGTCCACGAGGAATGTGCCGCGCATGCGATGGATCGCGCCGATCGCGGTGCCGATGGACGAGCATTCGTCCAGCGTGAGCAGCTCCATCGGCTTCGCATAGCCCTCGCGGTGCTGCATGATGATCAGCGCCGCGCCGTCGGTCGGGTTGTCGTCCCCCTCGCCCGTCACGTATTTGTACACGCGCTCCACCGCGAAGCTCAGCCCCGCGGGATCCTTGGCCCGCGCGAGCGTGCGGGCGGTGGCGACGCGGTTCCTGATCCGCCGCTTCGCCTTGTCGCCCTCCGCCGCGACCACATCGTACAGGCGACCGGCGGTGTCCTGGATCACCGCGCAGCGGATGCCGAGCGCGGCGTCGGAGGAGCTGACCTCGTTACCATCCCGCACGCCGGCTACGGCGAGCCCGGGCGCTGCCGCGGAAGCCAGCGCGGCCAGCGTGTAATTGCTAGAAAACGTCACGTTTCAACAGTAATACATCACGGCGTCGAACCACGGCCGGGCAGGCGGGCTGACACAATGGAGTCGTGAACGACGTGAACGACGTGAACGAACGGAACGATCGGATCCTCGAATCCCTGGACGAGGCGCAGCGCGAGGCGGCCACCTCCACCGAGGGGCCGGTGCGCATCATCGCGGGCGCCGGCGCGGGCAAGACCCGCACGATCACGCGGCGCATCGCCTATGCCTGCGCGTGCGGCGACTGGGATCCCTCACGCGTGCTCGCCGTGACGTTCTCGGTCAAGGCGGCCGAGGAGATGCGCTCGCGCATTGGGCAATTGGGCGTCGACGGCGTGACGGCGGCCACCTTCCACTCCGCGGCCCTGCACCAGCTCAACCGCGTGTGGGCCGATGTGACGGACGCGCCCTTCCCGGATCTGCAGTCGGACCATCGGCCGCTGATCGCCGCCGCCTATGCCCGGGTCACCGGGGCGGGCGAGCCGGAGCCGCTCACGGTGCGCGACCTGGAGGCGGAGATCAACTGGACGAAGGTGTCGCTGGTGAGCCCGGACGACTACGTGCGCGTCTGCGCGGCCACGCACCGCCAACCGCCGGCCGAGCTGGATCCCGCGCGCATGGCGGATCTGATCGGCGCGTACGAGGCGGACAAGACCGCCCGCAACCAGATCGATTTCAACGACATCCTGCTCATGGTCTGCCATCTGCTTGAGGATCCGGAGCTCAAGGAGGCCTCCGCGCAGATACGCGGGCGCATCGGATGGCTCACCGTCGACGAGTATCAGGACGTCTCCCCGCTGCAGCACCGGCTCATGCGCCTGTGGCTGGGGAACGCGGACGGCGGGCGTGGCAACCGCAACGTGTGCGTGGTGGGCGACGCCGCCCAGACCATCTACTCGTTCGCCGGCGCGACCAGCTATTATCTGCGCGCCTTCGGGGACGAATTCGGGCCGCTTTCCGCGGACGTGACGCTCAACATCGACTACCGCTCCACGGCTTCGGTGGTCAGGTACGCCAACCGCGTGCTCGCCGCCAGCCCGGAGCGCACCGGGTACATCAGGCTCGCCTCGGGCCAGCGGGGATCCGACGGCCCCCGCGTGACGGCCATCCGGTACGAGAGCGACGCGGATGAGGCGCGCGGCGTGGCGCAGCGGTTCGTCCGCATGATCGCCAAGGGTGCCAAGCCGTCCGACTGCGCGGTGCTCACGCGCATCAACGCTCAGCAGGGCATGATCGCCGCAGCGCTCAAGGAGGCCGGGCTGGGCTACCGCGTGCGCACGGACAACGGCTGGCAGGCGCAGTCCCTGTCCGTCGAAACACTGAAGGAGGACCTGACGGCGGGCGTGGTCACCATCTCCACGATCCACGCGGCCAAGGGTTTGGAATTCCCACACGTGTGCATCGTCGGCTGCTCGGAGGGCCTGCTGCCCTTCGGCTCGCCCGCGCCCGGGGACGCTTTGGAGGAGGAGCGCCGATTGATGTACGTGGGGGTCACGCGCGCGGAAAGGACGCTTCAGCTGTCCTTCGCGGTGTCCAAGGATGGATACGCGGCCACGCGGCGTGCCCCCAGCCGTTTTCTGCAGCGGTAGAGGCGGTTTACTTGCCCTTGCCGAAGGCGCGCAGGCGAATGCCGTTCCAGTCGGGGGAGATGGTCAGCGGGGTCGCGGCGTTCATGCCGGCGGTCTTCGCGGCGTTCTGCACCGTATTTGAGCTGGCCGCGCCGGGGCGTCCGGGCTTGGGGGTGAGCACCCACAGCGGACCGGCATCGTCGAGCACGCCCGTGGCGTCGACGATCGTGTCCGAGAGTTCATCCTCATCGTCCCCGTCCCGCCACCAGATGATGACGCCGTCCACGGCGGAGCCATAGTCCTCGTCAACCAGCTCCTCGCCGGTCAGGTCCTCGATGCTCGCCCGGATGTTGTCATCCACGTCGTCATCCCACAGCCACTCCTGAATGATGTCGCCGGGATGAAAACCGAATTCTTCCGCTTTCCGTGATGCCGTTTCAGTCACGGGAACAGCATAACAACACTTTTCGGTTTCGTGCGTAACACAGCCGACATGTGGGAGTGAAACCGCTCACGTTGCGCCAAGCTCACCCCCGCCGGACGCCGGATTCACTCGGCCGTGCAGCGCGGCAGATCGCCGCCCCGGCCCTCGCCGATCGCCACCAGCGCGTCGTACGCCTCGGCGAGCGTGGAGACGGACACGTCCCGCAATCCGTCCGGCACATGGCCCACCACCTGCGAGCAGTTGTCCTTCGGGGCGAGGAACCACGTGGCGCCGTCGCGCTTGGCGCCCAGCAGCTTGAGCTGGATGCCGCCGATCGCGCCCACCTTGCCGTCCTGATCGATCGTGCCGGTGCCGGCCACGGTGTTGCCGCCCGTCTCCGATTGCTCGGTGAGCTTGTCGATCACGCCCAGCGCGTACATCATGCCCGCCGAGGGGCCGCCGATGTCGTCCACGTGCATCTGCACGGACACGCCGGCCGTGTCCACGCCTCGGGATTTCAGGAATGAGAGGGCCGCGGCGGTGGCGGAATCCTGCGAGCCGGTCATCTGCCGCTCGGTTTCGGACTTGTACTCCTCGGCGCTCTGCCCGGGCGTCACCAGCGCCTCGCTGGGCATCACGATTGAATCGGAGCGGATCCATCCCCACAGCACCTCGGCGTTGAGCGCCGGGTATCCGGGCATGCCGGAGGCGTTGACCGTGGTGAGCAGCAGCCGGCCGCTGTCCGCGTGCGTGTCCGCGCCCGACACGGCGATCACCTGCTGGCCGCCGGATTCGCCGAGCACGTCGGCGGTGGGACCGGGGCGCTCCACCACATACGGGCTGGGCAATACGAGCATCACCGCGGCGAGCAGTCCCGTGGCGGCGCCCAGCTTGGCGCGCGGCGAGCGCGATCCGGCCCATGCGCCGGCGCGTCGGGCAAGACGGGTGAGGGATTCCTTGAAGTCGGTCATGGGCATCAGTGTAGGGCCGCGGTCTTACAGGGCTCCGCTCAAAGACCAGGGCCGCGCGGACGCGTTCACCGTTGGTGGATTGCGTTCGGCGGCTCTCACTAGGATGGTCGTCATGGAAGAAAACGAGATTCGCCAGTGGCTCATCGAATGCTTCGGACCCGTGGAGGGCGAGATGGCGTGGCAGCAGTTCGCCCAGCTGCCCCAGCCGTTGCGCGACCAGATCATGAGTCAGGGCAAGGACGGCCTGCCCAAGCCCAGTGAGGTCCAGTCGCTCATTCAGGCGCTGGGTGCCGGCGGGCTCAATACCATGGACGACATGAAGCGCACGGTGGAGGAGGGGCCCATCAACGTCAAACTGGCCCGTTCCATCGCGCTCGGCAAGGTCAACGGCGGCGATGCCGAGTCATCCGTGAGCGCCGAGGAGGGCCAGTCCGCCCGCCGCGCGCTGAGCGAGGCGAACCTGTGGCTCGACTCCGTGTGCGAGATGAACCCGGCCCCCGGCGAGGCGCAGGTGCTCACGCGGGCGGATTGGGTCAACGGCACGATCGACGCATGGGCGGCCTTCGCGGCCCCCGTGGCACAGTCGATGGGCGACGCGCTCGCCTCCGTCATCTCCGAACGTCTGGGCGGCATGTTCGACGGCGAGATCTCCGGCATGTTCGCCGGCCCCGTGCCCATCCCGATCCCGGATTCCATGAAGGACCCCAGCCAGCTCATCCGCCTGCTCGGCAACACGTCGTACGCCATGCAGCTCGGTCAGGCCGCGGGCGCGCTGTCCGGCGAGGTACGCGGCAGCTTCGATCAGGGCATCGCGCTGCTGGGCAATCCCGCCGGCGGCCTGATTATCCAGAACATCAACGCCTACGCCGATTCGCTGGACATCCCGCGCCGCGAGGTGCTCGCCTTCCTCGCCCTGCAGGAGACCGCGCACGCCCGCCTGTTCGCCTCCGTGCCGTGGCTCATGCCCCGGTTCGAAGCGCTGATCGGCAAGTACGCGCGTGGCATCCGCATCGATCTGGACGCCATGGAGGAGCAGCTGCGCGAGGCGCAGAGCATGAATCCCGAGTCCATCGCGGACGCGGTGAACATCGCCAAGGTGGGCATTGCGGACACGCCCGAGCAGCGCGAGGCGCTCGCCGGCGTGGAGACCCTGCTGGCCACGGTCGAAGGCTGGGTGGATTGCGTGGTGTGGCGTGCCGGCATGGCCCACATCCCGCACATCGAGCAGCTGCGCGAGATGTTGCGTCGCGAGCGCGCGGTGGGCGGACCGGCCGAGCGGACCTTCGAGTCGCTGCTGGGCCTCGACCTGCATCCCAAGCGTCAGCGCGAGGCGACCGCCGTCTGGGAGGAGCTCACCGCCCGTCAGGGCTCCGAGGCCCGGGACGCCAAGTGGTCCCATCCCGATCTGCTGCCCGTGTTGGAGGATTCCGCCTCCGTTGCGGCACCCGATGCCGCAGCCGGTGCTTCGGCCGGCTCCGACGATGCGCAGGTTGCCGAGGGCGCTCCGAAGGTCGATTGGGACGCCGAGCTGAGCAAGCTTCTGGGTGAGGAAGGCGGAGACGCGCAGGATGACGCTGGTCCGGATGACACAGATGCGCCGGAAGGCGGAGACGCCGGGAAGTGACGCGGCCGGACGCCGGCTGGCTGGTTGGCCGACTGGCCGGCTGACCGCGCGGTAAGTGATGTGCGGTGGGCAATGAGGGACTCGAACCCCCGACATCCACCGTGTAAAGGTGGCGCTCTAACCAACTGAGCTAATTGCCCGCAACCCACAAGGATAACGTATGGCGGCCCCCGGCGTGCCGCCCTTCGGGTTGTCCGCGTCGCGTTCCTCACGTAAGGTGTGGTGCAGTGTAATCCCTCGTCCTAGGAGGTATGTCCCATGTCCGAGCAGCCTGCGGCCACCGGTCAAGGTCCCGTCATCGCCAGAGCCGGCAAGCGCAAATGGGGTTATGACACCGCCCAGGTGGACGAGTTCCTGGCCCGTGCGCACACCCTGTACGAGGCCGAACGGCCCCAGCTCACGCAGCGGGACATTCAGGCCGTCTCCTTTGATCTGGTCAAGGACGGGTACGCGATCGCGCAGGTGGATGCGGCCCTGTCCCGTTTGGAGCGTGCCGT
Source organism: Bifidobacterium vespertilionis (assembly GCF_008698145.1). Lineage (GTDB taxonomy): Bacteria > Actinomycetota > Actinomycetes > Actinomycetales > Bifidobacteriaceae > Bifidobacterium > Bifidobacterium vespertilionis. The sequence continues at coordinate 47,649 of NZ_RZNZ01000013.1, forward strand.
GGTGGACAAGCACACCTCATGGGAGCTGTCCCACGGCGGTCGCGTGCCGTTCAAGGTGCGCAGCGAGGAGATGCTCGCCCAGCTTGCGAACCATGGCGACCGCGAGCCCAGGCACCGTTTCAAGGACGGCGAGGCCAAGAAGCCGTCGTACGATCGCAAGCAGGTGGACCGCGTGGTCGATCAGGTGATCGCCAAGGCCTCCAGCGCGCTGGAGGTGCAGGGCGCCTTGCCGCCCGATTCCAAGGAGCTGCTGGACGTGACCGCCAGCCGCGTGGCCAACGTGATCTTCACCCAGCGCAAGGGCAAGCGCGGCTATGACGAGCGCGCGGTCGACTATTACCTCGACGTGGCCGTGCAGCTGCTGTCCCGTCTCGAATCCTTCGCCCGCATCAGCGATTATTCAGCCGATGCCGCGGAGTCCGCGCCGGCCGCCGTGCCGCTGGAGACCGCATCGCCCGCCCCCGCAGCCTTCGCCCCGCAGGTGCCTGCGGCTGCCGCTGCCGCGCCCGTGTCCGCGGCTCCCGCCGCTTCCGCCCAGCCGGCCGCCGCGCCGTTCGCGGCCGTTGCGCAGGCTGCTTCCTCCATCGCTCCGGCTGCCCAGCAGGCGGTTCAGACCGCCCAGCAGGCGCAGGCTGTGCCGTCCCTGTTCGCCGCCGCATCCGCCGCCGGAGTGGCTGCCGCCGCGGGAACAGCCGCCGCATCGGTTGCGGCCTCCGCTTCCTCCGCCGCGCTGAACGCGCATGCGGCCGCCGAGCGCGAATCCTTCGATGCGCTCAATGCCGCCGAACGGTCGATTTTCGCGGCCCGTCCCGCTTCATCCGCCGTTCCCGCCGCCGCAACTGCGCCCGCCGCACCTGTTGCTCAGCAGCCCGCTCCGCTTGCACCGGCGTCCGCTGTGTCCGAAACCCCGGCTCCCGCCGTTGCCCCCGTGTCCGCGCCCATCGCGGAAGCGCCGTCCCTCAGCTCCTCATTGGCCGCTCTGGCGCAGTCGGTGCCGCAGCATACGGCGGCGACATCCGTGGAATCGGCGCCCACCGAGGCCATTGCGCCGGTGGACCAGCCGGCCGTCGCCGAAACGCCTGCGCCCGTGCCGGTTCATGTGACGGTTCCCACACCGGCCGTTGCCGCTCAGCCCACCGCCGCTCAGCCCGTTGTGGTTCCCGAGCCTGCCGCCCCGGCGGCGTCCGCGGCCTCCGCCCCGGTTTCGTCCCCGGCCCCGCTGATCCCCGAACCGGCTCCCGCCGTCGCATCGGCACCGGTGCATGCCGAGACGCCCACCGTGCAGTCCTTCCGCACCCCGTCCCTGAGCCCCATCGCCGCCCCTGCCCCGCTGATCGCCGAACCGGTCGTCGAGCATGTGACCGACGCGCCGAAGGACGATGCGGCCCCGGATGCGGCACTCGCCGACGCCGATGCCAAGTCCGAGAAGAAGGACGACGTCGATCCCGACCAGTATCTGGCCAATCTGCTCGGCAGCACCGCGTTCCCGAAGATCGATCTGGACATCCCGAACCTGTCCTTCCCGTCCCTGTCCGAGGATGGCGACGACATCATCGACACCCCCAAAACGAACGGCGACCAGCAGTCTCGCTAATCTGTAAGCGTGCTTGATTCGGAACAATCGCAAAACTCGTTGAAATCCGTGACGCTGCTGGGGTCCACCGGATCCATCGGCACGCAGGGGCTGGACGTGATCTCCCGGCATCCCGAGCGCTTCACGGTGTTCGGTCTGGCGGCCGGCGGCTCGCACATCGAACTGCTCGCCCGGCAGGCCGCTCGGTTCCATGCCCGTCATGTGGCGCTGTTCGACGCCTCGAAGGCCGATGCCCTGCGCGAGGCGCTCAAGGCGGCCGGCGCGGATGATGCGGAGGTGACCGCCGGTCCGCAGGCCGTGATCGATCTGGCCGGGGCGGGCGCCGATGTGGTGCTCAACGGCATCACCGGGTCGATCGGTCTTGAACCGTCCATCGCCGCCCTCAAAGCCGGCTCCCAGCTCGCCTTGGCCAACAAGGAATCCGTCGTGGCCGGCGGCCATCTGCTGTTCGATTCGCAGATCCGCCCCAACCAGATCAACCCGGTCGACTCCGAGCATTCGGCCATTTGGCAGTCCCTGCGCTCCGGCACGCATGCCGAGGTGGCGCGACTGGTGGTCACCGCGTCCGGTGGCCCGTTCCGCGGATGGAAGCGCAGCCAGATGGCGGACATCACGCCCGAACAGGCCCTGCATCACCCCACATGGAACATGGGCCCGGTTGTGACCATCAACTCCTCCACTCTTATGAACAAGGGCCTGGAGGTGATCGAGGCGAGCCGCCTGTTCAACATCCCGCCGGACCGGATTTCCGTGACCGTGCATCCGCAGTCGATCGTCCACTCCATGGTGGAGTTCGTGGACGGCGCCACGATCGGCCAGGCCTCCCCGCCGGACATGCGCCTGCCGATCGCGCTCGGCCTGTCCGCGCCGGACCGCCTGCCCGACGTGGCCAAGCCGTGCGACTGGACCAAAGCCGCCGAATGGACCTTCGAGCCGCTGGACGATGAGGCGTTCCCCGCCGTGAATCTGGCCCGCCACTGCCTCGCCGCCTCGGAGAAGCACACCGCGGTCCTCAACGCCGCCAACGAGCAGGCCGTGCACGCCTTCCTTGACCATCGCCTGCCGTATCTGGGCATTGTGGACACCGTCAAGGCCGTGCTGGACGAGATGGACGCCGAACTGCGCGGCAATCCGCTGTTCGCATCCGTGGAGGAAATGGGTCAGGTGGAGCGCGAGGCCCGCACCCGCGCCGATCTTCTGATAGACAAGGCACAATGAGCACTATGACTTCAACTTCCCAGGGGGGCTTCCGCAAGACCGGCGAGGTCGCGTACGGCGAATCCCCGCTGCATCCGCGCCGCAAGTCCCGCCGCATCATGGTGGGGCCGGTGCCGGTGGGCGGGGGCGCGCCGATTTCCGTCCAGTCGATGACCAACACCCTCACCGCCGACGTGAACGCCACACTGCGCCAGATCGGCGAGCTCGCGCAGGCCGGCTGCGACATCGTGCGCGTGGCCGTGCCCAGCCAGGACGATGCCGACGCGCTGCCGGCGATCGTGGCCAAATCACCCATCCCGGTGATCGCGGACATCCACTTCCAGTCCAAGTACGTCTTCCAGGCCATCGACGCCGGGTGCGCGGCCGTGCGCGTGAACCCCGGCAACATCCGCAAGTTCGATCAGGTGGGCCCGGACATCTGCAGGGCGGCCACGGACGCGGGCATCTCCCTGCGCATCGGCGTGAACGCGGGCTCGCTGGACAAGGAGCTGTACGCCAAGTACGGCGGTCCCACCCCGGAGGCCCTGGTGGCCAGCGCGCTCAAGGAAGCGCACATGTTCGAGGATGTGGGCTTCCACGACTTCAAGATCTCCGTCAAGCACCACGACGTGATCACCATGGTGCAGACCTACCGTCTGCTCGCCTCCAAGGGCGACTGGCCGCTGCATCTGGGCGTCACCGAGGCGGGCCCGGCGTGGCAGGGCACCATCAAATCCTGTCTGGCGTTCGGCGCGCTGCTGGCGGAGGGCATCGGCGACACGATTCGCGTGTCCCTGTCCGCCCCGCCGGTGGAGGAGGTCAAGGTTGGCTGCAAGCTGCTCGAGTACATGGGCCTGCGCAAACGCAAGTTCGACATCATCTCCTGCCCGAGCTGCGGCCGCGCGCAGGTGGATGTGATCGATCTGGCCAACGCCGTGACCGATGGACTCAAGGGCGTGACCGCGCCGATCCGCGTGGCCGTGATGGGCTGCATCGTCAACGGCCCGGGCGAGGCGCGCGAGGCCGATCTGGGCGTGGCGTCCGGCAACGGCAAGGGCCAGATCTTCATCAAAGGCAAGGTGATCGAAACCGTGCCGGAGGATCGGATCGTGGAGACGCTGCTCACCAAGGCGCAGGAGATCGCCGCGCAGATGGATGCCGACGGCACGGCCGGTGCGGGCGATGCGGCCGCGCAGACCGGTCCCGTGGTCATCCCCATCCAGCATCCGAACCGGGCCGCCTGAGCCGCGCCGGGTGTCTTCGGGTGTCCAAATGGACGTTTCGGCGCCCCGGAATGTCCATTTCGGCACCCGGATCCGGCACCTAGGCCCGGCCACCCAGACCCGGCGCGCGGACCGCATATGCCCTCGGCGTACCGGTCCCATGGCCGCGTCTACAATTGCGGGCGTGTCAGTGAACGATGAAACCCCGCAGCCGTGGACGCCCAGGCGCCGCGTGCTGACCACCCTGCCCATCTTCATCGTGCTGCTCGGTCTGCTGGTCACGGTCTCCAATCTGTCCAATATCCCTTGGGACAACGAGCCGCTCGGCCAGACCATGGAGAGTCTGTCCGCGGACACCTCCGTCACGTTCAGCAACCCGGATGGCGTGCCGTTGCCCAAGCGAGGCGACTACGAGGTGGAGGTGCGCGAGGACGACATGACCGTCACCCGCGCGTCCACCGGCGAGACGGAGGACCTGCATCTGGTGGTCCGCATGCCCAAGGGCGTGGAGGGCAAGGTCCCGGGCATCGTCTTCATGCACGGCGCCGGCTACGGCCTTGCGAAGGACTGGTTCATCGACGTGGGCGACGACTTCGCCTCGGCCGGCTTCGCCACCATCGCCATCGACAAGCCCGTGTGGAGCACCAACGACGCCACGCGAGACTATCCCGCCTCGGCGGACGCCTACGAGCAGGCCGCCGAATACCTGCGCGCGCTGCCGAACGTGGACGCGGATCGCATTGGCATTTACGCCACGTCGGAGAGCACGTGGATCTCCGCCCTGCTGCTGCAGAAGGACCCGCGCATCGCCTTCCAGATCCTCGTCTCGCCCATGGTGCATACGCCTCGCCATTCCCTAGGCTTCCTCGCCGCGCAGGACTTCGCGCTCGTGGGGGCCAACCCCGGATACCAGTCGATCGTCCGGCGCATCTTCTCCGCGGACACCGCCGCGCTGGGCCTGACCAACTTCGACATCGACACGGACACCCCGCGTGCCTACGCCATCCCCACCTTCGTGGCCTACGGTTCCAAGGATGTGATGACCGCGCAGGTGGAGGGCGCCGAGCGCATCTTCGAGCGCGCGCACGCCGCGGGCAACTGGAACGTGACCGTGCGCGACTATCCGGTTGGCAACCACGTGCTGCGCATCGGCGACGAGGAGGAGGGCGACACCAAGCTGGCCGACCATTTCGAGGACGACATGGTGGACTGGGCCGTGGGCACCACGCGCGGTCTCGAGCAGACGGACGTCAAGGTGGCCGGCGCGGACATCTACCAATCGATCGCCGTGCCCAAGGACCTGCATGGCCATCGCACGCTCACGTTCTACATGGTTGTCCTGCATGTGGCGGTCGTGATCATGCTGCTGGTGGCTGTCATCCTGTGGCTGATCGCCCTGTGCCGGCGCCTCCATGGACGGTTCTCGCGCAGGCATCGCGACGATCGGGCCACGCGCGGCCGGCTTGGGTTCCTCAACGGCTTCGGCAATGTGATCGCCGTGCTGTTCCTCACCACCATCGCCGTGCTCTACCTGTTCGTCTCCGGACTTGCGCAGGTGGTCATGGAGGTGGTCTCGCTCATCTGGGGTGCCGCGCCGAGCAGCCCGGACATCGTCTATTGGAGCTGGCCGGTGATCCAAACCGTCTGCACGGTGGTCGTCTGGGCATGGGCGCGCACGCTGGCCCGTCTGATCGAGGTGGCCCAGATGCACGGGTACACGCGCATGGGCGTGCGCGATTTCGCCAGACAGGCCAGAAGCGGCGAACTGGCCCGGCGCATGCGCGAGCCGATCATCGCCACCACGCGGTTCGGCCGCGTCCTGTTCTGGGTGACGGCCGGAGCCATGCTGTGCGTGCTGCTCATGTTCGCGTTCTGGGGCATGTTCATCTACTGATCGGGGGTCGCGGACCAATCGCGAAAGGACTGCGGAAAGACCGCGGAATGACTGCGGAAAGGAAGGAGCCGACGTGCCGCTGTACCGGGACGAGGGCGTGGTGTTGCGCACCGCCAAGCTGGGGGAGGCCGATCGCATCGTGTGGCTGTTCACCCGCCGCCATGGCAAGGTGCGGGCGGTGGCCAAGGGCGTCCGCCGGGCCCGCTCGCGGTTCGGCGCCCGGCTCGAGCCGTTCATGCGCGCCGATGTGCTGATCAACACGGGCCGATCGCTTGACGTGGTCTCGCAGGCGGAGACGATCGCCGCATACGCCGATCGGATCGTCGCCGACTATGCCTCCTACACCGCCGCCAGCGCGATCGTGGAGACGGCGGACAGGATCGTGGCCGCCGAGCGCGAGCCGGCCGCAGACCAGTACCGGCTGCTCATCGCCGCTCTGGCCGCGCTGTCCCGGGGCATGCACAGGGGCGAGGCCGTGGGCGATTCCTATGTGCTGCGCGCGCTGGCGCTCGCCGGCTGGAGCCCCCGTCTCGCCTCCTGCGTGGTATGCGGGCGGGCGGGCGATCGCGCGCTGCCGGGCGCGTACTTCTCCGTGCCGGCCGGCGGACTCATGTGCGCGGTGGACCACACCCCGGAATCGCGACTGCTGCAGCCGGGCGTGCTGGATCAGCTGCGCGCGCTGGTGGACGGCGACTGGGAGGTGCTGGACGCCGGGGAGCTCGATCCGCAGACCCGCCACATCGTGGAGGAGTGGGGCGCGTACTATCTGGAGCGCCCGATTCGTTCACTGCGCTTGCTAGATTAGCCCTTATGGCTTTTGAGAACGTCGACTACACGTCGCTGGACATCCCCGCGGCGCCGTTCAGCAATCCCTCGATCATCCCGGACTTCCCGAAGAACAAGGTGCCCCGGCACGTGGGCGTCATCATGGACGGCAACGGCCGCTGGGCGCAGCAGCGCGGGCTGATCCGCACCGACGGGCACCAGGCCGCCGAGCCGGTGGTGTTCGACACGATCGCCGGCGCGATCGAGGCGGGCGTGCGCTACCTGAGCCTGTACACGTTCTCCACCGAAAACTGGAAGCGCTCGCCGCAGGAGGTGCGCTTCCTCATGGGCTTCTCGCGCGAGATCATCCACCGCCGCGTGGCGCAGATGGACGAGTGGGGTGTGCGCGTGCGCTGGTCCGGCCGCCGTCCGAAGCTGTGGAAGTCGGTGATCGACGAGCTTGAAGTGGCCATGGAACGCACCAAGCGCAACAAGACGATCGATGTGGTGTTCTGCATCAACTACGGCGGTCGCGCGGAGATTGCCGACGCCTGTGCGGCCATCGCGCGCGAGGTGGCGGCCGGCCGCATCAAGGGCGACCGCGTCACCGAGAAGATGATCGCCGATCATCTGTACAACCCGGACATCCCGGACTGCGATCTGGTGATCCGCACCTCCGGCGAGCAGCGCACGTCGAACTTCCTGCCGTGGGAGGCCGCCTACGCCGAGCTGGATTTCGTGCCCGAGCTCTTCCCCGACTGCGGCCGCGAGGTCCTGTGGCGCTCCATCGACCACTACATCCACCGCGACCGCCGGTTCGGCGGTGTGAAGAAGTAGGACCCATCCGGGCCGATTCCTCATCGGCCCGCATCGGCACGTTTTCCGGGCGACACCGGCGGCCCGACATGTTGACCCAAGCACGCGATCGGGCGGACTAGAATCCCTTTGCGGAACGATCACATCCCGTGACGTAACACAAGGGGGTTTGGCCATGGCCAATGGCAAATCAATGACGGTCGGCGAGATGGTCGGCCTGTTCCTCGCGCCGGAAACGCCGCTGCGGGTCGATGCGTTCGACGGCTCCCACTTCGGTCCCGAAACCGCCGCTCTGCATCTGAAGGTCACCAGCTCGCGCGCCATCTATCAGCTGTTGTCCCATCCCAATGAGATCGGCGTGGTGCGCGCCTATGTTCTGGGCGACATCGACGTGGACGGCATCAGCTACGCGAACCCGTATCCCGTTCTGCGCGGTCTGTTCTCGCTCGCCCGTTATGTGCGCATGCCCTCGCCCGTCGACGTGGCGCGCATCGTCGCGGCCGTGCTGAGCCATGGCTGGCGCACGCCCGATGTGCCGCAGACCGAGGGGCCGAGCAAATTCGCGCGCATCAAGCGAGGCCTCCTGCCCCACAGCGAAAAGGCGGATTCGGAAACCGTGAGCTTCCACTACGACATGTCGAACGCCTTCTACGCGGACTTCCTGGGGCCCTCCATGACCTACACCTGCGCGGTGTTCGAGGACGAGAACATGAGCCTCGAGGACGCGCAGGCCAACAAGCTGCGTCTCATTCTGGACAAGCTGGGCCTTCAGCCCGGCGAGCGCCTGCTGGATATCGGCTGCGGTTGGGGCTCCATGGTCATCACCGCCGCCCGCCGGGGCATCAAGGCGTTGGGCGTGACCCTGTCCAGGGAGCAGGCCGAATACGCCAACGAGTGGATCCGCCGCGAGGGGCTTGAGGATCTGGCCGAGGTGCGTGTGCAGGACTACCGCGAGGTGCCAGAGCACGACTTCGACGGCATCTGCTCGATCGGCATGATGGAGCATGTGGGCGTGAAGAACTACCAGCGCTATTTCGAGGAGATGTTCCGTCTGCTCAAGCCCATGGGCCGTCTGCTCAACCATCAGATCACCATCAGCCACGACAAGCCGGACGGCGGCCCCGGTCAGGACGAGTTCCTGGACCGCTACATCTTCCCCGACGGCGATCTGGGCGCGCCCGGATTCATCGAAAGCTGCATTCACGACGCCGGCTTCAACGTGGTGCATCAGGAGAACCTGCGCCAGCACTACGCGCTCACCTTGCATCATTGGTGCGAGAATCTGGATGCGAACTGGGATGACGCGGTCAGGCAGGTCGGTTTCGAGCGCGCCAAGGTGTGGGGCCTGTACATGGCCGCCTGCGCGCTGAACTTCGAGATCGACGGCATCCAGATCCACCAGTTCCTGGCCGTCAAGCCCGACCGCGTGGGTCATCCGGATGGCAAGTGGTACCCGCTGCGCCCGTGGTGGCGGGCGTAGGCGTGTCCTTCGTCATTTCGCGGCAAATCCATAGTGCGGGAAAGTTAAGGATCCTTCGGCTACGCCCTGATGGGCTACGCTCAGGATGACAACAGGCCGTCATCCTGAGCACTGAGCCGTGAAGCGGACAGCCCAGTGGGCTGTCCGTAGGCGAAGGGAGCCGCCGCCAAGGCGGTGACGGTCCGGCGCAGTCGGACACGATAAGCGCGGAGTCGAAGGATCCTTGGCCACTGTCTTGGAATCAAGCAGTCTTCGGCTCCGCCGCGCTATGCCGTCTAGCCTCGGGCCGTCGCCAGCGCCTGCAGATCTCCGAAGACCGGGGTGGCCAGGCCGAAGCCGCCCGCCACGGCCAGGCACTGCCCGGTGGTGAACGCGGATTCGTCCGCGAGGAAGTAGACCACGGCCGCGGCGATCTCCTCCGGCAGAGCCATGCGGGGGACCGGCGTGCTCTTGAGGAACATGTTGCGGAACGTGTCGTTCAGCGCGTTCCGCACGGCATCGGTGGCGGTCATGCCCGGCAGCACGGCGTTGCAGCGGATGTTGCGGCGGGCGGTCTGCACGGCGATGTCCTTCGTCAGGTGCTCGATCGCCGCCTTGGACGTGCCGTACGCGATCTGTGAGATGTCCGGCACCTCGCCGCCGATCGACGAGATGTTCACGATGCTGCCGCCCGTTTCCGGCATGTGGCGGATCGCGGCCTGCGAGGTGATGAACACGCTTTTGAGGTTGATGGTCACCGTGTCGATGAACGTGTCCACGGACGTGTGCTCGATGTCCAGATCCTTGCGCGGGTCGGAGGTGCCGAAGTTGTTCACCAGACCGTCCACGCGCCCCTCGGCGGCGGCCACGGCCTCGATCATCTCGGTGTAGGTCTCGTCCTTCGTGGCGTCGTTGTAGATCGGCTTGGCCACGCCGCCGTTGGCCTTCACGGTTTCGTCGGCGTTGATCTCCGCTGCCCGCGCCTCGGCCCGCTCCATGTTGCGGGCGCCCAGATAGACGATCGCGCCCTCTTTGGCGGCTGCGGTGACGATCGCGAGACCGATGCCACGCGTGGCCGCGGTGACGACGATAACCTTGTTGTGCAGTCTTCCGGTCATAATGCTCCTTTGACATTCGACATGCATCCATATGCATGATCGTGATCCGTCCATGCTGACGGCGACCGATACCCAGTGTAGACGGTCAACCACGGAAGGCGACCACGGAATGCGATGTTTTTCCGCGGAATCGGCCTCATTTCAACATCGGGGGCGAAAATATGGGGCTTCCGTGGTCGGGATCGAGCCGGGAGCCGGACAGCGGCACCCGGGAGGCCGCCGCTTGCATGCGCCCGATGCTACAGTGTGGGATGGCGCTCCCGCCCGTGCCGCGCAGGTCAAGGAGCGTTCTATGTCTCATTGCTGTGCGCGGTTTTGGGGGAATCAGAAGGAGCCTTCCCATGTCAACATCCGCATCATCATCCATATCCATCCGTCCGTCCCTGCGCTGGAACACGGCGGACATCGCCGTCGGAGCCGCCCTTGGCGTAGGCTGCGGCGTCATCCAGTGGGGCTTCAACTTCGTCTCCGCATGGCTGTTCCCCCTCATGAGCGCGCTGCTGCCCGGCTTCGCCAGCCTGCTGCACGCCATCTGGTACTTCTCCGGCACGCTGGGTCTTGTGGTGATCCGCAAGCCCGGCGCCGCCATTTACGTCAACGTGGTGGGCGTGGCCGTGCAGATGCTGCTCGGCAACCAGTTCTCCCTGAGCTTCGTGTTCATCTCCGCCGCCCTTGAGGGCGTGTTCGCGGAGATCCCATTCCTCATCACCCGCTACCGCATGTACAACCTGCCGCTGACCATGTTGGCGGGCCTGCTCGTGGCCTTGGAATACGGCTTCTACCTGCTGTTCTTCCGCTACCAGGCCGTCTCCCTGTTCAGCCCGCGCGGCATCATCCACATCACCTGCGAATGCATCGGCGGTGTGCTGATCGCCGGCGTGTTCAGCTGGTATCTGTTCCGTGCGATCGCGGCGACGGGCGCGCTCGACCGCTTCGCATCCGGCCGTTCCATCCGCGCCGATGTGGACTGAACGCTGATTGGCTGGGCGCTGGCTGATGATGGTGGGGCGGCAGGGGCTTGAACCCTGGACCGGGCGATTATGAGTCGCATGCTCTAACCGACTGAGCTACCGCCCCACATGGCCGTGTAAAGCGGCCAACTTGCCCAGTGTAGCAAAGCCCGGGACCTTGCATCCCGGGCTTTGTCGTGTCCGTGGCGTACCTGTGCCGCATCCGCTCGGCAGTTACCCCGGCGATGTTGCGCCCGCATGGCGAACATCAAGTCCGCGGTGGTAAGGTACGCCCAGATATGTCATCGGGGCCAAAGCGAACGAGGAGCGTGGATGGACAAGAAGCACATTGAAAGCGGGCTGTCGCAGGAGCAGCTGGATGCCGTCGCCGATCTGGCGCGCACCAACGTGTACGCCAAGCAGTCGAAGTGGAAGACCTTCCGCGAACTGCCGAAGGAGGAGAAGTTCCCGTTCTTCGTGCAGCACTTCCTGCTGGCCACGGTGGCGATCGTGGCCGCGGTGGCCATTGTAATCGGCCTGGGCGTGTTCTACGCCACCCGCCCGCCAAGCACCAAGCTGGTGGTCGCCACGTTCAACCTCTCTGAGTACAACGACAAGCTTGAAAGCCTGCAGCAGGACTTCGCCGCCGCGCATCCAGACCAGGATCCCCGCGTGTTCGACATCGACTCCTCCTTCATCCTCACCTCCAAGGCGGATACGAGCCTGTCCGGGGACGGTTCCGGGGACGGTTCCGGGGACGGGACGGCGTCGGCCAGTACGTCGGCGTCGGCCAGCGCGTCGTCCTCCAATGCGGCCGGCCAGGCCGCGGACGCGATGGCCAACGCGGCCATGGGCGGATCGTCCTATCTGGACGACTCGGCCAAGCTCGCCGTGCGCATGGCCGCCGGCGAGATCAACACGCTGATCGCGCCGAAGGACATGTTCATCGAGTTGACCCACCGCAACGCGATCAACGACCTGAGCGCCGCGCTGGACGACCAGCGGATCGCCGCGCTGGGCGACGCCGTGGTGTACGCGGACGATCTGGAATCCGGCGCCGAGCACAAGGCGATCGGCCTCGACCTGTCCAAGTCGGCCACATGGAAGGCCAAGGGGCTGCCGGACGACGCGATCTACGGCTTCGGCAACGTGTCCGAGGGCGTGGAATGGCCGGTGGCGTTCACCGATTTCCTCAAGTTCGAGTAGCGATCCGAGCGACGGCCCGAGCGTCGGCCTGATCCAAGCGGCGGCCCAGCATTGGTCCGATCGTCATGCGGGCCCGGGATAACGGCGGCGCATCCGGCGTATTGCGGGGCGTGTCGCGCAAATCCACACACCGGCGTATAATCCCATAGGTTCCGGTTCACGCCCACCACAGGGGTGGACGACCCGGGTCGCCTGGATTCCATAGGAGACAAAATGAAGCAGGGTATTCATCCCGATTATCACCCGGTTGAGGTGACTTGCTCTTGCGGCAACACGTTCGTGACCCGCACCGCCGGCAAGGGAGACCACATGTTCGTTGACGTGTGCTCCCAGTGCCACCCGTTCTACACCGGCAAGCAGAAGATTCTCGACACCGGTGGCCGCGTGGCTCGCTTCGAGAAGCGCTACGGCAAGAAGACCAAGTAGCATACTTCAGCGCCAGCCCCCGCATACCCTGCGCCGGCTGGCGTTTTCATATCCAAAACCGTTTTCGCCCGGATTCGCCGGGCACCCATTCCAATCGAGCATCGTTCAAGCAAGCTTCAGGCAAGGATTTCCATGGCAGACGAACAGTTCCCCGCGGCCGCGACCGCGCTGGAGGAATACCAGTCCATCGAGCAACAGATGGCCGATCCGGACATCGTGTCCAACCCGGACAAGCTGCGCAAGCTGGGCCGCCGCCACGCCGAGCTGGGCGCGATCGTGAGCGCCTACAAGGCGTATCTGCAGGTGCGCGACGATCTGGATGCCGCGCGCGAGATGGCGTCCGAGGACTCCGATTTCGCCGAGGAGGCCAGGAGCCTCGAGGCGAAGCTGCCCGATGTGACCGAAAAGCTCAGGACCGCGCTCATCCCGCGCGACCCGGACGACGCCCGCGACACGATCATGGAGATCAAGGCCGGCACCGGCGGCGAGGAGGCCGCGCTGTTCGCCGGCGACCTCATGCGCATGTACACGCGCTACGCGGAGAAGCGCGGCTGGACCGTGTCCATCCAGTCGGAGAACACCACCGAGCTCGGCGGCGTCAAGGACGTGCAGATGGCCATCCGCGCCAAGGGCACGCCCGCGCCGGAGGACGGCGTGTGGGCGTCGCTCAAGTACGAAGGCGGCGTGCACCGCGTGCAGCGCATCCCCGTCACCGAATCGCAGGGCCGCATCCAGACGTCCGCGGCCGGCGTGATCGTGTTCCCTGAGGCCGACGAGGACGACGATGAGATCGAAATCGATCCGAAGGATCTGAAGATCGACATCTTCATGAGCTCCGGCCCCGGCGGCCAGTCCGTGAACACCACGTACTCCGCCGTGCGCATGACCCATATCCCCACGGGCATCACCGTGAACATGCAGGACGAGAAGTCGCAGATCCAGAACCGCGCGGCCGCCCTGCGCGTCCTCAAGTCCCGACTGCTCGCCATGAAGCACGAGCAGGAGGCCGCCGAGGCCGCGGACATGCGCCACTCGCAGGTCCGCTCGCTGGACCGCTCCGAGCGCATCCGCACCTACAACTTCCCGGAGAACCGCATCGTGGACCACCGCACCAACTACAAGGCGTACAATCTGGACGCCGTGCTGGACGGCGATCTGCAGGCCGTGATCGACTCCGACATCCAGGCCGACGAGGCCGATCGCCTCGCCAACCAGAAGTGAGCGGCCGGCGCCGATGAGCACACCGACCTGTGAATCCGTGACCGTCGCCGACCTTGTCCGTTCCGCCGCACAGCGCCTGCGCGAGGCCGGCGTGGACACCCCCGAGCATGATGCCAAGCTGCTGCTCGCCCATGTGTTCGGCTGTGAGCTGCGCGATGTGGACAAGGCCGTGCTCATGGGGGAGCGGTGGCCGCGTGGCGATGCGGATGGTTCCAATGCGTCCGATTCGGCCGGAGCCGCCGCCCCGGGCAGAGTCGCCGGCTCGGACGATCCGGATGCCAAGCTCACCGCCTTCGAGGCCTGCATCATCCGGCGCGCCCGCCGCGAGCCGCTGCAGTACATCACCGGCCACGCCCCCTTCCGCTATCTTGATCTGGAAGTGGGCCCCGGCGTGTTCATTCCGCGTCCGGAGACCGAGCTCGTGGTGCAGGAGGGGCTTGACTGGATCAACCGCCACAGCGGCCTGTACGCGCCCCGCGTGGTCGACCTGTGCGCCGGCTCCGGCGCGATCGGCCTGTCCGTGGCCGGCGAGGCGCCCGGCGCGGAGGTGTGGGCCGTGGAGATCTCCGAACGCACGGCCATGTGGACCCGGCGCAACCTTGCGAAGGTGTCCCGCATCAACCCGCAGGTGGGCTACAACTACCATCTCATCCTCGGCGACGCCACGAGTTTCAGCACGTTGAGCCAGCTCGACGGCACGGTGGATCTGGTCCTGTCCAACCCGCCCTATGTGCCCGAATCCGAGGTTCCCGAGCAGCCCGAGGTGCGCGACCACGACCCATCCCTGGCCCTCTACGGCGGTTCCGCGGATGGTTTGCTCATCCCCGAGCGGATCGTCCAGCGCGCCTATGCCCTGCTCAAGTCCGGCGGCCTGTTCGTCATGGAGCACGACATCTCCCAGGGCGACCGCCTTGCCGCCTATGCCCACGCCTGCGGATTCATCAACGCCGTCACGCGCCTCGACTACACCGGCCGGCCGCGGTACTTGGTGGCGGAGAAGCGGTAGGGCTACTCTGGAGACATGGATGCTCTCTCGTTGAAAATCGTGTGATGAGGGGGTTCGAACGTGACGGCCTGCTTCTGAAGCGGCATCGTGCTGGCGATTCCTTCGAATAATGCAGTGAGTTCGTCCGCCCGCGGTCGATGGCTTTCAGTCCGGCATCACCGCGGCTTCGGTGGCCGTGCAGGATTGCAGTGCGGCCCGGTGACGCGCGAACCAGTCCGAGAACTGCGCATCGGTGAGCCGGGACAGCGCGTCCGAAAGGTCGTTGGGACGCCGGTAGGTCTTCTCGCCCGTCTCCGGATTGACGCCGATCGCGTCCGCGTTGCCTAGCCGCACCCGGATCTCCTGCTGCACGCTGATCAGCACGTCCTCCGGTTCGCTGACCTCCGCGGCCTCGCCGACGGCCCTCGGATCGCGGACCGTGGCGCATTGCATGCGTCCGGCCACCGATTCGACCACTGCCCGCTGGACCTCCCTGACGATCCCATCCCGGCTTTCGCCGCCGGACGGGGCGCGGAACGTCGCGGTTTCGGCGGAGACAACCCAGTCCATGGAACCGAAATGCTCGTTCATTGTCACATGCGGTTGGGGCGCCAATTCCAGCACGCGGCTGGCGGCGGCCGCCACCTCCCCGGACAGTTGCCGATCGGCCGGATGCATGCAGACGATCACCTGCACGGACACGTCTGAGCAGATCGGCGATTGACCGTCGGCGCGAATCAGGGGCATGGGATGGAACAGCGGCGTGATGGCCATAACCGTCGCCATGATCGCGCAGGGCCAGAGCATCAGGTCCCGCGCCCATCGGCGTCCGTCCTCGCCATCGAGCGCATTGCGACCGACCGCCAGCATGGACGTCGCCAGCACGGTGAAGAACGCGATCCGGTATGCGCCGGTCATAGGTTCGAGCCGCCAGCCGGGGGAGGGGAAATCATTGACCCATATGGGCGCGGGCAGGAGCGCCGACCGGCCGGTGTTGACCAAGAAGGTGTTCGTCAGCAATGATCCGAACACCAACGCCGCGAACATGCCCAACGGCAGCGCGACCATCGTCCAGCGTGAGGCGGCGACCGCCCCCAGCACGGACGCGGCGACCGTCAGCGAAGCCAACGTCACCAGGGCGGCCAGTAGCGCCGGAACGTCCGGGCCGTCGTAATCGGCGATCAGCGCGGTGCGCACGGCCAGCGGCGCGAGAGCGACGATGTAACCGGCCGTCACGGCGATGCAGCAGCCGATCGTCTGCCGCGCAAGTACGCGGAACGGCCCGCCGGCGCACAGCCGTCCGATCGCCAGATTGCCGGGGCGATAGGCGCGTCCGAACAACGCCGCCGCGACGGCGACGATCAGCGCCGGCAGCATCACGCCCTCCCGGGCCGCGACGGTCAGCGACGACCAGCGCACCGGCGGGGCGAATAGGTAGGACGCGGTCTGGGCGAACGCGGCGATGGCCACGAGCGCGCCGAGCCCCGCCATGGAACGTGCGCGCGGCCATGCTGCGTGGGTTGTGATGGTCATGATGCCCTCCCGTCCGGCTATCCGCGGGCCGAAACCCGCAGAAACAGTTCCTCGATGGCACGGGTCCGGTCCTCGTCGTTGACGGGGACGTTGCCGTCGGGCCCGCCGACGCTCCGATCCGTCACATCCCCGGCGAAGGCGATTCGCCCGCCGACCATGATGAGCAGACGGTCGGCGCCGCGGGATACGTCGTCGATGATGTGCGTGCTGAGCAGCACGGTGGCCTGTGCGCCGAGTCGCGTGACCAGTTCGCGGATGTTGGCCCGCTGCATGGGATCCACGCCGGCCGTCGGCTCATCCAGCAGGATCACCTCCGGCCGATGGGCCACCGCGCAGGCGATGGCGAGCCGCTGCCGTTGCCCGCCGGACAGTTGGCGTGCGCGCATGGCGCGGCGGTCCAGCAGATCCACCGCTGCGAGCGCGTCGTCCACCGCCCGCGGAACCAGACGTTCCGGCAGACCGTGCGACCACGCCGAGTAGGCCACGTTGTCCTCGAGCGAGGAGAATCCCATGAGCTCGAACCGCTGCGGCAGATAACCCAGACTCAACCGCGCGTCCTCGCGTCCCTGCGCGGTCGAGACGTCATGGCCCGCGACGCTCACCGTGCCCCCATGCGGCCGTTTGAGCGTGGACAGCACGTTGAGCAGCGTGGTCTTGCCCGCGCCGTTCGCGCCCAGCAGTCCGGTCACGCCCCGCCCGATGGCGAACGACACGTTGTGCAGGACCCGCGTTCTGCCGTACCGGAACGAGACATCGGAACAGACGAGGCCATTGGGGAATGGGGAGACGGTCATGGGGCACCTCCTTGGGCTGTGGACCACATATCCTCATTGCAGCACCATGGAGCCCATCAGGGCACCTGCTGCCGTAACGACTACGACAGGAACGGAATCGTCGCGGTCATGGACCATACGCCGTTGTCCTCGCGCAAGGAGAAGGAGCCGCCGGTCTCCTCTATGAGCCGCTGATACCGGGACAGCCCCGTGCCGCCAGACGGCAGCGACGGTTGAGATGATGACGGCTGCGTTCTGGGATCGTCGGCCAGCGAGATGGTGGCGTCCGCCACGTTCACGACGATGGATACGGTGACCATGCCGTGAGGATCGGCATGCTTGATGACATTGCCCTCCAACTCATGCAACAGGCCTTCGATCAGCTCCAGCCGCCCGGACAGCATGGCCCCGTCGGATGGGGCGTTCCCGTCGTCGAACAGCAGCTCGACATCGAACCCGAGCCGATCCAGATGGCCGCGCATGCGATCGGCTGCCGCACGCAGCCGATCGGTCGCATCGGAAGGGACTGTGATCATCGCGGCATCCGAGGATGGATCATCCGGCGCCTCCATGAGATCGATCACGTCCCGTACCTGCGTGAGCGTTCGGCGCAGGGTGGCGTCCAGATCATCGAGCGTCGCGTCATACCGATCGCCGTCCCGCGTGTGGCCGGCTTTCAGACCGTCCACCAGTGACAGGGCGTATACGATCGTGTTGGCCGTGGAATCGTGCAGGGTGCGTTCGATGCGGTCCTTCAGGGTGCGCTGCCGTTCACGTTGGCGCAATGCGGCCAATTGCCGGTTCTTGCGCACCACGATGGCCGTGATGACGGCCGCCGACTCGCCCACGCACATGAGCAGAAATCGTGGGATTCCACCGCTGTTCGGCAAGTTCATGGTCATGACCAGACAGGCGTACATGGGCGGGACGATCGTCATCGTGCCCAATACCGGATGACGGCCGGTGAGCCGGAACGTCGCCAGGAACACCGCGAACATGGTGAATATGGACAGCGGAATCGGCATACGACCGTCGAGGCCGTCGAACATCGCGCACGCGCACCATGTCGACAGCACCGCGCAGGGTGACCAGAGTGCGGACCACGCCAGGCAGACCACGGCGGCCGCGAACAGGCACACGCCTCCCAGCGCAAGCGCGAATGGACCGATGACGGCAGCGTGCGGGGAACCGGCCAACAATACAGAGGAATGAACCATGGTCGCCACGGCCAGTGCAATGCATACGGCCGGTACGGCGTATCGCGACGCAAACACGGTATGGAGCAGCGCCCTCGCCTGATCCATCCATGCGCCCATACCGTACCCGTTCACATCGCACCCCGCTTGGTGAGCAGATGAATCGCCTCCGGGATGCTGCCGGCGCCCAGTTTGGCGAGCGCCCGGTTGCGGTAGGAGTACACGGTGGTGGGGCCCACGCCCATGGCCGCGGTGATCCGTTCCGTGGTCAGGCCCTGCGCGTAATACCGCAGCGTTTCCAGCTCACGCTTGGACAGAGGCTGCGAGTCGGCGATGGGCCGTTGGGGCGTCCCGGAATCCGCATTGCCGTCCGTGGCCGTGACTTCGTCGCCGGGCGATTCCCGTGTCGCCTTTCGCGCCGCCGCCGCGATGATGGCCGGTTCCAACTCGGTCGCCACGTTCTCCTTGCCCAGCAACGCATCCATGCCGGCCGCTTTCGCCCCATCCGCGAACCGTTCGACCGAATAGGCGGTGATTCCCACCAAACCAACCCCTTCGGCACCGGCTTGGGCGTGGATCCGGCGGCATACCTCAAGACCGGACAGGTCGCCCAGAAAGACATCCACGACCATCACGTCCGGCAGCGCACCCCGTCCGCGCAGCCCGCGCGTCACCAATTGAAGCGCCTCCACACCGGACATGGCCCGCCACAGCACCGTGCAGCCGCGCATGCGCCCCACTGCGGCCACCAGCATGTTCAGCGCCAGCGGATCATTGTCCACCACCCCGACGCGAATCAGACGATCACTGTCCATACCTCCATTGTGACACTTGCGGGCGCGCGGGGCCATGCGTGGGATGGGTTTCGCCGTAGTGGCTACGGCATGCCGTTGCGACAACAGAGCGCGGGATTGTTATCTGTAGTTACAGAAGGACAATGAGGGTCTTTCCCAACGAAGGAATAATGTCATGAAAGACGCAATGAAAATAGTCGCAAAGTTTCTTGTTCCTTGTACCGTAATTTTCGGTCTTGCTTTTATCTATTCAAATACCGCAATTGCCGCGGAGACAGGTGAGGTTTCGCTTCAGGAATGCGGACTATATGTCCGAGTTCCTTGGCGCGATCCACCATTGGCTGTCTTTGAAGGTGGAATGCAAAAATGTGATCAGCAGGAGATCGTCACATTAATGGCTAAACGAGATGTTCCATTCGGATTCGATCAAGAATTAGCAAAATCCACATTTAGGTCTCGTGACGAACTTCACCATATTGAAGTATATGCCACTGTTGGACATAAGTATTATACGGCAGCCACTACTGTCTCTGGAGCAAAAATGGAATCCATGAGGATGATTTACTAACTTCATGCGAAAGAGATTAGGTCGCAGTGAAAGATGACATCATTTCAGGCATTCCACTATTGGTGTCTGGGACGGCACTGTCGGATGGCCGTGCTGGCGCTCGCGGCCGGCTATGCGATGTCCTGGCTGTGGTGGGACGTGGGATTCGACACGCATCTGCTGGGACAGTACCACGGCGTGAGCGTCGGTTCATGGCAGATGCTGCCCATCCTGACCGGCATCGCGGCGATGGCGCTGCTGGCGCGCAACAGGCCAAGCGCCGGTCTGACCTGTTGCAAAACCGAGCATCGTGTCACCGCGGCGGCGCTGGCGCTGGCGGCATCGCTATCCAGCGTGATGACGCCCGTGGTGAGAATGGCGTTCTGCGCGGTGCCGTTGGCTTGGATCCCAAGGGGCTCGGCTTGGGTCGCCGCGGGCAGCCGACTGCAGACGCCCCTGGGCTGGGACATATGCGCGCTCATGTGGATGCAGTGCGCGCTGGTGCTGGCGGTGGCGATGGTGGCGATCGCGGCGTGCGGTCGGCTTGTCGGCGTCGTCGCCGGATTCGGGGCGTACGCGCTTCTGCTGCTCGCCGCGTCATGGCGGCCGATCGCCGCACTGTCACCGCTCGCATGGGACTCGTCCGGATACACCGGCGGCAGGATGATCGCCGTGTCCGCCATGTTCCTCGTCGCATGCGCGCTGCAATGGGCGTGCCTGCGACGAGGATGGGCGGCGGGCTGAGGGAATTGCCACGGAACTCGAATTTCCCGGATGGCTTGGCGCAATGCCAACGTCGGCCGGCGGAAATTCGAGTTCCGTGACGGTCGCGAGCGGTCAGCGGCTACCGCGCATACTCCTGCAGCGCGGAGGCGTCGGCCTCGGTGATCTCGCGCAGCACGTGCGCGGGGTTGCCCACGGCGATGGTGTGCGGCGGGATGTCGTGCGTGACCACCGCGCCGGCGCCGATCACGCAGCCCTCGCCGATCGTCACGCCGCCAAGCACGGTCACGTTGCCGCCGAACCAGCAGTTCGAGCCGATCGTGATCGGACGGCCGTACTCGTAGTCGTAGGAGCTGCCGTCGGGGCGCTTGCGCACGTTGCGGTCCTGGAAGCGCAGCGGGTGCATGGGCGGCAGCAGGGAGACGTTCGGGCCGAAGAGCACGTCGTCGCCGATCGTGACGGGTGCGCAGTCGAGCACGGTGAAGTTGAAGTTCGCGAACACGCGATCGCCGATAGTGGTGTGGCAGCCGTAGTCGAAGAACACCGGGCCCATCACGTCCAGATCCTCGCCGTGGCCGGGCAGCAATTCGCCCAGCACGGCCGCACGGGCGGCATGGTCGGTGCGGGACAGGGCGTTGAAGCGGGTGCACAGATCGCCGGCCTTCTCCCTCATTGCGGTTAGTTCCGGGTCCGCGGGGTTGTAGAGCTTGCCGGCGAGCATCTCCTCGCGCTCGGATGCGCGGGGCGTGCGCAGCTCAACGGGTGGTAGAACGTTTGACATGGAGGAATTCTGGGTCATGGACGGCATTGTAGTCGGGGTTCGAGGGGTCAGAGATCGATTTCCAGTTCACGCTTTTGACGGGCCGTTTTTCCGTGAACTGAAGAACAAACAATTCCGCACAAAAGCTCACAGTAAAAGTGGCTGAATTCCAGTGATTCAAGCATTCATGTGAACATGTGGGCCAGTTCACACCTTGAAGGCTTGATGAAAGCGTGAACTGGCCCGCGCCATATCACGCCAATTCCACGCTCTTCGGCACCTCGATGCCATGCTTGCCGAGGATCGCCACGGCCTCCATATAGGCATCGGTCGTGGCGGAGGGGTCCAGCAGGGCCTCGCGCAGTCCGGAAGCACCAGACCCGGAGCCGATCCCCAGCGCATCCACCAGGGCCTTCCGGATGCCGGCCGCGCTCGCCTCCACGGAACCCAGGAATCCCGCTCCGGCGAGCGCATCGGCCAGGGGCTTCAGATCGCCGCCGGTCACCTCGTCGATCACCGTGATCTGATCCAGCAGCGCGAACATCCAGTCGCGCGCGGCGGGGGAGTCCGCGGAACCGGCCTGTCCCAGCACCTCCGTGGTCTTCGCGGCCACCGGCTTCACATCGATGTGCCCAATCTCCGCGTCCGCGCTCGCATGCCCGCGACGATCCTCGATGTCGTCCAGCAGGTGCTGGATCGTCACCTCGTCGGCAAGCGGGCCGGGCTGCGCGTGCAGCGAGCCGATCGCGTCCACGTCGAGCTGCCGGCCGCCGGAGTTCTGGAAGCGCACCAGCTTGGGGGAGTTGAAATAATGGTCCATGCCGTAGGTCACGAACGCCGGGGTCTGGCTCTGCAGGTCGCGGACGGCCTCGGCCACCGGGCGCATGGACAGCAGCGGCTGTTGGACGATCACCCGGGCCAGCGCCTTCTTTGCATCGGCCACGGTGAGCGGTCCGCCGATCGCCACCGCATTGGCCGAACCATGGCCGCCGAACATCGACTTCAACTGATCGAGGAACCCCATTATTGCCTCTTTTCCACATATGATTGCAAGAGTTTCCGCGGCCCAGTGTAGTCCCGGCTCCTCGGCTTCGAACCCCATTTGACTCAAAAGTGATGCACAATGGGTACAGTATCTACGTTGCGCCGAAGGACGGCGGGGATGGAGAGGCATACAGCGATGAGCGATGTGCGGCATGTGAGCGAGGAGTCCTGCGCCCTTGCGGCCGAATTGGTGAGGCGGGGCGAGCTGATCGTCATCCCCACGGACACCGTGTACGGGGTGGCCTGCGACCCGCGCAACGCCAAGGCCATCGAGCGCATCTACCAGATCAAGCGCCGCCCGCGCTTCAAGGCCCTGCAGGTGCTCATGGCCTCGGTGGACGATGTGGACGCGTTGGGACTCGAACTGCCGGCGCCCCTGAACCGTCTGGCCGCCGCATTCCTGCCCGGCGCGTTCTCGCCCATCGCTGTGGCCCGCGAGGACTGCACGCTCGCCACCGCACGCGAAACGCCGCAGGGGGAGCGCACACAGGGCATCCGCATCCCCAACTCCGCGCTGTGTCTGGAGATCCTGCGCGCCACGGGCCCGCTGGCGGCCTCCAGCGCCAATCGCTCCGGCGACGAGTCCGCGCAGACCGTCCGCGAGGCCGTGGAGGCGTTCGGCGACGAGGTGGCCCTGTACTTGGATGGCGGGTCCACCCGCGGCCACATCTCCAGCACCGTCGTGGCGGCCGACCCGCACGAGCGCGACGGCATCGCGATCCTGCGCGAAGGCGTGATCCCGCAGTCGACGATCCGCCGGGCCCTGACCGTTAACGGCGGGGGACTGGGCGCATGAGGGTCTATCTGCTCATCGCCGCGATCGCGGGCGGCGTCACCTGGCTGGTCACCCCCATCATCCGCCACATGGCCATCGAAATGGGCGCGGTGGGGGAGGTCCGCGCGCGCGACGTGCACAAGATCCCCACGCCCCGCATGGGCGGCGTGGGCATGCTCATCGGCTTCATCACGGCCATGCTGTTCGCCAGCCGCATCCCGTTCATCTCCGGCCTGTTCCAGTCGGACGGCACGGCGTGGGTGATCATGATCGGCGCGGTGCTGGTCTGCCTGCTCGGCGTGGCGGACGACTTGTGGGACCTCGACTGGATGCTCAAGCTCGCCGGCCAGCTGCTCATCTCCGTGTTCGTCTCGTGGGGAGGCGTGCAGATCATCTCCCTGCCGCTGGGCTCGCTGGTGGCCGCCTCGCCCAGCCTGTCGATGGCGATCACGGCCATCCTGATCGTCGCGTCGATCAACGCCGTGAACTTCGTGGACGGCCTGGACGGCCTGGCGTCCGGCATCGTGGCGATCGGCGGCGTGGCGTTCGCGATCTACTCGTACATCCTGGCGCGCACCTCGCCGTCCTACGCCTCGATGGCCACGCTGATCGACGTGGCGCTGGTGGGCATCTGCGTGGGCTTCATCCTGCACAATTGGCATCCGGCCAAGCTGTTCATGGGCGATTCCGGCTCCATGTTGCTCGGCTACCTCATCACCTGCGCGTCGATTGTGATGACCGGCCGCCTGGACCCGATGAGCGTGCACACCAGCGTCTACCTGCCGGTGTTCATGCCCATCCTGCTGCCGGTGCTGGTGCTGTTCCTGCCGGTGCTGGACATGTGCCTGGCGATCGTGAGGCGCCTGAGCCACGGCCAGTCGCCCATGCATCCCGATCGCATGCATCTGCACCACCGCATGTTGGGCATTGGCCACGGCGTGCGCGGGGCCGTGTCGATCCTGTGGGGCTGGGCGGCGCTGATCGCGTTCGGATCGCTGAGCGTGCTGTTCTTCAAGGCGAGCTATGTGGCGATCGGCATGTCCGTGGCCACCGTCCTGCTCACCGTGGCGACGATGTACCCGTACATGAAGCACCGTCTGCCGGAACTGCGCGAGGAGAACCGGCAGTACCGCGAGGCCCGTCGCAACGCCGAGCACGCGAGGCGCAAGCGGCGGTAGCAGGCTGAACCTAGGCGCATGGTACACCATGGGGGCGCAAAACGTCAGACACCATGCATATAGTGAATCCATGGCTACTTTCAATTCAGAAGAACAGTCCGCATTCAACCCGCTTCCCCCGATTTTCGCCAAGCTCGGCCTCGCGTATGACGACGTGCTGCTGCTTCCGAACGAGACGGATGTGATCCCCTCCGAAGTGGACACCACCACTCATCTGACCCGCAAGATCACCATGAAGGCCCCGGTCCTGTCAGCGGCCATGGACACCGTGACCGAGTCGGAGATGGCCATCGCCATGGCCCGCAACGGCGGCATCGGCGTGCTGCACCGCAACCTGTCGATCGATGACCAGGCCTCCCAGGTGGACGTGGTCAAGCGCTCCGAGTCCGGCATGATCACCGACCCGCTCACCGTCCATCCCGAGGTCACCCTCGCCGAGCTGGACAAGCTGTGCGGCCGCTTCCACATCTCCGGCCTGCCGGTGGTGGACAACGACAACAAGCTCGTGGGCATCATCACCAACCGCGACATGCGCTTCATCGCCTCCGAGGACTACGACCATCTCAAGGTCAAGGACGTGATGACCAAGGACAACCTGATCACCGGCCCGTCCAACATTTCCAAGGAGGACGCCCACCGCCTGCTCGCCCAGCACAAGGTGGAGAAGCTTCCGCTGGTGGACGGCGAGGGCCACCTGACCGGTCTGATCACCGTGAAGGACTTCGTCAAGACCGAGCAGTACCCGGACGCCACCAAGGATGAGCAGGGCCGCCTGCGCGTGGCCGCCGGCGTCGGCTTCCTCGGTGACGCCTGGCAGCGCGCCACCGCCCTTATGGAGGCCGGCGTGGACGTGCTCGTGGTGGACACCGCCAACGGCGAGGCCCGTCTGGCGCTGGACATGATCTCCCGTCTGAAGCATGACTCCGCGTTCGACGGCGTGCAGATCATCGGCGGCAACGTGGGCACCCGCTCCGGCGCCCAGGCCATGATCGACGCTGGCGCCGACGCCGTCAAGGTGGGCATCGGACCCGGCTCCATCTGCACCACCCGCATCGTGGCCGGCGTGGGCGTCCCGCAGCTTACCGCCGTGTACGAGGCCGCCCAGGCCTGCAAGGCCGCCGGCGTCCCCTGCATCGCCGACGGCGGCATCCACTACTCCGGCGACATCGCCAAGGCCCTCGTGGCCGGCGCGTCCTCCGTGATGCTCGGCGGCACCCTCGCCGGCTGCGAGGAGGCCCCGGGCGAGAAGGTGCTCCTGCACGGCAAGCAGTACAAGCTGTACCGCGGCATGGGCTCCCTGGGTGCCATGGCCCCGCGCGGCAAGAAGTCCTACTCCAAGGACCGCTACTTCCAGGCGGACGTCACCTCCAACGACAAGGTCGTGCCGGAGGGCGTCGAGGGCGAGGTTCCGTACCGCGGACCGCTCAACGCCGTGCTCTACCAGATGATCGGCGGCCTGCACCAGTCGATGTTCTACATCGGCGCGCACAACATCGCCGAGATGAGCGAGAAGGGACGCTTCATCCGCATCACGGACGCCGGTCTGCGCGAGTCCCACCCGCACGACATCGTGATGACCGCGGAGGCCCCGAACTACTCCGGCTTCCACAACAACTGATGATCGTCTGATCGCCTGGCGATAAGCCATCGCATCGAAAAGCCCCCTTGGATCCCGTTCCGAGGGGGCTTTCGGTATTCTTTTCTGTCCTCCTGAGCGGAGCCGCCCAGAGAGAGGCTCATTCGTCATCCTGAGCGAAGCGGAGGATGATGGGGGGAATGTCTTTTCTGTCATCCTGAGCGTAGCGCGTAGCGCGTAGTCGAAAGATCCTTGGCCATTACGCATTGGCCATCCGTGCACAAGTATTAAGGATCCTTCGACTTCGGCTGCGCCTCCGCTCAGGATGACAAGGGGTGACCTGGCTCCGCGTGCTCAGGATGACGGGGCCCGCGCCGCTTTGCTCAGGATGGCCGAAGGGTCTATCGCGCTGCGGTCTGGCTCAGCCATACGGACGTATCCTGCGGCAGCTTCCCGTCCTCGGTGAGTGGGCCGGAGGCGAGGATCACCGTGCCGGCGGGCAGCGCGACCGGCGTGGCACCGAAGTTCGTCAGGTTCGCCCACCCGTTGGCCCGGCGGTACGCGATCACGCCGCCGGGCTGTCCGTCCGCGCCGTCGCGCAGGCCGCTGGGCGCATCCTCGTCCATCCACTCGCAGCTCGTGTCGGACGTCTGCAGCTCGTGACGCAGCTCCAGCACACGGCGGTAGAAGTTGAGCATCGAATCGGCGTCCCGGTCCTCCACATCCACCGCGAAGTCCTTGAACCACTTGGGCTGCGGCAGATGCGGGTCGTTGGTGGCGCCGGCGGGGGAGAATCCGAAGGATCCCCGCGTGCCGAACTGGTCGGAGGGCTTCTCCAGCGTGGGGGCGTCGGAGCCCACCCACGGCAGCGGCACGCGGCAACCGTCGCGGCCCTTGGTGGACTCCTCATGGTCGCTCCTCAGCGGCCATGGGTCCTCGAGTCGGTCCCACGGGATGTCCGGCACCTCGAACAGGCCCAGCTCCTCACCCTGGTACACGTAGGCGGAACCCGGCAGCGCCATCTCCAGCATCAGCGCGGCCTTCGCGCGCTTGGCGCCGAGCGGCCGGTCCTCGAAGTACGTGCGGCCCATCCTCAGCGCCCAGTCGGCGGAGATCTGGTGGTACTCGGCGGTGGGCACCTGCGGCAGCGCGTAGCGGCTCGCGTGGCGGTGCACGTCGTGGTTGCTCATGACCCACGTCGAGGTGGATCCGGAGCGCTCGGCGCACGCCAGGCCCTCCGCGATCGCCGCGTGCATGGCCTCAAAGGTCCAGTCGGCCTTCGCGAACTCGAAATTGAAGATCTGCCCCAGATCGTCCGGCGAGGCGTACAGGTACTGCCGCTCGGGGCGCACCCACGCCTCCGCCACGGCGAAGCGCGGCGGATCGTACCGGTTGAACACCTCGCGGCGCCACTCGTGGTAGATCTCGTGCACCTCGTTGCGGTCCAGCACCGGGTGCGAACCGTCCGTGGGCATGTCGTTGCTGCTCATCACGCCGTAATCGTCCAGATCGTCGCGGTCCAGATCCTTGGCGAGGGCTTGGGCCACGTCGATGCGGAAGCCGTCCACGCCATGGTCGCACCAGAAGCGGAGTGTCTTGAGGAAGTCGTCGCGCACTTCGCGGTTGTCCCAATTGAAGTCCGGCTGCTCCTTGGTGAACATGTGCAGGTACCACTGGCCGTCCGGCACGCGCGTCCACGCCGGCCCGCCGAAATGGTTGACCCACTTGGTGGGCGGCTCGTCGCCGTTCGGGCCCTTGCCGTCGCGGAAGATGTACCGGTCTCGCGCGGGGGAACCGGGGCCGGCCTTGAGCGCCTCCTGGAACCACGGGTGCAGGTGGGAGCTGTGGTTGGGCACGATGTCCACCACCACCTTGATGCCGGCCGCGTGCGCGGTGTCCGTGAGCCGGCTGAAATCGTCCATCGTGCCGAGCTTCGGATCCACGTCGCGGTAGTCGGCCACGTCGTAGCCGCCGTCCGCCAGCTCGCTGGGGTAGAACGGGGACAGCCAGATCGCATCCACGCCAAGCTTCTTCAGATAGGGGATCTGCTCGGTCACGCCGTTGAGATCGCCCAGACCCGATCCGGTGGTGTCCTTGAAGCTGCGCGGATACACCTGATAGACCACGGCCTGCTTCCACCACAGCGCGGGATCCTGCGCCGGGTCGTTGGTCGCCGCCGCGCGGTTCGTCTCGTTCGTCATATGGGCCTCCTTGGGGTTTCGGGCCGTTCGGCCTGCTCCATACCATCGATTATCCGCCCTTTGCCGGCCCATCGGCTGCCTGACGATCGCGCGTCGGTTCACAATTTTTTGGGGCTCTTCAAATCGTGAACTGGGCCATGTGCGATCGAACATCGGAAACCTTGGACTGAAGCCATTTTCTCAATAGGCTGGTGTGCGGTTTTGTGTGTTTCCGGTTCACGATTTGAAGAGCCTCAAAAATCGTGAACCGGAAACCGTGCGTCCCCGGTCGAATATAGCCTGTAACGTTCCCTGAGGAACGACGGCGCGCAAGGTGCGCGGCGGAATATGGAAGGGCGGCACGGCATGGTTGACAGCCACGATGCGGAAACCTACAGCGCGAAGGACTCGCGCCTCATTTGGATCGACTGCGAGATGACCGGACTGGACATCTTCGGCGGCGACGAGCTGGTCGAGGTGTCCGTGGTCCCCACTGATTTCGAGCTCAACGTGCTGGACGAGGGCGTGGACTACGTGATCAAGCCGTCCGACGCCGCCGTGGCCCATATGAACGACTTCGTGCGCGGCATGCACACCCGCTCCGGCCTCATCAAGGAGTGGGAGAACGGGCTGACGCTTCAGGAGGCCCAGGCCAAGGTGGTCGAGTACGTCAAGCGCTTCACCCCGGATGGCGTCAGGCCTCTGCTCGCCGGCAACACCATCGGCTCGGACAAGAAGTTCCTGGACCACTACATGCCCGACCTCATGGCGAACCTGCACTACCGCACCATCGACGTGAGCACCCTCAAGGAGCTCGCCCGCCGCTGGTACCCGGACGTGTACCTCAACCGCCCGGCCAAGCACGGCGGCCATCGCGCGCTCGCGGACATCATCGAGTCGCTCGATGAGCTGCGCTACTACCGCGCGGCGTTCATGGCCCCCGAACCCGGTCCGGACGCGGACGCATCCAAGGCCATCGCCAAGGAGATCAAGGCCACCAGCCTGCTCAGCCGCTGAGCTGAGCCGCTGATCCGCTGAGTTGAGCCGCTGAACTGATCCGCTGAGCCGTTAAGCCGAATTCCACCGGACGAAAGACCCCCATGCTCCAATCCGAAGCCCTGGCCATCCTCAACGCCGGCGCCAACGTGTTCCTCACGGGCGCCCCCGGCGCGGGCAAGACATATGTGCTCGGCGAGTTCATCGCCGCGGCTCGCAAGGCCGGGGCGAGCGTGGCGGTCACCGCGTCCACCGGCATCGCCGCCACGCATGTCAACGGGCAGACCATCCATTCGTGGAGCGGCGTCGGGGTGGCGACCGCCCTCACCGCGAATTTGCTCAAGCAGATCCGGACCCGTCGCCGGCGCCGCATTCAGGAGACCGACGTGCTGGTGATCGACGAGGTCTCCATGCTCCACGCCTGGCTGTTCGACATGGTCGATCAGGTCTGCCGCGCCATCCGTCACGATCCCGCGCCCTTTGGCGGACTGCAGGTGGTGCTCTCCGGCGACTTCTTCCAGCTGCCGCCTGTCTCGGTCTCCGGGCGCAACCATGATCTGCTCGGTCCCACGCCCGAATTCATCGCCTCGCGCGAGCGGTACGCCAAGGCCGGCCGCAATCCGGACGGCTTCATCACCGAGTCTCTGGTGTGGAATGAGCTCGATCCGGTGGTCTGCTACCTGACGGAGCAGCATCGTCAGGACGACGGACAGTTGCTGGGCGTGCTCACGGACATCCGCGAAGGCTCCGTCTCACAGGCCGACCGCGACGTGCTGGTTACGCGACTGGGCAGGATGCCCGAACCCGGCGAGGTGGCCGTGAACCTGTTTCCGGTGAACCGCCAGGCCGATTCGCTCAACGATCTGCGGCTCGCGCAGATCGGCGAGGCGGAGCACGCGTTCTTCGCCGAACAGTCCGGGCCGGCCAATCTGGTCGATCGGCTCAAGAAGAACATGCTCGCCCCCGAGCGGCTGGTGCTCAAGACCGGGGCTGCGGTGATGGCCCTGCGCAACGATCAGGATCATCAGTACGTCAATGGCTCGCTTGGGACCGTGCGCGGCTTCGCGCCGGAGACCAAGGGCGGCTGGCCCATTGTGGAGTTCGAGAACGGCAACATCGTGACCATGCGTCAGGCCGCCTGGGAGATGACCGACGGCGAGACGGTGCTGGCGTCGGTCAAGCAGGTGCCGCTGCGATGCGCGTGGGCGATCACCATCCACAAGTCGCAGGGCATGACGCTGGATCGTGCCGTGATGGACTTGCGCCGCACGTTCGCGCCGGGCATGGGCTATGTGGCCCTGTCGCGCGTCGAGTCGCTGGACGGTTTGTATCTGGCCGGCGTCAACGAGCGGATGTTCTATGTCTCGCCGGATGCCGTCGCCCTCGATGCGGACTTGAGGGACAATTCGGAGCGGGCCGTGGCCGCGCTGGCACAGGAGGGCGCCGATTGGTTCGCTGATCGCGCCGCCTCGTCGCGCGCTCCGGAGCCCGGTTCGCCGGACGACGAATTCGCGCAGGACGCCCTGTTCTGATCGTTCCGTTCCGATCGTCATATCGTTCCAACCTGCGCGCGCAATTTCGCAGATTGGAACGATAGGAGCGGATGATCGTGCCGGCCTACCATGCCGGATGGCCGAGCAGCCGGACGGTCGGACGGTCAGACGATCAAGCCGCCTCGTTGACCTTCATCAGCGCCTCCGCATAGCTCGGGCACACCGGCACGCCGCGCACGCTGCGCTGGATCGCGATCGACGCCGCCGCATTGGCCAGCCGCACCGCATCCACCAGCCGCTCGCCGGCCGCCAGCCTCGCGCAGATCACGCCCGTATGGCACGATCCGGCGGATCTGGCGTGCACGGATTCCGTCGGGAAGCCTGAGATATGCGCCACGCCCAGTTTGCGGCCGTCGGCGTCCACATCGCGCACCCACGCGCCCTTCGCGCCGGAGCGGATGACGATCGGCGCCTTGAGCACATCGCCCAGCCGCATGGCCAGATCTCCCATCGCCGTGGTCACGTCGCCGCCCACGGTGATCTTCTTCGGGTCGATGGGCGCGATGCCCAGCCGGTTGGCCAGCACATCGGCCTGCTGACGGTTGCACGACCACGTGGGGCGGGCCAGCACCAGCGCCTCGAGTAGCTGGTCGCTCACCTGTGCGAGCGCGCTCGTGGGATTGAGCACGATGCGGAATCGGCGCGTGCCATGGGCGTTCTCCGGCTTGGTGAGGAAGGTCAGCAGGCCGCTCGCCGTCTGGTTGGTCAGCGTGTTGCCGCTGATGTGCACCACGTCGCCGTCGTCCGGCTCTATCCCGTCGAAGGCGTCCTCGGAGCCGTGCGCCTCGGCGCCGTATGCGGCGATCAGTGTCTTCGTGCCCGCCGGATCGCCCAGCATGATGCGGAATCCGGAGTCCTCGTCCAGCCGGTCCTGTCCCACGTGCTCGATCTCCGACTGCTCGAAGGTGGCATGGATCATGCCGGCGAGCGGCCCATTGCCCAGAATGCCGCCGTGCTTGGCGGGGGCTCCCATCTGGCGTGCAGCCTTCATCACGCGGTATCCGGCGGCGATGGTCACGTGCGGCGCGCCCGCCACCGCGTAACCGCCCGGCGTGGGCACCTGATCGACCGTGAGCATGATGTCCGGAACGACCTCGCTCAGGGAGATCACCGCATGCTGGGACGATGCGCCCCTTGTCTGCCGCGCGAATTGGTTGGGATGGTCGGATTGCTGGGTGGGCTGCGCCATAATAAACCTCCATCTGTGGTGCTGTGCCGTGCGGACCGTTGCGGTGTGCGATGTCGACTGGTCCTGCCTGTTTTCTGTTATGGGTTTTCTGTTATGAAGGGAGCGCTTCGTCGCGCTTCTTGCAGCCGATCGTAAGTCCGTTTCCTGAAAATTCACAGATAATGCGACGTCCGGGTGCACTGTGTCGACGGTTTT
Organism: Bifidobacterium vespertilionis; assembly: GCF_008698145.1. Lineage (GTDB taxonomy): Bacteria > Actinomycetota > Actinomycetes > Actinomycetales > Bifidobacteriaceae > Bifidobacterium > Bifidobacterium vespertilionis. Next base: position 79,515 of record NZ_RZNZ01000013.1, read on the forward strand.
GCTGCGGGCCCGGCTTGGCGTGCTGCCTGGGCGTCCAGGGTGTCTGGGGACCAAGGCATCCACGGAACTCGAATTTCGCTGCCAAATCGGCATGATTCCAAGGCCGGCCGGAGGAAATTCGAGTTCCGTGGATGGGGCAGGCGAGGGCAGATGGGGCGGATGGGGCAGATGGGGACGGCAGATGGCATGAACGACGGTCAGGCAGACAACCGAAGAACCCATCCCGTTCAGTCCTCGCGACACGCCCGCCCCTTGCTTTTGAAACCGGTTTCAAGTTATGCTGATCCCACCAAAACCGTTCAGCAACGAGGCTTGTAAAGAGGTAGTCATGACCACCAAGATCACGAATCCGATCCTTCCCGGCTTCCATCCGGACGCCAGCGCGCTTCAGGTGGGCGACGATTACTACATCGCCACCTCCACCTTCGAATGGTGGCCCGGCGTGGACATCTTCCACTCGAAGGATCTGGTCAACTGGGAGTGGGTCGCCGCCCCGCTCAACCGCCCGGACATCGTCAACCTGCGTGGCAACTACGATTCCGGCTCCATCTGGGCACCGCACCTGAGCTACGCCAAGGGCAAGTTCTGGCTTGTCTTCACGGATGTGAAGAGCTGGTCACCCTTCAAGGATACGCTCAACTACGTCATCACCGCGCCGTCCATCACCGGCCCGTGGAGCGAGCCGACCTTCGTGACCGCCTCCGGCTTCGATCCGGCGCTGTATCACGATGATGACGGCCGCACCTACTTCCTCAACATGCTGTTCGATTGGCGCTTTGGCCGCCAGCGTTTCGCCGGCACCGTCATCCAGGAGTTTGATACCGATTCCATGCGGCTGGTGGGCGAGCGCAAGCACTTCTACAAGGGCACGTCGCTCGGCGTGTGCGAAGGCCCGCAGATCCTCAAGAAGGACGGCTACTACTACCTGCTGTGCGCGGCGGGCGGCACCGGCTGGATGCACGCCGCCACCGTGGCCCGCTCCCGCTCGCTGGATGGGCCGTGGGAGGATTCCCCATACTTCCCACTCATGACCACGCGCGACAACCCCACCGCCCCCCTGCAGAAGTCCGGCCACTGCTGCTTCCTTGAGCGCGACGGCGAATGGTACGTCACCCAGATCTGCGCCCGCCCGCTCACCGAGCGCGGCTACTGCGTGCTGGGTCGCGAAACCGCCATCCAGCCCATCGAATGGACCGAGGACGGCTGGCCGCGCCTGAAGAACCACACGATCATGCCGGATCTTGTGGTGCCCGCGCCCACCGCGTCCCAGGGCATTGTGCAGAAGACCGACCACAGCGAGACCGTGGAGTTCGCCCCGGACCGTCCGCTGCCCCCGAGCTTCAAAACCCTGCGCTGCGGCCTCGACCCCGAGTCCGACTATTCGCTCACCGCGCGCCCCGGCTGGCTGCGCCTCTACGGCAAGCAGACCCTCACCAGCCTGGACAAGCAGACGCTGTTCGCCCGCCGCTGGGAGCACTTCGACTTCGATGTGGAGACCACGCTCGACTTCACCCCGGAGAACTACCAGCAGGACGCCGGCCTGATCCTCTTCTACGACACCGCCAACTGGATCTACGCCATGATGACGTTCGACGATGAGGGACTGGACCGCCGCGTGCTGCGCATTGTGGTCCTCGACGAGCACGATGGTTCCTTCGGCAGCGATCCGGTTGAGCTTGACGTCTCCACGCCGGTTCGGCTGAAGGTGGAGGTGCGCCACGACAAGGCCCAGTTCTACTGGGCATATGACCACTCCGTTGAAGGTGCGGAAGGCGTGGATGGCGCGATCGATGCCGGCGCCGTGGATTGGCAACCGCTCGGCGGTCCGCAGCACGCCGACCACATCAGTGACGACTACGTTGAGGAGCGTCGCGGCTACTGCGTGTTCACCGGCGCGATGGTGGGCATCTGCGCCCAGGACATGGACGCCCATCGCTCGAACGCCGATTTCCGCGGCTTCGAGTACCGCGAGATCCACTGATCATTGATTCCTGATTCGGCTCCCCATCCGGGGAGCCGTCCGCATTTCCAGAGTAGGAAAAGGTCCAATCACCATGTCCAGAACCATCATCGCCCAATACGACCGCAACGGCACCACCGCCCTCTACCGCAGGGACGGCGAAACCGGCGTCGTGGAACTCGTCCTCGTGCCCTCCGCACTGGTCGGCGCCGCCTCGCGCGGCGATTGCGCAGCCGAGCCTCTCGTGCAGGCCAAGATCGTCGGCGACGACTACCCCTTCGGCTTCTCTCAGGGGCGCACGATGCGCAACTCCGCCACCGTGGCCGCCATGCGCTACACCGGCCAGAGTGCCGAGGAGCGCGACGGTGAGACGATCGTAACCAGCACGCTCGCGGACGATCGCGGCTACGAATACACGCACGTCCTACGCATGGGAGACGATTCGCGCGCCGTGGAGATCACCACGTCATTCGCCAACCACTCCGCGGAACCGGTCACACTTGAGATGCTCTCCAGCTTCACGCTGGGATCCCTGTCCCCGTTCGCCACGGGGCTGGCTCCGGAGACCCTGAAGCTTCATCGCCTGCGCAGCACCTGGAGCGCCGAGGGCCGATTGGTCAGCGAGCCTGTGGAGGATGAGCAGCTCGAGCCCAGCTGGCAGAAGTTCTCCGCCAACTCGGTGCGCTTCGGATCGATCGGCAGCTTCCCGGTGCGCGGCTACGTGCCGTTCGTGGGCTTGGAGGACACCGCGCACGGCGTGACATGGGCGGCGGCCACCACGCACGCCTCCAGCTGGCAGATCGAACTGTACCGCCGCGACTTCGGACTGTCCGTCTCCGGTGGCATCGCCGACCGCGAATTCGGCCAGTGGACGCGCACCATCCGGCCCGGGGAATCGTTCGCCGCGCCCATGGCCGTGGCGGCTGTGGTGGCCGGCGGCGTGGACGAGGCCAGCCAGGCTCTCGCGGGCAATGTCCGGCACCGCTTGGATCTGCCCGCGTCCGAGGCCTCGATGCCCGTGGTGTTCAATGAGTTCTGCACCACGTGGGGTGTGCCCACCGAGCAGAGTGTGGACGAGCAGATCGAGTTCCTTGATGGGCTCAAGCGGGCCAACGGAGGCAAGGGCATCGACTATTTCGTGATCGACGCCGGCTGGTTCGACGATCATGCCTTCGAGGCGGCGAGCCGTCTGGGCTCCTGGAATGTGAGCGACAAGGCCTTCCCGCATGGGCTCAGGCCGGTGGTGGACAAGATCCACAAGGCGGGCATGAAGGCGGGCATCTGGTTCGAGTTCGAGATCGCCGGTCGCGACGACGCAGAGTGCTTCAACAAGCGCGCATGGCTGCTGTCGCGCGACGGGGTGTCCATCACCTCCGGCAACCGCCGCTGGTGGGACATGCGCAATCCGGAGGTGCGCGAGTATCTGGCCGGGAAGGTCATCGCGTTCCTCAAGGACAACGGCTTCGACTACATCAAAGTGGACTACAACGACACGATCGGCATTGGCTGCGAGACGCCGGCTGCCGGGAACGGTGTGGCAGAGCCGGGCGATCCGACGAGCCTGGGCGACGGCCTGTACGAGCAGATCCAGGCCAGTCAGGCGTTCTTCCGCGAGATGAGGCGCGAGGTGCCGGGGCTGATCGTGGAGATCTGCGCGTCTGGTGGCCACCGCCTGGTGCAGTCGTTCATGGAGATCGGCTCGATGGCCAGCTTCTCTGATGCGTACGAATGCGACGAGATCCCGGTGATCGCGGCCAACATGCATCGCATGATCCTGCCGCGCCAGAGCCAGATCTGGGCCGTGGTCAAACACGATCAGCCGCTCGCCAAGCTCTACTATCAGGTCGCGTCCGGCCTGCTGGGTCGACTGTGCTTCTCCGGCGACACCGGGTCGTTGCGCCCCGAACAGGTGGAGGTGATCGCGAAGGCGGTGGCATGGTACGCCAAGGCCGCGCCGGTGATCGACCATGGTGTGAGCGAGTGGTTCGGGCCGAAGATCGTGAGCTACCGTCATCCGCGCGGCTGGCAGGGCGTGCTGCGCCGCGGCGTGCTGGGCGATGGCGGCACTGCGGGCGCGGGTGATGCGGCGGGCCGCGCGCTCGCCGTGGTGCACACCTTCCACGATGCGCCCCAGAGCGTGGAGATCCCGGTGGGGGAGGACTTTGCGCGCATCGAGGACGTCTGGGCCCGTCCGGGCGTGGAGGTGTCGATTGACCCGGCAGCGCATGTACTGCGCCTCAGCGGCCTGACCGCCTTTGATGGCGTGGCCGTGTTGCTGGGCTGATCCGTCCGGGCTCCGTCATTCTGGGTGAGCGGGCGGGCTTCCTCCGGTCATTCTGAGCGGAGCGCAGCGCAGTCGAAGGATCCTTAACCTCGCGCAGATATTCACTGTTCTGACTAGTGCGGGGCACTAAGGATCCTTCGACTCCGCCCTATCGGGCTTCGCTCAGGATGACGGCGGGGCTTTCTGTCATCCTGAGCGGAGCGCAGCGTAGTCGAAGGATCCTTGGCCATCACGCACCGGGTTCGTACGCCCGCAATGGCGGGGCATAAGATAGACTCCATGTCATGCCAATCATTCGCTCCACCATTCTGAAAGCGATTTCTAATACATAGGCAGATAGACACGCCAAAGATGATTCCAGTTGAATGAAACCGATTACATGATAGAGTGCTCTGTGGGTCGTCGGGAGTGGCCGTTTGGTCGCATTTGGCAGGTGTGTTCATTGCGGGGCTCTCCGGCGGAGGGAAACATATCAACAAGGAGCGATGATGACGAGCAATGAGGCTTCGGCCAATGACGTGCTGATGGTCCGCGACGACCAACAGCCCAAATTCCCATGGCGCACGGGTGCAGGCCTGCTGCTGGGCGGCGCCGGCTGGTTCTGGGGGTTCCAGGCGCTGAATGCGGTGCTGCTGCCGGCCAAAATCCAGATGATCGACCCGGTGAACAAGGTCACCATTGTGGCCATGGTCTCAACGGTGACCATGCTCATCTCGTTGGTGGCGGGCATCGTCGGCGGCGCGCTGTCGGACAGGACCCGCACCCGGTTCGGCGCTCGCACCCCATGGATTGTCGGTGGCGTGGCGATCGGCACGGTGCTGCTTGTGCTGTTCATTGTGTTTGAAAATCTTGCGGCGGTTTTGGCGGTGTGGTGGCTGTATGCCGCTGTATACAATGTGATCCTGGCCGCCGGCTGCGCGTGGCAGCCGGATCAGGTCGCCCCGCGTTGGCGCGGCACCGCCTCCTCCATGTACGGCATGGGCCATCAGGCCGCATTGCTGGGCGCGCAGGTGATCGCCGCCCTCTTTGTGACCAACATCAGCATGGGTGTGCTGATCTCGTTGGTGATCTTCGACGTTCTGTCGCTGGCCGCCGTCCTCATTGATCAGGAGAAATCCAACAAGGACATGCCCCGTCATCCCCATGCCCGCAGCGTGTTCGACGGTTTCAGGTCCTTCCTGCCCCCGTCCCATGCCGGCCGTGACTACTGGCTGGCCGCGCTCGCCCGATTCTTGTGGATGATGCCCGGCGGCATCGGCACCTATCGTCTGTACACGTTGACAGATTACATGGGCCAGCCCGCCAAGGAGGCCGGCCAGTGGATGAGCCTCATGTCCACGATCGGCTTGGTCGCCGCCGTTTCCTTCTGCGCCATTTCCGGCCCCATCTCCGACAAGTTCCACAGCGTCAAGATACCGCTGGCCGTGGCGATCTTCACCGTCGGTCTGCCCTGCTGGCTGCCGTTCTTCGTGCCGACGCCGGTGGCGTACACGGTGTATGTGGGCGTCTCTTCGATCGGAAGCGGTATCTTCAGCGCCCTCGACCAGACGATCATGACCTCCGTGCTGCCGGATCCGAAGACCCAGGCCAAGGATCTGGCGTTCCTGAACTCCTGCGGCGTGCTGGGCAACCTCGGTGCTCCGCTGTTGGCGGGTGCTGTGGTGAACGCCTTCGGCTATGCCGGTCTGTTCCCGATGGGCTTCATCATCCTGACCATGGCGTCCGTGTGCGTCTTCTGCATCCGGAAGATCAGGTAGCGTCGTTCCCCGGCTCGGATGGGCCGGATGATGTGGGATGGGCCCGCGGTTTCACTGGACCGCGGGCCCATCCCACATTTGAAAGCATTTTCAGGGTGAATAACACGCCGGTATTGCTATTTTGACACGGATGCGTTTCTGTGCTGTAATTCATATTGAAATCGGTTTCACAGAAACCGAGACCGTATTGGACCACCCTCTCCCAACGAAGGGATGACAAATGACATTCTCAGTATCCAAGGCGCTCGCCCCCGCCGATCGCGAGTGGGCCGAGTCCCTGCTGCCCAAGCTGGCGGCCAAGTTCGCCGCCGAGCGTGATCGTGTGGGTTCCCATATCCCGTACATCGCCGAAGACGGTGTCTACAAGGACCTCAAGGATGTGAGCGATCCGGCTTGGTGGACCAATGGCTTCTGGCCGGGCATCCTCTGGCAGATGTTCAAGGCCACCGGCGATGAGGCGTACGTCAAGCCCGCCCGCGAGGTGGAGCAGACCCTTATGGACGTGATCGACACCGATTTCATGGGCCTGCATCACGACGTGGGCTTCATGTGGCTGCTGTCCGCCGTGGCCGACTACCGTCTCACCGGCGACGAGAAGGCCAAGAACCGTGGCCTGGCCGCCGCCACCCTGCTGGCCGGCCGTTTCAACCCGGAAGCCAGGTTCATCCGCGCCTGGAACCTGCCCGATTCCGAGGGCTGGGCGATCATCGATTCCATGCTCAACATCCAGATCCTGTTCTGGGCGAGCGAAGTCACTGGCGATCCGCGTTTCGCGGACATCGCCCGTATGCATGCGGACACGCTGAGCCATACGGCCGTGCGCCCGGATGGCTCCTGCAACCACATCGTCGACTTGGACACCACCACCGGCGAGCTGCGGCACACCCCCGGGGGCCAGGGCTATGAGTCCGGCTCCTCCTGGACCCGCGGCCAGTCCTGGGCCATCTACGGTTACGCGCTCGCTGCGCATCACAGCGGCAAGCAGGGGTATCTGGATGTGGCCAAGAAGGTCGCGCACTACTTCGTGGCCAATGTGGCGCTCACCGACGACAAGTCGCTGGTCGACTTCCGCGCTCCGGCGGAGCCCGTCTACTGGGATGCCCTGGCGGACGTGATCACCGCCTGCGGCCTGCTGGAGATCGCCGAGCAGGTGCCGGAGCTGGAGCGCCCGCTGTACCTGAAGTGGGCCGTCCGCCTGCTCCGGGCCGTGGAGTCCAACTGGTGCGATTGGGATCCGAGCCGCGATGGTCTGGTCCAGATGTGCACCGGCTGCTATGCGAACAGCCACGACCGCGAGGTGCCGATGATGTACGCCGATTACTACTTCGTGGAGGCCGTGCTGCGTCTGCAGGACAAGGCCGCCCGCCTGTGGTGATCCGGGTTCGTCACCACGATCCGCTTGTGCCCTCGACTGGGGCCGGGGGCACAAGCGGTTTGAAACCCTTTTCCAAAACTGAATACGAACCGGAAGGTCTCTGGAGGTTTGATGGTCTGCAACACGCCATCTAACCTCTGGAATTCCGAGGAAAGTCAGTCGCGACACGCGGAGTTACCGCAGTTTGACTTGCATATGTAACCGGTTTCAAATATACTTTCAATCAACAAGATCACATCAGGCAAGGGTGCTGATACCAAGCCTCGACAATGGTTCCGAAGTCCGGAGTGCAACAAATTCAGGCTGACGAGTCGGGGTTATGAAATCAGTTTAACGAATATCAGGCCAACTATCTTGGCGTCATGGCCATCAACGCCGGCGACGCGAACACCGTGCGCGACGTGACGTGGCGGCGCGTCCGCATCGAACGCTTCCTGCACGGTCGCGTGCTGGACATCGAAACCAAGTGGAACAAGGATTACAATCCGCGTCCCGGCCGTCTCATCAAGCGCGTGCTGGTGGAGGACGTGGACGTGGCGTCCGGATCGGGGGAGGAGCCGTCGATCATCGCCGGTTATGATGCCGGCCACCCCGTGCGCGACGTGACCGTCCGGGATTTCAAGCGCGATGGCGTGCCGTGCGCCGATTTCGCGACCGCGGGCATCACCGTCGGGCCGAACGCGCAAGACGTGCGGATCGAGGCGTAGGTACGGTACGGTGCACTCGAATTCGGGACACGCCGCCGATCATTGTTCTGAAATCGCTATCAAGGATGAAAAAGCCTATAATGTAAGGAGTTCCACGATCGTCATGAAACAGTATAAGGAGCGAAACGATGGCGCAAGGCAGGGTGAGTTCAATGCCTCCCAGTGGTAATCGCAGCACCCCGGTCATCAAGGATGTGGCCCAGCTCGCCGGCGTGTCCGTGCCCACGGTCTCCCGGTACCTCAACGGCACCGCCAAGGTCAGCACGGAGAAGCGCGAGAAGATCGCGCAGGCCATCAAGCTGCTCGACTACAAGCCCAGCTTCGTGGCGCGCGCTCTCGCCAACAAGGTCATGGATTCGGTCACCATGCTCACCTCGCTGAGCACCTACTGGGCCACCACCGAGGTCAACAGCGGTGCCGAGCACGCCGCGCGCGATCATGGCTTCCTGTTCGGCGTGACCTCGCTGGACGGCATTTCCGACGATGAGATCGAAAGCACGATCAACCGCGTGCTGTCCGCCAATCCGGCCGGTCTGATCATCAGCGAATCGGACGAGCTGGTGATCCAGCTGCTCCACCAGATCCCCAAGGACATCCCGCTGGTGCTGATCGGCGGCTCGCGTGGCGACGCCCCGTATCAGGTCATTCCCTCCGAGCGCGAGGGCGGCCGGGTCATCACCGAATATCTGTTTGGTCTGGGCCATCGCAATGTGGTGCATGTCCACCGCCGCGAAGGACCGAACAACAACACGCGAACCCTCGGCTGGCGTGATGCCATGACGGATGCCGGCATCCAGGCCATGGAGGCGTATCAGGTGGGTACCGACCTCAGCGAAAGCGTGGAGCTGGGCCGCAAGCTTGCGCAGGACGAGGATCTGACGGCGATCTTCGCCGGCAATGACGAAACCGCGATCTCCCTGATCAAGGGTCTGCGCGACGAGGGCGTGCGTGTGCCGGAGGATGTGTCCGTGGCCGGGTACAATGATCAGATCTTCGCCAAGATGTGGGATCCGGCGCTCACCAGCTACAGCCAGAACTTTGTGGAGTTGGGACGGCAGGCCTTCGAGATGCTGTACGCGCAGATCGAGGCCAAGCGCAGTGGCGAGGAGCCGCCGGAGCCCGAGTGTCGGGTGGTCGAGGGCGAGCTGATCGTGCGCGACTCGACCGCGGCGCCGGGCAGGCGCGGGTAGGGTTCCTCGGCTTCGCGCTCGTGCGGAGTGCTTGCGCTTGCGCGGTGTGCGCGCTGCGCAAGCCTCGCGTGCCGGTTGGTGTGCTGATCGCTGATGCGCAATGTGCCCGGAAGTTGGCGGAGTCGCCGGCTTCCGGGCACATTGCGCATTGGGGAACGTGGGCGCGTGGGGCGGATACGGGTGCGAAGACCGCGTCCGAGCGCTACGCGAACTCCAACACCCGGTCCACCGCGATGCGCAGCAGCTCGGACCGGGTGTGGCCGTGGGCCTTGGCCACGCGATCCAGCTTGTCCAGCTGCGAGTGGGGGAGTTTGAACGAAATGGTTTCCGCCGGATCGTCGTCCTTGGGGGAGATTTTCGGACGCCCGCGGTGCAGGGAGATGAATTCGTCCGGATGGCGCATTTCCTCCGGCATGTCCATCGGTGGGCCCCATTCACCGGGGCCGCCTGGGAGTTCGCCGCGCTCGAACGCTTCTGCTTCCGCTTCGATCTCCTCTTCGGTCAGTATGCTCCCATCGGCATTATGGAAGACGGTGCCATCGTTCAGCACAATTGGCGTGCCTTGAGTATCCTTGTCCTGCTTGTCTGGTTGGTTCTCATCTTGCTGTACCATCATCCCCTCCTTTTGTGTGGCGCTTGAATACCAAGCTCCCGCAGTGTTTTCTTTGTGCACTTCATGGCGTGGTAGATGAGCCACTCGTCCGTGCGTGGATCGTGACGGGCGATGAATTCCAGCAACCTGCCGCTGAGATCATAGCCTGCCCCGATCGTGCCTTGTGCTCCCGCGCGGTTCCGCTGACTAATGCAGCCGATCCACGCAGAATACACGTCCTCGTCGGTGATGTCCGGATGACGCTCGTGGACCCGAGGGTGCACGATGATCTTCATGACGTCACCAACGTTTTTATTGTATGACGAAAATTAGTTACAAACAAGAGAATCAAAGTTTCTTTGGTGATTTTCGTAGTATATCGTTTGGCCTGATGGGGTGTAGTGCGATGGAGGTGCATGATGGTTCTTTCGTGTGCGGGTGGTCTTGCGCGAGCCGGTGGGCCCTGCGTTGGGTCCCATGATCCGGCCGAGCGGAATGCGGGTCAATTTTGAGGAAGGCTGTGCGCGAATGTGCGGGAGCCGTGCGACGCCGCCGATTCCCCGCCGATGCGAACGGTTCCGCGGGCGTGTTCGCGGGGCGATTTCGCTCCGGTGCACCTCGGCCGTGCCCAATGCGCACCCGCGACACGCCGATCGTTTCAAAATGATTGCGGTTTCATGAAATCTTTTTAGTCTGAATAATCACTGTAATCAAGCCAAAATCATTCAATTTATGAAAGCATCCTACTTGCATAAATGAAAGCGGTTTCATATACTCATAACCAACAACGCGGAACAGTCCAGCGCTGGCCCGCGTAACAGAAAAAGGCGTTACGTCCACTGAATTTCAATGAGGAAAGGACATTCCAATGGCTTTGCAGCATCAGACGGATCCGGCGGCATACGAGCTGGGCACCGATGAGAACCGCGAATTCTTGAAGGCCGCCGGGCAGGATCTGCTTGCGTTCGGCCACAACTTCCCGGCCCCGCAGGGCGGCTCGCTGTGGCTGAACGGCGATGGCACTACGGATCCCTCCCAGGGCATCCAGACGTGGATCACCTGCCGCATGGCCCATGTATATTCCATGGGAGCCATGCTGGGCCACCCCGGCAGCGAGGAGCTGGTCGACGCGGCCCTCAAGGGTCTGACCGGTCCGCTCAAGGACAAGGAAAACGGCGGCTGGTACCCGCAGATCGCCGTGGATGGCACTCCGGATCCCGGCAAGATCTGCTACACGCACGCCTTCGTGATGCTCGCCGCCTCCAGCGCCACGCTGATCGGTCGTCCCGGTGCCAAGGAACTGCTGGACGAGGCCATCGAGACCTTCCTCAAGCGTTTCTGGAACGAGGATGAGGGCCTCGCCGTGGACACGTGGAACACCGAGTTCACCGAGCTGGACCCGTACCGCGGCGTCAACGCGAACATGCACACCACCGAGGCGTTCCTTGCCCTTGCCGATGTGCTGAAGGACGAGACCTTCCGTCAGCGCGCGGGCCGCATCGCCCGTCACGTGGTCGAATGGGCGGAGAAGAACGAGTGGCGCATTCCCGAGCACTTCACCTCCGAGTGGGTGCCGGATCTCGAGTACAACGCGGACAACAAGGATGACCAGTTCAAGCCCTACGGCGCGACCCCGGGCCACGGCATCGAGTGGGCCCGTCTGATCACCCAGTATGCGCTGAGCGACAAGACCATCGACCCGGCCGAAAAGCAGCGTCTGATCGACGCGGCCGAGAAGCTGTTCGATCGTGCTGTGGCCGACGGCTGGGCGAGCTGCGAGGGCGGCAAGCCGGGCATCGCGTACACCACCGACTGGTCCGGCAGGCCCGTGGTCACCGACCGCATGCACTGGACCCTGGCCGAGGGCGTCAACACCAGCGCCACGCTGGAAAAGGTCACCGGCAAGCGTGAGTACGGCGAGTGGTATGCGCGCTTCTGGCAGTACATCGACGACAGCCTGATCGATCACGAGCTGGGCTCCTGGTTCCACCAGCTGGACCTGAATAATAAGGTCATCGGCACGGTGTGGCCGGGCAAGTCCGATCTCTACCACGCCTTCCAGGCCACGCTGATCCCGCGTCTCGACCCGTCCGTGTCGGTCGCCCCGGCGCTGAAGGCCCGCGTGGACGGCATCAACGCCACCCCCGGAGCCAATGCGACCGCCCGCCAGCTGCGTTTCGATGTGGGCCGTTTCCCGGTCAACGTCGCTCTGGCCATCATGAGCTGCATGTGATCATGATTGCCATGCGATCGGCGACGGTCCGGAGACCCGGCTGATCATCGCCGATCCCCAATACACGTTCCTTGTTCCTTTCCATTTCCCGGTGTGCCGGCCGTGCTGTGGTCCGGCCGGCACACCGTTCCTTCACTTGCCGGTTGCGGCGGAGGGTTTCTTTCGTTGTTCTCCTTCCCCTTCCGTCCGCCGCAGCCGAGCAGACATATGAAAAGTCCCCGAACCCGGGCAGAGGGTTCGGGGACTTTTCGTTATATATCGCTTTTATCCGCAGAACGCCGTCTGGCACTTGTCGGCTGGGGTCGCCCTCTGCGGGTCGATGAGGCCATAGCCAAGCTTCAGCGCCATGCCACTCGGCGGAGACGACCATCGCCCCCGTGCCGGCATCAGCTGGACCCCGCCGCGGGAGAACGCCATGAAGATCACCGACAACCTGCTGAAGAACCCCGGTGGATGATCGGAATGGCAGTGGGCGTCTGGCGAAGAGCCCGCTTTCGGTTCACAAGTCCAGTGGCGGCAGTTCGACCGTGGCGTCGGCGCGACCGCGACATGCGGCGATGCGGCGCGCGTTGACCTCGTCGACCTCCATGACCCACTTGCGCGCCTGCTCGGATTCCTTGCCGAATCGGATGTGGCGTTCGACGAGGCGCTCGCGGCGCAGGTCGTCGTCGACATCGACGTACCACACCTCGGTCATGGCCGCGCGCACGTCCTTCCACGCGTCGGCATCGTCCAGCAGATAGTTGCCCTCCGTGACGACGAAACGAGTCCACGGGAACACCGGAATCGCGCCGGCCAGCGGCTGCTCCAGATCGCGTTCGAACATCGGCGCGTAGATCACGCCGTCCTCGCCGGCGCTGATGCGCCTAAGCAGGGAACGGTATCCGCGGGCGTCGAACGTGTCAATCGCGCCCTTGCGCTGCAGGCGCCCCAGACGCCTGAGCTCAACGTCGGCCAAATGATAACCGTCCATCGGCACCCACGCCGAGAAATGGTCCTTCGGTTCGGCGCCATCGCCCGGCACTCCTTCGGCGAATGCCTCGGCGAGCAGCTGCGCCAGCGTGGACTTGCCGGCACCGGGCGCGCCGACGATGCCGAGAATCACACGTTCGTCGGCGTCGAGCAGCTCCTTCACGCGGGACTTGGCTTCTTCGAGATTCGCAATGTTGACGGTCATCGTCGTTTCCTCCTATGGGTTCCGCCCCTCCCGTTCGCCGGCGTTGCCAATGAGCGGGGGATGGCTGCGGTGGAGTCCGCGGATGCGTCACCGTCATCCGTTGTTCTCCTTGTAGTACATAACTATACCATAGTTTTGTATAGTAATATACAAAAAACAGTATGAAATCGTGAAAGTATTGTCAATACTATGCTGCTGTATGCTAACTGATATGGATAAGTCTGCGGAACACACCGATCTCGGCGACGGTGCCGTCGAATTGCTCACCCTCCTGCGCGCGCATGGTCCGATGACGCGCAGCGAAATCGGCGCTGTCACGGGCTGGGCGCGCCCCACCGTGAACCGCCGCATCGAGGAACTCGACGTCATCGGCATCGTTCGTCCGTTGTCCATGCCCAGCCCGACCGGAGGCAGGCCCGCGCAGGGCTTCGCTTTCGACGCGTCCTGCGCGGCCATCCTTGCCATCGACATCGCGACCACGGCGACTACCATCGCCCTATGCGACCTGTCCGCACATCCCACCGCAATACGGACTATCGCGGTCGGCGCCGAGAACGAACCGGAGGAGACGCTGACCCTGATCCGCGCGACGGCGGACGCGATGCTGGCCGGCGGCGCGGACGCCTTCCCCTTCCCCAGCGCACCGCCGCGCCTATGCGCGGTGTCTGTCGCGGTGACCACCCGCGTCGAAACCGCCACCGGCAACATCATCCAGGCGCCGGTGATGCGGCATTGGGAGGACCACAACCTCCGCGACTATTTCACGGCGCACTACCGCGTGCCCGCGTTCGTCGAGAACGACGCCAACGCCCGTGCCCTCTGCAAGGCGCACGAATTGGCCGAGAGCGGCGCCGACGCCGAACAAGGCGGCGGCGCGCCCATGATCGCCGACCTCCTGTACGTGCACGCCGGCATGGGATTGGGCGCCGGCGTCGTCTCATCCGGCACTGTCATGCATGGCGCGGACGGAGGCGCCGGCGACATCGGCCACATCCACGTCTTCGGCGAGGACGGCGCGCAAAGCCCCTGCCGCTGCGGCAACACCGGCTGCGTGGAGGCTTCGGCCGGCGGCTGGGCCGTGATGCAAGCGCTGCGCGACGCCGGCCGGCCGGTACGCACGCTGGGCGACGTGGTCGAGCTCGCCGATCACGGCGACGTCGAGACCGTGCGATTGATCCGTCTGGCGGGTCGGCTCATAGGCGACACGATCTCCGCCTGCGTCAACCTGCTCAACCCGTCGTGCATCGTCGTCGGCGGCGAGCTTTCGCACTGCGGGGAACTGCTCATGTCCGGCATCCGTGAGCGCGTATGGGCCCGTGCCCAACCGCTCGCCACCACCTCGCTGCGCATCGAATCCTGTTCGGACGAGGCGCAGGCGGGAATTATCGGACTGGCGTACGCGGCCATCGATCAGGGGCTGACCTCGATCGAGTTCCTGCGGCGTTTCGCTTCACGGTAGCGTTTCCTCGCTGTGAAAACACCTGGGCGGTGATAGACCGGTGCCGCCGCCCGGCTGCCAATTTCGCGGCAATCCCGCTCATCGCGCGGTGACGCAAAACGACGCTATTCCACCAACCTGCAAAATCGCCTCACCGCCCCATGGGATGTTCGCCGCGCGATGGCCATGCAATCCCATCTTTAAAGCGACGCAAAGCGAAAAGTCCCCGAACCCGGGCAGAGGGTTTGGGGACTTTTCGCTTTATGTCGCTTTATGGGAGCGATCAGGCCTTCTTCTCAAGCACCTTGTAGAACACGCCCACCACGAGCACGTAGACGCAGCCCACGGCCATCACGAGGATGCCGCCGAACTGGCCCATGGCGTCGGCCGCCACACCCATGATGGGCGGGAAGATCGCGCCGCCGATCAGACCCATGAGCATGAGGCCGGAGATCTCATTCTGGCGCTCCGGACGGTACATGAGCGCGTGGGACAGGAACAGGGAGAACACGTTCGAGTTGCCGAAGCCCACGAGCGCGACCGCGACCCAGAACAGCCAGACCGGCGGGTTGACGGAGGTCATGGTGAAGATCGCGAAGCAAATGGCGGACAGGGTCATGATCACGCCGCAGATGCGCACGCCCAGCTTGTTGCTGATCTTCTGGAGCACGATGCCGCCGGTGAAGCAGCCGATCATACGGGCCACGAAGTAGACCATGGTGGCGGTGGCGGCGATGGAGGTGAACTGGTCGCCGGTGTGCTCGGTGAGGATGCGCGGGGCCTGGGCGTTGATGCCCACGTCCACGCCCACGTGGGAGACGATGCCCAGGAAGCACAGCAGGATGATCGGGTCGCCCAGCAGCTTGAAGCACTTGGCGATGGTGGTGGTGCCGGCGTCCGGAGCGGGCTCCTCGATCTTGTCCAGCGCGAGCAGGATGTAGCCGACCACGCCCACGACGAAGTAGATCACGAACAGGATCCACCACATGCCCAGCTGGTTGGCGCCCCAGATGGCGATGTACGGGGCGAACAGGGAGGCGAAAGCCTTGACGAACTGGCCGGTGGTGAGGGTGGAGGCCAGCTTGTCGCCCTTGACAAAGACGGTCAGCAGCGGGTTGAGGGACACCTGCATGAGGGTGTTGCCGATGCCCAGGAACGCGAAGGACGCGACGATCAGGACCAGACGCGGGGTGCCCTCGAAGACGGTGTAGGCGATGATCGGCAGGGCCATGGCGACCAGCGTGACGAGGATGGACCACAGCACGGTCTTGCGGCGGCCGATCTTGTTCATCAGCATGCCGGTGGGCACGGAGAAGATCAGGAACCAGAAGAACACCATGGTGGTGAACAGGTTCGCGGTGCCGTCGGCCAGGGCGAATTCACCCTTGACGTAGTTGGTGGCCGTGCCGACCAGATCCACGAAGCCCATGACGAAGAAGGCGAACATCACCGGAATGATGGCCTTCAGACCGGCGTTTGCGGTCTTGGCGGTCTCGTTGCTCATTATTGTTTCCCTTTTTTATTTGTTGTTTCCCTTTTTGCTGCCGCGTAACGCCAATCCGCCCGGCAGAAGGCATGGCTGACGCTGGAACAGGCCGGTCCGCGGCAAGGCTCCGGTCCGAGGAATAATGTGGGGTGGCTTTTGCGCCGTTCTGAGTAAGTGCGGTGGTCACCCGCTGTCGTCCTGAGTGAGCGCGGTGGTCTCCTCTTGTCATCCTGAGCACTGAGCCGTGAAGCGGACAGCCCGGTGGGCTGTCCGTAGGCGAGGGGAGCCGCCGCCAAGGCGGCGACGGTCCGGCGCAGCCGGACACCGGTAGGGTCACCCGCCGTCATCCTGAGCGGAGCGTAGCGGAGTCGAAGGATCCTTGGTTTGTGCACCGAATTAAGGATCCTTCGACTCCGCGCTTCGCGCTGCGCTCAGGATGACAGGGGAGGGCTCCCGCTCCGCTCAGGATGACGAAAGGAGACTCCCGCTCCGCTCAGGATGACAGCGGGGAGGCCCTGGCCTTACTCGGCCTGGGCGAGGTAGTCGGGCATGTGCTCGGGGTACTCCGGCCACGCGCCGTTCTGCGTGCACACGTACGCCGCCGTGTTCACCGCCGCCCGATGCGCCTCCGCCAGCGGATCGCCCAACAGGGTCCGGGCCGTGAACGTGCCCGAGAACGAATCGCCCGCGCCCACCGTGTCCACCACCTCAACATGCGGCGTCGCCAGCGTCGACGACTCCCCGCCGCGCGCGATGACCGTCGAGAACGTCGACCCGCCCGTCAGGATCACGTAATCCAGGCCGTACTGCGACATGAACCAGCGGCACGCGTCGTCATCGCTCGTGCCCCGGATGCCGAACATGTCGCGCAGCAGCAGCAGCTCCGCGTCGTTGATCTTGAACACCGTCGCGTACCCCAGCAGCTCCTCGATCAGCTCCCTGGAGTAGTGGTCCCCCCTAAGGTTGATGTCGAAGAAGCGCATCGCGCCCGGCTTCGTGCGCTTGAGCAGCTCGATGATCGTGTCGTGCGTCTCCGGGGAGCGCAAAGCCAGGGTGCCGAAGCACACCGCGTCGGCCTGCGCGGTCACGTCGATCAGCTCGCGCGTCAAAAGCAGGTGGTCCCACGCCACGCCCTTGACGATCGTGTACTCGGGGATGCCGTTCTTCAACGCGACCTCGACCGTCGAGGTGGGCCACGCGTTGCGCTGGATGATGGTGTGGATCCCGGCCTTCTGGGCCTCGACCACGAGCTCGTCGCCCAGCTCGTCCTCGCCCACCGCGCTGATGGACCAGCCCTCCGCGCCGTTCATCATGGCGTGGTACGCGAAGTTGACCGGCGCGCCGCCCGCGCGCTTGCCCGAGGGCAGCATGTCCCACAACAACTCGCCAAGAGACAGAACAACAGGCTTCGACATAATCACATTCCTTTCAGATGGTTGACTCGCCCAAGAGGGTGAATCGATTGACGTTACGGGCGCAATGGTCCGCTGAATTCGCACGTTGGCATTTGGTTTGATAGTTCGGCCCCGCGCTATCCCGCGAAACCGGCAATGCTGCCGATTGGGGTGCACGGTGCGGGGCGATTGGATGCGGGGAGTGACGCGATGGTGGCGGTGCGCGTGCGCGCGGGTTCGTTGCCGTTCATCTGACGCCTCCTTGCAGGTCCGCTCGTCGTTGAATCTGAACTTGGTTTATATATTAACGCTGTTAAGTGTAGTGTGCAAATCGCTGATATGATAGCGCTTTCATCGGCGTGTCGCATTTAGCTGGGTGTTTGCTGAATGAACGGCGACGCGCGGGTGCGGTGTGATGTGTGTACACTCGGAAGTCAGTTGTTCAATGATGAACCCGCAATGGAGGCTTGGATCATGATGAATACAACGGATCGATGGAGCGATGCGCAGGCGCAGTACAACGGCTCCGCGCCGAGGGTCGAGGTGATCGTCCAGGATGTGGATGGCGCGAAAATCGCCCGCGAGGAGGGCGCCGACCGTGTGGAGCTGTGCACGGCCATGGGCGCGACCGGCGGCATCACCCCCAGCTTTGGGCTGGTCCAGCTGTGCTCCCATGTGGGCGTGCGGCTTGGCGTGCAGGCGCGCATCCGTTCGCGCGGCGGCAACTATGTGTACGACGAGGGCGAAAAGCGCGTGATGCTCGCCGATGTGCGTTCGGTGATCCTGGCCGGTGCGTCCGGCGTGGTGGTGGGGGCGCTGGACAAGTATGGCAATCTGGACGTGCCCTTCGCCAAGAAGCTGTATGAGGCCGCCGTGGATGAGGGACGGCGCTGCGGGCGTCACGTCTCGGTCACCTTCAACCGCGCGTTCGACATGGTCAACGATCCCTTCGGCACCATGGACATCCTGTCCGACATCGGCTACACGCGCGTGCTCACCTCCGGCGGAACCGAGCGCGTGACGGACGGCCTCGGGCGCCTGCGCGATCTGGTCGGTCATGCCGGCGGGCGCATCGATGTGATGGCCTGCGGGCATATCACCCCCGATCTGGTCCGCCCGGTGCTGGACACCGGCGTGCCATCGATCCACTTGTCCGCGCGCGTGATCGTATCCTCCGACGGCGGTCCCGGCGGCAGCGGCGACGATCCGATCATCGAGCGCACCGATCGTGAATGGGTGCGTGCGGTGGTGAGTGCCGTTCACGGATGATTGTGGGGGAGATTTCCACCCGAATTAACCCGACGTTCAGCCGCGCTCTTCTCTTCGTTCTCCTCGGCTCCCTACCGTGAATCAGGATAGGGCAGGTCCTCAGGTTGGGGGCTGGCCGATCCATCACGAGGAAGTCCGAGGAGAACCATGTCACGTATGTCACGTCGCGTTCAGGCGCTGCTGCTGTCGGCCGCGCTGATCGCCCCCGCCGCCGCCATTCCGGCCACCGCCGTCTGGGCGGACGATGCCGCCAACCAGCCCGCCGTCGCGGCCGAATCCGGCAAGACCACCATCAACCTGCTGAATTTCAATGATTTCCACGGCCGCATCGACACCGGCCTGACCGTGCCGTTCGCCGCCACCATCGAGCAGCTGCGCGCCGAGTACAAGGACTCCACGCTCCTGCTGGCCGCCGGCGACAACATCGGTGCCTCCCTGTTCAACTCCTCCGTGCAGAAGGACCAGCCCACCATTGACGTGCTCAACGCGCTGGGCGTCAAGGCCTCCGCGGTGGGTAACCACGAGTTCGACCAGGGCTACGCCGATCTCACCGATCGCGTGATCGGCAAGGACGGCGCCCGCAACGCCCAGTGGGACTACCTGGGCGCCAACGTGTACAAGAAGGGCACCAAGACCCCGGCCCTTCAGGAGTACAGCATCCAGAACGTCAACGGCGTCAAGGTTGGCGTGATCGGCGCCGTCACCCAGGAGACCAGCACGCTCGTTTCCCCCGGCGGCATCAAGGACATTGAGTTCGGCGACCCGGTCGAGGCCGTCAACCGCGTGGCCGCCCAGCTCACCGATGGCGATGAGTCCAACGGCGAGGCCGATGTGCTCGTGGCCGAATACCACGAGGGCGCGTCCGCCAACGAGGATCCGAAGACCGGCGAGCCCACTCTGGCCGATCAGGAATCCGCCAGCCCGGTGTTCAAGGAGATCGTGGACCAGACCAGCGCGGCCGTGGATGTGGTCTTCACCGCGCACACCCACATGGCGTACGACTACGTTGACGCCGCTCACGCGGACCGTCCGGTCATCCAGACCGGCAGCTACGCGGCGAACGTGGGTCAGGTCGTGCTCGACTACGACAAGGCCTCCGACAAGGTCACCTACGTCAAGTCCGGCAACGTGCCGTCCGTCACCGCCCCCGAAGGCGTGAAGCCCGCTGACTTCGACGCCCAGCTGGCTGAGAAGTACCCCACCGTCGCCAAGGTCAAGAAGATCGTGGACGCGGCTGTGGCCAAGGGCGAGGAGGAAGGCTCCAAGAAGGTCGGCTCCATCGCGTCCAGCGTGACCACCGCCTTCAAGGACGGCGCCCGTGACGATCGCGCCTCCGAGTCCACTATGGGCAACCTCGTGGCCGACTCCCTGCTCGACTCCCTGTCCTCCGCCGACCGCGGTGGCGCCCAGATCGGCGTGGTGAACCCGGGTGGTCTGCGCGCCGAGTTCTGCAAGACCGGCGAGAACGAGAAGTGCACGCTTGATGCCGACGGCAACATCACCTACGCCCAGGCCAACGCCGTGCTGCCGTTCCTGAACAACCTGTGGACCACCACCCTCACCGGCGCCCAGTTCAAGGAGGCCCTGGAGCAGCAGTGGCAGACCACCGAGGATGGCTCCGAGCCCTCCCGCCCGTACCTGCAGCTCGGCCTGTCCCACAACGTCTCCTACACCTACGATCCGAACGCCCCGCAGGGCAGCCACATCACCTCGGTGACCGTCAACGGTGAGCCGCTCGATCCCGCCAAGGACTATCGCATCGGCTCCTTCAGCTTCCTGCTCCAGGGTGGCGACAACTTCCGCGCCTTCGGCCAGGGCAAGGACACCAAGGACACCGGTCTGGTGGATCGTGACGCCTGGATCGCCTACATCACCGCCAACTCCCCGCTCAAGCCGCGCTACGATCGCCGCGCGGTGGCCGTGACCGGTGTGCCCGCCGCCGATTCCGCCGTGAAGGCCGGCAGCTCCTTCGAGCTCGACTTCTCCAAGCTGACGCTCACCTCGCTGGGTGTGCCGGCCGAGACCAAGCTGACCGCCACCATCGATGGCACCGAGGTCGGCTCCGCCGCCGTCGAGAACGGCGACACCGCCAAGCTCACCGTCACCGTGCCCGCCACGCAGGCCGCTGGTGCCGCGACGCTGGTGGTGACCGGCGAGACCAACGGCACCACCGTGACCCTGCCGATCACCGTGGCCGCCGACGCGACCGAGCCGGGTACGCCTGCCGAGCCGGGTACGCCTGCTGAGCCGGGCACCCCGGACGCTTCCCAGCCGGGCCAGAACGCTGGCAACAACGGCCAGCAGTCCGGTCAGAACGGTTCCAACACTGGCTCCAACGCTGGCTCCAACAACACCGCGAACGGCCAGAACAACGGCCAGAACGGCGCGCTGGCGACCACCGGTGCCTCCGCCGGTGTTGTGGCCGCGGTCATGATGCTGCTGCTCGCGGCCGGCGCGGTTGCGATCCGCGTGGCCCGCTCCGGCAATGCCCGCTGAGCTTGTCCGGTTGGCTGACTGACTGGTTAACTGGCTGACTAGCTGACTGGCTGGTTAACTGACTGACACGATCGTTCCAACCTGCGTTCGTTGATTCGCAGGTTGGAACGATCGTGTTTTTGTGCTGAATGGAGCGATTGTATGTGAGCGATTACAGTGGCGTGATCATTCCAAGCTGACTGAGGCGTGCCGTAGGTTGGAACGATCACGACACGGCGGATTTTAGTGGTGGTTGCAACACCTGAGTGATTTGCCACCTCGAACGGTGGTCTTCGCGATGACGCGATCATATCATGAGGCGTTGATGAGCGCGAGGATCCTTTCACTGGGCTTGTCGT
>NZ_RZNZ01000014.1 GCF_008698145.1 Bifidobacterium vespertilionis
AGGGGGAATCGGCCGCGCCGGGCGGCAACAGATGAAACAATACACCACCCAAGCCCAACACGCAAAAACGGCATGCGCAAGCGGGGCGCGAAACGTTGGAACCACAACGATCCCACGGCGTGTCGCACACCAGACAAACCGGCCGCCAAACCGGGCCGAACCCGACCCGGCCAACCCGGCCGCCCGCGGGCGACACCCGCGTCCTATCGCCAACGCTACACCACGCCAAGCCAGCCACGCCCGCGGCCGGGACAACCGTCAGACACACGACACCCAAAATTCACCCAAACAAACGGATCCGGCACCAGACAACCCGGCACCGGCCCCAACACCACCGGCGCAACGAGCCGGCGCGATACACCAATGCACAAGGTCTAAGGATCCTTCGACTCCGCCCTCCGGGCTCCGCTCAGGATGACGGAGGGGGAAAGCGCGACACCCGCCCAGAACGACCGGGAGGAACCCCGCCACCGCCACGTCACGCTCCACGGCCGGCCGCACGCCACGTCACGCCCCACGGCCGGCCACGACACGACGGGCGCCAGAACGGACATTCCCCAGCCCCAAAATGACCACCTCGACACCCAGCGACCCGGTAGTCGCCCCGGCACAGCACACCCCATCAGCCCCACCCCGCAAGCCACCCCGCCAGCACGAACATGACGAACAGACGAACAAACGCGGAACAGGTTGCGGACACCATCGAAAATCCGCCGTCCCGTAGCATCGCCGGCACATGAATCGCGTATACCTTGTAGGTATGACGAAGAAAATCGCAGTACTGACCGGCGCAGGCATCTCCACCTCGGCCGGCATCCCCGACTTCCGCGGTCCGGACGGCGTCTGGACCAAGCATCCTGACCAGATGAGCGTGTACGACATCGACGCCTTCCTGACGGACAAGGAGGCGCGCGAATACTCGTGGCGCTGGCAGAAGGAATCGCCGGTGTGGAACGCCCAACCCGGCGCGGCCCACAAGGCGTTGGCGCGGCTTGAAAAGGCCGGCATGCTCACGCTGCTCGCCACGCAGAACTTCGACGCCTTGCACGAGAAGGCCGGCAACAGCAGCGACGTGATCGTGAACCTGCACGGCACGATCGGTACCTCGCACTGCATGAGCTGCCACGCGAAGTACAACACCGCAGACATCATGGC
Organism: Bifidobacterium vespertilionis; assembly: GCF_008698145.1. Lineage (GTDB taxonomy): Bacteria > Actinomycetota > Actinomycetes > Actinomycetales > Bifidobacteriaceae > Bifidobacterium > Bifidobacterium vespertilionis. The sequence goes on from NZ_RZNZ01000014.1 coordinate 1,156, forward strand.
GCGACTGGACGAGGAGCCGGATCCGCATTGCCATCGCCGCCTCAAGTTCAGGGGAGACATGCCCTGCAACGGGCTGATCAAGACCGACGTGGTCTACTTCGGTGAAATGCTGCCGGATGGTGCCATGGAGAAGTCGATGGCCCGCATCGCCGAGGCGGACGAGTTCTGGGTGATCGGATCGACCCTTGAAGTGTTCCCCGCGGCGAGCCTGGTCCCGGTGGCCGCGCAGGACGGCGTGCCGATCACGATCATGAACATGGGCCGCACGCAATACGATCGTCTGGCCACGAAGCTGATCCACGACGACATCGCCACGGCGCTGCCGGCGCTGGTGGACGCCACGATCGCCGGCTGAACGGGACACAAGGGCGACCATGCAAAGCGCCCATACGAACGGAGGGCTCGCCGTTTCCGAAACGGTGAGCCCTCTGAATATATGCGCTTCTCAGCGGATGCGCATCAGTAGATGCGCTTGGGCTGGAACCCGGCCTCGCGCAACGCCGCAAGGATGCGGTCGATGTGGTCGGGGCCGTTAGTCTCCACGGTGACGCCCAGGGAGACCGCGTTGGTGTAGTGGCTGGAGGCCTTGAACTGATCGTGGTCCAGCTGGATCACATTGGCGCGTTCCTTGGCGAGCAGCGTGGCGACCTTGACGAGCTGGCCGGGGGTGTCCGGCAGCTCGACCTCGAAGTTCATGATGCGCCCGCGGGCGATCATGCCCTTCTGGATCACCGCGCCCATGGTCACGGTGTCGATGTTGCCGCCGGACATGATCGGCACGACCACGTGCGGACCGGGGGCGGCGGCGAACTTGCGCGAGCGCAGGTTGAGGTGCTCCAAAGCGGCCAGAGACACCGCGCCGGCGGCCTCCACGACGAGCTTGTGCTTCTCCAGCATGAGCAGGATCATCTCGTTGATGTCGCGTTCGGTGACAGTGACCAGATCGTCCAGGAACTCGTTGAGCAGCGCGTACGGCAGATCGCCGGGGTGCTTGACGGCCACGCCCTCGGCGGACGTGGACACATGCTCGGCCTCGGTGACACGGCCGGCGGCGAAGGAGTTCTTCCATGCGGGGGAGCCCTCCGGAATCGCGCCGATCACGCGCACCTCCGGCTTGAAGGTCTTGATGGCGAGCGCCACGCCGGCGCCCAGACCGCCGCCGCCCAGGGGCACCACCACGTCGGTGACGTTCGGCACGTCCTCAAGGATCTCCAGGCCAATGGTGCCCTGGCCGCAGATGACCTCGTAGTCATCGAACGGGGGCACGAAGATCATGCCCTCCTCCTCGCTGAGCTTCTGGGCGTACGCGGCGGCCTCGTCGAACACGTCGCCGTGCAGCACCACGTCAGCGCCATATGCCTTGGTGGCATCGACCTTGAGCGGGGGCGTGATCTGCGGCATGCAGATGGTGGCCTTGGCGCCGCGCTCACGGGCCGCGTAGGCCACGCCCTGCGCATGGTTGCCGGCGGACGCGGTGACGATGCCGCGGGCCAGCTCCTCATCGGACAGCGAGGCGATTTTGTTGTAGGCGCCGCGGATCTTGAACGAACCGGTGACCTGCAGGTTCTCCGGCTTGAGGAGGATCTCGTGGCCGGTCATCTCGGACAGGGCCGGGGAGGGGATGATGGCCGTATGGCGGGCCGTGCCCTTGAGTCGTTGCGCCGCGAGCTTCAGTTCGGCGGCATGATCGCGCTGCAATGCTTTGAGAACGTCTTTCTGCTCCATGCGGGCCATTCTAAACGGCCGTCTGTCCGAAGGATGGCCGCGTGTCCACACCGGTGCAGGCGCCCGAAAGGAATGGCCCTGAAATGGCCCGGGATCGCCCTACAGCCGCATCACGAATCCCTGCCAAGGGGCCAGACGGCCGGTGACGATCGCAGTGACGGCTTCGGAGTCGGGCCCGGTGGCGATGAGGATGCGATCGGCGGTGACGCCATCGGCGATCGCATCGTCGGCCGGCAGCAGCGCGAGGGCGTCGGCGGGCAGATCGGCGGACTCCCCGGACAGGTTGACCACCGTGAGCAGCCGCTCGGCGTCCCAAACGCGATGGCCGCCAGTGCTGCGGCCGTCCAGCGATCGGGTGAAGGCGTAGACCCGCGGATCGTCAGGGGCGATCAGCGTCCAATCGCCGCCCGCGACCGTGGGATTCTCATGCCGCAGGGCGATCAGCCGCTTGTAGAAGGCGTACACGGAATCGGAATCGTCCACTTCGGCGGCGGCGTTGATCGTGGCATGGTTCGGGTTGACGGCGATCCACGGCTCAACCGGCGCGTCCGGGGCGGTGAAGCCGGCGTAGCGCGAATCGTCCCATTGCATGGGGGTGCGGGCATTGTCGCGGCCGCGGGCGGCGATGCCGGCCATCATCGATTCGGGGGTCTGCACCTTGGCCTCCTCGACGCGCTGGCGGTAGGCGTTGAGCGACTCCAAGTCGCGATACTGGCCGAGCGACGTGAAGTGCGCGTTGGTCATACCCAGCTCCTCGCCCTGATAGATGTACGGGGTGCCGCGATGCATGTGCAGCGCGAGTCCCCACGCCTTGGCGGAGGCAATGCGGGAGACCTCGGTGGAGTCGTCGCCCCAGCGCGAGACGACGCGCGGCTGATCGTGGTTGCCGGTGAACAGCGCGGTCCAGCCGCGATCGGCCACGGCCCCCTCGTAGCTGGCGAAAATGCGCTTGAGACCGGGCAGATCAAGCGGCAGCGGCTTCCATTTGACGCCGTCGCAGTCGAAATCCACATGCTCGAACAGGAAGAGCATGTCCAGTTCGCCGTTGGCCGGGTCGGTGATGTGCTCGTTGCGCTCGGGGCTGATGCCGGGCGCCTCGCCCACGGTGAGGAACCCGTTGCGGCCGTCGAACACCTCGCGGCGCATTTCGGCCAGGAACTCGTCCTGGCGCGGCCCGTCGGCACAGAACGGGTTGGGGCTGGAATAGCCCTCCTCGCCCACGGGCAGATCGGGGATCTGCGAGCCCGATTCGCCCGGCAGACGGCCGCTCGCGTCGGTCTGCTTGGAGATCAGGGTGATCACGTCCATGCGGAAGCCGTCCACGCCGCGATCGAGCCACCAGTTCATCATGTCGTAGACCGCGCGGCGCACATCGGGGTTCTCCCAGTTGAGATCGGGCTGCTTCCTGGAGAACTGGTGGAGGAAGTACTCGCCGCGGGTCTCGTCGTACTGCCACGCGGATCCGCCGAAGTAGGAGCCCCAATCGTTCGGCTCTGCGCCGGGAGTGCCGGGTTCGTGGCCGGGGCGGGCGGGACGCCACCAGTACCAGTCGGCGTGGAGATCGTTCTTGTCACGTGAGGCCTGGAACCACGCATGTTCGTCGGACGTGTGGTTGACCACCAGATCCATCACGATTTTGATGCCGCGGCGATGGGCCTGGGCGATGAGCTCGTCCATGTCCGCAAGGGTGCCGAAGAGGGGGTCGATGTCCTGATAGTCGGAGATGTCGTAGCCGTTGTCGTCCTGCGGGGACTTGTAGACGGGGGAGAGCCACAGGACGTCCACGCCAAGGTCCGCAAGATAGTCCAGTCGGGATGTGATGCCCTTCAGGTCGCCGAATCCGTCGCCGTTGGTGTCCTGGAAGGATCGGGGGTAGATCTGGTAGACGACCGCATTGGCCCACCAGGGGTTGGGGGTCGCACCGTTGGTTCGGACGGTGCCGGGCAGTGCGATGCGCTGTGGGGTGGTCATGGCTGTGAACTCCTTTGGTCTGGTCACTGTGCATCCGATGACGGGCGCGATGCGAGACTATCGTATCGAACCGGTTTGATATTGGCGGGGCAGGGCGGGGCGGGCGCTTTCGTGTCCGAAGTCGCACCCAATTTGGGGAATGGATGCGACTTCGGACACGCACCGGCCCTCCCGTGTCTCAAACCGCCACCGAATCCGGAATTGGTAGCGAATTGAGACGCAGAACTATCTCGCCGTGTCTCAAACCGCCACCCAATCCGGGAACGGATGCGGATTGAGACGCAGGCCCGCGCTCCTGCGTCCGAAATAACCACCAAATCCGGAATTGGTGGCAGTTTGAGACGCAGGGGGCAGTTCGTCATGTCTTCGTCATGTCTTCGCCATGTCTTCGCCATGTCTCGAACCGCCGCCAATTCCGCCAATTTCAGCAAGTAACGGAGTGCTGCGCCCGCGTCACTTGACCGCTCCCCGCATCACACCGCCGATCACCCACTTCTGGGCAAAGACGTAGACCACCAGAATCGGGGCCATGGCCATCAGATAACTGGAGAATGCCATCGGGTAATTCGCGGCGAACTGGGAACTGAACACATACTGGGCAAGAGGAATGGTCTGATTCGTCTGGTCGGTGAGCACAATCAGCGGCAGTAGGAAGTCGTTCCACGCCCACAGCGCGGTCAGGATGGCAATCGTCGCATTGATGGGGCTCATGAGCGGAAAGATGATCTGCCAGAAGATGCGCCACGTGCCGGCGCCGTCGATGCGCGCGGCCTCCTCGAGAGCCACCGGAATCGATCGGATGAAACCGGTCGCAATGAACAGGTTCGTGCCCAGACCAAGGATCATGTACAGCACGATCAGACCGATCTGGTTGTCCAGATGCCACGACCCCATCTGCTTGGCAATCGGCAGCATGATCACCGGGAACGGGACGAACATGGCCGCGATGAAGAAGTAATACAGGAAGCGGAAGAATCGTTTGTCCATGTTGCGGGCCACCGCGTATGCCACGAACGTGTTGGTCAGCAGCGTGAGCACCACGGCCGCCACGGTGATAAGCGCCGAGTTGAGTGCGGCGAGCGGATAGTTCACCTTGGCGGAGGCGTCCGCGAAGTTGTGCCATTGCCAGGCCGTGGGCAGTGAGAATGTGCCGGCCTCGGCCGGGGTTTTGAGCGCGGTGACGATCGTGAAATACAGCGGGACGAGAACCGTCAGACTCAGCACGGCCACGGCGGCGGTAAGCCACCAGTTGATGGCGTGGTCGCGGCGGAATCGGACCGGCCGGCCGGATGAGGCCTGTGCGCCGGACGCGGACGTGGTTGCGGAAACGTTGGCTGCAGTGGACATGTCAGATCTTCTCCTTGCTGCCGAAGAACTTGAGCTGGATAAAGGCGATGATCGCCAGAACAATGAAGAACACCACGGAATTGGCCGTCTGATAGGCGTATTCGCCACCGGTCAGGCCACCTTTGTAGATGAGATAGGTGACGGTCTGCGTGGCCGAGTTCGGGCCACCGCCGGTCAATGCGACCACCTGATCGAAGGTGCCGAGCGCGTTCTTCATGCTCAGCACGAGGTTGATGGTGAAGAATGGGCCGATGAGCGGGAACGTGATCTTCCAGAACTTCTGCCATGCATTCACGCCGTCAATGGCCGCGGCCTCGTAGATCTCGTTGTCGATGGTCTGCAAACCTGCCAGATAGATGAGCACCGAGTAGGCGATGCCCTGCCACACTGCCAGGAAGACGATCGGGATCCACGCGAGCTTCTCGTTGGTGATCATGGACGTGGACAGCCAGTCGATGCCAAGCCTCCTGCCAAGCGCCGGCAGCGGGTTCATGAAGATGTACTTGAACACGTAGCCGATCACCAGCACGGACAGGGTGTAGGGGATGAAGAAGATCGCGCGGAAACCGTTTTTGAACGCGATCCTGCCGTTCAAGGCCACCGCGAGGAACATGGCGATCACGTTGATGAGCACGGTGATGATGATCGCGATGAAGAACGTGAACCCGTAGGCGCGCCAGACGCGATCGTCGCCGAACAGGGCGATGTAGTTGCGCAAACCGACCCACTTGTAATCGCCATAGCCCTGCGAGTTGGTGAACGAATACATTACGCCCTGCAGGAACGGTACATAGAGGAACACCGCGAACAGGATCGCCGCGGGGACGGCCATCCAGTAATAGGCGCGATCCACCTTGCGATTGGAGAATGCGGATTGAGACGATGACATGGAACCTTTCCTTCCTTGGAATGCTGTTATTCGGCGGGCCGGATCATTCGATGGTCCGGGCTTGGACCTTGTCCCATTCGGACTGCACCTGATCGAAGAACCGGTCGGTGTCGCCGCTGGTCACCATGGTCTGCACATAGTCGCCGATGCTGATGGATGCGGGGATGTAGTGGTCGCAGAAGTCAGCCAGGCGATTGGAATCGAAGAACGGCTTCACGCCGGCAAGCGCCACATTGCCGAAATGGGCGTCCTTAAGTGGCGTGATCGCGGATTGGGCATCGGCATAGGCGTTGAGCTGCTTCTCCTGCATAAGGAATTCAATCAGCTTACGGGCTTCGACGGGATGCTTGGTGTTGGCGCCCATGGTGAGCATCACATCGTTGCCCGCGGTGAGGATCTGGGCGCTTTCATCATCGCTGGCGGGCATCTGCGCGAAACCGAGTTCGATGTTCGGGTTTACCAGCAGGATCTGAGGAATCGCGTAAGTGCCGAGCGGGATGATCGCGGCCTTGCCGTTGGCGAAGTTCTGCGTGCCCTGCTGGTAGGTGACGCCGGTGTCCGCGGTGGAGTAGCTGAACAATTCGGCTTCCTTGGCGGCCACATCGCCCCAGATTTCACGGAAGGTGGTGGTTCCGGCCTTGAGATCGGCATACTTGGATTCGGGAACCAGCGTGCCCGCCAGGGAGGCGAGTGGGGCCTGCGTGGTCCAGGAGTCCGCCACGGTTCCCTGCACGGGATTGATGCCGGCGTCGCGGAATTTGGCGAGCATGGCGATGAATTCGCTCCATGTGGCGGGCGGATTGTCCGGATCGGCGCCGGCCTGACGCCACAAAGCCTTGTTGTAGATGTAGCCTGACGCATTGCCGGCGAAGGGCAGACCGTACAGCCGCTTTTTCGCCGGGTCACTGGTCTGCACCAGATTCTTGGCGATGTCCACCAGCCCGGGATTGAGGGTGTTTACGATCGGATCATCGGTGAAGTCATGGAAGACGCCCGAGGCCGCGAACATGCCGAAGCTGATGTCCCCGTTGAAGGTGATCACGTCCGGCACGCGGTTCTTCACGAAGCGTGTGCGCAGGTCGGTCTGCGCATTGGCGGAGTTGTTGATGACCACCCTGATGTTGGGGTTTTGCGCTTCGAACTGCTCGATCAGCGATTTGAACTCGTCGGCGGCTTCGGCCTTGTACTGGAAGAAGTCGAGCGTCACGACGCCGCTCGCCCCCGTCGCGCCGCAACCGGCCGCCGTGATCGACATTGCGATCGCGCCAACCGCTGCGGCGATACCGCGTATGATGTTGCGCATTCTCATATCCGTACCCCTTTGTGCCTTTCCTTTCGTTGTCCCACAGCTTCCTCACCGTGGTGACTCACAGCATATGGACGGCGCTTTTTCATTCCCACCTCGGGCGAGTCCACGCGCCGCCGCAAGTAAGTCGTCCTAATTTTCATGCATAATGAAAGTAATTCGGCGCGGAAGGGGATTGGCATGACCTACGAGACGTTGCCCCATTGGTTCTCCGGCTCTCCGCTCACCCACACGGTGGCACGGGACATCATGCAGTACGGACCGATCGCGCGGACCGCCATCGCGCAAATGCACGGACTGTCGCAGGGGACGGTGTCGCGCATCACGTCGGATCTCATGCATTGGGGCGTGATCCGGGAGACCGGGGCCGCTACGGGAACCGGCGAGGCAACGGCCGGAGACGGCAGGCTGCCATACGGATTCGAGCCGAAGCAGCGCACGGGGGAGCGCGGACGACCCCAGACCGCGCTGGAGATCGTGTCGGACGGGCATGTGTTCGCAGGCGTGAAATTGCATGATCGCATGGCCACCGGCATACTCACGGATGCGCGATGCCGTCAGCTTGGCGACGCGATCACCGTGCCGTGCGACGATTCGCACGCCGATGCGGTGGCGGAGGCGATCGGCGGCTTGGTGGAGGCGCTGCGATCGTCGGCCCGCGCACAGGGATTGCCCGATCCCCAGGCTATGGGCGTGGCGATCGGCGGATATGTGACGGAAGCCGGCAATCCCGTCGAAGCCCCGTTCCTGCACTGGCACGCGGAGGTTGATCTGGCGGCGATGCTGGACGATCGCTGCGGGGTGCCGACGGGCGTGTTCAACGACATCGATTCGCTGCTGCTGCATGAACTGTGGTTCGGCGAGGCAATCGGCCTGCCGCGCTGCGCGATGGTGACGATCGGCGCCGGCGTGGGCTACGGCCTGGCCGAGGACGGAAGGATTGTGGGCGCGCAGGACCGCACATACGGACTGGCCGGGCATCTGCTGGTCGATCCCGATGGGCCGGCATGCTTCGCCGGTCTGAACCATCGCGGCTGCGCACAGTGCCTGATCAATGATTCATTGGCGGACGAATATTCAAAAGCGATTGGATCTTCATCAAGCTACGACGATTATGCTGCGGCCGCCCGCCGCGGCGTGCCGCAGGCGCGACAGCTGCTCATGCGCGAGGCATATCGACTTGGCGTGCTGATCGGCTTGGCCGCGAACCTGACCATGCCGGTGAAGGTGCTGGTGGCCGGCGAGGGAGCGCCTCTGGCTGCGGTGGAGATGGAGTCGATCCGCCGCGGCGTGCGCGAATTCCGTCCCAGCCAGGCGCCCGATGTGCGGTTCGCGATGCTGCCCGGCGGTTGGGAACGATGGGCCGCCGGAGCCGCCACCCAGATCATCGCGCGATTTGTGGGGTAGGGCCGCGTCCAAGCCCGCCGCACAACCCGCGTCACAACCCACGTCACATGTGTAGTAGAAACGGACGGAAATAGGCCCAAAATCATCCGTTTCTACTACACGCAGACTGCGAGGGCTCTGCGCGGGCTCCCCGGAATCCCGATCTGCCCAGTTTGCAACCATTCCGCGCCGCAAACTGGGCAAAACAAGACGCGCGTTCCATAAACTGGGCAGATCCGGCCATCTGGAGGCCGATTTGGGGCTTCAGAAGACCAGATATGCCCAGTTTGCGAAATCAGGAGCCAGATCTGCCCAGTCTAGACTGGACCAGCGTCCTGATCTGCCTGATCTGCCCAGTTTCTGGAGCAAACTGGGCAATTTGGAACTGTAACTGGGAACACGAAGCCAACAAACTGGGCAAATCGGGACGAATCATTCGCGAACTGGGCAGATCTGGTCATCTGGGCCCTTAAATCGGCCTCCAGATGTTCCGATCTGCCCAGTTTGCGAAATCAGCGACCAGATCTGCCCAGTCTGCAGCCCTCCACGTCACAAAGTCGGCGGAGCAGTCAGCTCAGCGAAAGTCAGCCCAACAGCCCGCGAAGCTCGGCGGAGGAGCCGGCTGACGCGCGCGGAGGCCGCCGTCTGAGGCCGAAGGCGTGCCGGGGCACGTCGAGCGCCGAAGAAAGGCGGCATACGCGCCGTCAGCCGGCGACGACAGCGACGACCTTGAAGAGGACGGCCTGCGCCGGCTGCAGCGACGGCGGCCGCAAGCCATACCGCGCAAGCGCCTCGCCGGTCATGAGCACGCCATCGACAGTCCACCAGCCGAGCGCGCTCTGGCCGTTGGCGATGCCGGCGGGGTTGGCGGGGTCGAGCAGATCGAGGCACGGGTCGAGCGGGGAGACGCGGTAGACGCGGGTCGGATCGAGGCCGGGAAGGCGGACAGGGGCGGCCGGATAGGTCTGGCCGGTGGTCAGTTGCGTGAAGCGGTAGATGGCGGCGTCGCGCGAGGGCATGACCATGCCGTCGAGGCGAACGGCAGGGTCGGTGCCATCGCCGTGCACAGCGGTGTCGATGGCGAACCAGTCGCGGTGCTTCTTGAATTCGGCGACCCAGACGGCGAGCTCATCCAATGCGTCGGACGGCTCCTTGAGCAGGTTCCATTCGATGCCCATGTGACCGAAGAACGCCATGGCCATGCGCAGTTCCTGGCTGGTGGCGCGATGGGTGGAGTGCGCGGGGGAGGCACCCACATGCTCGCCGATCATGGCGGGCGGCACGAGCAGCGAGGTGTAGCGCTGGATGTCGGCGCGCTCCACAGGGTCGACGCAATCGGACGCCCAAATGCGGCTGGCGTATTCGAGGATGCCCAGATCCACGCGACCGCCGCCGGAGGAGCAGCTTTCGATCTCCAACCCCGGATGGTTGCGGATCAGGTCGCGGAAGATGCGGTACACGGCCAGAGTCTGCGCGTGCACGGCCGGACGCCCGGAGAGAGGCGACACCGCTTCGGTCACGAGCTTGTTGTGGTCCCACTTGATGTAGTCGATGCCCAGCTCGCCCACCAAAGCGTCCATGCAGCCGAAGATGTAGGCGAAGGCGTTCGGATTGGTCAGATCGAGCACCTGCTGGCTGCGGCCCTGCATGGGCAGACGGCCGGGCGCGGGCGCAAGGATCCAATCGGGATGCGCGCGGGCGGTGTCCGAATCGGGATTGATCATCTCCGGCTCGAACCACAGGCCGAACTCCATGCCCAAGCCATGCACGTAATCGGCGAGCGCCTTGAGGGATTCGGGGCCATCGGGCCACACGTCCTGCGAGATCCGCCAATCGCCCAGTCCGGAGGTGTCGTCGCGGCGGGAGCCGAACCAGCCGTCATCCACCACGAACCGCTCCACGCCGGATGCGGCGGCCTTGTCCGCGAGGGCCTTGAGCGTGGCGAAGTTGTGGTTGAAGTAGACGGCCTCCCAGGTGTTGAGGATGACCGGGCGGCCGTGCGAGAACAGGCGCGGGTGGCGGGAGCGCACGTACTCGTGGAAGCGGCGGGCGATGACGTTGAGGCCGTCGCCGAAGGAGCCGTACACCCATGGGGTTTCGTACCATTTGGACGTTTCGGATGCGCCGGACAGCGTGATTTCGCCGCCGGACAGCACTTCGCCGCCGCCGATCACGCCGGTGGTGTAGGGCAGCCGTTCGGCGGACAGCACGGAGTTGCCGCTCCACGCCACATGGACCGCATATGCCTCGCCGTGCGTGAAGTCGAAACCGGGCACGCCGGCGGTGAGGAGGAGGCTGGCATCGAAATCGGGACGGCCGGCGAGCTGGGGCTTGGCGAATCGGCCGACGGTAAGCGGCTGGCGCTGCGGGGAGCGCTCGCGCAGATGATGACCGGTGGTGGTGAGGAGTTCGGTGGCGGTGGCGGGCACGGGGAAACCGAGTTCGATTTTGGCCACCTCAAGGGGCTCATGATCGGCGCCGAACAGGTTGCGGACTGCGGCGCGCTGGCGCACCAGGCCACCGGGGACGATCTGCGCATGCCAATCGAGACCGATGCCCAGTGTGGCATCCTCGGCGTGCACGATCACGCCGGGCACGGAGGAAGGCCCGGTGGTGCGCGTGCGGCCGGTCACATCGGCCACGTCCTCGGGACCGGCGGCGGGATCAAAGTCCACGGTCGGGTCGATCGTCCCGGCGGCCCAGAACAAGCCATCGGAACCGGACGTCTCCTCAGAACCGGACAGTTCGATGCCGGTCACCGCGAATTTGGGGTACAGCTCGGTATGCCCGCGACGCAGCACGATGCGCGGCTCGCCGATCCAGCTTTCCGCCTGCGTGGGCAGGATGGACGGCCACGGGGTGAAGTCGAGCGCACCGGACACGCGCTGCGGGCGGATAGCGTCGACCGCGTCAACCAATGTTTCCGGAGCGGCGAGCGGATGGCCCCAGTGGACGATGCGGGGCAGATCGTCGCCCACGAATGCGAGGCCGAGCGCCGCATCGTCCTGCGGGCTGGCAAGATAGACGGCGGTGACGGGCGTGTCATCGTGCGCGGCACCGTTGTAGCGGGTTGCGATATTGGCCATACGGACTCCTTCGTCGATTGTGCTCACTGTGCAGATCATGATTGTTCCGATGATCCCAATCGTACGATTCACCCCAATTACTTGTCCGATCCGGGCGCGTTTTGTGCGCACGGCAACAAAATCAACAACCGCCCTCGATCTCACACCCGAACCGCGCCGAACAGCACGGCCTGCGCGGGATTGAGCGACGGCGGGCGCAGTCCATACGCCTCCAGAGCCCGCCCATCCACGTCGAGACCGGCATCGCTCCACCAGCCGAGCGGGGTGCGGCCGGCGCCCGCATCGAACACGCGCAGATCGGGGCTGACCGGCAGGGGCGCCACATGGTAGACCGCATCCGGATCGAGCCCGGGCAGATGGATCGGCCCCACGGGCCAATCGGCGGACGTGGTGAGCTGGATGAAGCGGTAGACGGCCTTTGACCGATCGGCGCTCACCATGCCATCGACGCGGATGGATGGGTCCGCACAATCGGCGTGCACGGCGGTCGCGGTGGCGAACCAATCGCGATGCTCCTTGAACGCGGCGACCCAGCGGGCGAGCTCACGCAGATCGGCCTCCGGCTCCTTCGTCAGATCCCATTCGATGCCCATGTGCCCGAAGAACGACATGGCCAGCCGCATGGACAGTGGGGTCGTGCGCCTATTGGTTTCGGCGGGGGAGACGCCCACATGCTCGCCGATCATCTGCGGCGGGACCAGCAGGGACGTGTACCGCTGGATGTCCGCGCGCTCCACCGGATCGACGCAATCGGACGCCCAGATGCGGCTCGCGCGTTCGAGAATGCCCAGATCCACACGGGCGCCGCCGGACGCGCAGCTTTCGATCTCCAGCCCCGGATGCCGATCGCGCAGGGTGTCGAAGATGCGGTAGACGGCCAGCGTCTCGCCATGCACGGCCGGGCGCCCGGAAAGGCGCGACACCGCCTCGGTGACCAGCTTGTTGTGGTCCCACTTGATGTAGTCCACGCCCAGCTCACCCACCAGACCATCCATTGCGCCAAGTACGTAGTCGAAGGCGCCCGGATTGGTCAGATCGAGCACCTGCTGGCTGCGGCCCTGCACGGGCAGCCGGTTCGGCGTGGGGGCCAGAATCCAATCGGGATGCGCGCGGGCGGTGTCCGAATCGGGATTGATCATCTCCGGCTCGAACCACAGGCCAAATTCCATGCCCAGCCCATGTACGTAGTCGGCGAGCGCCTTGAGAGACTTGGGACCATCGGGCCACACGTCCTGCGCAATCCACCAGTCGCCCAGCCCGGAGCGCGAATCACGGCGGGAGCCGAACCAGCCGTCGTCCACCACGAACCGCTCCACGCCCACGGATTTCGCCTTGTCCGCGAGGGCTTTGAGGGTATCGTAATCGTGCCGGAAATAGACGGCCTCCCAGGTGTTGAGGATGACCGGGCGCGGCTTGGGCTCGGCCGGCAGCCCGTGAGCCTTGCGCCACAGGGCATGGCGGGCGCGCAAGAAGCTGTGGAAGTGCTGGGCCACCTCGTTGAGGCCGTCGCCATAGGAACCCACGACCCATGGGGTTTCGTACCATTTGGGCGTTCCAAGCGTGCCAGAACCGCCAGCCGCACCGGGTCCGCCAGCCGCGCCAGACTCGTCAGCCATACCGGGTCCACCGGATACATCGGACGCAGCGGGCAGCGTCACTTCGCCGCCGAACAGGAGTTCCGCGCCGGACAGCAGGCCCTGCGCGTAGGCGATGCGTTCGGCGGACAGCAGGGAGTTGCCGCTCCACGCGGTGTGCACGGCGTATACGTCCCCGCGCTCGAAGCCGAAGCCGGGCGTGCCGGCGGCGATGATCAGGCTGGCGTCGAAATCAGGACGGCCGACCATGCTCACGCGCTCCAGCCGGCCCTGCTGGAACGGCTGGCGTTGCGGGGAGCGCTCGCGCAGATGATGGCCGGTGGTAGTGAACAGTTCGCTGGCCGTGGCGGGCACGGGGAAGGCCAGTTCGATCTTGCCGATCGATAGGGGAGCGGGGGATTCCGGGCCATCCTGAGCAGCCGGGCCCTCTGAAGCAGCTGGGCCATCAGGTGCAACGGGACTATCGGGCGCGGCGTTGCGGATCGCGGCCTTCTGCCGGAACAGCCCGGACGGATCAAGCTCGCCGGTCCAGACGATCGTCACGCCCTGTTCGGCATCCCCCGCGGTCACGGTCACACGATCGGCGCCCGTCGCGGGATCCGTGGCGACGATCACACCGGTGCCGCCTTCGTCATAAACCCCGCTGGCACAGGAATCCCCACCCGCACCGAAGCCCACGCCAGAGCCCACGCCAGAGCCCACGCCAGGCAAGACCGATAGCTTCAAAAACAGTTCGACGTCGTTCCGCCGCACCACCAAACGGCTCGCGCCGGTCCACGCCTCGGCCTGCGTGGGCAGGACGGATGGCCACGGGGTGAAGTCGAGCGCCCCGTCCACCTGCTGCGGGTTGAGCGCATCGTACAGGCCCAGCACGGTTTCGGGACGGTTCAGCGGCCGTCCCCAATGCGCGATGCGGGGCATGCCGTCGCCGGGGAGAACAAGCGCGACGGCCACGTTGGCCGTCCGCTGCTCCAGGTAGATCGCCGTGATCGGCGTGCCGTTGCGGGCCGTGCCGTGGTATTGCGTTGCCGTCATTGTGCCGCTCCTTGAAGTCCTATGCCGCGACGCAACCCATCGGCATCGCCGCCGCAAGCACTGTAGGGCGGGCGGATTGCACGCGCGTAAAGCGCGCGGCAGGTCAGTCCGTCAGACCCCGCCAGCCGGTCGATCAGCCCCGGCGTTTAACCCTGCCGTTCAGCCCCGGCGGTCACTCCAACCGCTCAGCCCCCGCCGATCAGCTCTGCCACTCAGCCCCGGCGCGCGGCGAAGAAGTTGGCCAGCAATCGGGCGCAATCGGCCTCCAGCACACCGCCGTACACCTCCGGCGCGTGGCCGATGTGCGGGTCGCGCGGGATGTCCCAGACCGACCCGCACGCGCCGAGTTTGGCGTCCCACGCGCCGAAGACGATCCGCCCCGCATGGGTCTGCAGGCAGGCGCCGGCGCACATCGGACACGGTTCCAACGTGACCACGAGCGTGCAATCGGCCAGATTCCAATCGCCCAGGCTGCGGGCCGCCTCGCGCATGGCGATGATCTCCGCATGGGCCAGCGGATCGCCGTCCTGCTCACGCGTGTTGAAGCCACGGCCGACCACCCTGCCGGCCGCATCCAATACGATCGCCCCCACCGGCACATCGCCGGACTGCGCGGCGCGTGCGGCCAGTTCAAGGGCCGATCGCATGGCTTCCTCATTGCTCATCATGATTGCCACGCTACCAAATGCCGCCGCGGAACAGCAAAGCAACAAAGCAACAAAGCAACAACAAAGCGGAACGTTCGGTCGATTTTTGGCCCCAAAATCGGGCTGAAAATCGACCAAACGTTCCGCTTTATACTCAGTCAAACTCGGTCAGTCGTGCGCACTCATGCGCACTGAGCGAGCGAGATTACGTGTGCGTCGCCAAGGCGCGGGAGGCGAAGGCGTACGAAGGTACGTCGAGCCTCCCGCAACGCAGGCGACGCTCCGTAATCACGCGAGCTTGCCGAGGGAGCCGGTGTGCCAGATGTTGTCCAGGTAGTCCTGGATGGCACGATCGGAGCTGAAGTAACCGGTGCGGGCCACGTTGAGCAGGGCCTTGCGGTTCCACTCGAGCGGCTGGCGGTACAGAGCCTCGATGTCGGCCTGGATGTCGCAGTAGGCGGTGAAGTCGGCCAAGGTCATGAACCAGTCCTTGGTCAGCCAGTCGGCGACCAGCGGCGCGTAGGTGTTGCGATCGCCCTCGGAGAAGGTGCCGCCGGCCACGAGGTCGATGGCGGCCTTCAGGCGCGGGTCGCGCTCGTAGTACACGGCCGGGTGGTAGCCCTGCGCGTAGAGGGCCTCGACCTCGTCGACGGTCATGCCGAAGAGGAAGAAGTTCTCCGCGCCAACACGCTCGCGGATCTCGACGTTGGCGCCGTCCAGGGTACCGACGGTGAGCGCGCCGTTGAGGGCGAACTTCATGTTGCCGGTGCCGGAGGCCTCCTTGCCGGCCTGAGAGATCTGCTCGTCAAGCTCGGTGGCCGGGATGAGGTGCTGGGCCAGACGCACGTTGTAGTTCCACGGGAAGTAGACGTGCAGCTTGCCCTTGATGTCCGGGTCGTTGTTGACGACGCGGGCCACGTTGTTGATCAGCTGGATGGTCAGCTTGGCCAGGTAGTAACCCGGGGCGGACTTGGCGCCGAAGATGACCGTGCGCGGCAGGACGTCGTCCACGGAGACCTTGCCGGACTTGATGTCCGCGTACTTGGCGATCAGGGCGAGGATCTTCAGGCTCTGGCGCTTGTACTCGTGCAGACGCTTGATCATGGAGTTGAACATGGTGTTCGGGTCCAGATCGAAGTCGAACTCGCGCTTGGCGTAGGCGGCGAAGTCCTCCTTGTTGGCCTGCTTGACGGCGGCGAACTTCTTGACGAACTCGTCGTCCTGGGCCAGCGGCTCGAGGCCCTTGAGCAGGTCGAGGTCGCTCAGCCACTTGTCCGTGCCCAGGCCCTCGGTGATGAGGTTGGACAGGCGCGGGTTGGCGAGACGGATGAAGCGACGCGGGGTGACGCCGTTGGTCACGTTGGAGAACTTGCCCGGGTACAGATCGGAGAAGTCGCGCAGGGTGACGTCCTTGAGCAGCTGGGAGTGCAGCTCGGCCACACCGTTGACGTGGGAACCGCCGGCGGTGGCCAGGTAGGCCATGCGGACCTTCGGGTTCTCCTCGTTGGTGACGATGCGCATGCGCTCGATCTTTTCCTTGTCGCGAGTCTTGGTCTTGAGCTCGTTGAGGAAGTGCTCGTTGATCTCCTTGATGATCTCAAGGTGACGCGGCAGCAGCTCGCCGATCAGGTTGGCCGGCCAGACCTCCAGCGCCTCCGGCAGCAGGGTGTGGCAGGTGTAGTTGAAGGTCTTGGTGGTGATGTCCCAGGCAGTCTCCCAGTCGTAGCCGTACTCGTCGATCAGGACGCGCATGAGCTCCGGGATGCCGATCACCGGGTGGGTGTCGTTGAGCTGGAAGGTGATCTTCTCCGGCAGGGTGGTCAGGTCCGGCTTGTCCTGGCCGGGGTAGAACACGCGGATGACGTCCTTGATGGACGCGGCCACGAAGAAGTACTGCTGCTCCAGACGCAGGCGCTTGCCCTGCGGGGTGGAGTCCTCCGGGTACAGGATCTTGGAGATGTTCTCCGCCTCGACCTTGGGCTTGACGGCGTCAAGGTACTCGGACTTGTTGAAGGTGAGCAGGTCGAACTCGTCGTAGGAGCGGGCGGACCACAGGCGCAGGGTGTTCACGCGGCCGGACTCGTAGCCGGGGACCATGTAGTCCACCGGGACGGCGCGCACGGACCAGGCCGGCTTCCAGATCTTCTTGCCATCCTTCTCCACGACGTCGCCGCCGAAGGAGACCTTCTGGGAGCGGTTGTAGTCGGTGTGGCCCCACGGCTCCTCGTTGGCCAGCCAGTATTCCGGCTTCTCGATCTGACGGCCCTGCTCGTCGAACTCCTGACGGAAGATGCCGTAGCGGTACTGGATGCCGTAGCCGAACGCCGGAACGCCCAGGGAGGCGAGGGAGTCGACGTAGCAGGCGGCCAGACGGCCGAGGCCGCCGTTGCCCAGGGCCGGCTCGTACTCGGAGTCGACGACGGCCTGCGGGTCGAAGCCCAGGCCCTCGACGGCCTCGTCGAACTGGTCCAGCATGCCGGCGTTGAGCAGCGCGTTGCGCAGCTGCTTGCCGATCAGGAACTCGGCGGACAGGTAGCCGACGGCCTTGGTGTGGCCGTTGACCATGTCCTGCTGGGTCTTGAACCAGGCGTCCTGCAGGTAGTGACGGACGACAAGGGAGGAAGCTACGTAGACGTCGGCGGGGGTGGCCTGCTCGGGGGTCACGCCCTGACCGTACTTGAGCTGTTCGCGAATGCCCTCGGTGAACTCGGCAGTCGTGACAGGCGACTTGGGTGCAGTGATTTCAGTCATAAATGACTCGCTTTCGTTGCATTGTGTTCCAAGATTAATTATGCCCTCGGTGAGGTATCGGCATGCAAACGCCCGAATGAACACTGCGTTACGTTACGCATACGTTTTCATGCTTGATGGATTAGTGTAGCTGGATTTCTACGTGACACACCATATTTTTCGTATGAAATCGTTGTCACTACGTAGTTTTTTAGGGAAGCCAGTGACGCCGAGGGAGCGTTAGGCGGGGTTCCACGGGATGGATATCGCGCATTTCCGCACGCCTTCGAGCATATTCAAGCATTCCCGGCCACAATCGGCCTGCTGTCGTCTGATGTTTTCGTCTGTTGTTTCGGTTGACCTCGCTTCATCGCACAATGTCTCTTATGACGGTACTACGGCAACAGGATCTGGGCAAGGGGCGGGACGCCTATGCGCGATGGCGCGAGGCGGCGGGCACGATGATGGCGGCGAGCGGCGGCGCGATCCCGCTCGGGGAAAGGCTCGCATTCAAGCCCGATCTGCCCCGGCCGGTATGGGCGATGGCCGTGCGCTACTCGCTGTTCCTGCTGGAACATAAGGCCCCGGGTGAGGGCGTGGAGGTGCGCGTGGCCCCCTGGGGCGCGATCAAGATCCTGGACGGCCCCGCATCCGATCCACACAACCTCACCCCGCCGGACGTGATCGAGCTCGATCCGGAGGTGTGGATGCGGCTGGCCACGGGCGTGACCACCTGGGCCGAGGAAAAGGATGCCGGTCGCATCAGCGCGGTGGGCGAGCGCGACGATCTGAGCGATCTGCTGCCGCTGACGGACGGGGGCACCCGGTGGCGGTGACGATGCAGGACGTGGCGCGTGAGGCCGGCGTCTCCGCGAAAACCGTGTCCAACGCGGTCAACGGCACCGGCCGCATGAGCACGGAAACCCGCCGTCGTGTGCAGGACGCCATGGCCCGGCTGGGCTATCACGTGAACCGGTCGGCCCAGACCCTGCGGCGCGGGGCGGCGCGGATGATCGGCCTCGCCATGCCCGGATTCGGCCAGCCGTTCTGCGCAACCTACTGCGACAACGTGATCGCCGCAGCCACACGCCGGGGCTACGGCACGGCGATCCTCACCTACGCCTCGCGCGCCGATGGCATCGAGGGGATCATCGAGGAAACGCATCGCATGGACGCGGACGGGTGGATCCTGTTCTCCAACCGGCCCATCCCCTCCTCCAGCCCGCTGCTTGCACAGGGATGCCCGATCGTGATCACCGGCGACTATCTGTCCCATGGCAGGGCCGACGTGGTGATGATGCCCAATGTGGAGGCGGCGGCGCACGTCACCGGATGGCTGCTCGACCGCGGGCGCACGGTGGCGTTCGCGGGCGCGCCGGAGCAGTGGTGCGACGATCGCGGCCTGATGGATGCGGCGATGGCGGACATCCTCCGGGCCCGGGAGGCGGGAGCGGCGATGCGCCTGCGCGGCTACGTGGAGGAATTCGGCCGGCGCGGTCTGGACGTGGATGCGCGGCTCGTGGCCGGCAGCCACAGCATGGGCGTGGACGATGGCATCAGGGCGACGGAGCGGCTGATCGAGCGACGGGCGGGTGGTGTCGCCCTCGATGCGATCGTGTGCGCGAACGATGCCGTGGCGATCGGCGCCATGACCGCGCTCAGGCGGGCCGGACTGGACGTGCCGGGCGATGTGGAAGTAACCGGCTTCGACAACGCGTCGGCCGCCGAATACGCCATGCCGCCGCTGACCACCATCGATCCGGACATCCCGCAGTACGCCCAGCTGGCCGTGGATCGACTGATCGCCCGCATCGACGGGGACGAATCGGCCGCGCGCACCTTCGTCACCGATTTCCGACTGGTCGAGCGCGAATCGACCCGGTAGCCCGCGCCGCGTGACGGTCGGACCGCGTCACCGGGCGGGTGGCCCGCGTCACCGGGAGCGGACGGATCGTCACGGGGCGCGACGTGCGTCACGCGGCGCGGGCGCACCCGGTGACGCACTTTGAAAACCCTTATGGGAGAAGGCCTCCCGGACACCGTCACAGGGAGCGGGCGCACCCCGTGACGCACGTCGCACCCTGTGACGCGGTTTTCGCACCGCGTGACGCGCCCTCCCACCGGTCCCGAAATGCAGAATGAGCAAATCCGACGTCCCGCACCCCAATTGGACTCCAGTCGGCCCCCAGTCGCCCAGTTGGCCTCATCGCAGTGAATTCGCTCATTCTGTCTCGCCCATTCCGCCCGCCAGCCCCGCAAACTGGGCAATTCCAGCCGATTTCCCCGCAAACTGGGCAGATCGGAACAGGACTGACCAATCGTCCTCGCAAACTAGGCGCGCCGGAACGCGATGAGGCATGGCGCAAGGTGGCGTAGGGGCTGCCGCATGATGGCTCGATGATGGTTCAGGTCATACGCTTGCGGATCTGTCAAAATACGGGTTGCGCGGACCGATTTCGGCTCTTCGCAGCACTATCGGGCCGAAAAATGCCCGAA
Organism: Bifidobacterium vespertilionis; assembly: GCF_008698145.1. Taxonomy (GTDB): domain Bacteria; phylum Actinomycetota; class Actinomycetes; order Actinomycetales; family Bifidobacteriaceae; genus Bifidobacterium; species Bifidobacterium vespertilionis. The sequence goes on from NZ_RZNZ01000014.1 coordinate 21,369, forward strand.
AATCGGCCCAATTATGCTACGAATTGCGGATTTCGGCCCGCACAGCCCGTAATGTTGCGGGTATCACGCGCCTGCGGTACACCCTCCCACAGGCCCCGCAGGTCCCGAGATGCAGAATGAGCAAATCCGATGCCCTGCACCCCCAATTGCCCTCCAGTCAGCCCCAGTCGCCCAGTTGGCCTCATCGCAGTGGATTCACTCATTCTGTCTCGCCCATTCCACCTCGCTCGACTGCCCCACCAGCCCCGCAAACTGGGCAATTCCAGCCGATTTCCCCGCAAACTGGGCAGATCCGGTCATCTGGAGCCCCAAAATCGCCCCTAGATGACCGGATCTGCCCAGTCTGCAAAATCAACGTTCCGATCTGCCCAGTTTGCGCCCTGACTTACCCGGCCCGCTTACCCGGCCCTGCCGCCCGGCCCGACCCGCATCATCAACTGGGCGGATCGGGATGCCGGAGGACCTGCAAGGAAACCACAAGGAACAGGCGGGCAGCGAGGCAAACGCGGACACGCGGATGTTGAGCGCCAGAATGAATCGTGGTTGACTATCCTCAGATGATTCATCGATGAATCAACCAACGGAAGAAGGACCCGCGATGACCACCCATCAGCCACACCAGCCCGCACATCAGCCGCTTCAGCCCGCACAATCGCCCCGCATCCTGTTCGGCGCGGCCTACTACGACGAATACATGCCCTACGATCGCCTGGCCGAGGACGTGCGCATGCTCAAGGCGGCGCACATGAACACCGTGCGCATCGCCGAATCGACCTGGGCCACCATGGAACCGCAGCCGGGCGTGTTCGACTTCACGCACATCGACCGCGTGCTCGACGCGATGGGGGAGGCGGGGATCGGCATGATCGTCGGCACGCCCACCTACGCGGTGCCCAGCTGGCTGACGCAATCCCACCCGGACGTCCTCGCCACCACGCCCGGCGGTAAGCGAAAGCCCGGCCCGCGGCAGAACATGAACCAGTTCTCCGCCACCTACCGGTTCTACGCCGAGCGGGCGATCCGCGCGCTGTCCGCCCATGTGGCCGCGCACCCGGCGGTGATCGGCTGGCAGGTGGACAACGAGACCACGCATTTCGACGTGGTGGACGCCGATGTGCAGCGCATGTTCGTGCGCCATCTGCGCGAACGGTTCCACGACGATCTTGACGCGATGAATCGGGCGTTCGGACTCAACTACTGGTCGAACCGCATCAACGCCTGGGAGGACGTGCCGGATGTGACGGCGACGATCAACGCCTCGCTGGGCGGCGAGTTCGATCGGTTCCGCCGCGCGCTTGTGGCCGAATACATCGGCTGGCAGGCGACGATCGTGCGCGAGTACGCGCGCCCCGACCAGTTCGTCACGCAGAACTTCGACCTCGATTGGCGGGGCGGATCGTACGGCGTGCAGCCGCGTGCGGACGACTGGCTCACTTCCGCGCACCTCGACTACGCGGGCATCGACATCTACCATCCCAGCGCCGCCAAGCTCGACGGCCGGCAGATCGCGGTGGGCGGGGACTTGGCGCGATCGTTCAAGGGCGGCCGCAACTGGCTGCTCATGGAGACCGAGGCGCAGGGCAACATGGGCTGGCTGCCGTTCCCCGGACAGCTGCGACTGCAGGGCTTCAGCCATCTGGCGAACGGATCGGAATCGGTGATGTACTGGCATTGGGCGTCGCTGCACAACGCATGCGAGACGTACTGGAAGGGTGTGCTGTCGCACGATCTCAAGCCCAATCGCATCTACCGCGAGGCCAGCGCGCTCGGCGCGGAGCTGGAGCGGATCGGCGGACGGCTGGCGGGCCTGCGCAAGCGCAACCGCGTGGCGATCATCGCCAGCAACGCGTCGCTGAGCGCCCTGAACCGTTTCCGCATCGATTCGGGCGTGGCCTGGGGCGGGCCGAATTCCACCTACAACGACGTGGTGCGCTGGGTGTACGACGCGCTGTTCGATCTCAACGTGGAATGCGATTTCCTGCCCGGCGATTGGCTGGACGGCGGCACGCTCGGCGATTTCAGCGAGGCGGCGGACGGGCGTGCATTCGGCGACGGGGAGACCGGCGGCGGGTCCGGCAACGCCCGCGTGCAGTCCGTGCTCAAGGCGCTCGAGCCGTACGATCTGGTGATCGCCCCGGCGCTGTACTGCACCTCGCAGGCGCTGATCGATGGCCTGCGCGCGTACGTGGCGCAGGGCGGGCATCTGCTGTCCACCTTCAAGTCGTTCTTCAGCGATCTGGACGCCACGGTGTGGCACGATCGGCAGCCGCACGGGCTGGCTGACGTGTTCGGCGCGGGGTACGACGAGTTCACCAATCCCGACGAGGGCACACGGCTGGCGTTCGCGGGGCCGCTGGACGGCTTCGGCGGCAACGGCAACGATGGCGACTCCGACAAGCCGTCCGATCGACCGCAGGCACTCACCTTCATGGAGCTGCTGGAGCCGAACGACGATGCGGTCGATGGTCAGGCCGGCGACGCGGCCACGCAGGTGCTGGCCCGCTACGATCACCCCGCATGGGGCGATTGGGCGGCGATCACCAGGCACGCCTTCGGCGGCAACGGCGGTTGGGCCGAGCGGATCGGCACGATGACCGATGCCCCCACGATCCGCGCGATCCTGCGCGAGGCGGTGTCCGCCGCCGGCATCGACGACTGGCCGCAGCGACTAGCCGGCACGCTCACCGTGCGACGGGGGATCAACCCCACCGGCGAGCGCCTCGCCTATCTGCTCAACTACTCGGGATCGCCCGTTGAGTTCGTCTCGCCGGTCAGCGGCGAGGATCTGCTGGCGGAGAGCGGCGATTCGGATGCCAACCGGGAGCTCGTTGCGGGCGAGACCGTGACGATTGTGCCCTGGGGGCTGAGGATCGTCGCCGAGCGGTGATTGTGGGGGGAGCGGCGAAGGAGCCTTCGTCACTCACGTTGATTCATCGGTGCACGAGTTAAGGATCCTTCGGCGTCTGGCTATGTCAGACCGTCAAGGGGATGGTCAGACGGTGATGCCCGGCGGGCAGTTCACGCCAGCGGCCAGCACCGCCGCCGTCGCCGCCCATCCGCACGCGCGCGATCGTGTTCGCCGGCACGATCAGTTCCATATCGACCGAACCGCCGGAACCTTGCCCATCGTCCGCACGCCGCCACTTCACCGATGCAAGACCGTTCGGCGTCATGTGCGCGCATTCCGCGGCATCGATCCCGTGCAAGGCGGCCACCGGGGCCACTTCGAACACCGACCAGCCGGGTTCGGCAGGCCGCAGCCCGCCGATCGCCGCATGCATCCAATCGGCCACGGATCCGAGCGCGTAGTGGTTGAACGACGTCATGTCGCCAGGGTTGACCTCCCCGTTGGGCAGCATCGAGTCCCAGCGCTCCCACGTGGTCGTGGCGCCCATGCTCACCTGATACAGCCACGACGGGCAATCGCGCGAGGTGAGCAGCCGGAACGCCTCGTCCGCATGACCGGTGTCCAACAGGGCGCGCAGCACGTAGGGCGTGCCGGCGAATCCGGTGCCCACGGTGTAGCCGTTGTCACGCACCAACTGCGCCAATCGGTCGCCGGCGAACGCGCGACGGGCGGCGCTATCACTCCCGCCATCGAACAGATCGAACACGATCGCCAGGCAGTACGCGCACTGCGTGTCGGAGGTCATTGAGCCATCCTCATGCACGAATCGTCCGCGGAATCCCTCGCGCACATGCGCCGCGAGGGACCGGTACCGGCTCGCATCGGCGCCATCGCCCAACACCGTTGCCATGCGGGCCGCCAGATCAAGCGAGTGCACGGTGAACGCCGTGGCCACCAGCTCCTTCTGGGTCATCGCGCGCGCGGCATCGTCGGGCGGGGCCGTGGGATCCAGCCAATCGCCCAGCTGGCCGCACCACACCTCCGGCCGGCGATCCCACACGCCGTCACTGGCCAGCAGCGAAACCACCTCATCCACCCATCGGCGGGCGAGCGGGTACTGCCGGCGCAGCTGATCCACGTCACCGCCGGACATGTACAGCGCCCACGGCACCATCGTCGCCGCATCGCCCCACAGCGCCACGGCCTGCGGCTGGCCCCAGCCCGGATACGGGTACGGCACATAGTAGGGGACCGTCCCCCAATGCGCGGTTTCGCTGGCCACATCGTCCAGCCAGTCGGACAGGAAGCCATCGGCCTCGGCCAGGAATTCCGCGGTGGGCGCGAACACGGCGATGTCGCCGGTCCAGCCGAAGCGCTCGTCGCGCTGCGGGCAGTCGGTGGGGATGGAGACGAAGTTCGACCGCATGGACCATTCCACATTGCGATGGAGTCTGGTGAGGGCGGCGTCCGAGCAGTCGAACGAGCCGGCCTGCGGCATGGCGGAGGTGTAGACGTGTGATTCCACGGCGGCTGCGACGGCGGCGGAGCCGGTCGGGGCGATGGGCGCATCCGGCCCGGCAGGCGCATCCGGCCAGCCGTCGATGCGCGCGTACCGGAAGCCATGAATCGTGAAGCGCGGTTCCCACACGGCCGCCTTACCGTTCGACGTGTACGAATCGATCTGCACCGCGCGGCGCAGCGGGCGCACGGCCAGGGAACCGTCCGGGTTGAGCACCTCGGCGTGATGGACGGTGATGACGTGGCCGGGTTCGGTGGCCGGGATGCGCAGCTGCAGGCGCTGCGTGCAATTCTGCCCGAAATCCAGCAGGTACGATCCGCCGTCCAGCGCCTTGACGGACATGGGTTTGCGCGGCTCGCCATACCGTTCGACGCCGCGGCAGGACGGGGCGAACAGCCTGGCGTTGTCGAAGGGCAGCTCGCGCACGGGTGTCCAGCCTGCGGCGGACGCGTCGGCATCGCCCTGCGACCAACCGGGCTCCTCAAGCCGGGCATCGTACGATTCGCCTTCATACAATCCGCTGGACACGATCGGCCCGGGCTTGGCCTCCCACCGGCCATCGAACGCGTTCGATGCGATGATCTCCTCACTGCCGTCGGCATACGCCACGCGCAGCTGGGCCCACACGCCCAAACGATCGCCGTAGCAATCGGCCTTGCCGCCGCCGAAGCCGATGCGGCCCCGATACCAGCCGTCACCCAGCCAGAAGCCAAGACCGTTGACGCCATCACACAGCAGGCCCGTCACATCGAACGTTCGATACGCAAAGCGCGTGCGATAGTCGGTCCAGCCCGGCGTCAGGATATCGTCGCCGACGGGCCGGCCGTTGACCTCCGCACCGACCAGGCCGTAGGCGGACAGGTACAGGCGGGCGGCGACCGGGCGATCACGCAGGGAAATCGACGCGCGCACGCGGCCGGGCCTGCGCAGAACGGGATTGCCGCGGGCATCCTCGGCCGATTCGGGCCAATCGGGGCCGACCATATGCGCCACACGACGGGCCGGGTCGATCAGGCCGGGCTCGAATGCGACCGACGGGGACCAGTCCGCGGAATCCACGGGATCTGCAGGATCCGCGGGCGCTGCCGCAGGAGCCCCGGTATCCGGGCCAGCGAGTTCGGATTCCGGCAGCAGGCGCACGGAGACCGTGACGCGGCAACCGGACGCCACCGGGTCGAACGGCCAGGGATGCAGCACATTGGCTTCCGCGGGCACGATCGCGCTGCACACCACGCCGCGCGCCGCATCGTACGTTTCCGGCGCGACGGACGCAGGGGATTGCGCGGATCCAACGGGTCGCGCGGGCTGGTCAAGCTCCACGGACCGACCAAGCTCCACGGATCCGACGGGCGCGAACGGCCGCACGAGCATGCGGATCTGGGCCTTCCGGCCAGCCAGATCGCCGACCTGCGGATCGTACCGCCAGCTGATGCGCGGCGTCCCCGTGCCGATGCCGATCGCATCGCCGTCGAAGTGCTCGATCCGAACATCCGTGATGTCCGAGCGTCCCTGATTGCCCGTGCTGGCGCTCATGCCGGTCTCCATTCCGTCGCAGCTGCCTGTGATCAGCGCTGGTTCCACGATGTACCAATTGCGAGCACTAGCTTATCCGCATATGCTGACGAAAACCGGCACAGGCCTCACGTGGGCGTCTCACGCAGGCACCGCCCACGCACCACCGCCCAGCCGCAAACATCAAAATACGGGCTGCGCGGACCGAAATCCGCGATTCACAGCACCATCGGGCTGAAATTCACCCGAAAATCGGCCCGGAAGCGCTGCGAATCGCCGGAATCGGCCCGCACAGCCCGTATTTGCGTATCAATTCATGTACCGAAACGGACCCCGCGCGCGATCAGCGGCAATCAGAGAGGAGATCAGTCCTTCTTGGGCTTGAGAGCGCTCGGAATCGGCATGGGAATGGGCTTGTGCGGCTTCGGCACGGCCTTGACGACCTTCGGCATCTCGCCACTCGTCGCCTTCGCAGCGGCCTCCGCAGCCCACTTGGCATACTCGTCCAGATCGTCCTCGGGCGTGTCGTGGGCCTCCGGCGCGGCATCGGCGGTATCCGCGACGCGCTCCTGCTCGGCCTCCTCCACATCCGCGAACGGATCGAACGAACCGGTGCCGACCTCCTGCGTGCTGAGCTCCTTGGCCAGCTCGTCGTAGTCGGTGTCCGTTGTCAGGTACTTGAGCTTACGGGCAATTTTCTGCTGCTTTGCTTTCTGACGTCCGCGACCCATGTTGATCCCCTGACTTTACGATTCTCGAGTTTCGATCAATTCATCACAGAAGAGAATACCACTTGTTATGTTGTCGTCTTGAACTTTTACCATAAAAGCGAACTTTTGTACCGTTTTCACACATAAATAAGGGGCAGTCGATGACTGACGAGCAGGCCGAAACCCAGCTGACGGCGGCTGGAAACGAAATGAGCGCGAGCTTCCTGGCGGCGAAGAAGCGATCCGACGAGACGCTCGCCAAGCTGGAGGCCGAGCCGGGCAAATTCACCATGCTGACCGGCGATCGCCCCACCGGCCGCCTGCACCTGGGCCACTACTTCGGCTCCATCAAGGAGCGCGTGGCCATGCAGAACAAGGGCGTGCACTCCAACATCATCATCGCGGACTACCAGGTCATCACCGACCGCGACACCACCGAGCACATCCAGGACAACGTGCTCAACCTGGTCCTCGACTACATGGCCGCCGGCATCGACCCGAAGAAGACCATGATCTACGCGCACTCCGCCGTGCCGGCCGAGAACCAGCTCCTGCTGCCGTTCCTGTCGCTGGTCACCGAGGCCGAGCTGCACCGCAACCCCACCGTGAAGGCCGAGATGGAGGCCTCCGGCCACGCCCTGACCGGCCTGCTGCTCACCTACCCGGTCCATCAGGCCTGCGACATCCTGTTCTGCAAGGCGAACGTGGTGCCGATCGGCAAGGACAACCTGCCGCACATCGAGATCACCCGCACCATCGCCCGTCGATTCAACGAGCGCTACGCCAAGAAGCACCCGGTGTTCCCGGAGCCGGCCGCCATCCTGTCCGACGCGCCGGAGATCCCCGGTCTCGACGGCCGCAAGATGAGCAAGTCGTACGGCAACTCGATCATGCTGGGCGCCACCGCCGAGGAGACCGCCAAGCTCATCAAGAAGAGCCCCACCGACTCCGAGCGCAGGATCACGTTCGACCCGATCGCCCGCCCGCAAGTCTCCGCGCTGCTGACCACCGCCGGCCTGGTGACCGGCCGCGATCCGAAGGAGATCGCCGAGGAGATCGGCGAGTCCGGCGCCGGCGCGCTCAAGGCGTACGTGATCGAGTCCGTCAACAACTTCCTGGCCCCTCACCGCGAGCGCCGCGCCGAGCTGGCCAAGGACATGGACTACGTGCGCGACGTGCTGGAGGACGGCAACAAGCGCGCCAACGAGATCGCCGAGGCTACCCTCGACGAGGTGCGCGCGGCCATGGGCATGAAGTACTGATTGTTTGGTCCCGCAGGGCCAAACAATCAGTATCCTGAGCGAAGCGCATAGCGCGAAGTCGAAGGATCCTTGATTTGCGCGCAGTCGCCGATGATCCTTCGACTTCACGCTTCGGTGCCCGGCCCCGCAGGGTCAAGCCGCAATCCCAATGAGCTCCCCCGCGATGGGGGAGCTTTTTTGTTGCCTGACAATATACACTTCCATTCGATATTCTGAATAATTTTGTGTATACTGGTCTCATGCCCATCACTTCAAGTACCACATTGCTCACCCAACGCGAGACAGCGTTGCGACTCGGCGTCAGCGAGCGCCGGGTCACCGCCCTGCGCCAGGCGCACGAGATCACCGCCCTGCCGGTTGGGGCCGGCGGCTTTCTGATCACTGCGAGCTCCGTGCAGCGCTATGAACGTTGGGCGGGCAAACCCGGAAGGCCCTATTCCGCAGCCATGGCATTCGCCGCGCTGTATCTGCTGTCCGGCGAACCCACGCCTTGGATCGATGCGCCGCATCGCTACCGGCTGCGCCAATACCTACGCACAACCGACGCCGAGAAACTGACGCGCCTGTGCCGCAGGCGGGCGAGAACACTCGAATTCTGGTGCAGGGATTCGCTGATCGGCAAAGCAGCGGCACGGTTGCGCCTTTCGGCGGCCACCGGCCCACTGGCGGCCAAGTTCCAACTGACGGATACCAATGCGCTCGAAGGCTATGCCACGGCCGACGATGCGGAATGGGTCGCGGCGGCATGCCGGATGAAAATCAACGTGGAACCGATCACCGTGCGATTGCGCGTCGCCGACTGGCTGCCCGACGGCGACGGACCGATGCCCCTTGCCGTATGCGCCGCCGATCTCGCGGAGTCCAACGATCCGCGAGAACGACGGGCAGGACTGGAGACACTCGAACATCTTCTCGAACACTTCAGGAGGCGAATATGACCACGACACCTATCATCCACATTCCCGCTTCCGCCCATCCATGGAGCATCGTCTATGCGACCGCGAAAACGGTCGACCCCGACTCATGGCTGCTGACCGGCGGGCTCATGGTGCAGCTGCACGCTATGATGGGCGGACTTGACGTCCGGCCCACCACCGACGCGGATCTGCTGGCGGACCTCATGTCGGACCGCCGAGGCATCAACGAGATCAGGAATGTGCTGTCACGGTATGGTTTCACGGCCCGGACTGGCACACTGACCGGATACACCACCCGGCTGGTCGCCCCGAACGGTAATGTGGTGGATCTGCTCGTGGCCGATCATCTGCCCAAGCACCTTCATGGGGACGCGAAACTGTCAGGCAGCCCAATCCTCCCCATGCCCGGCGGGGCACAGGCCATCGAGCGCAGCATGCACGTAACGATCGCCGACCATGGCAAATCCGTCCTGATCCGCATTCCCGACCTTCTGGGCGCGCTGATCCTCAAAAGCGCGGCGTGGAGTGCTGACCGGGCGGGTTTCGAGAGCCGACATCTGCGGGATGCGGCCATGCTGGCATCGTTGATCGATGATCCGGACGCCGAAGTCAGCCGACTGCACAGCACCACCGATCGCAGACGCCTGCGCGTACTGCGGGATCAACTCACCGAAGATTCCGAGTACTGGGATGGACTGGATGATCGGCATCGGCGGAACGGACTCGACACCATCGAAACGCTGGCGGCCTGGTAGTCACGCCTCACAACCGCCCGTGCGTCCAACGGCCGGCAAGCATCGTCGCGGCCACGGCGGACGGCATCGCGCGCATGTCCTCGGGGGTGCGGATCGCGTAGGGATCGCGGTCGAGCAGGACCAGATCGGCCGGGTCTCCGGGCGCGGGACGATCGCGGCCCACGGCGGTGGAGGCGGTCAGGGCGGTGCGCACGTCGAGGCACTGCTCGGGCTGGAACGGCTCACGATCGGAGCTCTCCGTGCCGAACACGGCGGCGGAGACCGCCAGCCACGGATCGAGCGGGGCGACGGGCGCGTCGGAACCCATGCGCAGGGGCACGCCGGCGTCGTGCAGGGCGCGGAAGGCATAGGGGATGCCGGCCGGATGGGCCCAGAAGCGGGTGATCACGTCACGATCGTCCATGGCGTGCTGCGGCTGGATGCTGGCTGTGAGCCCCAGCGCGGCGAAGCGAGGAATATCGGCGGTTTTAAGCATCTGGGCGTGTTCGATCGAACCGCGCGCGCCCGTGGCCGCGGCCGCATCCAGCACGATCGTATTGGCCTCGTCACCGATCGCATGGCAGGCGATGGTGAAGCCGTGGTCGGTGGCCAGACGCATGTAGTCCTCGATCTGCTCCGGCGTGTAACTCAGCGTGCCGTACGTGGGCGGGGTGATGCCGGAGTAGGGCGTGGAGCAGTAGGCGGATCGGGTGTTGAGCGAGCCATCGGAGATGAGCTTCATCGAGCCCACGCGGCCCAGTCCGCGCGAGCCGGGCAGTTCCATGCCGGTGCGCCAACCGGCGTCGATCGCCGCCCGCAGCCGCTCGGGGTAGACGCCGGCCTCCACGCGCAGACCGTCGATGCCGGCCGCGAACCGGCGGGTCCACGTGTCGATGTTCTCGGCCATCTCGTAGTCGCGCACACCCACCACGCCCTTGCCGGCCGCATCGCGCTCGGCCTCGCGCAGCAGCCGCATGGTCTCCTCGGCCGCGCCGGGCGCGTTGTCCAGCTTGCAGTAGGCGTCGAACCATTCGAGCTCGCCCACCAGACCGGACTCGCCCACATGCACGCCCAGTCGCCGCGCTGCCGCGGAATTGACCCAGCCGCAGTGCATGTCCGCGCTGGACAGGGCCACGGGCTGGTCGCCGGACACCGCGTCGATCGCGGCGAGCGTGGGCTGCTCGTCGTCGGCCCACAGGGAGTGGCGGAACCGCATGCCCACCACGAAGACGTTCGGATTCAGACCGTTCGGCTGGCTTGCCCGACCCGCCTGCGCGCGGCGGGCGGCCAGATAATCGCGCAGCATGTCCATCGCCTCGTGCGCGCTGCGGGCCGGCAGCAGATCGAGCCGGCCGAACGTGGCCGACCACTGCGTGAAGTGCGTGTGGCAGTCCCACAGGCCCGGAATCGCCCATCGGTCATCCGCGTCCGCGACGGGCATGGATGCCTGGTCGCCGGCCTCGTCAATCCCGTGCCCGGCGGGACGGATCGAAACGATCACGCCGTCGCGGACCAGCACATCGAACAGCTCGGTGGCATCGCCGGCGGCCCCGGAAACATCATGGCCGTCAAGGAATCGGACATTGCGCAGCAGCAGCCCGCGATCGGGCACGATCTCACTCATGGCTTCAGTGTAGGCCCGCCGGCCGCCCGGCCAATCGCATGGCATCAGCGCCCGGACGCCGCTTGCCCGGCGGCCATGCCCTCGGCGACCAGCAGCTCGCCGTCCACCACCGAATCGTCCGGCCGGTCCATGTAGTGATCGAACTCGTCCAGCACCTCCTCCGACGGCGGGGCCGTGACCAGCGACACGGCCACGATCGCCAGCAGGGACAGCAGGAATGCGGGCAGCAGCTCGTAGATCGCGAACACACCGCCCAGCGGCTTGACCAGATTGTGCCAGATCAGCACCGCAGCGGTGCCCACGAGCATGCCCGCCACCGCGCCCGGACGGTTCGTGCGACGCCAGTAGAGCGAGCAGAGCATCAGCGGGCCGAACGACGCGCCAAGGCCGGCCCACGCGTAGGAGACGACCTGGAAGATCGAGGAGTTCTGGTCGTACGCCACAAGGACGCCGAACAGGAACATGACGACCAGGGTCAGGCGCGCGACGATCATCACCTGGCGGTCTGTGGCTTTGCGGTGCAGCAGACCGCGGAAGATGTTCTCGCCCATCGCGGAGGCGCCGATGATCATGTACGACGAGCTCGAGCTCATGGACGCGGCGAAGATGCCGGAGACCACCACGCCGCACATGAAGCTCGGCAGCAGCATCTGCGCGGCCACGATGAACACGCTTTCGGCGTCGGTCTGCGTGAGGAAGTGCACGGGCATCATCGCGCGGCCCACCAGGCCGATCATGATCGCGCACGCCAGCGAGGCCACGCACCAGCCAGTGGCGATGATGCGGGACTTGCGCACCTCGGACACGCTGCGGATCGACAGGAACCGCACGAGCACCTGAGGCATGCCGAAATAGCCCAGACCCCACGCGAGCATCGAGATGATCGTGATCACGCCGTACTCGGAGGGCGCGCCGAACACCGCCTGGCCGTCGCGCACAATCTGGCGGCCGATCTCGTCGAGCGCGGGCGTGGCCACGTGCGTGCCGGACACGAAGCCCGGGATGCCGCGCAGGAATTCGGCCGTCTGCTGCACGCCGCCCGCACCGGCGATCGAGCCGAAGAACACCACGGCGAGCGCGAAGAACATGAGCACGCCCTGCACGAAGTCGGTGGCCACCACGGACAGATAGCCGCCCACGATGGTGTAGACGAAGACCACGGCCGCGCCGAGGATCATGGTCAGGTGGTAGTCGAAGCCGAACAGCGTGGTGAACAGCTTGCCCACGGTCACGAAGCAGCTGCCCACGTAGACGCAGAAGAACACGAGAATGATGGCCGCGGCGATGGTGGAGATGATCGACTTGTCGTCGTGGTAGCGCTTGGAGAAGAAGTCCGGGATGGTGATGGCGTCGCCGGCGATCACCGAGTAGCGGCGCAGGCGGCGGGCGACGAGCTTCCAGTTGAGGTAGGTGCCCAGGGCGAGGCCGATGGCTGTCCACATCGGGTCCGCGAGGCCGGTGAAGTAGGCCAGACCGGGCAGGCCCATGAGCAGCCAGCCGCTCATGTCCGACGCCTCCGCGGACAGGGCGGTGAGCCAGGGGCCCACGCCGCGGCCGCCCGCGAAGTACTGGCTGGCGGAGGAGTTGGAGCGGCGTGAGTAGAAGAAGCCGATGCCCAGCATGACGGCGAAATAGATCACCATAGCCAGAAACACCCAGAAATTCGCTGAAACCATTGATCTCCCTATCTCTCGGAAATACCAATTTAACGAGCGGCACCGGGACGGGAAAGGCATGCCGCCATTCGTCTCACATTCAGAACACGGGCGGGCGGCGGGGCGTGAAGCCGCGCGGGGCGCAAGGCGGCACGCGGCAGTTGTGCACCGCGACGCCAGTTGTGCACTTATCCACCGCGGGCCGGGCGCGACTTCCCCCGCCGGGCGCGCGCCGCTAGCGTCGGAGGCATGAACACCGAATCGTATTCGCTGGAGGCGCTCACCAACCTCAAGTATCAGAGGCTCAACGCCTGCGCGGAACTGCAGCGGCGGACCGACCGCAAGCTGGTCTTCGCCCGCTCGGAGGCGCTGGAGCTACTCGCCATCGAAAAGCCCGTCGAGCCCGAAGCCGAGCGACGACGCAAGGATATGGACGTGGTGGTGGCGAGCGCCGGGGAGAAGACGCACATCGAGGGCGTGCGGTTCCTGAGGTGGTCGGGGCCCATAACCACCATCCTCATCAACCGCACGGCGGAATGCACCACTCCCGTATGCACCTGGGCCCATTATGGGGCCATTCTGCCCCTTGAGGAACTGGTGGTGCTGGGGGACGCCATGATGCGCAGAAACCAGCATCTCGCGCGCGCCGAAATGGGGGATTTCATCGCATACCTCGAGCATGCCCGCCAGTTCTCCGGCATCCGCAACTGCAAAATGGCCGTGCGCCTCATGCGGGAGGGAACCGATTCCTCGCAGGAGACGCGGACCCGGCTGGCCCTGCAGCGGTACGGTCTTCCCGAACCCATGGTGAATTACCCGGTGCGGCTCGACAATGGCCGCACGGCATTGCTGGACATGGCCATACCGGAACTTCGCATCGCCATAGAATACGACGGTGCCTATCACCGGAGCAGCAGCGAACAGGTGCTGCGCGACGACAAACGCCGGGAAGCGTTGGAGCGTCTGGGCTGGATCTACATCAAGGTCACCCTGCTGGATCTCGGGGATGAACATAGCGAGGGGGAACTGGCCCAGCGCGTGGCGACCGCATGCGAATCGGTGCTGGGCATCCCTGTGCCGCTCACGGCGCGCATGACGATGCGGGAAGTCTGCGATGCGCGGCGCACGAAGAGAAAACCGCTCTGGGAACGGGTGCCGAGGCAACGCTGGATCGCACGCTGGGTGCACCTCTGAATCCGCAGAGCCTCCAACCACCGTCATCTCGCCGCTATCTCACAAAGTGGGGGCGGATTTCGAGGTTTGCAGAGCGCTATACATCAAAGTGGGGGCGTCGCAATGCGGCAACAAAGCCCGCGCAAAGCCCAAATCCGCCCAAATCGACATCTTTGAAGGTTGAAATCGGCCAATGGCCGACCCGGGAACGCCCCCACTTTGATGTATAGCGCTCTGCAACTGCCCAAATCCGCCCCCACTTTGCAAGATGCCCCGCCCGCACAAGGCGGGCGGGGCATCCAGCCGGCTTCCGGCGGACTTCCGCGGCCGAACCGAAGGGTCTCAGATGTCGTAGCGCCAGGATTTGTCCGTGAACACACGGGCCATGGCCAGCCCCACCGGCAGGCACAGAATGACCATAAAGGCGCGGAAGGCCCAGTCGAGCGCGTTGATGGTGTCGAACCCACCCAAGTAGAACATCGCGCGGTACATGTACATGCCCGGCACCATGATCACGATCGATGGCACGGTCAGGCAGATGCGCGGGTAGCCGAGGTGCGGCGGCAGCCAGCCGTGGCGCACCGACGAGCGCCACGCGAACGCCAGAATGCCGGAGAGGAACGCGCCGATGAACGTGGCCGCCTCCGCCGGCATGCCGAAGTCAGTCAGTTCCAAGCGCAAGGTGTCTGTGATGGCGCCGATGATCGCCGCCACCAGGCACATGCGCTGCGGCGAGTTGAACAGCACGGAGAAGCCCCACACGCCCAGGAACGCGAAGACGAAGCGCAGGCACCCGTTGACCCACGCGTTCAGCCCCAGCGGCTCGAAGCCCTCCGGGTTGAGGTGCACGATCGAGGCGACCATCCATCCGGCCAGCGTGGCCATGAGGATGACGCACAGCACGTAGGTGATGCGCTGGATACCCGACGGGAAGTCGATCTTCGCCATGTCGAGGCCGCCGGTGATGAGCGGGAATCCGGGGATCACGAACAGCATGGCGCCGATGTATGCGGTGTCGTGTGAAAGGGCCACCGGGTCGAACAAACCCACCAGCCTCAGCGTGCCGGTGCAGGCGAGCGCGGCCACGGCCACGCACACGAAGGTGACGAAGAACTGGTTGAGATGGTGGGCGAACAGCCGCCGGCGCAGCCACTGGCCAAGCCCGGCACCCACGAATGCGCCGATCATGTCGTACGGCCCGCCGCCGAGCAGGAACACGAAGGACGCGCAGGCTATGGCGGACGCAAGTCCGGAGAACCACGGCTTGTACAGCGGCTTGCGGCGCTCGATCAGATCGAGCCGCTCGTGCGCCTGCCTCACGGTGATGCCGCGGTGCTTGGCGTCCTTGGGCTTGGCGCCCACATGGTCGAAGTGCTCGGCGTACTCGCCCTTGGGCGGCTGATGGACGCGCCCAGCCTTGTTGGCGCGCGCGCCGCCCTCGGGGGCCGCGTCGACGAACCCCTCCTCGCCGAGTTGCCGGCGGTCGTGCGCGTCGCGCTGGGCCAACCGCGCCGCAACCCGGTCGCGCACGGCATCGCTGTCCCCGTTGAAGACCTCCTCCTCGTCGAACCGCTCCTCGTCACTGGTCCGGCTCTCCACCGGCACGATGGGCAGCTCGTCGGCGAGCAGCTGGTGGGCCTCCTCATTGTCGTCGTTCAGGGACCGGCTGGCCTCGACTTCAGCCTCGACTTCGGCCTTGGCCTTGGAATCCGCCGTCGACGCCTCGGCCGCCTCGCGCTTGAGCGTGTTCACGCGCTGTGCAAGCTCTATGGCCTCCACCACCGGATCCTCCGAAGCCTCGCCGCCCTGCGCGGCCTTGATCTCCTCGCGGATCTTCTTCGACAGGTCCGCCGAGTACTGGGAGGCGTCGCGCTCGTCGAGGTGCTGCACCACACCTTCGGACAACTTGGACTGCACGTGGTACATGGAGCTCTTGCCCAGATTGACCGCGAACCAGTCGGCGAAGTGCTCGAGCAGCCAGATGCGCTCGGTGTTGACGCCGGTGGTGGGCAGGTCGATGACCTCGGTGATGCGGTTGCGCCCGTCCGTACAGGTGGCCTCGATGTCCGTGAGGTTGACGTCCGCGCGCACGTGCACGCCGAGCGGATACGCGATGCGGTGCATCATCTCGCGCACGCGGAAGCTTCCGGTGCCGGCCCCCAGATCCAGCGTGCCGACGCGCACGATCACGCTCGCCTTGGCGGCGATGCCCGCGTCCACGATCGGCTTGTCCCAGTCGCGCGCGATGTCCTCCATGTCCAGGGGGATGGAATGGGTGTGGAATTTACGGACCGCGTTGGCGCCCACGGGTTGCGTGGATCGCGACGATTTCTTCTCTTGCCTGCGTTTGAGGAAGTTCCAGCTCACAAGGCCATATCTACCCCCATCCCCAGAAATTCCCGCCTGCGCCCGCCGGACCTGATAGCCCCGCCCACCATGCAACCGCTCGTAATAAAAGTGTCGATTTCGCGCCTAGAATGGTGCGCACTGAACCAATCGGGCTCAAGGCTTTGGGCTTGGTACGTCCGTCCCCACACAACCGCGGAGGAGCCGCGGAAGGGCGGTTGACGAGCAACCGGAGGCCCGGTAAAGGAGGGTTGATGACAACACAAGATCAACAGATCAATGCCGCGGACGCCAGCATCCTGACATCCGGCACGGGCAAGAAGGGCCCCGAGGAGCATGATCTGCCGACTTCCCTCAAGCAGGACATGGACCTGTGCCTGCGCATCCTGAGGGACGTCCTGGGCGAGTTCGACAAGAACCTGCTCGCCCAGTTCGACACCGTCCGCGCGTACGCCGTGGAGGCGAGCGCCGAGCACTTCGGCGGATTGACCGATCCGAATCCCGATGAGGACGGACTGGCCGAGGCCGTGAAGACCATCGACGCCATGAACCTGCACGACGCCCAGCTGCTGGCGCGCGCCTTCGCCACGTACTTCCATCTGGCCAACCTGTGCGAGGAGAACTACCGCGTCTCCGTGCTGCACAGCCGCGAGGCCAGCGTGGGCGAGAACGAGGCCGTCGATCCGATCAACGAGATGACGCTGGCCTACCACCAGTTGCTGCAGGAGATGGGACCGGCCAAGGCCCGCGATCTGCTCAACCGCCTGGAGTTCCACCCGGTGTTCACCGCGCACCCCACCGAGGCCCGCCGCAAGGCCGTCGAAGGCAAGATCCGCCGCATCTCCGAACTGCTGGAGCAGCACAAGCTGCTCGGCGGCACGGACAAGAAGGAGAACTGCCGTCGTCTCTACAACGAGATCGACGCGCTGTTCCGCACCTCGCCGATCGCGCTCAAGAAGCCGACCCCGGTCGAGGAGGCGGACACGATCCTCGACATCTTCGACAACACGCTGTTCCACACCATCCCCAAGGTGTACCGCCGCTTCGACGACTGGATGCTGGGCGACAAGGCCGGACTCGTGGAGCCCGTCTGCCCCGCGTTCTTCCACCCGGGCAGCTGGATCGGCTCCGACCGCGACGGCAACCCGAACGTGACCGCGAAGGTCAGCCGCCAGGTGGCCCGCAAGTTCTCCGACCACATGCTGGCCGCCCTTGAGGAGGCCACGCGCACGGTGGGCAAGAACCTGACGATGGAATCGGAGACCACGCCTCCGTCCATGGACCTCAAGAGCCTGTGGAGCCATCAGAAGGAAATGAGCGAGCGCTTGACGGACAAGGCCGCGCTGATCTCCACCAAGGAGCTCCACCGCGCCGTGATGCTGGTGATCGCCGATCGCCTGCACTACACCATCCTGCGCGACGCCGACCTCATGTACCACACCTGCGACGACTTCATCGCCGACCTCAAGGTGGTCCAGCACTCGCTGGCCGCCGCCGGCGCGAAGCGCAGCGCCTACGGCCCCCTGCAGGATCTGATCTGGCAGGCTGAGACCTTCGGCTTCCACATGGTGGAGATGGAGTTCCGCCAGCACTCCGTGGTGCACGCCCGCGCCCTCGCGGACATCCGCGAGCACGGCCTGCACGGCGAGCGCGGCGAGCTGCAGCCCATGACGCACGAGGTGCTGGACACCTTCCGCGCGCTGGGTTCCATCCAGAAGCGCAACGGCATCAAGGCCGCCCGCCGCTACATCATCTCCTTCACCAAGAGCGCGCAGAACATCAAGGATGTCTTCGAGCTCAACCGTCTGGCCTTCGCCCATCCGGAGGATGTGCCGGTCATCGACGTGATCCCGCTGTTCGAGCAGCTTGAGGATCTGCAGAACTCGGTGGACGTGCTCGAGGAAATGATCAAGATCCCTGAGGTCCAAGCAAGGCTCAAGGCCACCGGCAACAAGCTGGAGGTCATGCTCGGCTACTCCGATTCCTCGAAGGACGCCGGCCCCACCTCCGCCACACTGGCCCTGCATTCCGCACAGGAGCGCATCGCCCAGTGGGCCGAGTCGCACAACATCGATCTGACCCTGTTCCATGGCCGCGGCGGTGCCGTCGGTCGTGGCGGCGGCCCGGCGAACCGCGCGGTGCTGGCCCAGCCGGTCGGCTCCGTGAAGTGCCGCTTCAAGCTCACCGAGCAGGGCGAGGTCATCTTCGCCCGCTACGGCAACCCGGTGCTGGCGGTCCGCCACGTCGAGTCGGTCGCGGCGGCCACACTGCTGCAGTCCGCGCCCAGTGTGGAGAAGCGCAACACCGAGATGACCCGCAAGTACGCCGAAATGGCGGCCGAGCTGGACGAGGCCTCGCACGAGCGCTTCCTCGACCTGCTCAACACCCCGGACTTCGCCCCGTGGTTCTCCACGGTCACGCCGCTGACGGAGATCGGCCTGCTGCCGATCGGCTCCCGCCCGGCCAAGCGCGGTCTGGGCGCCAAGTCCCTGGACGATCTGCGTACCATTCCGTGGATCTTCTCCTGGGCCCAGGCGCGCATCAACCTGGCCGCCTGGTACGGCCTCGGCACCGCGTGCGAGAAGTTCGGCGACCTCGAGACCATGCGCGAGGCGTATGAGGAGTGGCCGCTGTTCTCCACCTTCATCGACAACATCGAGATGTCTATCGCGAAGACCGACGAGCGCATCGCCAAGATGTACCTTTCGCTGGGCGACCGCGAGGATCTCAACGAGAAGGTGCTCACCGAGATGGAGCTCACCCGCAAGTGGGTCCTCAAGATCGTGGGTGACGAGTGGCCGCTGCAGCACCGTCACGTGCTCGGCCAGGCCATCCGCATCCGCTCGCCGTATGTGGACGCGCTGTCCGTCACCCAGATGCTCGCCCTTCGTTCGCTGCGCAAGAAGGTGGACAAGGAGGAGCTCAGCAAGGACCAGCAGGCAGGGTTCATCTACCTGATCCTCTGCACCGTTTCGGGCGTCGCGGCCGGCCTCCAGAACACGGGCTGATCCGCGGGTTGCGCGTCCGCTTCGGCGGGCCGCACGCGCTCCGGCGCACAAGTATGAGAGGGCCCTGGCAAGACTCGTCGGCATTGCCGATCGGGTTCCCGCGAGGGCCCTCCTCGTTGCCGTGGGCACTGTTGTGGACAGATGCCATGTATCAGGACGGTGAAGTCCTCACTCACATTTATTCAATTAATGATCATCGATAGCATAATGCAAATAATTCTAAGTTATTATTAATCATGTGGGAAAGCAATATAGAGAAATCAAATCGGTAGCACTCGGCATCGTGGATAACGATGCAATGGCTTTACAAGCTCTGGATATACTAATTCGCAGACAGCATTCTCCTTTGGATATCATATGGACATGCACTTCAGGAAAAGATGCATTGCTATATTGCAAGGAGATCGAAATCCCAAACGTTGTACTTCTTGATATTGAATTAGAAGACTTAAATGGTATGACATTATCTCAACATATTCATGAATTATATCCAACTGTAGCAACAGTTGGAATTACAGCGTTCCCAATTCCCACCAATAATGCACAACTCAAAAATGCACATTTCAGCAATATTGTTCATAAAGATATAGCAATCGAAAAACTATTACAAACTCTTGGAAAAGCTGTCAATAATCATATATTATCAAGATGGACATCATCAGATCAAGCTTCCCCTTTATCCAATATGGAGCTGGAAATCATCCGACAGTCAGCTCGCGGCCTTACATATGCTGTAATGGCAAGAAAATTAGGCATCAGTGAGCAAACTGCCAAAACATATGCTCGTCGCGCCTATGAAAAATTAGGCGTGCATAGTCGAGCTGAAGCTGTAGCACGCTGTGCAGAAGAAGGTCTACTCATATGAAACGCAAAGCAATATTGCAACAAATAATAAAGAATAAAATGTATAGCATTGGATCTATCATTTGTTTTCTACTTGCTTGTGTAGATATGTCCATACAGCCGCCTGTTTCACCCATAGGCATACTTGTCTCACTAATTTATTGTATTCTTCTATGGACAATTGTTTTATCACCATTTAAATCAGCATGTGCCCTAGCCATGCTAAGCCTTGCATGTTTCATAGCCCCATTTACCATAGATGCCCCAACAATCTACTGGGGCTCCTGGTATGGATTAGCCATCATGTCAACCGCAGGTGAATCATTAGTTCCAACGATAGCATTCGCGATTACGAACGCATTAATTTCTGCATCAAGTAGTATATACGCTGGAATGGCTATAGCAAGTGCAGCAACGATGTCCTCTACATTCATTGTCGCAGCTTGCATTGGAATATATGCACATCAGAGGAAAATTAATGCTCATCAAAAAGCAAAGCAACTTGCATTAGAGAGTGAACTGAAACAAAAAGATAGGGAGCTACATCTACTACGATATTTGCACAATAATGTAGTAGGAGATATTTCCTATGCTATCTCTCTTATTAGATTACACAATAACAACAATCTCAAAAATGCTGAACATACCCTTCTATCTGTCAATCAGCAAATAAGAGAAGCAATAAAGGATTCGAATACTTATATTCAGAATGATAATTCTGCCAATATCAGTAATTATACAACTGAAGACCTTCAAATATTTTTACACCGACTCGACGAAAAACTGAAGAACTTAGGCTTTGACGGTAAGTGTGTCATTATAGGAACAACATCTTTACTGTCATCAGATCAAATAAATCTATTAGCTGAAATATCATCAGAAATTTTTAATAATATTATAAAATATGGTTTACCAGATCACTACACTTTTGTTATTCAGATAAATGCAGAATCTGGAATCTTACTCGCCTCTTCGAATGTTATCGATAGCAATACCATCGACAGCGGATCATTGGGACTGAAACTCATAAGAGAATCCCTAGAATCCATCCATGGATCACTTCACACTAATGCCAGTAATAATGTATGGGATATACTAATCAATATCCCTTTACAGTCAAAAATTATCAATCCAATGATATAGACACAATTAACACTATATACTTTCGTGTGACAATAACTGAATATCACCTTGGCGTTCTACATCATCCGATCGAGTAAACTGGGAGTGTTTTCTCATTTCAGTGACGAGAAGATATGCGATCGTGTTTCTGAATTTCATTCGGGGAAGGACAACGCCATGAATACGACAACGAAGTCATCAAACGGCAACAACGGCTCCGGAGGCAATGGCAACAAGCATCATGAATCCGTCAATTTGTGGCGCGAGACGGATTACGGGAAGTGGTTCGTGGCTGATTCCTGCACGTCGATGTCCACTAGCATCCAGGACTTCGCACTGCCATTGATCGCGCAATCCATTACCGGATCCGCAGTGCTGGCCACGCTACTCAATTCGATCATGACCGCGTGCGCCGCGGTGTTTCGTCTGCCTGGCGGGTATCTGCAGGATCGGTACGATCGTAAGAAACTTATGGTCATCTTTGGCATGATCGGATTCGTGATGTTCGCCGGCTGCTCGGCCATGCTGGCTCTGTCGCCGCTTGGCTACGCCGCACTGATCATTCTCGCTTTGGTGTTGGGCACGCGAACCGGGTTGCTTGGCAGCACATCCAACACGATGCTGCGCGGGCTGGTACCAGACGCCCAGCTGCCGAAGGTGATGAGCATGAACTACAGCCGCGATTCGGCGATCGACCTGATCGGCGCCCCCATCAGCAGTGCGCTTATGATGATCGGCAACTGGGTGCCGATGGTCGCCAACGCACTGCTCAACCTGTTGGAAGCCATAGCCTCCACGCGAATCACACGGTATTGGAAGCCCGAGCACAAGCATGAGTCCACGAACGGCGCCGCCCATGAATCACTGTCCTCCCGCTTGCGTTCCTTCGTCATCGAAGCGACCAGCGGCTTGAAGTGGCTGCTCACCGACCCGTTCCAGCGGCGCATGCTCATCGCCGAGATGTTCTGCTTCCCCTGCTTCAACGCCTTCATGCTCATCACGCTGCTGGACGCCAACCAATCGGGCACGTCCCAAGGCCTGCTGCTTGCCACTGTGCTCAACGCCTCGCTGTCGGTAAGCATCCTGATCGGCTCCCTGATCGCCAACTTCATGATCGACCGAGTCAACGGCGGCATTCTGGTGATCGTGGACATGACCATGCTGAGCATCTGCACCGTCACCGTTGCGCTGGTGGACAACGCGATCGTGAAGATCGCGATCCTCACCTGCGCGCTGCTGCTCTTCCCGGCCGGCAACGCGGTGATCAGTGGCTTTTGCGCGTCGATCGTAAGTCCCGGCAACCAGGGACGCGTGGCCGCCGGCGAAACTATGCTGTCGCTGGGCATCTCGCCGATCGCCACCCTGCTGGCCGGCGTGGCGATGCAGCACTTCGGATACCGGGCGACAGCAGTCACGCTCGGCGTCCTCATCCTGCTGTTCGCGCTGCCCACACTGACCCTGCGACCGATCCGCACACTTCCCAAACCGGACAAGTGGCAGGAGCACTTGGACAACAGCCCGGAAATCCACAGGTTCTAAGCGGGCACAGCATGGGAGGGCCCTCGCAGGACTCGTCGGCATTGCCGATCGGGTTCCCGCGAGGGCCCTCCTCGTTGTTGGTGGCGTTGCTGCGGGCTTTGTAGTACGAACGGACGATTTTGAAGCGAAAACCGTCCGTTTGTACTACAGAAACGCCAGCTCGGGCCAATGTTGCCTAATCTGCATTTTACTGATATCTTATCGTTATTCCTGTTCTTGCAGCTATCAATGATGAGGCTAGTTGAGATCATCATATTTACACTATAATTTCATTTACACAAGGTGCGTTTACAGTTACATTTCATCATTTAAAACACTTGATAAGGCATTATACAAATCATCATTGAATTCATATTATGATCTCATAGATCGGAATACACATGACCAAAGGAAGCAATAGGAAATATGGCATTTTTATTCTGTTGTTACTACTGACTTCGTGCGGAGATCCGTTCATGTCACAATCTTGCACTAGAGATACAGTATCGTCAATGTATCCACAATGCATAATACAGAAAAACAAGAATGCCGATTTTTTTGTATTCAATCATTTGGTATACCAGTATGACCATAACTACTCTGATAACATCAATATCAACGAATCATCTATCGGTCAATATGCTGGAACCATCGAAGTTAGCGGTATTAAAAAAGATTTCACAGACCTATCTGCAACTAAATTACCTGTAGGCACCAAGATCTATGAACATAAGGAAAACAGCAATATCCTATTCGCGCAAGTCAATGATGTTTATTACCCATACTTTGCGGTAATCGAAGGATAATCGAAGAAAAACGGCAGACGGAAACGTAGATGGCCATTTGGTCCGCTGCGAATGCACGTCTGCCGATTATCTGGTATTCGACCGGCCCTACGCCCCGATCAGGTCGAGCATCTGGGCGACGGACTTCTTGCCGAACTCCACTTGCGGGGCGGCGCCACCATCCGCGGCACCGCCACGGTTGATGACGATGCAGGGCACGCTCATGGCGCCGTACTGGTCGCGCAGTTCGGGGAAGTGCGAGATGTCGTAGGCCTCGGCGCGCACGGACGGGTTGAGGGATGCGATGCGCTGGGCGGACAGCACGGTCTCCGGGCACATCGTGCAGGTCAGGGAGACGAGGATCATCACGTCGGTCGGCTCGGCGATGGCGGTGGCGCGTTCGCGCAGGTCGTCGTCGATCGGCTGGCCGGGGCCGCCCGCGTTGTAGATGCCCAGCACGAACGAGTTGAACTCGTGGCCGGAGGGGACACCGTGGAAGGCCAGACCGGTGGGCTGCGGCTTGCCATCGGTGCCGGGGACGCAGATGCGCACGCACGGGCGGGCGTCGGGCAGCACGCCGGCCGGATCGAAGACCGCGCGGCCGGAATCGTCCAGCTGGGTACCATCCGAGGACACCGCCACGCTCACCTTGCCATCGGACAGCGCGGACATCTCATTCACGAATCCCTGCAATTCCGCGGAAAGCGGGGTGTCGTCGAGCTCAAGGGACAGCGTGACGGGCCGCGCGAGGCGGCCGAACACCATCTTGAGCTGCTGCTTGATCGCGTCGGAGAACAGCTCGCCGGGCTTACGGGCCTGCTGTGCCTTGGCCGCGGCCTCATCGGCGCTGCGACGGGCGGGCGCGGGAGACGGGGTCGTGCCGGCGGCGGACGGGCCGGACGCGGCGGCGGCTGCGGCGGCCTCGGCCTGCTCGTACGCGGAGGTGGTGGGGCGCGGCGGCACCAGACCGGTCTTCTCACTCATCTGCTTGGCGTAGCGCTCCAGCTCCACGGCGGCGATCGCGCCGTCGGCGGTGGCGGTGACCACCTGGCGCAGGTTCTTGACGCGCAGGTCGCCGGCCGCATACACGCCCGGCACGGAGGTCTGCAGGTAGTCGTGCGTGACCACATAGCCGTGGTCGTCCAGCTCCACCACATCGCGAACCAGCGAGGTGGCGGGCACATAACCGGCGAACACGAAGACGCCGAACGTGCCGCCGTCGGCCGGCTTCCATTCGGTGGTCTCACCGGTGTCCGCATTGCGCAGGGTGGCCGATCGCAGCCCGCCCTGGCCGGCCGTCACGCCCTGCAGCTCGGTGCGGTAGTGGACCTCGATCTTCGGGTTGTTCTTGGTCTCGGCGGCCACGGAGGCATCGCAGGTGAAGTCCTCCTCGCGCACGAGCACGGTGACCTTGCTGGCGTACTTGGTGAGGAACACGGATTCCTCGGCGGCCGCGAATCCGCCGCCCACCACCAGCACCTCCTTGCCGGTGAAGAACTCGCCGTCGCAGGTGGCGCAGTAGGCCACGCCGCGGCCCGCGTACTCGGCCTCACCCTCGAAGCCCAGCTTGCGGGGACTGGCGCCGGTGGCGATGAGGATGCCGAACGCCTTCAGGTCGCCGCGCGAGGTGTGCACGGTCTTGACGTCGCCGTCCACCTCCAGCCCGGTGGCCTCGGCGGTCATGAATTCAGCGCCGAAGTCCTTGGCCTGCTGGCGCATGGTCTGGGTGAGCGCGCGGCCGGTGGTGCGGCCCACGCCCGGGTAGTTGACCACTTCGTTGGTGATGGTGATCTGGCCGCCGAAATCGTCCTTCTCAAGCACGAGAACGCGGTAGCGGGCACGCGCCAAGTACAGTCCCGCGGTCAGACCGGCCGGGCCGCCGCCGATGACTACGACATCGTACAGATTGTTGGTCTGGGTCATAAACACTCCTTAAGACACGATGAGCTCCCTCGCGCGAGGGAGCTCGGAATCGTCATATACGCTGTGATCGAACGATCGATCGAACGGCTTACAGCAGGCCCACCAGGTCGAGGCTCGGCTCGATGGTGTCCTCGCCGGGCTGCCACTTGGCCGGGCAGACCTGATCGCCGTGCTCGTACACGAACTGGGAAGCCTGGACGCGGCGCAGCAGCTCGTCGGCGTTGCGGCCCACGTTGGAGGAGATGACCTCGTAGGCCACGACCTTGCCCTCAGGGTTCACGATGAAGTCGCCGCGCTCGGCCATGCCGTCCACCTCGTTGTAGGTGTCCAGATCACGGGCCAGCAGGGCGGTCGGATCGGCCAGCATGGGGTACTGGATCTTGGCGATCTTCTCGTTGGCGTCGTGCCACGCCTTGTGCACGAAGTGGGTGTCGGTGGACACGGAGTAGATCTCGCAGCCGATCTTCTTGAAGTCCTCGTACTTGGCGGCGAGGTCCTCAAGCTCGGTGGGGCACACGAAGGTGAAGTCGGCGGGGTAGAAGAAGAACACGGACCAGTGGCCGAGCACATCGGCCTTGGTCACCTCGTGGAATTCGTTGTTCTGGAAGGCCTGGACCTTGAAATCGGTAAGCTCGTGCTGCAGAAGAGTCATCATCGTTCCTTTCAATGCACTCTGGTGCGGATGTGGTTCATCCAAAATCATCCTATCCCGATCGTCCCATATCCTGCTCATTCCCACGCCCGGGGCGCAGGTGAGAAACATCACACGGGCGAACCGGGCCAGCAAAAGCAATTCCCCGTCATCCTGAGCGAAGCGAAGCGAGGTTCTTCCCCCGTCATCCTGAGCGAAGCGAAGCGGAGCCGAAGGATCCTTAACTTTGTGCGTAAGTTAAGGATCCTTCGACTCCGCCCTTTGGGCTCCGCTCAGGATGACGGGGAACGCCCTTCGGTGTCCGGCTGCGCCGGACCGTCGCCGCCTTGGCGGCGGCTCCCTTCGCCTACGGGCAGCCCACCGGGCTGCCCGCTTCACGGCTCAGTGCTCAGGATGACGGGGAAATCAGACGATCGGATCAGACCTCGGGGGCGTCGAAGAACTTCTGCGCGTAGCCTTGCTCGAGGGAGACCATCTTGTCGTAGCCCAGACCCTTGGCCTTGGAGATCATCTCATCCTTCAGGGAGTTGAACTCGTCGGCGGACTTGGCGTAGATCATCTTCCAGGAGTACTGCTTGACCACGCTGCCCACGGACTGGGAGACGACCTTGTCGGCGTCGCTCAGCGTGAACGAAGCTATGTTCTTGGCCTTGGATGCCACCGCGGTGCCGTCCTTGATCATCTTCTCCTTGACGTTCAGCGCGCCGCCGTCGCGCGATCGTCCCTGCTATTTCACAATCACCCGACCGCCGCCCGCCAAACATCCCACCCATCGGCGTGTCGGATTCCCCGGGCGGCGAGCATCGCACGACCATGCGCCCGACGGCCGTAAAATAACCCTTGAAACACAGGTCGCAGTAGACGGGAGCGCACATGGCCGAGGACGATCAGCTGAACAGAGACGATCAGGACACCACCGCAAACGCCACATGGAGCCGCCTGCTGGCCGGCAACCGCCGGTTCGCCGAGGGCAAGCCGGAGCATCCGTGGCAGGACGCCACCACGCGCGAGACGCTGATCGACCGCCAGAACCCGGACGCGGCCGTGCTGGCCTGCTCCGATTCGCGCGTGCCCCCGGAAATCGTGTTCGACGCCGGTCTGGGAGACCTGTTCACCGTGCGCACGGCCGGCCAGATCATCGACGACGCGGTGCTCGCCTCGCTCGAGTACGCGGTCGCCAAGCTGCACGTGAGTCTGCTGGTGATTCTGGGCCACGAGGGCTGCGGGGCGATCGACACGGCCGCCGCCGAGCTGGACGCCATGA
Organism: Bifidobacterium vespertilionis; assembly: GCF_008698145.1. GTDB lineage: Bacteria > Actinomycetota > Actinomycetes > Actinomycetales > Bifidobacteriaceae > Bifidobacterium > Bifidobacterium vespertilionis. Next base: position 48,784 of record NZ_RZNZ01000014.1, read on the forward strand.
TCGCCGCCACCACCGAAGACCCGGCCGGATCCCTGGAGGCCGCCGATGAGATGGCCGATCTGGACGAGCGCATCGCCGAGGCCGATTCGATCATCCTGCGCACGGTGGGCCTGTCCGTGTGGCAGGCGCGCGAATCCGAGCTGGAGGAGCACGCCGACTTCGAGCGCGTGCACGTGGCGCGCACGATCGAGGAGCTGGTCACCCGCTCCGAGGTGATCCAGAACGCGCTGGCGCATGACCGCCTGATGATCGTGGGCGCGCGCTACCAGCTCACCACCGGCAAGGTCGAGGTGCTCAGCTTCTGATCGCGGATCCCGGGCGCCCGGCGACGATGGCAGGCGCCCGGCACCAGACCGGCAACATCGTGCAACACACATTGTCCATTGACATGCCAATCCCCTAATGTGGAAGCATGCCTCTTGGTTTAAACATCGCGCTGATTTTCGTTTTCCTTCTTCTCGGATCCGTATTCTCCGGCACGGAGCTGGCGCTGGTGAGCCTGCGCGGCTCGCAGGTTGACCAGATGGAGCAGGAGGACGCACGCGGCGCACGCGTGGCGAAGATCGCGCGCGACCCTAACACCTTTTTGTCCACCGTGCAGATCGGCGTGACGCTCTGCGGCTTCCTGTCCGCATCGTTCGGCGAATCGTCGATCTCCCCGTACATCGTGCCGCTGGTCGAGGAACTGGGCGTGCCGACCAACATCGCCGCCCCGCTGACCACGATCGCTCTCACGCTGATCATCTCCTACTGCTCGATCGTCATCTCCGAGATGGTGCCCAAGCGCATCGCCATGCAGAAGAACGCCTCGATCGCCCGCGCGGTGGTCCCGGCCATCGACACCTTCGCCAAGGTGTGCAGCCCGATCATCTGGCTGATCGGCAAGAACACCAACGGCATTGTGCGCCTGCTCGGCTTCGACCCGAACGAGACCGAATCCGAGGTGTCCGACGACGAGCTGCGCGTGCTCGTCAACTCCAACTCCAACCTCGGCAAGGACGAGCGCACCATCCTCGACGACGTGTTCGACGCCTCCGAGACGATCGTGGCCGAGGTCATGCGCCCGCGCGCCGACGTGGTCTTCCTGGAAGGCGACCAGAGCATCGAGGAGGCCGCCGCCTACGTGCGCGAGATGCCGTACTCCCGCTATCCGGTCACCGGCAAGGACTTCGACGACGTGCTCGGCTTCGTCCACGTGCGCGACCTGCTGGACGTACGCGATCCGAACGCCAAGACCGTGCGCGACGTGACCCGCGAGGGCATCTCCCTGCCCGGCACCTCCAAGCTGCTGCCCAGCCTGTCCCTGCTGCGCAGGCGCGGCATCCATCTGGCCGTGGTGATCGACGAATACGGCGGCACGGACGGCATCGTGACCCTTGAGGACATGACCGAGGAGCTCGTGGGCGACATCCGCGACGAATACGATCTGCCCGAGGAGAAGGGCCCGACCAGCAAGAACCGCACGGTGTTCGTCAACGGCGTGGCCACGCTGGACGGCGGCATGACGATCGAGGACTTCGCCGATCTGACCGGCATCGAACTCGAGGACGGCCCGTACGAGACCGTGGCCGGCTACTTCCTGGCCCACACCGGCAAGATGGGCGCGGTGGGCGACGTGCTGCACACGGACGACGGCTACGACATGGTGGTCACCAAGGTGGACGGCCGGCGCATCGAGACGATCGAGGTGCGCAAGAACAGCGGCACGGACGCCGATGCGGACAAGTCCGGCGACTCCGCGGCGGCCGGCGATTCCGACGCCCCCGCCGCACGCGACAAGGCCTGAATCGCGCTTCCGCCGACCTTCGGGGGCGGCCCCTCGGGGAGCGTACCTTCGGGGAGGCGACCCCTCGGGCGGCCCCTTCGAAGGTATACTGATGACGAAGGGCCCCGCCCAATTCGAGGCCCCTTGATGGAAGGAACATACTATGACGCTTGCATTCACCGTCCCCGGCCTCACCGAAGCGGCCAGCGAGAAGGCCGTCTCGATTCTGCAGAACCGCCTGAGCCAGGAGCAGGAGGCCGCCCTGGTCCTCAAGCACGCCCACTGGAACGTGACCGGCCCGAACTTCATCGCCGTGCACGAGATGCTCGACCCGCAGGTCGAGGTCGTGCTCGCGCAGGCCGATGAGACCGCCGAGCGCATCGCCACCCTGGGCGGCACCCCGGATGGCCGTCCGGAGGCGATCGTGCGCAACCGCACGTGGAAGGACTTCGACCTTTCCGGCCGCCAGTCCACCACCGACTACATCAACGCGCTGATCGAGTACTACGACGCCTTCATCGCCGACGACCGCAAGGCCATCGCCGAGCTGGACGAGCTCGATCTGGTCTCCTCCAACATCATCCAGGACCACGTCCAGGAGCTTGAGAAGTTTCAATGGTTCCTGCGCTCCCACGTGGCGTGAGCGCGGACGGCGCGGGCGTGCGCATGGCGTGGCAGCGTGTGGCGTCAGCCGCGCGAACATGACCGCGCGAACATGACCACGCGCTGAGCCGCTGAACTATTTATCGCGGGCCTTCCGACAGGGGAGGCCCGCTTTCGTTGTATGGCAACGCGCTGCGGCCCGCTCGCCGATTTCCTGTCGAATTTCTTGTATGGAAGAAACTGCGGACTGCGATGACGTGAACCGCGCCGATGCGGACTGAGTCGACCTAGTCCGACTACAACACCAAGCACTACACCACCACGCGCCGGTTGAGATCGCGGCGGATGGCGCGCCAATCGGGCAGATAGGAGGTCATGCGGCGCTGGAACTCGGCGCCGTGGCCGCTGGCCCACAGATGGGTCATCTCGTGCACCAGCACGTACTCCAGAAAGCGGGGCTCCATCAGACCCAGCTGCAGGTTGAGCCTGATGCGGCCCGTTCCAGGGGTGCAGGAGCCCCATCGCGAGGACATCAGGCGCAAGGTCACATGCGTGGGCGTCCGGCCGACGATCGGCCCCCAATGGGCCAGCAAAGCGGGCAATTGGGCGTTGATCGAGTCGGCGGCCTGCTGTTTGCGCTCGTCGGGCCACAATGGGCCGTCGCCGGTTCCGGTCGGTCCGGCGATCCCAGCATCGCCCTCGCCAGCATCGCCTTCGCCTGCGCCTCCCGCGCCGCCCGCGCCTCCCCAGCCGCCCATGCCCAATGTGCGTTCGCGCGCCTGGATCACACGACGGCGCTGATCCTCAACCCACTCGCGCCGGGCCGCCACGAACTCCGCGATGCGCCGATCGGTCATGCGCATGGGCGCGGAGACCTCCACGCGCCCCTCCGGCGGCTTGATGCGCAGATACATGTTCTTGATCGGCTTGCGCGTCACATGCACCGCGATGCCCGCAATGTTCAGCGTTTTTTCGTTCCCACTCACCCCTCCATTGTCCGCGATGCGCCGATCGGACGGCGTCAAATCGGCATTATTCCGGGCGACACGCCGATGTTAGCCTTCCGTTTGACACATATGCATCCCTTGGTAAACTAAACGATTGTGCGCTTTTGAAGTGCGCATGGATCGGGCCCGTAGCTCAGGTGGTTAGAGCGCATCCCTGATAAGGATGAGGTCGGAGGTTCAAATCCTCCCGGGCCCACGGAAAAATTCAGCGGCTCAGTGTGGCCGCTCTTTTTTTCTGTAAAATCAATAGGGACATTGGTCATGGGGCATTGGCGCAGCTGGTAGCGCATCTGCTTTGCAAGCAGAGGGTCGCCGGTTCGAACCCGGCATGCTCCACTCACGAAACCCTTGGAATCAAGCCGATTCCAAGGGTTTTTCTGTTTTCACGACACCTCCATCGGAATCCAGGCGTCACCCTGAACGGGCTAGGCGTCACCGGGCGCGCCGCGTGACGCCGCTCGCACCCGGTGACGCGAAATCGGCATGATCTGCCCAGTTGGCCCGTCTAATCGCACGTATATCGCGCACGCCCCCGGAGAGCCACGGAGAGCCCCCAAACTGGGCAAATCCGGTCACCGCCCCGGCAAACTGGGCAGATCGGCACTTCTACAGGGCATTTTCGGCCTCCAGATGACCGGATATGCCCAGTTTGCAAATCGACCGACCGGATCTGCCCAGTTTGGCAGAACCAGAACTATCGCCAGCTACCGCCGCACCGAGAACGCAGTCTCCGCATCGGCGCCCGTCAGCGTGGGGATCTCGTCGATTGCGATGTCCGCCACGCGGCTCCACTGCGAGCCCGCGCGCATCGCCGCGACCAATCGGTCCAGCTGATCGCGCGTGCCCTGCGCCTCGCATTCCACGGACCCGTCGTAGCGGTTGCGCACCCAGCCGACCGCACCGATCCTCCGGGCGGCCATCACCACCGCATACCGGTACCCGACGCCCTGCACACGACCAGTCACGGTCATATGCCAGCGGATCGCGGACACGTCACGCATGCCATCCGCGTCGCGCATCACACCACCAGAAGGATGTTGATGACCGTCATCGCGATCAGGCCCATGATGGCCGTGAACGCCAGGCACAGGCCGGCCAGTCGGGCGTTGCCCAGGACGCGATCGGTGAACAGCGTGGAGAAGACGCCCACGGGGGCGAAGCAGGCGAAGATCACGGCCTTGCGCACGGCCGGATCGACCGGCAGGATGAACCATGCGGCCACGGCGAAGATCACGGCGAACAGCCAGCGCCAGCCGAACACGGTGGCCACGCGGCGCACGTCGGCATGGCTGCGCGGCACGTCCATGAGCATGCCCACCATCATCATGGAGCAGAAGGCGTTCGCATTGGACAGCGGGCGCAGGGTGGTGCCGATCCACTCGGGCATGGTGAAGCCGCTGACCATCACGATCAGCATGAGCATATAGGTCATGAACGCGGCCGAGGAGTAAAAGTTCCGGGCGATGCGGCGGAAGTTCGCGAGGCGCTGGAGCCGGCGGGCGTCCTTGTCCAGAATCTTGCGCGGGGGACGGGGGCCGAGCGGCTGGGCCTGCTCCTCGGGGCTGAGCGGATGCGTGTCGTCGATGCGCAGGAGCTGGGTGGTCACGGCGTTCATGCCCGCGGACATCATGACCGAGTTGCCGATGTCGAACATCACCACGGCCACCGCGGCGGACGGGCCCATGAGCGCCTGCACCACCGGCAGGGCGAAGCAGCCGATGTTGAAGCCCGAGCCGTTGAGCATTTCGAACGCGCGGTCGCCGAGCGGCGTCTTGCGCGTGGAGAAGTAGATCGCGAGGATGGGAATGACCGAGCAGCAGAAGCCGAACAGGGCCACCCACAGCAGGTTCATGTCGTGCGGGTTGTCCATGAACGAGACCACCACCGCGGCTGGCAGCAGCAGGTTGAACACGATCTTCTGCATCACGCGGTAGTCGTCCTGTTTGAACCAGCCGATCCGCTTGAAACCGTAGCCGGCCAGAATGATGCACAGGAACACCACCGGCTCGATGATCTTTTCCATATCGCCTCCGTTGTCTTCATCGAACGGCTTCGAGCTTATCCACAGCCGTGCCCGCGACATGGCGCTTATCCACCGTTTGCCGGGAAATCATGTGGCTTCATGTGAAAAGAATGCGAAAACTGGGTTATCCACGACCGCATCCACCTGTCCACATGCATCCGACGCCTCGAAACGCCCCAGCCCGCCCCTCGGAATCCACTCCCGGAATCGATAACTCGCACAGTGGGGGCGGATTTGGGCCTTTGCAGAATGCTATACATGAAAGTGGGGGCGCCGGAGACTGCCATACCGCATGGCAAGGCACCGTCATTACGCCAATGTGGCACGCCATCTACCACACTTAGCCCCTCCGGGACGCCCCCACTTTCATGTTTGGCACATTGCAAAGGCCCAAATCCGCCCCCACTCTTGCAGAAACCCCAGTGGGACGCCACCGGCCACCGCCGGCCAAGCCATTCCGACCAGAAACCCCGCATCCCCGAAGCATCTCCGAGACATCCTCGAACGGTTTCAGGCGATTCCGGACCGTTCCGGGCGATTGCGCAAGCCCCGATCTATTTCGCGGACGCCTCCGCATCCTCCGGGAAGACCTCCTCGCCGTTGTCGACCATCACGTAGCCGCCCTTGGCGTAGACATCATCGTGCTCCGGATCCGGCGGCACCACCACCGGCGTCTTGCGCGATTCCTCCACCGGGAAATCGGGCAGCTTGGCGTAATTGCCCTTCACCTTCTCGCAGGAGTTGAGGAAGCCCTCGGCCTCATCCTCGGTCAGGTCCAGCTCGTAGACCTCCTCCACACCCTGCGCGCTGATCAGCGCCGGCACGCCGATGAAGAACCCGGACTGGCCGTACTGCCCGTCCAGATACGCGGACACCGGCAGCACCACATGCTCGTCGTGCACGATCGCGCGCGTGATGCGCACGGCCGAGTTTGCGATCGCGTACTCGGTGCAGTGCTTGCCCGCATACGACCAGTAGCCGCCGCGCAGCGCCTGCTCGAACAGCTTGGCCTTATCGAAGCCATACCGATCCGGATTGATGGCGGCCAGCTCGTCCAGCGGCTTGCCGGAGAACGCCACGTTGGACCACACCGCGATCTCGCTGAAGCCGTGCTCGCCGATCATGTAGGCGTTGACGGACTCGGGGGAGACATTGGTGGCCAGCGCGATCGCATCCTTGAGGCGCGCGGAATCAAGGCACGTGCCGGTGCCCATGACGTGCGACGCGGGCAGACCGGACAGGCGGTGGATCTCGCGCACCACCACGTCGTTCGGGTTGGTGACGCTCACCCAGAAGCCCTTGAAGCCGGCCGCGGCGATGCGCCCCACGAAGGTGCGGACCATGCGCGCGGTGGCGTACAGTTCACCGTCGCGGCTCACGGCGGAGAGGGTGACGTGGCCCACCGCATTGACGATCACATCGCACTGGGCGAGCCGCTCGTAGTCGGTCCCGCAGTTGAACACGCGCACGCGATGGGGCGCGAACACGGAGGAGTCGTTGAGGTCCTGCACCTCGGCGGCCAGCTTCTTCGGATTGACGTCGCACAGGTAGATCTCATCGGCCACCCCCTGCAGGATGAGGCTGTTGCCCACATGCGCGCCCACATGTCCCAAACCGACGATGCCCACCTTCACCGGACCGATTGCCATAATATTGCCCCTTTCTTTTGGATACCGAACGATTGTCGGTATTGCGCGCCAGCATAGACCGCCTTCGTTTCGATTGGAACCCCCGCTTACATTGTGGAACGTTCGATCGCGATCCCTTTCGCCCCCAAGTTCTTCCGCATACAATTGTGATCGTCTCATTTACCCAACCAAGGGAGAAATCCATGCTCACGGATGAGTACGTCAAGAAGGTCTACGCCCAGGTCGAGAAGCGCGACGGCGACCAGCCCGAGTTCCTGCAGGCTGTGCGCGAAGTGTTCGAAAGCCTCCAGCCGGTGGTGGAGAAGCACCCGGAGTACGAGGCGAACGGCGTTCTGGAGCGTCTGGTAGAGCCGGAGCGCGTGGTGAAGTTCCGCGTCGCCTGGGTCGACGATTCCGGCAAGGTGCAGGTCAACCGCGGCTACCGCGTGCAGTTCAACTCGGCGATCGGCCCGTACAAGGGCGGCCTGCGCTTCCACCCGACCGTCAACGAGGGCGTGATCAAGTTCCTCGGCTTCGAGCAGATCCTCAAGAACAGCCTGACCACGCTGCCGATGGGCGGCGGCAAGGGCGGCTCCGACTTCGACCCGAAGGGCAAGTCCGACGCCGAGGTCATGCGCTTCTGCCAGGCCTTCATGACCGAGCTGAGCCGTCACATCGGCCAGTTCACCGACGTTCCCGCCGGCGACATCAACGTGGGCGCCCGCGAGATCGGCTACCTGTTCGGCCAGTACAAGCGCATCCGCGACGAGTACTCCGGCGTCCTGACCGGCAAGGGCCTTGAGTTCGGCGGCTCCCTCGCCCGCACCGAGGCCACCGGCTACGGCCTGTGCTACTACACCGCCGAGGCCCTGCGCGTGCTGCGCAACGACTCCTTCGAGGGCAAGACCGTGGTCATCTCCGGCTCTGGCAACGTGGCGATCTTCGCCACCGAGAAGGCTCAGGCGCTGGGCGCCAAGGTCGTCACCGCGTCCGATTCCAACGGCTACGTGTACGATCCGAACGGCATCCAGCTCGACGTGGTCAAGGACATCAAGCTGGGCCACCGCGGCCGCATCAAGGAGTACGCCGAGCGCGTGCCGGGCGCCGAGTACCACGAGGGCTGCAAGGGCGTGTGGACCGTGCCGTGCGACATCGCGCTGCCCTGCGCCACCCAGAACGAGATCGACGGCGAGTCCGCCGAGGCTCTGGTCAAGAACGGCTGCAAGGTGGTCTGCGAGGGCGCGAACATGCCGTCCACCCCGGAGGCCATTGAGGTCTACCAGAAGAACGGCCTGCTCTACGGCCCCGCGAAGGCCGCGAACGCCGGCGGCGTGGCCGTCTCCGGTCTGGAGATGAGCCAGAACAGCTACCGCCTGTCCTGGACCTTCGAGGAGACCGACGCCAAGCTCAAGTCGATCATGGAGTCGATCGTCGCCAACTCGCTCGCCGCCGCCAAGGAGTACGGCGAGGAGGGCGATCTGATGGCCGGCGCGAACATCGCGGGCTTCGTCAAGGTAGCCGACGCAATGGTCGCCCAGGGCGTGCTGTGATGATGTTCTGATCGGTCTATCCGCTCAGTTTGCACAAGCGGCGCATGGAGCCTGATTTACGGCTCCCTGCGCCGCTTTTTGTTTGATCGCTTCACGTCATCCTGAGCGAAGCCCGATAGGGCGGAGTCGAAGGATCCTTGGCCACTACGCACCAGTGACCAATGCACAATGACGAAGGGTAATCCATCCCCTGATGTTCCTATAGTTTGTCATCCTGAGCGGAGCGTAGCGAAGTCGAAGGATCCTTAATGTCCCGCACATAGTTACGAGCGACTTTGTGCACAAGGTTAAGGATCCTTCGCTGCGCTCAGGATGACGGGGGCGAGCTTAACAACAACTTCGCATCATGCGAAGTTAAGTGCGAAGTTGATGGTAAGTTCGTGCGAAGTTCGCACCTCACCATCAGTCAAGTGCATCAGGACGGTCATCGTGGATGCACAGCAACTCAGCCGCATCATCTCAGGCATGCGGCAGATCGGCAATGATACGCAAACCTGCGAAGTCAAGGAAGCGGCACGATCCGCCCAACACTGGGCGGTCTGATGGCTCTCGGACTATTCCCGCAGCAGTTCCTCCCGCGCTTGAACGTCACATTCACAGCCTTTCCAGGCACCACCAAGGCGGAGATCGTGGATGACGAGCGCCGATTCCTAGATGCGCAGACGCTTGTGGGACCGATCCCGCTCATGATCGACGACGCCTTGAACGCCGTCGTCAAGAACATGAGAACCGGCTCAACCGGATGCAAAATCAAAGAGTCCCTTTTTCACATTCTGTTTACCATAGATTCATATACCAATTTTTTCCACAACGATATTTCATATAAAGTTGATCACAACAGCAGTTGGTTAGGCTGTAGGTATTGTTTTACAACGACGCAAAGGAATATCTTATGAACATTGGAGTCAATGGCGCTATCATTGTCGCCAATAACCATGAGCAATATCACAATGGTCCAGAAAATGAGCATCAAACGGATTTGGCGAATAACTTGACAGGGCGGATAATTGGCATGCAGATTTCTAGTAACACTAGAGCAAATAACGAATGTGCAGCTAGAGCCCGATCGGGAAGGCTGGTAACGCTATGAGTCAGAAAAAACCAATTCTTATATTCATACCAATATTGATGTTGCTGTGCATAGTGCTTGCCATATCGATTACCTTTTTTGGACATCCACATGGGTGGAGTGAGAAAGCATTGTTACAGCAAATCAACCATGGCGCGAACAACGTTGCATTGCCAACTAAATCCGGATGGCGTACATGGGATAAGGCACTCATCGTCTGCCCTTATGCCACCGCCAAATCAGCTCCGGTTGATTTCCAGGAAACAATTTCCACACTCGACACGAATTCCTCGGAGTCAACGCAATGGATTATCTACCACACCCCATCGGGTATGGTGACTGATCAATTGTCCAGGAATCAGGTTGATTTCTGTTATGACTCACGTTCCAGCACTCTTATAGACGCTGGGCAACAATTCTCAGTACGCAAAAGCGAGGGGACGTATCGAGCAATTGCGAATTAACCTTTTCGTTCAAAAATGTGGGCTTCAGCAGCCGCATATTTGCCGGCTGAAACCCACATAATTATTGAATACGGTTCTCATTCATCATTTTCATCATTCATTCATGATTCAGCCTTGGCAGCGGCTCCATTCACCTACGGATAGCTCACTCTCTCATCCTGAGCGAGCGGAGCGGTTCGAAGGATCCTTAACCTTCTGCACAACGATTCTCGTAACTATATGCGGGGAATTAAGGATCCTTCGGCTGCGCCCTATCGGGCTTTGCTCAGGATGACGGCGTCTCCGCTCGCTCGCTCAGTATGACCGAAGGGATAAACTGCGCATCGCACACAGCCGGCCTGATCACCCCGCGCAGGCGATCAGGCCGGCGGGGTAGAGGAAGTAGAAGAACCACTTGCGGCTCACGCTGTCCGGGTTGGGGAAGCCGCGACGGCGGTTGTAGAGCAGCATGACGGGCAGGGCGGCCGCGATGAGCCACAGGGGTTGCGCGAATAGGGGAGCGCCCATGGCGTAGGGGTCGAAGCCGATGTATTGCAGCGCGATCGCCCACGCGGTGCTACCCGGATCAACGGCGCCAAGGCCGATTGCACCAGGACCCAGCGCGTCCAGATGATAGGGCAGATACAGCACCCACAGCCCGATGCGTGTGTTCATCATGGCGATCCACACCACTACCGCCGCTAGGACCGTAATGCCCAGTTTGCGCGGCGATCGACGGAATCGCCACATCAGCACGCCGACCACCACCATGCCAAGCCGATAATCCCACGTGGGTATGAGTGCGAAAAATGCGACGATCATATTCCGATAGTCGGCCAGCCATGGAAGTTCACGGAACGGGAAGATCTGATTGAGCAGCACAAACCAAACAACCTGCCACAGTACGTACAGGGCGATATACCTGGCCCGTTTCATACGATCGCCATCACGCAGAATCACGATGAGGATGGCGATCTGCAGCAGCAATGGGAACGGATTGGGCTCGACACGGAAAACGGTTTGGATGATCGCCGCGACCACGCCGGACATGTACAGGCGGACCAGATAGTCGCCGCGGTTGCGCGTGTATTCGCAGCTCCAGCCGACCATGAACATGAACAGGATCAACGACGGATATGCGAACCATTCCAGCCATGCCGGAGCGCCCGGAACGCGCATGCCAATGCCGGCCAACGCCATGCACGCGGCCGCGATGATCTTCACCGTCAGACTGGTCATTGATGCCACCTCTTTCTTCTTCCTTGAATCTTGGTCCTCTTGTCATCCTGAGTCTTCTCTTGTCATCCGAGCCTCTCTCGTCATCCTGAGTCCCGCCCCGTCATCCTGAGCGAAGCCCGATAGGGCGGAGTCGAAGGATCCTTAACTTTGTGCATAAAGTTGCTCGTAACTCTGTGCGGGAATTAAGGATCCTTCGACTCCGCTACGCTCCGCTCAGGATGACGGAGGCGGGCTGCCCGCTTCACGGCTCAGCGCTCAGGATGACGGAGGCGGCTTCCGCCCCGCCCAGGATTGACGGAGGGAGAACGCCCGCCCCACTGGGTTACCTCTACCCCGATCAGGATGACGAAGTGGGACTTAGGATAAAACGCCCACCAACCCTCACACCACATATCCGCTAAAACTCACCGGGCCCTCGCCGTCCGCGACCACATCCAGATACCATTCGCCCTTCTCGCCCAAATCGCGCACGGGAAAACCCTGCCTGGCATGCGGTTCGATGCGTGTCCGATCGATCATCCGCCGGCCGTGCGCCCACCATTGCCGCTCGATTGCCCACACACGCACGGTGATGGCCGCTTCACCGGTATTGGTCACGACCACCGGATACCAGTTCCGTCCGGTGAACCGATGCGTTGAGACGAGGGACTGGCCCGGGCGAATGCTAGCGTCTTGTGCCTCGAGCGCGAATCGCGGAGATTCCTTTGCGCCCTGCTCACGCTTGAGATTGCGCACCTGATCGGGCCATGTCAACGGACTCGATTGCGACTGCGCCTGAGCGGACAGAGGATCTACGGCAATTCGCAGCCCGCCGGACCGTTCGCCGTCAGCCTGAGCACCGGCCGGCAGCATCGCGGAGAACACCAATGCCAACACAATGACAAAAGATATATATTTGATAGATGAATATGCATTGTTCACGATTATCCCCCCCTACGCCCCCACGGCCTTTCCGATGAAGTACAGGATCAGGATGTGCACGGGGTAGAAGACATAGAAGAACCACTTGGTCCCCCTGCTTCCCCAGCCATGCTGCCGATTATAGAGAAGCATAAAGGGGAGCGCGAAGATCATCATCCATTGCGGATATTCCAGCAGACTATACCCCAAAGTCATTGGATTGAAACCGAAAATGGTATAAACAGTAGCTATCGGTGAAAGTCGAATATTGCAGATATTTCCCAAAGCATGAGGAATCACACACATGGATAGAAGACCATATTGCGTGTTCACTATCATCATCCAGAAGACAACAAATACGCCGAATGTGACAGCGAATTGGACTCTTGAATTTCTTGCAATCCAAAAAGCCACACCCATTATTACAATATACAGTCCGTAATCCACAGCAATGGATAGCCCAAAGACAGCTTGTATGAGATATCTGAAAGGCGCAAGAAAACTATTAGAACCAACGGCAGGAAATAGGGAATCTATGGCCGTGAATATTGCAAACCAGCCAACCTGCCAAAGGATATATAAGCCGATGTTTCTCAGTCGGCGTTTCCAATCATCCACCGATAGCAGCGTGATGATCAGCGCAACCTGAAACAGCGTCATGAAGATGTTCGGCAGATCGTGCCAGATCGTCTGCAACACAGACATACCCACACTGGCCGCATACAATCGCAGCACATACCGTTTCCTATCATGCGTAAACTCGCAGCCCCAGCCGATCAGGAACAGGAAGATCGGCATGGACAGGCGGCCGACCCATCGCAATTCCTCCGGCATGCCGGGGATATACATCCCGATATGATCGACCACCATGCACACACAGGCGATGACCTTCAACGCAAAACTGCTCAGACCAAACCGCACCCCGTCGCGCCGATCCGCGACCATCGCCACATCATCCATGCACCACAGCGTAGGAGATCGACGTCAGTCATCATCTAAAAGATGACGCCAGCAGCCAGTGCATCGGCAACCACAGGGCTCAGGAGCACCAAAACAGCGAAATGAAGCGGATAGTAGGCATAAAAGAACCACCGGGCAACCCTGTCCACCGGCATCGCCCCGGCTTCAGCTCCGGCCCATCGATTCCGACGTCCGCCGTACAGCAAGATAAAGAACAACGCCGGCAACGCCGCCCACAGCAGCCCTTCGCTCAGCAGACCATCGGTGCCAACGAGCATCACCATGTCATTACTGAACAATAGGTAACGCAAATTAGCAACGCTTTCATTGAATATATGATGCATCGTCAATTGAGGCACCAAAAACAGCAGAATTCCATAAATGCTTTGCATGAGCACATCCACCAGCGAAAAAATGAGAAACGTGACCGAAAGATGCAGTTTGGAACCACATAATCCCATCGCGACACCGAAAGCAATGACAAACAATCCATAATCTCCGCTTGCCGCGAAACCACCCAAAGCAGCGACGATATGCCCCACATTGCCGGCGATTGTCCAGTTACCGGAAATCGCAGTGATCAGTGTCTGAAGGACACTAGCTAATGCAAATATTCCAGCCTGCCATACCACATAACCGACCATATATCGCAATTTCCGCCTCTTATCCTCTACACGCAGTATGCACAGGATCACCGCAACATTAAGAAGCACAGGAAAGATGTTTTCCGGGAATTTGAAAACCACATTAATGACGGACATCACCACGCCGGCAGCATACAGTCGCAGCACATAATTCCGCTTGCTGCGCGCATACCGGCATCCACACCCCACCTGATACAGGAACATCGGCAACGCCATGCGGCCAATCCACGCATACTGATCGGGCAGGCCCTGATCGAACATCCTCATATGGCCGATCGTCATGAACGCGCAGGCGATCAGTTTGAAGCCGAATTCGCCCAAGCCGCATCGAGCCGCCCTCATCACGCCTCGCCTTCCAGAGAACTAGCCAGCGGAATCACGGCGGACAGCACCCACACGCCGTCCTCCAGACTGGTGTGCAGCGAACCTCCCAGCGCCTCGATCCTTGCGCGGTGCAGGGCCAGGCCACGGCCGGAATGCGGCACGCGATCGCCGCCCTGCAGTCCCTCATGAGCCGCTGCCACGCCATTGGACTGCGTGACCGTCGCGCGCGGCCCATTGGCGCCGGTCTCCAATCGCACATCGATGGCGTATGCGCCGGCCTGCGGATCGGCATGCACGGCGATGTTGGTGGCGAGTTGGCCAAGCAGGTCCACAAGTTCCCTCCACGCCACGGGATTGATCGCCGCGGAACCAGCGGAACCAGCGGAATCGACGAATTCGGCGGCTCCCCCGTCCGCTTCGATCGTCGTCCGGCCTTCGAATCCCATCCGGCGCAATCGATCGTCCCCCTCGCGAACCATCGCGCGCAACGCGGGCAACCGATCCGACGCCGGCGCGGCCGCAAACGCTTCGTCCCGCCCGTTCAGCACGTCGATCACCGACCGCACCTGCCCCAGCGTCCGCCGCGCGGTCGAGGCGATCATGGCCAGCCCATCGTCCAGATCGCCATCCGGCCCGCCCGGCCTATCTGCCCCGCCCGGCACAACAGACGCAACCGATTCCGCCGTGCGCAACCGATCGGCCGTGAGTGCGATCGCCGTCAGCCCCTGCGTGACCGAATCGTGGATCCGGCTGCCCAGTTCCACATCCCGCCGCATGCGCGCGTTCTCCTCGGCCAATCGGCGCGCTTCCTCCACGCGCCGGCGCTCCACCAGCGCATAGCCTGCGAGCGCGGCCAGACAGAACGATCCGTCGAGCGAGACAATGCTCGCCATGTTCCACAGCGGATACCGGCCCAGCGCCACGCCCGCGACCGTGCCGGCGAATCCCAGCGCCAGCGTGACCGCGAGCATGACATGCCGGCGGGAGTAGGCGAGCATGCTGTAGACGAACCACAGGCTCCACACGGGCATGGGCAGCACGATGCGCGGGACCAGCACAGCGGTCATGGCGATGGCGACGAGGGCGAGGGCGCTGAACGACGACCACCAGTAGGTTTCGATCACGAGCAGCGCATACAGGCAGGTGGTGATGGGCACGAGGTCGGACATGCCGTGATTGGCGAGGCCGTCGATGAGGGTTAGGGCCACGGCGGCGGCGATGATCAGCACGGCGTAGGGGCGTTCGAGGTGTTTGAGCGCGGGGATGCGGCGCTCGAGATGGCGTTCGATGTGTTCGAGGTTCATGACTGGACCTCTTCGGTTCGCCCGTCGTCTTCGATCCGCTCCGAGCCTTCAGTCCGTCCTGCGCGCAGGGAGGTCCAGCGCTGAACGGCCTGCAGCTTGTTGCGCACGCCGAGTTTGGCAATCGCGTGGCGGATGTGGGTTTTGACCGTGGATTCCGTCAGGCCCAGTCGTTCGGCGACTTCGCGCGAGGTGTAGCCCTGAATGCACCAGTCCATGACTTCGGATTCCTTGGCGGAGAGGGTCTGCTCGGGAGGCGTGAGGACTCCGGGCGCATCCGTTCCGGGCGTGCCGCCCCGCGATCTGCCACGAAGTGTGCCGCACAGCGCCGCGTGTGCCTCGCCGGGCGTGGAAAACCCGCTCTCCACGTATGGCTGCCCGGCCGCGCACGCGCGGATGCGGGCGACGAATCCGTCCGCATCGGCCTTGTCCAGCAGAGCCTGGGCGCCCGAGCAGCGGGCCGCATCGCGGTACAGGTTGAGCGAATGGGCGGTCATGGCCAGCAGCACGATCCGCCCGGAGAATGCGCGGATGCGGCGGCAGGTCATCGCGCCGTCCACCTCGTCCATGCCCATGTCCACCAGCACCAGGTCGGGGCGCGAGTCGGCGTCCACGCACCGATGCACGGCTTCCTCACCCGAGCGCACCGACCAGATGATCTCCATGCCATCGGGCCTGAGCCGGTCGGCCAGCAGCGGCGCGAGCGCGCGCAGCACCATGGCGTCATTGTCCACGATGCCAATGCGGTATGCCGATTTTCCCGTCATACCGCCAGTTTACCGCCAAACCGGCCTCAGATCAGCCTCAGATCAGCCCGTCGGCCTTGAGCGCGGCGGCCATGCGGGTCAGGCACTCCTCGAGCAGCGGCCGGGGCATCGCGAAGTTCATACGCACACAGCCCGCGCCCACCCTGCCGCACTCGCGGCCGTCGGTCAGCGCCACATGGGCCTTCTTGTAGAAATAGTCGGCCGGGTGTTCAATGCCCAGCGGGGAGAAGTCGAGCCACGCGATGTAGCTGCCCTGCGGCTCCACGTAGCCCACCTTGCGCAGCTCTCCGCGCATCCACGAGTCGAGCAGACGCTCGTTGCCGCGCACGTAGCGCAGCATGTCCTCGTACCAATCGCCGCCCTCGGTGTAAGCCGCGGTGGTGGCAATCGCGCCGATCGTGGCTGTCTGGTGCTCGCTCCATTCCGCGCGATCCATCCACATCTCGTAGTCGTCGGGGTTGGTGAGGATCACCTGCGCGCACTTGGTACCCGGGATGTTGAACGACTTCGATGCGCTGGTGGCTGTCATCGACTGGCGGGCCGTAAGCTCGTTAAGCGTGGCGAACGGCACGTGGCGGCCCCGATACACGAAGGGCGCATGGATCTCGTCGGAGAAGATGCGCACGTCGTAACGAGCGGCGAGTTCGGAGATCCGCAGCATCTCGCCCTCGGTGAGCACCTTGCCGATCGGGTTGTGGGGGTTGCACAGCATGAAGCCGCGCGTGGAGGGCTCGGCGAAGGCGCGCTCGATCGCCTCGAAGTCGAAGTCCCAGCCGGTTGCGGCGGGATTGCCGGAGTCGCTGGACTCGGCGGACTGGGCAGATTGGACGGACTGGACGCGGCGCAGCATCGGCACCTCGATCACGTTGACGCCATACAACCGCGGCACGCTCAGGAACGGCATGTACGCGGGCGTGGGCACCACGATCGCATGGCCGCGGCCCACCACCTCGCGCAGGAACACCTCAAGGATCTCGAGGATGTCCGGGGCGACCCGGATGCGGGAGGGATCGACATCCCAGCCGTACCGCTCGCGCTGCCAGAGCGCGCAGGCCTCGGCCAGGCGGCGCTTCCACGGGTCGGGGATGTATCCGAGGGCGCAGCGATCGGTCGCATCATGGATCGCACGCTGGATCGCGGGAGCCAGACCGAAGTCCATTTCGGCGATGAATGCGCCGATGCACCCGGGGTAGCGGGTCCACTTGTCGGAGCCGACTGCCTGGAGATCGGCGATGCTCTGGCGGTCGATAACCTCGGGGTCGAAGCCGCTGGACGGGCGCGGAGTGCGCGAAAGATCAATGCCGGGAAGAATCGTTGCGGTGCTCATGGTCCCCACTGTGCCCTGTGGGGTCGGTCCGCCGCAATGGCCCGGCTATGCGAATTGCCATGAGCGCTCTAGCCCGCGCTTATGGGGGAGCGGGGTGAGGCGGGGCAACACCTGAGCGGAGCGCGCGGCGATCCCCTCAGTCATCCTGAGCGAAGCCCGTTAGGGCGAAGCCGAAGGATCCTTAACTTCCTGCATTGTGACTTTTTGCAGAATGACGAAGGATCCTTCGCTGCGCTCAGGATGACAAAAGCAGCACCCCGTCATCCTGAGCGCAGCGAAGGATCCTTGGACACTACGCACCAAGTCGTTCATGCGTAAGGTTAAGGCTCCTTCGGCTCGGCGCTCAGGATGACAGTCCCCGCAGCAGGCGTGCGGAGACGCGGCGCAACTCCGCGAGGCATGCTTCGACGGCCGGCCGCTCGTCGCCGGTGCGGGTCAGCGCGCCCACCAGACGCGAGGCCTTCGGGTCGCGCAGCGGCAGCGCGGCCAAATCCGCCTGCAGGTGGTTCACGGTGTCCAGCGCGGGCACGATCGACACGCCCACGCCCATCTCCACCAAGGTCTGCGTGGTCCAGTAGTCGTCGGTGGCGTGGCGGATCTGGGGCGTGAACCCGGCGGCCTCGGCCATGGCGAGCAGGTTCGCCTTGCAGGTGTCGCAGCCGGCGATCCAGGAGGCATCGCGCCAATCGGCCAGATCACAGGCCGGCTCGCTGGACACGCTCGCCGGTGCCGAAGCACCCGCATGCTCCGGCACGTCCGACTTGCGCGTGAGCAGCAGCAGCGGGTCATCGCCCAGCGGCTCCCAGTCGAGGCTGTCATCCACCGGCAGCGAATGCGGCAGACTGCGATGTTCGAACACCACTGCCAGATCGGCCTTGCCGGAGCGAACCAGTGCCACGGCCTCCGGTGGTTCGGCCTGATCGAGACTCACCTCAAGGGCACCGCCGCGGCACAGGCCCACCATGGCCCGCGCGACGATCGTCGAGCAGATCGACGGCGGCGCGACCACGCGCAGCCGCGCGAGCCGGTGCCGCTTGTAGTCCGCCAGCTCATGCTCGGCCTGATCAAGTCGCTCCGCGATCATCGCACCGTGACGGGCAAGCATCTGGCCTGCGGCCGTGAGCTCCACGCCATGCGAAGTGCGGTCCACCAAAGTCAGGCCGGTCTGGTTCTCCAAACGGGTGATTTGCTGGCTGATGGCCGGCTGCGTCCAGCCCATGGCCCGCGCGGCCGCGGAAAACGAGCCCTCCCGGCCAATCCGCCACAGGGTCAGCAGCGCCTGCGCACTCAGTTGCGTGCCCGAATCGCCCATTGCGAGCCCCTTTCGCCTGATCTCGCCGCATTTCCAGTTCACGATTTTCAAGCGCCTGCAAATCGTGAACTGGAACGAACAGCCTTCATGTGACATTATCCGGCCAAAATGGCGCCATTTCAACGCATAGGATGTTCGCTTTGTTCACTCGTCCAGTTCACGATTTCACGTCGCTTGCAAATCGTGAACTGGAAATCAACTGGAAATCAAGGCAACCACCCAAAACCACGCCAGAACCACCCAAAATCTCAGCCCAAGCCACCTTGGTCGGCCACCATTTGCGCGTACACCCCGCCCGCGGCCATCAGCGACTCGTGCGTGCCCTGCTCCACAATCCGCCCGTGCTCGATCACCACGATCAGATCCGAGTCGCGGATGGTGGACAGCCGATGCGCGATGATGATGCTCGTGCGCCCGGCGGTCATGGCGTGCATGGCGTCGCGGATCGCGGCCTCGGTGACGGTGTCCACGGAACTCGTGGCCTCGTCGAGGATCACGATGGGCGCATCCGCCAGCAGTGCGCGGGCGATGGTCAGCAGCTGCCGCTCGCCCTGGCTCAGCGCCGCCCCGCCGGCCTCCAGAACCGTGTCATACCCCTTGGGCAGCCGCTCGATGAAGGCGTCCGCTCCGGCCGCCTTCGCCGCCGCGCGGATCTGACCATCCGTGGCGTCGGGGCATCCGTACGCGATGTTCGCGCAAACCGTGTCCTCGAACAGCGCCGGATCCTGCAGCACGGTCCCGAAGGCGTTGCGCAGGGATGCGAGTTTGTAGTCGCGCAGGTCATGCCCATCAAGGAGGATCCGCCCGGAGTCGGGATCGTAGAAGCGCGCGACCAGATTGACCAGTGTGGTCTTGCCGGAGCCGGTCTGTCCCACGAACGCCACGCGCGTGCCCGCGGGGATCTCCAGGCTCAGGTCGTGGATGACCGGATGGTCCGGGTCGTAGCCGAAGGTCACGTGGTCGAAGACGATGTCGCCGCGCAGCCCGCCGCCACCCGCCGAAGTCCCGCCGACCACGCCGGAAGCCCCGGAACCGCCCGCCGAAGCCCCGGAACCGCCCGGCACCTCCAGCGCATCCGGCGCATCGGCCGGCTCGGGCTCCTCGTCCATGATCTGGAAGATGCGCTCGGCGCCCGCCACCGCGGTCTGGAACGTGTTGTAGATGTTCGCGATGTCCACGAATGGCCGCGAGAACTGCCGCACATACAGCAGGAAGCTGGCGATCACGCCCACGTCGATCGACCCGCGCACGGCCAGCAGACCGCTGACCACCGCCACAAGCAGGAAGCCCAGATTGTTGATCACGTTGGACAGCGGCATGAGGTAGCCGGACCAGGTCTGCGCGCGGACGCCCGTCTCGGTCAGCTCGTCGTTGACCTTCTCGAAGTCGGCGATCATCTGCTCCTCGCGCCCGAACGCCTTGACCATCGTGAGCCCGGAGACCGTCTCCTCCACATGCGCGTCGAGCCGGCCGAGCACCCGCTGCTGGTTGGCGTACAGCGGCCGGGTGCGCGTGGTGATCAGTTTGGTGAGCAGGAAGACGAACACCACGGACACCAGCGACACGGCGGTCAGCACGGGGCTCAGCCACAGCATGCAGGCGAGCGTGCCCACGATCGTGAACGCGTAGACCATGAGCTGGGAGAGGGAGTCGGAGATGGTGGTGGAGATGTTGTCCACATCGTTGGTCAGTCGGCTCATGAGCTCGCCGTGCTGGTGGCGGTCGAAGAAGCGCAGCGGCAGGCGGTTGAGCGCGTCGAACAGCGAGGTGCGCAGGTGCAGCACGATCCGCTGGCCGGCCGCGGCCATGAGGTAGCGCTGGCCGAAGTTGACGAGCCAGTCGCACAGGTAGAGCGCGAGGAGCAGGCTCAGGGACAGCGTGATCGGGTCGCCCTGCGCGATGCCGTTAACCACCAGGCCCACGAGCAGCGGGGAGAGGACCGACGATCCGGAGCTCAGCCCGGACAGAGCGAACACCGGGCCGAGGCCCTGGCGATGCCCGCGCGTGATGTCGTACAGCCGGCGCAACGTGCCGCGCATATCCTTGGGCTTGACCACGGCCGCACCGCGCTTGGCCAGTCCGCCGCCCATCACCGGGGGCTGGCCGGGACGCGAACCGCCGCCGAATCCTCCGGGGCCTCCGGGACCGGGACCGAATCCGCTCATCGCGCACCTCCTTCGCTGCGAGCCGCCTGACCAAGCGGCCCGATCTGCGAATCGTAGATGGCCCTGTACCGCTCGCATCCCGCCATGAGCTCGCTGTGCGTGCCCAGACCCACGAGCCGCCCGTCGTCCATCACGGCGATCCGGTCGCACCTACGGACCGTGGCGATGCGCTGCGAGATGAGCAGCACGGTCACGTCCTCCATGGCGTGCAGATTGGCGAGCACGTCCCGCTCGGTGATCGCGTCGAGCGCGCTCGTGCAGTCGTCCAGAATGAGCAGTTTGGGCCGCCGGACCAGTGCGCGGGCCAGACTCAGGCGCTGTTTCTGGCCACCGGAGAGGTTCACACCGCCCTGTCCCACGCGCGCGTCGTAGCCACCGGGCAGCCCGTCGATGAATTCGCTCGCGCACGCCTCACGGGCCGCCTCCGCAAGCCGTTGTTGACCGGCGTCCGGATCGCCCCACGCCAGGTTCGATCGCACGGTTCCGGTGAACAGGACGGGTTTCTGCGCCACAAGCGCGATCTGCGCGCGCAGCGCTTCGGCGTCGATCGTCTCCACGCCCCGCCCGTTCCACAGGATGCGGCCCGATTGCGGCCGGTAGAAGCGGGGGATGAGGGTCACGAGCGTCGATTTGCCGGAGCCGGTGGGGCCGATCACGCCGAGTGTGCCGCCGGCGGGCAGGTCGAACGACACGTCTTTCAAGGCCGGGCGGGGGCTGTCCGCGTAGGTGAAGGTCACATGATCGAAGCGCAGGCCGTCGGATGATTGCGAGGATGGTTGCGAGGCCGGTTGCGAGGCCGATCCCGCAACCGATTCCACGAACGATCCCGCAGCCGGCGAATCGCCCCGCGCGCCCACCTCGCCCTTCTGGTCGAAGATCTCCTGGATGCGCCGCGACGACGCCCCCGCGCGCACGGCCGAGTTGAGGATCATCGACACGCGGCCCAGCGCGAAGAGCACCTGGGTCATGTAGTTCATCGAGGCCATGAGCGTGCCGATCCGTCCCGGATCGGTGGCGCGCGAAAGCCACAGCAGCGCGATGATGCCCAGATTCACCACTAGGTTGATCATCGGCCCATAGATCGCGTTGACCCGCTGCGCATCCACGTTCGAGGAGGCGAACGATCGGGCCGCGTCGGCGAATTTGCGCGACTCCTCATGCTGCATGCCGAACGCCTTGACCACGCGCACCGACCGCAGGAATTCGCGGCTCACGGTCCCGAGCCGGTCGAGCGCCCGCTGCACGGCCAAGAACCGCGGGTAGCTGGCGGCCATGTTGCGCCAGATGAGCACCGCGGAGACGGCGAGGAGGATGATCACGATCGGCAGCTGCTCGGGGATCTGCACCACGATCAGCACGATCGCGCCGATGCAGGTGATGGGGGCCTTGAGCATGATGCGCATGAGCCCCTGCGCGAAGTTCTGGATCTGCACCACATCGTTGGTGATGCGCGTGATGATCGCCGCCGGCTGCAGATGGTCCACCTCCTCGCAACTGAGCGACATGACCTTGCGGTAGGTGTCCGATCGGATGTCCCGCCCCACCAGCTGTGCGGCCCTTGAGGCGAAGATGTTGCGCATCACCGCGCCGATCGCGCCCACGCCCGCCACCGCGAGCATCACCGCGCCCCACGTGAGCACCCGGTTCACATCCCGGTTCGCCACGCCGTCGTCCACCACCATCGACATCAGCGTCGGCTGCAGCAGATCGCACACGGTCTCGATGCTCAGGAACGCCACCGCGGTCAGGGCCATCGCCCAATGCCGCCTCACATAACTGAAGATCAGTCTCACAAGTCACCTCACGCCGGCACCCGCCGGCCATCGTCACAGTCACCTCATTGTTGCAACGATTGTAGTATCGCACACCGAGCCTGAACGGGCGGCAATCACATGCCAGGTGTTGCGCGATGATGGGGCTTCCCGCTGTCATCCTGAGCGAGCGGAGCGAAGCCATTCAGTCATCCTGAGCGAAGCGCAGCGGAGTCGAAGGATCCTTAACTGTGTGCACAAAGTTAAGGATCCTTCGCTTCGCTCAGGATGACAGCGGGGAACTTCCATGCCCCTGCGCGCTCAGGATGACCGGAATACTCATGAAACAGCCCCTGGGCACCCCTCTCAGGCGCTTCTCCCAAGTACCTTCCGTAACAGATTTACAGAACGTACCGCTTAGCCCTCTCCTCGAGGTTCGTTCTGTAACTTTTTTACAGAACGGACGTCATCAAACCGGTGTCATCAAACCGGGAAATACGGGAAATACGGGCTGTGCGGACCGAAATCCGGAATTCGCAGCACTATCGGGCCGAAAATCGCCCAGAAAACGACCCGATAGTGCTGCGAATCGCCGATTTCGGTCCGCACAGCCCGCAATGTTGCGCCGCACGGCGATCACACGACGCCAGGATGATTCGCCGGCGCGCAAAATGAGCAAATCCAATGGGCAGGCGTAGCATCAGGGACACGTAGCATCAGGGACTTTCGGCTACGCGCTATGGTCGTCCGAGTGCGGGGATTAAGGATCCTTCGACTCCGCTTCGCTGTGCTCAGGATGACGACCTTCCACCTCACAACTCGCAAAACGTGACAGATCATGCCCAAAAACTTGAGAAAAACGTGACAAAGAGTACCCTGAATATCAGGAAAAACGTGACAGATGAAGGAAACGCCATGCTTGAGCGCACAATCACGAAGACGTTGGAGGCGTGGAGCAAGTCTTCTCGACGCAAGGCGCTGATGCTGACCGGCGCCAGGCAAACCGGCAAAACCACGGTGGTGCGCGACTTCGCGCGGCGGCGCTACGAACGGTTCGCGGAACTGAATTTCCTGACCGACCCGCATGCCGGCGACATATTCTCCGGACCGCTCGATGCCAATACCATCGTCGCCAATCTCACGGCATATCTGCGGCAACCCCTTGAACCGGGAAACACCCTAGTGCTGCTCGACGAGGTCCAGGAGTGCCCGCGCGCCCGCACTGCCATCAAATTCCTGGTGGAGGATGGGCGATTCGACTATGTGGAGACGGGTTCGCTGCTGGGCGTGCGCACCGCGGACGTGGAATCCTATCCGGTCGGCTTCGAGGAGCGGCACCGCATGTATCCCATGGATTTCATGGAATTCTGCCGGGCCTGCGGTGTGCAGCAGACCACATTCGATCTGCTGCGCGACCGTTTCGAATGCCGCAAACCGGTCAACGGGACCATACATGAGACCATGATGCGCCTGTTTTCGGCCTACATGGTGGTGGGCGGCATGCCCGAGATCGTGCAACGGTATGTGGATACGCATGACATCGCCCAAGTGGTTCAGCTGCAACGCGATATCCTCGCCCTGTATCGTCTGGACATCGCCAAATACGCGGACCGCGCGGACCGGACGAAGATCCGCGCGATCTTCGACGCCGTCCCATCCCAACTCAACGACCGCAACCGTCGGTTCGTGCTGGCGGATCTGGGCAAAAACGCCCGGCATAATCGATATGCAAGCAGCTTCCTCTGGCTCGCGGACGCCGGCGTGGCCCTGCCCTGCTATAACGTGGAGGCCCCGGTTCCGCCCCTGCCCGCCAGCCGCAAACGAAGCCTGTTCAAGCTGTTCATGGGGGATACCGGACTGCTGTGCGCCCAGGCGCTGGAGAATGTGCAGGTGCCGATCCTGCAGGGTGATCTGGACGTGAACATGGGCGAGATCACTGAAAATGCGATCGCGCAGGAACTCGTGGCGCACGGCTTCCCCACATACTATTTCGATTCAAAACGCTACGGCGAAGTGGATTTCGTGGTGCAGTCCGGCACACGTGCACTGCCGATCGAGGTGAAGTCCGGCAATGACTGGACCCGCCATCATGCGCTCAGCAAAATCATGTCGGTTCCCGAATGGCATCTGGACCAGGCTTACGTGCTTTGCAAAGGCAATGTGGAGCAATCGGGACCGATCACCTATCTGCCCCTGTACATGAGCATGTTCCTTGAACCCGAGCACTTGCCCGATTCCCTGCCGTTCACCGTGGACCTTAGCGCTCTCAACAATCCTGAGTGAGTTTTCGTTATCCTGAGCAAAGCGTAGCCGGAATCCATCCTCTCCCGTCATTCTGAGCGAGCGGAGCCGGACGCCAGAACGTGGGCCCTCCGTCATCCTGAGCGAAGCGTAGCGGAGTCGAAGGATCCTTAATCCCGTGCACAAATTAAGGATCCTTCGCTGCGCTCAGGATGACGAGAAAACCACCCGTGATGACGTGGGGCATGCTCAGGATGACAGGGCGAGATTGTGCTTCGCTCAGGATGACGGGGAAATCCGCCAAGAATGGGGGAGGGCGCCCTCAGAATGCCGCACCCGGCATGCAACCGACGCCAACGGATCGGCCTCGAATCGCCATCCGCGCATACAGTGGCGGCATGATCAACTTCGGCGCGCGCGGCCACGACGTCACGGCCGCGGATTTCGAATCATTGGCGATCGGTCTTGAGGCGCAGGGTGCCCGATGCGTGCAGCTGGCGCTTGGCAAGTCGTTCCCGGGCGTGCCGTCCGGGCCCGGTGCGATCAACCCCGGAATGGGGGAGTACTGCCGCGCAACCCTTGCCGCGCATGGGGTTTCGGTGGCCGTGCTGGGTTGCTATGTCAATCTCACGGACCCCGATCCGGTACGCCATGCCGGGGCGATGGCCGCATTCGAAGCCTATCTGCGGCATGCGCGGTACTTCGGCGCCCCCGTGGTGGGCACGCATCCGGGGCGGCTCGGACACATCGCGGAATCGTCCGCCCGAACCGCTTCCGAAACCGCCTGGCGCGAATTCCGCGGGACCGTGGAGCGTCTCGTCGCGGTCGGCGAGCGCTTCGGGGCGATCGTGGGCCTCGAGCCGTGCCCGCATCACGCGCTGCACGATCTCGATTCCACCGAACGGCTGCTGCGCGAGGTCGATTCGCCGTTCCTGGGCATCATCCTCGATCCGGCGGGGCATGCGATCGGCGACCAGGCGGGCGATGCGGCCGTGGATCCAAGCGATCCCGCCGAGCGCGAGGTGGCCGTCACCGAGGAGGCGTTCCGGAGGTTCGGCGATCGGATCGTCGCCTTCCACCTCAAGGATTTCACGGTGGAACGGGGCGCCGATGGACCGACGGCGATCGTCCCATGCCAGATCGGCGACGGCATAGCCCCGGTGGCCCGATTGCTGCAGATCGTGGACCGGCACCGTCCTTACCTGCCGGTCATCACCGAGGGCACGCGCGACGATCGGATCGGCGAGGCCATCCGGAATCACTCATCCTGAGCGGGACAGAACACCCCCATCGTCATCCTGAGTTCCGTAGATCGCCCCCGCCGTCATCCTGAGCGCAGCGAAGGATCCTTGACCTTGTGCACAAGGTCAAGGATCCTTCGCTGCGCTCAGGATGACAGGCTGCGCTCACTCAGGATGACAACGCACCCACCATCCCTTCAGCAAAAAGTTACGCTTCCGTAAGTTAGTCCGGCTACGATCGGAAGCATGAGCATGGCAGGCATGACGACGAGCACGAATCCGAACGGCACACGCGAGCGCGAGGTGCGCGAGAGGATCGAGCGCGCCCGCCAACGTGTCCGGCAAGCCACCGAAGCCCGCAAGGCCGCCCAGCGCGAGGAGCGTCTGCTGCGGCACCCGGAACGTCGCAATCGCCCCGAACGCGACTACATCGCCAAACCACGTCTGCGCGGCGTGATGCACCTCATCACCTTCCCCTTGGCGGTGGCCGCGTCGATCGTGCTGATCTGCGTGGCGCCATGGGGCCCGATCAAGGCCGCCTGCGCGGTGTACGGGGCGACGGCGATGCTGCTGTTCGGCAACAGCTCGCTACTGCACATCGGCCACTGGGGTCCGCGCATGAACAAGGTGCTGTGCCAGATCGACTACTGCAACATCTTCCTGATCATCGCCGGCACGAACACCCCATTCCTCTTCGCGCTGGACGAGCGCATCCGCCGGCCGTATCTGATCGTCATCTGGACCGCCGCGCTGATCGGATCGGTCGCGCACGTGATCTGGTACCACAACCACGACTGGATCTTCACGATGATCTACATCGTGCTCGGCCTTGCGCCGGTCACGCTGATCCCGTTCCTGTGGACCGCCCCGGCTGTTGGCCCGGCGGCCACGATCCTGATCGCCGCGGGCGGAGCCGCCTACATCGCCGGCGCGGTCTGCTTCGCCCAGCGCAAGCCCAATCCGGTGCCGGGCTGGTTCGGATACCACGAGGTCTTCCATCTGGGCACGGTCGCGGGGTACGCCTGCCACGTGGTGGCCGTCTACCTGACCGTGTGCGCGATGCGGTAGGGGCCTACAGCCGCCCCAGCGCCGAACGCACCAACGGGGTGGGCAGGAACGTGCGCCACGCGGTCTGGCCGCCCCATGAGGTGACGAGGCCGAAGTAGTGCCGCCGCGCTTCGGGCCGGCTCATCGTCAGGTCGTGGATGCCGCCGCGGATGCGCGCCACGGTCACCAGATCGCCCAGCTTCAGCGCGGCCTGGCGGATGGCGACCACGTCCAGCACCACATCGCATTCGCGCATGGCCTCGTCCCACGAGCCCTGCAGCATCGAGCGGTCGGAGGTGCACACGAGCACCGGCACCTGGATGTCGAGCCCGGCGGCCACCTCGGCCTGCCCGCGGAAGATCGCCTGCATCCATCCGGCGCGCGGCTGGAACTGCGCGCCCGTGGCGGCCAGCGAGGAGGGGTAGTCCCATTCGCCGCCGCTATCCCGTTCGATCGTGCGCCCGTAGAATCCCGGGTCATTCAGCGGCAAGGGGGTCTTGCCCCCGGCCAGCAGGAAGCCCTTGAGCACCGGCGTGGTGATGAGCCTGAACATCGTATTGCCCTGCAGCTCCAGCCACGGGGAATTGAGCGCGAGTGCGCGCACGTGGTGGGGCTGCTCGCGGTTGACCCACAGCGACATGATCAGTCCGCCCTCGGAATGCCCAATGGCCAGGATGTGCACGTCGTCGCCCATCTCCCGCACGATCTGGTCGCGCAGCGCGTCAAGTTCGGCCGCGTAGTCGTGCAGGTCCTCGATGTATCCGGCGGTCTCTCCGGCCCGGTAGCTGCGCCCGTACCGCCGCAGATCGACGGCGTAGAACGCGATGCCGAGCGACTCCCAGTATTCGGAGGCGTGCCGGCGGTAGAAGTAGTCGTTCCACCCGTGCAGGTACATGATCGCCAGCGGCTTGCCGAACACCCGGTGCCGCAGCTTGCGCCGCACACGTTCCACGAAGCTCAGTTTGTCCGGGTTCTTGCGGACGAAGGTGGCGATCGCCTGGCCGTCCACGCCCTCCGGATCGGGACCGAGATGCACGGTGGCCCGCTGGTAGCCGTCGATGATGTCGTCGTCCCGCCAGTCGTCAACGCGGTAGGGCGGGTGGCTCGGCCTATCGTCGCCGGATGGGGAGTCCGCGAGAGTCTGGACGGGTGCGGCCGATGGGTCCGCCGACGCGGAAGCCCCGGAAGCACCAGAAGCCCCGGAAGTCGAGGAAGTCGAGGAAGTCGAGGAGGAAGCCCCGGAACCGCCCGTCGCCCCGGAATTCGACGCCATATTCGACACCGCGGCCGATTCCGTCGAATTGCCCCCATCTACGGCGACAGCCGCCGATTCCGGGTTTTCCGAAACCGACGGCTGTGCGTCAGGGGCCTGCGCTGGATTGTTGCGCGCGGCCATGTCAGTCATCGCCCAATGTGACGTGCACGCCGCCCACGAGGGCGCACACCACGTTGTACAGGAACGCGCCGATGGTGGCGAGCACCATGACGAGCACCACCTCGAAGATCGAGAAGATCGTCACCGCGCTGATCACCGTGCCGAACTGCAGCATGCTGCCGAGGTTGAAGTTCAGGCCGGTGTTCGACATCATCTGCGTGAGCTGGTTGAACAGGCCCATGAACTCGAGCAGCGCCCAGATGAGCGCCACCGCGACGATCTGGATGATCGCGCCGGCGATGGCCAGCAGGAACGAGACCTTGGCCACGCTCCACGGGTCCACGTGCGTGAGCGAGAGCTTCATGCGGCGGGCGCGGGGCACGCCACGGCGGTTGGCGGGCGCGGCGACACGGGCCTGTCCGCCCGCCTCGCGCGCCGGGATGGCCGCGGGGACCTCGGAAGCCACGGAACGGGCCTCGCGGCCCAGATGCTCACCGGACTCCTGCACGGGCTCGTTCATATCGGTCATGGCTACTCCTGTTTCGACTGGACGCTTGGCTTGGACGTCTTAGGGCAGACTACCACTACTCTTGCACACCGTCGCCGGCTTCGGCCGGGGCTTCACCGGATTGTGACGTGGCGTCCGAGGCGGTGGCCGGATCGGTCTCGCCGGTCTCGCCAGCGGCCTGAGCCGCCGAAGCCGCCGGAGCCGTGCCATCGGCCGCCGCGTTGTCCGCGACGATCTCGCCGGCCGTCTCATCCTCGTCGTCCTTCTCCTCGTTGCGCGCGATGGAGATGATCTCGTCGCCCTTGTCCGGCTTGGCCAGCGTGACGCCCTGCGTGGTGCGGCCGGTGCGCTTGACCTCGGCCACATCGGAGCGGATCACCTTACCGGACTTCATGATCGCCATGATCTGGTCGTCCTCGGAGACGATCACCGCGCCCACGAGCGTGCCGCGCTCCTCGGTCAGCTGCACGGCCTTGACGCCGAAGCCGTTTCGGCCCTGCAGGCGGTACTCCTCGACGGCCGTGCGCTTGGCGAAGCCCTCGTTGGTGACCACGAGCAGATCCTTGTCGGAGTCGCCCCAGACCACGTCCATGGCCAGCAGCTCGTCGCCGTCGCGGAACTTCATGCCCTGCACGCCGGCGGTCTGGCGGCCCATCGGGCGCAGCTGCTCGTCGTCGGCCTGGAACTTCAGGCTCATGCCCAGCTTGGAGACGAGGATGATGTCGTCGGTGGAGTTGCACAGCGCGGCGCCCACGAGCTCGTCGGTCCACGACCCGTCCTCGGACTCGGTGAGGCGCACGGCGATCAGACCGCCCTGACGCGGCGAATCGTACTCCGCCAGACGGGTCTTCTTGATCTTGCCGGAGCGGGTAGCGAGCACCAAGTACTCGGTGACCTCGTAGTTCGGGATGGACAGCACGGTCTGGATCGTCTCGTCCGGCGCGAACTGCAGCAGGTTGGCCACGTGCTGGCCCTTGGAGTCGCGCGACCCCTCCGGCAGCTCGTACGCCTTGATGCGGTAGACGCGGCCCTTGTTGGTGAAGAACAGCAGCCAGTTGTGCGTGGAGGTGAGGAAGAAGTGGTCCACCACGTCGTCCTCGCGCAGCTTGGCGCCCTTGATGCCCTTGCCGCCGCGGTGCTGGGCGCGGTATTCGTCGGCCTTGGTGCGCTTGATGAAGCCGGAGTGCGTGACCGTGACGACCACGTTCTCCTCGGCGATCAGGTCCTCGACGTTCATCTCACCGCTGAACGGCAGGATCTTGGTGCGGCGATCGTCGCCATACTTGGCCACGATCTCGTCGAGCTCGTCGCCGATGATCCTGCGCTGGCGCTCGGGCTTGGCGAGGATGTCCGCGTAATCGGCGATCCTGCGCTGCAGCTCCTCATGCTCGTCGAGGATCTTCTGGCGTTCCAGGGCGGCCAGACGGCGCAGCTGCATGGCCAGGATCGCGTCGGCCTGGACATCGTCCACGTCGAGCAGCTCCATAAGGCCCGTTCGGGCGGTGTCCACGTCCTTGGAAGCGCGGATGAGGGCGATGACCTCGTCGATCATGTCCAGGGCCTTCAGGTAGCCCTGCAGGATGTGGTCGCGCTCCTCGGCCTCGCGCTTGAGGTACGCGGTGCGGCGGGCGATCACGCTCAGCTGGTGCTTGACCCAGTGGCGGATGAAGGCGTCCAGGCTCAGGGTGCGCGGCACGCCGTCCACCAGGGCGAGCATGTTCGCGCCGAACGTCTGCTGGAGCTGGGAGTGCTTGTACAGGTTGTTGAGCACCACCTTCGGCACGGCGTCGCGCTTGAGCACGAGCACCAGGCGCTGGCCGGTGCGGCCGGAAGTCTCGTCGCGCATGTCCGCGATGCCGGTGATCTTGCCGTCGCGCACGGCCTCGCGGATGGAGACGACCAGACGGTCCGGGTTGACCTGATAGGGCAGCTCGGTGACCACCAGGCACATGCGGCCCTTGATCTCCTCGGTGTTGACCACCGCGCGCATGGTGATCAGTCCGCGGCCGGTGCGGTACGCCTGTTCGATGCCCTTGTGGCCCAGGATCGTGGCGCCGGTGGGGAAGTCCGGGCCCTTGATGCGCTGCAGCAGGGCCTCGAGCAGCTCCTCGCGGGAGGCGTCGGGGTGATCGAGCGCCCAATGGACGCCATCCGCCACCTCGCGCATGTTGTGCGGCGGGATGTTGGTGGCCATGCCCACGGCGATGCCGGACGAGCCGTTGACCAGCAGGTTCGGGAAGCGCGCGGGCAGCACGGTCGGCTCCTGCGTCTTGCCGTCGTAGTTGGGGATGAAGTCGACGGTGTCCTTGTCGATGTCCCTGACCATCTCCATGGCGAGCGGGGCCATGCGGCACTCGGTGTAACGCATGGCGGCTGCCGGATCGTCGCCGGGGGAGCCGAAGTTGCCCTGGCCGTCCACCAGCAGGTAGCGCATCGACCACGACTGGGCCATGCGCACCAGGGTGTCGTAGATGGCCGAATCGCCATGCGGGTGGTACTTACCCATGACCTCGCCCACCACGCGGGCGCACTTGTTGTAGCCGCGATCGGGACGGTAGCCACCGTCGTACATCGCGTAGACCACGCGGCGGTGCACGGGCTTGAGGCCATCGCGCACATCCGGCAGGGCGCGGTCCACGATCACGCTCATGGCGTAGGAGAGGTACGATTCGCGCATCTCCTTCTGCAGGTCGCGCTGGACGATGGCCGTGCCCTTGAGCAGGCCGTAGTCGGTCTTGTCGGCCTCCTGGGGGCTCAGCGGCTCGCTGGAGCCGTCGGGCGTGGGCTGACCGTCGAAGATCTCGCCGTCGTTGTTGTTGGTTTCGTCTGCCACTTACAAACTTCCTTTATTCCGTAAGAATCACGAATCGCGGGCTGCCCGCCGGTCGGCAGGGCATCGCCGCATCACGCGTCGATACTCTGCTTGCCATTCATCGCCGCATCACACGTCGATGCTCTGCCTATGGTTCATCGCCGCCTAGGCGTCGATGAAGCGCACATCCTTCGCGTTGCGCTGGATGAACAGGCGGCGCGGCTCCACCTCGTCGCCCATGAGCATGGAGAACGTCTCGTCGGCCTGCGCCGCATCCTCGATGTGGATCTGCTTCAGGATGCGGTGGTCGGGGTCCATGGTGGTCTCCCACAGCTCCTGATACGTCATCTCGCCCAGACCCTTGTAGCGCTGGATGCCCTCGCCCTTGGGCAGCTGGCGGCCGGCCGCCTTGCCCTCGGCGAGCTTGCGGTCGCGCTCGGTGTCCGTGTAGACGAAGTCGTGCGGGCCTTTGGTCCACTTGAGACGGTACAGCGGCGGCATGGCCACGTACACGTAGCCGGCGGTGATCATGGGCCGCATGTAGCGGAAGAACAGCGTCAGGTTCAGCGTGGCGATGTGCGCTCCATCCACATCGGCATCGGCCATGATGATGACCTTGTGGTAGCGCACCTTGCTCAGGTCGAACTCCTCGCCGTAGCCGCCGCCGATCGCGGTGATCAGCGACTCGATGGTGTCCGACTTCATCATGCGATCCAGGCTGGCGCGCTCGGTGTTGAGGATCTTGCCTCGAAGCGGCAGGATTGCCTGCGTGATCGGGTTGCGTCCCTGGATGGCGGAGCCGCCTGCGGAATCGCCCTCCACGATGAACAGCTCGCACTCGGCCGGGTTGTTCGACTGGCAGTCCTTGAGCTTGTCCGGCATGCCGGCCGACTCGAAGATGGACTTGCGGCGCGTGTTCTCGCGGGCCTTCTTGGCGGCGATGCGGGCGCGGGAGGCCTCCATGGCCTTCTGGATGATCATCTTGGCCTCGGAGGGGTGGGCGTCGAACCAGTCGCCCAGCTTCTCGGTCATGACGCGCTGCACGAAGGCCTTGGCCTCGGAGTTGCCCAGCTTGGTCTTGGTCTGGCCCTCGAACTGCGGGGTGGTGAGCTTGACGGACACCACGGCCGTCAGTCCCTCGCGCACGTCGTCGCCGGAGAGGTTCTCGTCCTTGTCCTTGAGGATGTTCTTGTCCCTGGCGTAGCGGTTGATCATGCCGGTGAGCGCCGCGCGGAAGCCCTCCTCGTGGGTGCCGCCCTCGGTGGTGGAGATGGTGTTGGCGAAGGTGTGCACGGCCTCGGAGTAGGCGGTGGTCCACTGCATGGCGATCTCCGCGGAGATGCCGAGCTTCAGGTCCTCGGCCTCGAAGTCGATCACGTCCTCCTCGACCGGCGTGGCCTTGCGGGTCTTGACCAGGTAGGCAACGTAGTCCTTGATGCCGTTGGCGTACTGGTAGGTGACGGTCTGGTGCAGCTCCTCGGCCACGTTGTCGCCGTCGCCGGCCACCTCGTCGCCCGCCTCGTCGAGCTGGCGCTCGTCGGTGAGGGTGATCCTGAGGCCCTTGTTGAGGAACGCCATCTGCTGGAAGCGGCTGCGCAGGGTCTCGAAGTCGTAGACGGTGGTCTCGAAGATCGCCGGATCGGCCCAGAAGGTCACGGCAGTGCCGGTGGACTCGCCCTCGTCCATGGGACGGCCCTTGGCCAGATGCGCGGTGGGCTTCTGGTCGATGTAGGTCTGGGTCCAGTGGAATCCCTGGCGGCGCACCTCGATGTCCACGCGGGTGGACAGGGCGTTGACCACGGAGATGCCCACGCCGTGCAAGCCGCCGGAGACCGCGTAGCCACCGCCGCCGAACTTGCCGCCGGCGTGCAGCTTGGTCATGACGGTCTCGACGCCGGAGACGCCCTCGCCGGGCACCTCGTCCACGGGGATGCCTCGGCCGTCGTCCACGACGCGGATGCCGTTGCCGGGAAGGATGGTCACCTCAATATGGGTGGCATAGCCCGCGAGCGCCTCGTCGACGGAGTTGTCGACGATCTCGTAGACCAGATGGTGCAGGCCTCGGGGGCCGGTGGAACCGATGTACATGCCCGGGCGGATGCGCACGGCCTCCAGACCTTCGAGCACCTTCAGATCCGAGGCGTCATAGTGCTCGGGTGCCAGTGAATCGTCCAGCTGCGAATCCTGCAGTTCGTCGGATTCGATATCCGGTGTGTCCCCAGTATTGAGTTCTGCCACTGAAGAGTTCCTTTCATGCGCCGTTCCCTCCATGGTGAGGGCCGCGTCGCTTCCATAACCGTCCCAAAACGCGAATAAAGGGCGTTTCTGGGCGTGAACATATCCTTAGATAGGGTACTAGCAGATTCGGACGTCAACGCCCTGTACGACCGAATCGGCCGCGTGCGAAGGAGGACGCGCGCGGGCCTGTGACCACGATTTGTTCGATGGGCAAACCTGCCAGCCGCTCGGCGATTTTCGCCTTGAGCTGCGGGATCAGATAGGTCAGCTGGGTGGCCCACACCCCGGACTCGGTGCGTATGGTGAGCACGCCATGATCGTATCCGCCGGGACGCGAGTGCAGGGCGATCTGCGGGCCCACCACCTCGTCCCAGTGGTTCTCCAGTTGCGCGAGCCGCAGATGCGGCCCCCAGTTGCCCCGGATGGCCAGCACATCGGCCACGGATCCCAGACGCGCGGGGTCCCGTCCTGGCTTGCCGAAGCTCTCCCACGCCCGCTCGGCCCGTTCCTCGCGCGCCTTGCGGGAGAACTGGCGGCGGGTGAAGCGTTCGAACACCTGCGCCGGCAGCTTGCGCGCGTCCAGCTTCAGGGTTTCGGCGATCGGCGGGGTCATAGGGTCGCCTTCACATCATCGGGTGCCTCTGACGATTCGGCCGCCCTGACCGCGGCCACGTCGATCACCTGCGGCCGCGTCCCCAGGCCA
Organism: Bifidobacterium vespertilionis; assembly: GCF_008698145.1. Classification (GTDB taxonomy): domain Bacteria; phylum Actinomycetota; class Actinomycetes; order Actinomycetales; family Bifidobacteriaceae; genus Bifidobacterium; species Bifidobacterium vespertilionis. The sequence continues at coordinate 83,727 of NZ_RZNZ01000014.1, forward strand.
TCCAGATGGGGGATGTCCCCGTGCGCGGCCACGGTGATGAGCACCTGCTCCCGCCCGGCGGCGAAGTCGAGGATCTGCCCGCGGCGCGACTCGTCCAGCTGCGCGAACACATCGTCCAAGATCACGATCGGATTGGCGCCGGTCTCGCCGATCACCTCGAACAGCGCCATTCTGAGCGCCAGGGCCATGGTCCACATCTCGCCGTTGGAGGCGTATTCGCGCGCGGGCACGCCCATGAGCTCGATCGACACATCGTCGCGCTGCGGGCCCAGCAGGTTCACGCCGCGGGACGCCTCACCGGGGTAGATGCGGCGGAAATGCTCACTGATATGAGGTTCGGGCTCGTCGAACGCCAGCACCTCGTCGAAGCTCGGCTCATACACCAGCCGCGCCTCGCTGGCGCCCGAATCCCCGGCCAGCCGCGCGTAGATGCGCGAGAACGGGCCGTCCAGCCGCTCCACCAGCCGCGCACGCAGCCGGGTCAGGGCCACGCCCGCCTCGATGAACTGGCCGGTCCAGATCTCCAGGCCGCTCATGGAGGCGTCGACGCCATTGGCCAGCTGCTTGAGCAGGGCCGCGCGCTGCTTGGCGATGCGCACGAACCGCTGCGCCAGATCCCAGTAGCCCGGATCCAGCAGCGAGCCCGCCTGGTTGAGGAATCCGCGGCGGCCGGCCGGGTCCCCGGACACGAGCCGCTGGTCCTCCGGCGCGAAGGTGACGCACGGGATGCGGCCCAGGATGTCGCGCATGTAGAGCGACGGGCCGCCGTTGATCCGCGCGCGGTTGGCGCCGCGGGCCGGCACGGTGAGCTCGTAGGTGGTGGACCGGCCGGAGTCGTCGACGTTCGCGCGGATCGTGGCGGTCCGCTCGCCGCGCTGCACCAGCGGCAGCGAGGACGACGTGCGATGGCTCGAGCCGGTGGCCAGCACCTCGATGGCCTCCACGAGGTTGGTCTTGCCCAGACCGTTGCGGCCCTGAAGGATGTTGACGCCGGGGGAGAGGTCCACCACGCACGAGGTCCACGAGCGGTAGTGGTCCAGCGCCAGGCGGGAGATGTGCATCAGGAGTTGAACCGCATCGGCACGAGCAGGTAGCGGTAGTCCATGGACTCGTCCGAATCGGCCTCCTGCTGGCCGTTGAACTCCACGGCCTTGACGGCGGTGGTCATCTTCATGCGCACGAACGGTTCGGTGATCGCGCTCAGACCCTCCACAAGGTAGGACGGGTTGAAGGCCACGGTGATGTCGTCGCCGTCCATGTCCACGTCCAGGGTCTCCAGCGCCTGGGCCTCGTCGACCGCGCCGGCGGACAGGGTGAGCTCCTGGCCGGCGAAGGCCATGCGGATCGGGGCGTTGCGCTCGGCCACCAGCGAGACGCGCTTGATCGCGTCGATGAGCAGCTGGCGGTTGATGACGGCCTGGATCGGGTAGTCGCTGGCGAACAGGCGGTCCACGGCCGGGAACTCGCCGTCGATGAGCTGGGAGGTGGACACGCGGCCGGCGTTCTCGAAGCCGAGCAGCGAGCCGTTGTCCTCGTCGAAGTCGATGACCACGTTCTGCGCGGTGTCCAGCGAGCGGGCGATGTCCTTGAGCAGACTGCCGCGAACCAGGGTGATCGTGCTGACGTCCGGGTTCGCCGGGCTCCAGGTGAAGCTGGCGCGGGACAGACGGAAACGATCCGTGGCCGTCATGACCACCTTGTCGCCCTCGAAGCTGATCTTCACGCCGGTGAGCACCGGGCGGTTCTCCTCTCGGGAGACGGCGACGGAGGCCTGGGAGACGGCCTGCGCGAAGGTGGGTCCATCAACCTGACCGAGCTTGGCCGGGACGACCGGCAGATCCGGGTACTCGGCGTCCGGCATGAGCTGCAGGGTGAACGTGGACTTGCCGGAGGTGATGGTCATCTTCGAGTCGTCCGTGGCGAGGTAGGCCTTCTCGGCCGGCAGGCTCTTTGTGATGTCCGCGAGGAGCTTGCCCTGCACGAGGACCGACCCGGCCTCATCGACGCCCGCCTCGATGTGATGGCGCGCGGAAACTTCGTAATCGAACGCGCTTAGCTGCAGCGTGCCGTCAATCGCCTCAAGGCGGATGCCGGCGAGGATCGGCGTGGCGGGACGTGCGGGAATGACTCGGGTGGTCCAGGCGACGGCGTCGGCCAGAGCTGCGGAATTGATTTCGACTTTCATGGTGCCCCTTGGGTTCGGCTTCGTAACTCGTTGCTGGGTTTCATTCTAGCCGGCCCGCGGCCGGCCGAACGGCGACCCGGCGATCGCGGTGATGATGGCGGCTATGGGGGTTTAAGTATCAATCATCGTCATAATAAGGGCGGTGGATAGTGTGGATAACTCCGATTTTCCGCGAAACGACGGTTGTGCACGGCGTTGTGCACAGGGGATAACATGCGAATGCGATTGTGGACAAGTAGGCCGGTTATCCACCGTTGTCGAGGCTGCTTTGGGTTGTCCACAAAATCGGTGGATGGATACACATGTTATTCACGGCCGATTTCGGCGTTTTCAACCGATTATACCCCGCGGTTACCCACATTCGTGCACAACCCTGTGGATAACTTTTGGGATATGTGGGCGCCGGCTTGGCTGCGACTTGTGCACAACCCTGTCATACTGAGCACCGCGCGGTTTCCCCTACGTCATCCTGAGCGAGCGGAGCGAGTCGAAGGATCCTTGACCTCATGCATAAGTCGTAGGCCCGGGCAGCGCGGGGGGAATTAAGGATCCTTCGACTACGCTACGGTGTCCGGCTGCGCCGGACCGTCGCCGCCTTGGCGGCGGCTCGACCGCAATCGCGGACGGCCTGCGGCCGCAGCATTATTCGCTCACTGTCGTTCGCCTTCGCCTACAAACGCCACCGGCGTTTGCTTAACGGCTCAGCCTGCCTACGGACAGCCCACCGGGCTGTCCGCTTAACGGCTCAGTGCTCAGGATGACGGGGTGGGCCTTCGTGCCCGCGGACGAAGTCAGTTGTTCGGATGCTGCTTGAGGCGGACGGTCAGTTCCATCACGTAGTTGTAGGTCTCGCGCTTCTCCTGCATTTCGTCGCTGATGCGCTGGTAGGCGTGCAGGACGGTGGTGTGGTCGCGCCCGCCGAACACCTGGCCGATGTCGAACAGGGACATGCTGGTCATCTCGCGGGCCAGGTACATGGCGATCTGACGGGCGTTGGCGATGTTCTTGGTGCGCGAGCGGCCCACCAGATCGTCGAACGTCAGGCGGAAGTACTTGGCCACCTGCGTGATGATGTCCGTGGGCTTGATTTCCACGTCCGTGGCGAAGAAGTCCTGCAGGGTCTGCTCGGCCAGCGCGCGCGTCACGGGCTGGTTGTTGAGGCTCGCGACCGCGGTGACGCGGGTCAGGGCGCCCTCCAGCTCACGGATGTTCTCCGTGAAGCGCTCGGCGATCAGATCCAGCACGTCGTTGGGGACGGCCACGTTGTTGCGTGAGGCGATCATGCGCAGGATCGCGATGCGGGTCTCCAGATCCGGCGGCTTGACGTCCACGGTCAGGCCCGAATCGAAGCGGGAGATGAGTCGTGCCTCGAAGCCCTTGAGGTTCTTGGGCGCCACATCGGAGGCGATCACGATGCGCTTGTTGGCTTGGTAGAGCGCGTTGAACGTATGGAAGAACTGCTCCATCGTCTCGGTCTTGCCGCTCAGGAACTGGATGTCGTCGATCAGCAGCACGTCCACCTCGCGGTAGCGGCGGTTGAATTCGGCGATCTGCCCCTGCGAGCGCGCGGAGTTCTGCAGCGCGGAGATGAACTCGTTGGTGAACTCCTCGCTGGTGACGTACAGGACCTTCAGCGTGGGGTCCTTGACCAGCGCGTAGTTGCCGATCGCGTTGAGCAGGTGGGTCTTGCCCAGGCCCGACCCGCCGTAGATGCACAGGGGGTTGAAGTCGCGGCCGGATCCCTCCGCCACGGCCAGCGCCACCGTGCGAGCGAACCGGTTCGAGTCGCCCGGCACGAACGTGTCGAACGTGGCGTTCTTGTTCAGGTGCGTGCCTGGGTCGCGCTCGATGCGCCGGCCGTCCGCCGGGTAGTTCGGCGTGTCGAACGTGGGCTGGACCATGGCCTGGCTGGCGTACGAATCGGCCAGATCGGCGATGCTCGGCTGTTCCGGCACGCGCTGCGGCTCGGGTTCGGGGGCGCGGCGCTGCGGCTCCGGGGTCCTGCGGTGGGACCGGTCGCCGAACAGGGACGCGGGGGTGGGGGCCGGCTCGCTCCACGAATCGCGGGTCGCCGGATCCTCCTTGGGGGCCGATTGGCGGCTCTTGGGCACCACCTTGACGGCCGGGAACATGTCCTTGCCCGTCACCATGTTGAGCGCTTCGAGCAGCGGGGCGTTGAGCACGTCCATGATCGCCTGCTGGGTGGCCTTGCTGGAGACGCGCAGCACGATCGTCGTGCCGAACATGGCCTCCGGTTCGATGTCCCCGAGCCATCCCTTGTCCCGTGCGGTCAGGGAGTCGTTGTGCTGCAGCAGCTGCAGTACGGTGCCCCAAATGCGCCGGGTATCGGCCTCGGGCGTGGTCTGTGCCATGGGGTTCACCTCTCTTCTCCTCGTGCGCGCGGCGAAACATGCGACAGTTGTGACAAATAGACAGTAGACCATGTTTACACCGCTTTGTCGAAGTTATCCACAGCGTTCGCGTGTTGCGCGCACAAAAGCTGTGAATAACGTGTGTGGAATCTGTGGATAACCACCCCTCGTGCGCCCGCCGGCCTCGGGAAGTCTGTGGATCAGCCGTTATCCACATATGTGCAAGGAACGGTGGATAACTCGGTTTCCGAAACCTCCGTTTGACTCCGTCCCGGCAGGTGTGTAATTTGGTATAGCTTGACTTCAAGAGAAGCCATGCGCACGCATGGCTCAAAACAGACCCGGGAGTACAAACTATGAAGAGGACATTCCAGCCCAACAACCGTCGCCGTCACATGAAGCACGGCTTCCGCGTTCGCATGCGCACCCGTTCCGGCCGCGCTGTGATCAACGCCCGTCGCAACAAGGGCCGCAAGACCCTCTCCGCCTGATTCTCAACGGAACCGCTGGCCTGAACGTGGAACGGCTCAAAAGCCATCAGGAATTCGTCGCGGTCCTCAAGACCCGCACGAAGGTGGGCTCGAGGGACATTGTGGCGCACTACCGCGTCCCCTCGTCGTCCAATGCCGATGGCGAGCCGCGGCGTCGTTTGGGACTGGCGGTTTCCAAGGCGGTGGGCAAAGCGGTCACCCGCAACGGGGTGAAGCGCAGGTTCCGACAGTTGGCCGCCCGATACGAGGACCAGCTGCCGGAATCGTGCGACGTCGTCCTGAGGGCCAAGCCCTCCGCGTCGCATGCAGAATACGCCCAATTGGAGGAGCAGATCGGCGGCATGTTCCGCAGGATCAGCGCCAGAACCTCGGCCACCAGGGACGCCTAGCATGGCGGGTTCGGTGATCGCCGGGGCCATGGGGTCCGCGATCCGCTGGTATCAGAAATGGATCTCTCCGCTCTCGCCTCCGCGGTGCCGCTATTATCCGAGCTGTTCGGCCTATGCGCTGACAGCCATCCAACGTTTCGGTGCGTTCAGGGGCGGCCTGCTCGCCGTCATGCGCATCCTTCGCTGCATGCCGTGGAATGCCGGGGGCATCGACGACGTGCCGCAGCGGTTCTCGCCGTTCTATCGGTTCTCGTGGTCCAAAGCCCATGAGGAGCCGCGCGTGACGCCATTGGCTTGGGAATCCAAGGAGTAGGACCCACACAATCATGTACGATTCACAACATTTCACGCTTGACAGCGGTTTCTTCGGCTTCATCTACACCATCCTGCGACCGGTCGAATGGCTGCAGACCTGGATCATGAAGCTGTTCCACGATCTTCTGGTGCTCATCGGCTTCCAGGACGGCCCCGGCATCGCATGGGTGCTTTCGATCGTGTTCCTGGTGCTCGTGGTGCACGCCATCATCCTGCCCGTGTGGTGGCATTCGATGAAGTCCATGCGCAAGACGCAGGCCATCCAGCCCGAGCTCATGAAGATTCAGCGCAAGTACAAGGGCAAGAACGATCCGGCCAGCCGCGAGGCCATGAGCCGCGAAACCATGAAGCTCTATCAGGACAACGGCGCCAACCCCATGGGATCGTGCGGCATCGCCATCGTCCAGGGCCCAGCCTTCATGTCCGTGTGGTACACGCTGTCCGCCGTGTCGTACATCGCCTCCGGCGTGCGCGAGCCGCTCGGCGCGTTCACCAAGGAGGTGGCCGAGGACTTCGCCAACTCCATGGCCTTTGGCGTCACGCTCTCCCAGCGCTTCGCCGAATCGGACTTGAACGGCAAGATCGTCATGGGCATCTTCATCGCCCTCATGTGCCTGTCCCTGTTCTTCCTGCAGTTCAACAACATGCGCAAGAACCTGCCCAAGGCCTCCATGCAGGGTTCCATGTACACCATGCAGAAGGCCATGGCGTTCGGCTTCCCGGTCATGTACATCTTCTCCGGCGTCCTGTTCCCGTTCGCCGTGCTGGTGTACTGGATCACCAACAACGTGTGCAACCTGATCCGCTCGCAGTATCAGATGTACGCCATCCCCACGCCGGGCTCCCCGGCCGCCGAGGAGAAAGAGATCCGCGACCACAAGCGCGAGAACGCCCGCCGCGCCAAGGCCGGCGAGCCCTCCCTTGAGGAGGAGGCGCTTGAAAAGGCCAAGGAGGAGGCTGCGCAGAGGGCCGAAAGCGGCTTCCAGCGCCAGCAGCCCTCCCGCAGGAAGAAGAGGAAGTAGGCCCTTTTTTAAGGCCCTTCCCCGCTTTGCTTCGCCACGCCGACTACGTTGCCGCGGTCGGCGTGGACTGGAATACTGTTACCAGCTTGGGTAAGGAGACACTATGGCACAGGATGATGCGAAGACGATCGATCAGCTCAATGAGGAAGCCGACATCGCCGCCGACTATCTCGAAGGTCTGCTCGACATCGCCGACTACGATGGCGACATCGAGATGGGCGTGCGCAATGGCCGCCCGATGGTTCAGATCGTGGCGGATGACGACACGGACATCAAGCACCTGATCGGCCGCAACGGCGAGGTAGTGGACGCCCTTCAGCAGCTCACCCGCCTGGCCGTGCAGCAGAAGACCGGCGAGCGTTCCCACCTGATCGTGGACGTGGACGGTTTCCTCAAGCACAAGCGCCAGCATCTGCGCGACGTGGCTCTGGATGCCATCGATGAGGTCCGCGAGATCGGCGAGCCGGTGGACCTCAAGCCCATGAACTCCTTCGAGCGCAAGATTGTGCACGACGTGGTCCGCGAGGAGGGCTTCAAGTCCCGCTCGCACGGCGAGGAGCCGCACCGCTACGTGACCATCTACCTCAAGTCCTCCGCCGCTGACGATGCCGATGACGTCGACGATGCGGCTGACGACGCTGCGCCCGCCGATGAGTGATGTGAATCCGGCTGGCGGTTTGGCTGGCGAGCTGGCCGATGAGCTGGTGGCCGCTGACGCTCCCTCGGGTGTTACCGTGGGTGTTACCGCTGGTATTCCCGAGGGCCCGGTGACCGATCAGCTCGACGGTTCGCCCATCGTGCGCGAGGTGCTGGGCGATGCCTATGAGCCGCTCGCCCTGTTCCATGGCAAGCTCATGGCCGAAGGCGAGCCCCGTGGACTGATCGGCCCGCGTGATGTGCCGATCGTATGGGAGCGGCACATTCTCAACTCCGCTGCGATCGTGCCGTTCGTGCGCGAGGCCGCCGCGGGCTTCAGCCACAAGACGATCGCCGACATCGGTTCCGGCGGTGGCTTCCCTGGTCTGATCGTGGCCGCCTGCTTGCCCGATTTCAGCGTGACGCTGGTCGAGCCGATGGAGCGCCGCGTGGAATGGCTCGCCGAGTGCGTGGAATTGATGGGCCTGACGAATGTGACGATCCGTCGTGCCCGTGCCGAGGAGCTGATCGGGCCGGTTGGCTCGAAGCATGGTTCTCGCAATGGCGGTTCCGGTAACGGTTCCCGGCGTCGCCGTGGCGATAGGGGAGTGGGACGACCGCGTGGGCGTGCGCGTGAGGCGGTGTCCGCGGCCGATGCGAATGCTGTGGTCTCTTCTGCTTCCGGCATGCCTGTAAATGAGAATGATTCTCGGAAGGGCGCCGCTGGTCCCGAGCGATTTGCTGTGGTGACCTGCCGGGCCGTGGCCCCCATGACCAAGCTCGCCGGCTGGACCCTGCCTCTGCTGGCCCCCGGTGGCAAGCTCGTGGCCCTCAAGGGCCGCAGCGCCCAGGCCGAGCTGGACAAGGCCGCCAAGGAGATCTCCAAGGCCCATGGTCTGGATCCCCAAGTTGTGGAAGCTCCCGTTGCTCCCGGCCTTGAGCCCACCCACGTGGTCCTCATCACCAAGCGGTAGGGGCCTGTGGCGGGGCGGCATTATTGTCCCGTTTCACGTGAAACAGGGCGTTGTCATTCTGAGCGGTATTGCCTGATTCCCCCTCCTGTCATCATGAGAAGTGTTGCATGGGTTCTCCCTCCTGTCATCCTGAGCGAAGCGTAGCGGAGTCGAAGGATCCTTAATCTTCTGCACGATTCATCGATCTCAGCAATGCGCAACGTTAAGGATCCTTCGACTCGCTACGCTCGCTCAGGATGACAGGTGAAAAAGAAGTTATCCACAATTGTGGACCTCTTCTCCACTTATCCACACCCTTTTCGGTCGCTGCCTGCTATTTTTCGAAAACCGCTTAAAATCAACGTTTATCGCTCGCTTTTTTCATACAATCTCTTCACCTTGTCGCTATGATATCCACACTTATCCACAGTTATTCACCTTGCTGTGCACAACTTGTGGGCACTGACGCAACCCATGCACTTGTCCATAGAATCCACAAAACTGGAGCGGTAATGTGTGTAAGGAGGATCAGTGACGAACGCGAACAATGATGCATCATCATCGGCGATGTCTGATGAATTCGAATCCGCGGATGATGTGATCAAGCGTATTTTCGCGGATGGAACGTCCTCGGTGGGACTCCAGATGGCGTCGTCCAGCGAGCGAACCAGGGTTTTGGACGAGACTGTTTTTCCGCAACCGTCGCGAACTCGTTTCATCGCCGTTGCCAACCAGAAGGGGGGAGTGGGCAAGACCACGTCCACGGTGAACATTGCCGCTGCTTTGGCCAAGGCCGGCTCCCGAGTGCTTGTCATCGATATGGATCCCCAGGGCAATGCGTCCACAGCATTGGGCGTGCCTCATGGTTCCGGTCAGCCGTCCGTATACGACGTGATCGAGGGCCGCAAGGGCATTGCCGAAATCAAGCTGCCCTGCCCCGATTTCGAGACTCTTGAAGTCGTGCCGTCCTCCATCGACCTGTCCGGTGCCGAGCTGGAGTTGGCCGATCTGCCCAATCGCAATTATCTGCTGAGATCAGCGCTTCATGCGTTCCTGACGGAATCGGACCTGCACTACGACTATGTATTCTTCGATTGCGCACCCAGCCTTGGCCTGCTGGTGCTGAACGCGCTGTGTGCCGCGCGTGAGGTGCTGATCCCCATTCAGGCCGAGTACTACGCGCTCGAGGGTTTGGGTCAGCTCATCCACACGATCGGTCTTGCCCAGTCCACGCTGAACCGTCATCTGGTCATCTCCACGATTCTGGTGACCATGTACGATCGTCGTACTTTGCTGAGCAAGGAAGTGTACGACGAAGTGCATGAGCATTATCCGTCTATCGTGCTGGAGACGACGATTCCCCGATCCGTGCGCATCTCCGAGGCGCCGAGCTTCGGCCAGACGGTCATCGCATACGATCCGCACGGTGCCGGTGCCGTGGCGTATCGCGAGGCTGCGCTGGAGATCGCCCAGCATTCCGAGCAGGCTTTGCAGCTTATTGACGACACGAGAAAGAATGAAGGTTGATCATGGCGCGTTCGCGTTTAGGTAAAGGTCTTGGCGCGCTGTTCCCCGCGCTGCCCAACGAGGAGGAGATGAAGGTCGAGGCGCCTGTTCCGGATGATTTGGAGGTGCCTACCCAGACGCCTGCTTCTTCCAAGAAGGAGACTCACGCCAAGAAGGAATCCACGGCCAAGTCTCCGCATGCCACGAAGCATTCCAAGCGTGCCAGCGTGCCAGCGTTGGGTGATCTGACCCATCCGAGTGATTTCTTCTTCGGTCCGCAGTCCGGTGCGGCGAGTGGCGCCTCTGCAGCCTCGTCCGCCGATTCCTTCGCTTCGCAGCTGCTTAATACCGTTGATCAGCGCAAGATTGCAGCCGCGCCCGGTCAGGCTGATGTCGAAGCTGCCAGGAAGGCTGCTTCTGCCGATGTTTCACGTGAAACCTCGGGGTCGATTGCGTCTGCGGCATCGTCCGCCTCTTCGTCTGCTGGAGCCTCCGGCAAGACGCAGGGTGATCAGAATGACCAGCCCTCCGACCCGCTCAAGCCGGTTTCAGGCGGCTATCTGGCTGAACTCAAGCTCGCCGACATCGGCCCCAATGATCATCAGCCGCGCACGATCTTCGATGAAGATGATTTGCTGGAGCTGTCCGATTCCATCAAGGAAGTCGGTGTGCTCCAGCCGATCGTGGTCCGTCGTCGCCCCAAGGCGCAGATCGCCGCCGCGCAGGCAGCGAAGGCCGCCGCGGCCAATGCGCCCGATTCCGATGTTTCACGTGAAACGTCGAAGGGTGGCATCTTCGCCGATCGCATGGATAGCCCGTACGAGATCATCATGGGTGAGCGTCGTTGGCGTGCCTCCCAGCTGGCTGGCCTGAAGACGATCCCGGCGATTGTCAAGACCACCTCCGACGATGACATGCTGCGCGACGCCCTGCTGGAGAACCTGCATCGCGTCGCCCTCAACCCGCTCGAAGAGGCGGCTGCCTATCAGCAGATGATCAAGGAGTTCGGTCTCACGCAGGAGCAGCTGGCCAAGTCCGTCTCCAAGTCCCGCCCGCAGATCGCCAATATGCTGCGTCTGCTGCAGCTGCCGCCGGCCGTACAGAAGAAGGTCGCGTCCGGTGTGCTGTCCGCCGGTCATGCCCGTGCGTTGCTGGGTCTTGATTCCGCTGAGGAGATGGACAAGCTGGCCGTGCGCATTGTGGGGGAGGGCCTCTCGGTGCGATCCACCGAGGAGATCGTCGCCATGATGACCAAGGCCGCCGCCGATCAGGAGGATAAGCCCAAGGCGCCGCGTCGCGCGAATGTGTGGACCGGCTCGCCCATCCAGCAAAGTCTGGAGAATCGCTTCGAGACTAAGGTGGCCATCAAGGGCACCCGGAAGCACGGCCGCATCGAGATCACCTTCTCCTCCCCGGAGGACATGGAACGCATCATGGCCCTGCTCAACCCCGAAGCCCCCTCCTCCGACGGCTGGGTCTGACGGCCTGCTCGCCCGGTCATTCTGAGCCCCTTCCCGTCATTCTGAGCCTTCTCTCAGTCGTCCTGAGCCTCCCACTGTCATCCTGAGCGCAGCGAAGGATCCTTAACTATCCGCACAAAGTCAAAGGATCCTTCGACTCCGCCCTATCGGGCTCCGCTCAGGATGACCGGAGGTGGTTTCGTCATGAGTCGCCCCCTGTCATCCTGAGTTTTTTTCTTGTCATCCTGAGCGAAGCGAAGGATCCTTTGTCATTCATATCGGGTCATAGTGCGGGGAAGTTTAGGATCCTTCGACTACGCCCTATCGGGCTTCGCTCAGGATGACAGAATCTACCTCTGTCATCCTGAGCGAAGCGTAGCGTAGTCGAAGGATCCTTAACTTCCCCTCGTCACACCCTCGCCTACAATATCCTTGGAAAGGGGTGACGGCACATGACTCTCATAACGGTGTTCATTGGCATGCTCGTGCTGAGCGTGGTGGCCATTATTCTGCTGATCTGGCTTGGATGCCGTCTGGTTTTCCCGCCCATTCCTCAACCCGATGGCTACGGCCGCCGTACTGCATGGCTTGGTGCTCTTGTGCTCATTTTGATGATCGTGATCGCCGCCCTGATGTACTGGATGGTTGCCCTGTGATGCGCTGTATGTCGTTCAGTATATCTGGTAGCCGGTGAATCGTCATTTTTTCCTGTCGTCCTGAGCGTAGCGAAGGATACTTGACTTCAATTCGTATGATTAAGGATCCTTTCCGCTTCGCCCTGCGGGCTTTGTTCAGGATGGCGGGGAGGCAATGACTCGCGGACATCCCCCCTCAGCTAATCTCATTATTGAGAATAGAGCTCATTTTTTAGGGGGAAATGCATGTCTGCCATTCATCGGCGCCGCTTCGAATGTGTCAAGTTGGCCATCTTAACCATTGTGCTTGCGGCCTTTATGACGGGCGATGCCCTGTTGCTTCAGGAGCTGATCGCCAGCGTCGAGGCCTCCGATTGGACTCGATTCGCCATCATGTCGGTCGTGATTCTTGCTTATATTCCCGTGCAGGCGGGTTTCTATTTCTGGCGTCAATCGTACGCGGAACATGTTGCCTATCTTCTACTCAATGATATGCGATCGGACATGTTCCATCGAGTCGGTCGTATCCCCATGGCGCAATATACGCGCACGGGTTCGGACAAATATCTGTCTAATCTGACCGTGCAGTTGGACGGCGTCAAAGCAAACCTCATCGACGTTGCCATCTGGGGCGGCTATCTGGTGTGCCAGCTGATATTCGCCGTGATCACCATCCTCGCCATCAACCCGGTTCTGGGGCTGTGCGCACTCGTGCTTTGCATTCCTCCCGCGTTGGTTCCCATCCTGATGAAGCGCCCGGTTGAGCGCGCCCGGCATCGGCTTGTCGACGCCACCGATGAAATGAACCAGACCACCGGTGATTTGCTTCGTGGCATGGCCGATTGGCGACTGGCTGGTCGGTCGCGTGAGATCATGGCCCTGTTCGGTGGTCGATCCGATGATTGGCGGCGGGCGGCCAACAAGGATGCGAGCGTGCAAAAGGGTGTCGATACGCTGAGCGATACCCTTTCACATGTTCTGGTGTTCGGCGTGTGGATCGCGGGCGGTTTCATCATCATGCGCGGAGGTATGACGGTGGCACAGATCATCGCCTTCACCTCGCTGACCGGCAACATTTCCGTGCCGCTGTTCTATGCGTCAGGTTTGATCTCCCAGTGGCATGCGGGGCGTGAGACGCTCGCCTCTATTGAACAGCTGATCCCGCAATCCAATGATGTTAATGCCGAAGCTGTCGTTCCACTAAAGCGCGTTCATGATCATCGCATGATTGAATTGAATAATTTCCATCCGCATGCGGGGGAGCGCGAAGCCGATGGCATTTCGTTCGTCTTCGATTGCGACAAGCGGTATATGATCGTTGGCCGTTCAGGTTCGGGCAAGTCCTCGTTAGTGCGTCCGATTGCGGGCTTGGATGATGACTGGTCCGGCGCAATCGTCATCAATGGGCAACAATACACATCGCATGACATGGTCCGGATGCGGTCGGCAGACATCGGCTACCTTGCCCAATCGAGCCACCTGTTTCGCGCATCGATCCGGGACAATGTCCGACTGTTCGACGAGCGCGTGTCCGACGAGGAGATTATGAGTGCATGCGATCGTGCGCACATTGGTGATTGGGTTCGCGATCGTGGACTGGACACCATCATCGACGACGATCTGCAGCAGCTTTCCGGCGGTGAGAAACAGCGTATTTTGTTGGCGCGTCTTCTGGTTCGTCAATGCGGATTCTGCATGCTTGACGAGCTGTCCACCGGGTTGGATGGCCACACCGCATCGCTGGTTGAGCAGACCATGCTCAGCATGTTCCATGGTTTTGTGCTCATCAGCCATCATTTGGATGAACCTATGCTGCGTGCCATGGACGCCATCATCGTCATGGATCATGGTCGCATCGCAGCCGTTGGATCGTATGATCAGGTTGCTCCGGTTATGCGCCGGCTCGGGTTGCTTTAGGCGGACGTTGTTAGTGGTGCGCGTCGTTGTTTCACGTGAAACGTCGATTGCGTTTTGCTTTTCCGTCATTCTGAACGTTTCTCCGCCCTGAGGGCTTTGTTCAGGATGACGGGGTAATTACCTGTCATCCTGAGCGAGCGAAGCGAGTCGAAGGATCCTTGGCCATTGCGCACAAATGGACTGGATGAGTGGAGACGAAGGATCCTTCGACTTCGCCCTGCGGTGTCCGGCTATGCCGGACCCTCGCCGCCTTGGCGGCGGCTCGACCGCAATCGCGGACGGCCTACGGCCGCAGCATTATTTGCTCACTGTCGTTCGCCTTCGCCTACAAACGCCACTGGCGTTTGCTTGACGGCTCAGCCTGCCTACGGACAGCCCACCGGACTGTCCGCTTAACGGCTCAGTGCTCAGGATGACGGATGGGATTGTTTGTCATCCTAAGATGTATTCCCTGTCCTCCGGACTGTTCTTCCAGTCATACTGAACGTAGTGAAGGATCCTTAACTTCTATGCGCATGGTTAAGGATCCTTCGACTCGCTTCGCTCGCTCAGGATGACGAGGGGATGGAGCGCTTGCTCGGGGTGAGGAGGGGAACGAGTGGGCGGGCTCTAGTGATCGTTGCAACACCTGACCGACCGACGGGAGGATCAGATGGAGACGGACACGAAGAGCGCGGCCAGATGGGTGTTCGAGGACGTGGAATACGCCACGCGCGGCGAGATGTGC
>NZ_RZNZ01000015.1 GCF_008698145.1 Bifidobacterium vespertilionis
CCCCGCTTCAACCCATTCAAGGGACCCGACACCAGCAATGATGTCAGGCGGGAACCGGACTGGCAAACCAGAAAAATACAAGCATAAAGTAGTACAAACACACTCTTGAGTTCTCAAACCACCACACACGCACAACCACCGGAACCAACCCCAAGGGAACGGCCCCGGCCGCCGTGCGGCAGCGAATGAATAACCTACACGCAAAACCACGAACACGCAAACCCAAGCCAACCAGAACATGAACAACCATTGAAAAACCAGGCATCCCACGGCGTGTCGCAACCAACACGAAACACAAGACAACAATGGCGCGACGAACCACACAACCGCACACGACATGCAACCACCCGACCCATGCACGACGATTAAGGATCCTTCGACTCCGCGCTACGCGCTCCGCTCAGGATGACAGCGGGGGACTCCGCCCTGCGGTGTCCGGCCGCGCCGGACCGTCGCTGCCCTGGCGGCGGCTCCCTTCGCCTACGGACAGCCCACTGGGCTGTCCGCTTCACGGCTCGGTGCTCAGGATGACAGGAAGGGACACCGCCGCGGTATCCGGCTATACCGGATCGCCGCCACCCTGGCGGCGGGTCCATCGCCTACGGACGGGAGTGCGCTCCCCCTACAGCCCACGGCGCTTCAGGTCCGCGACCAGGCTCACGTAGAACTCGCGCACATCGAAACCGGGGATGTTCTCCCGGTTCAGGTCGATCATGTCCGCGTGGGAGATGCCCCGGTTCCCTGCCGGCTCGATCCACATGAAATCGTCGCCCCACGGGAACGACGGCCGCGAGACGAGACCATCGTTGGGCCCGTCGAACCATTTGACCAGCGGATAGGTGAAATTCAGCGGGAACCGGCCCGTGGTGGCGCGCAACAGCCGCGATCCCACACTGCGGCAGACAATGCCCGGAAACGGGTCCAACCCGATCTCCCGGTTGATGCGCGCGCACCCCGCCTGCGTGAGGTCCCGCACCGCGGCCATGAAATCCGGGCTCGTGTCGCCAAGTCTGGAGGCGGCCGCATTGTATGTGGCTTCGATCTTCTTCCTCGCCCCGTCCGGGACTTTGGCCAGCAGATAGTCGGCGAACCCGCATCCGCGATGCGGCGTATTGATGGTGGTCAGCGACGCGACCAGCCCGCCAACCCCCTCACGCGCGATCGCCCAGCGCATGTCCAGACCGCCCTTGGAGTGGGCGATGACGTTCACCTTCCCGCAGCCGGTTTCCCCGACGATCCGCCGTATGCGCCCGGCAAGCTCACGTCCGGCATCCTCGACCGACGCCGCGGACTGATGGCCGCCATAGTAAACGATCGCCCCGTTGCACTCCAGCTCACCGGGAATGCGGCCCCAGTAGTTGAGCACCTTCGAATCGCGGAAGAACACGCCGTGCACCAGCAGGATCGGGTATCGCGTGGCGCACACCCGGCTGGCGGCGCGCGATGCGTCGAGCCGCTCCTTGTCCGATTCGAACCGGACCTCCTCGCGGCAGGTGCGGATTATCAGCCTCAGTGCGACGAGATTCGCGATCGGGATCCATCCGCACACGATGCCGATGATCCGGATCCTCAACCCCAGCTGGACGCTGGTCAGATAGACGGCGATGATGCCGATCCAGAACACGATCGATTCCACGACGACCACCGCGGCGAGCATCGCGGCCCATGCCGGCCAGTCGACAGGAAGCATCGGAAACGCCGCGACGGCGAGCCCCACGGTCGCGATCAGCGTTGTCCACCAGAAGATCCGCAGCAACCACACCCCGGCGTTCAGCGCACGAAGCCGGCCGGGCATCCGCCACGGGGAAGATGGGGATCGTCCGTTCATGATCGTCCTCCAATCATCCGATCGTCCCAATCCCCAGTGTAGGAGCGGGCATACCGCGGGCATACCCGCCCCTGCCGGACGGTGACGCCGATCCCGCTACGCCTCCCGCTTACGCCCTACACCTCGGGCGAGGAGGCGCGATAGACCAGTTCGTGCGACACATATTCCACGCTGGCGGGGGCGCGTCCGCCGGACTCGATCTGGGCCACCACCGAATCGACGGCCTTGATCGCCACTGCGTCGGAGCTTTGGTCCACGGTGGTCAGGGACGGGATGGAATAGCGCGATTCGTCGATGTTGTCGAAGCCCACCACGCGCACGTTTTCGGGGATGTTCATGCCCAGATCCCTGATCTGGCGCATCACGCCGAAGGCCAGATGATCGTTGCCGGCCAGAATGCCATCGGGTTTGATGCCGTCGTCGAACAGGGCGGTCACCGCGCGTGCGCCGCCAAGGCTGTTCCAATCGGCCACCTCGCGCACCATGCGCGGATCGTACCGCTGGCCGGACTCCTCGATCGCCAGACGGTATCCGCGGGCGCGGGCGGTGCGGGATGACTCATCCCCCGAAAGCGCGCCGCCCACCAGCGCGATCCGGCGGCATCCGGCCTTCACCAGATGCATGGTGGCATCGTACGCCGCGCGCACGTTGTCCACCAGATAATGCGGGCAGGGTGCCTCGAACGGCTGCACGCCGAGCATGACCAGCGGATAGTCGCCATCGAACACGGAGGCGTCGGACGCGGTCATCCGGGCAGGGCTGATGATCAGGCCGTCGGTCAGATGGCGGCGCACCGATTGCACGCTCTCCACCTCACGGACACGCTCCAAGCCCGTGGACTCGACCATCACGCCATAGCCGCGGTACCGGGCGGCGGCGATGATCCGCTCGGCGAGCTCGGCGAAGTACGTCTGGCGCAGATCGGACACGGACAGCGTGAGCAGGCCGGTGCGCCCGGTCTTGAGCGTGCGCGCGGCGGGGTTGGCCACGTAGCCTAGCTGATCGATCGCCGCCTGCACCTTGTCCTTCGTGGACTGGCGCATGTACGGGTATTCGCTCAGGTAGTTGGACACCGTGGCCACCGAAACGCCGGCGAGCGCCGCCACATCGTGCAAGGTGGCGCGCCCGCCCTGCGACTTGCCGTTCATCAGCCCTCCCATCGGAACGATTGATTGTCTGATTGCCAAACCATCGGATCGCCGGACCGCGTCCTACTGCAGCCGGCGCAGGATGTCCACCACCAGCTTGGCGGCGGTGTCCGCGTATTCGGAGATGTCGAAGGCCTTGAACACCTCGTAGTCAGTGTCCGCATTGTCCGAAAGGGCACGGATCACCAGAGCCGGCACCTCATTGCGGGCGGCCACGTGGGCCACGGCCGCGCCCTCCATCTCCACGGCGTCGGCGCCGGTGGCGAGCACCACCTCGCGGACCTTCTCGGGGGTGTCCACGAAGTAGTTGCCGGAGGCGATGATGCCGGTGATGTGGTGGATGCCGGCGTCCGTGAGCGCGGCGTCGGCGAGCTTGAGCAGTCGCTCGTCGGAGTGGAACTCCTCGACGGGCGCGTCCTCGGTGCCGGGCGTCCACTGTCCCACCAGGCGCATGTCCGTGTCGAGGTAACGCAGCACGCCGCCCAGGACCACGTCGTTGACGTGCAACTCGCGGTTGAGGTTGCCGGCGATGCCGGAGAAGATCACCGCGTCGGGCCGGTAGGCGTCGATGAGGTGCTGGGTGGTGGCCGCGGCGTTGACGAGGCCCATGCCGCCCACGGTGGCGGCGACGTTCACGGTTTGGCCGTCCGCGGTTTCGATGGTGCCGCGGGTGACGTCAAGGCTGGCGGCGCGGTCGTGTTCCACGCCGCTAAGGGATTTGGCGATCAGTGCGACTTCCTCGTTCAGCGCGCCGATGATGGCGATGGTGGTCATGTGATGGTCCTTTCTGGTTGGTCTTCTGCGGGTTTGCGCGGGGCGATGCCGGACGATCGACTGGGCGGGCGATCGGGCGCGGTGACTGGCCGGGCGACCGGCCGATCGTCAGCGCCAGCGGCGGGTACTCACGGCTTCGGCCAGCTCGCGCAGCAGGCGTTCGGTCTCGTCCCAGCTGATGCACTTGTCCGTGATCGACTTGCCGTAGACCAGCTGGTCGAGCGGCGCGGCGGGCTGGTTGCCGCCCTCGATGAAGCTTTCCATCATGATGCCGGTGATGCCCCGCTCCCCCTCGGCGATGCGATGCGCGATGTTACGCACCACCTCGGCCTGGCGATGCTCGTCCTTGCCGGAGTTGCCGTGCGAGCAGTCGACGATCAGGCCATGGGCGGCGGCGGAGTCGGCCGGCATCATCGCGCGCACGTCCTCCATGGCCTTGGCCACGGATGCGGCGTCGTAGTTCGGCCCGTGGATCGATCCGCGCAGGACCACGTGGCAGTCGGGATTGCCGAGCGTCTCCACGGCGCAGGCGCGGCCCATGTGGTCGATGCCGAAGAACGTGTGCTGCTGGGCGGAGGCGTAGCAGCCGTTGACCGCGGCCTTCACGGAGCCGTCGGTGGCGTTCTTGAAGCCGATGGGCATGGACATGCCGCTGGCGAGCTGGCGATGGACCTGGCTTTCGGTGTTGCGCGCGCCGATCGCGCCCCAGCTCACGGCGTCGGCGATGAACTGCGGGCTGGTGGGCTCCAGGAACTCGGTGGCCGCGGCCAGTCCCTCGCCCAGCACGCCGAGCAGGGTCTTGCGCGCGAGCAGCAGGCCCTTGCGGATGTTGTGCGAGCCGTCGATGTCCGGGTCGTTGATCAGGCCCTTCCAGCCCACGGTGGTGCGCGGCTTTTCGAAGTACACGCGCATGACGATCAGCAGTTCGCCCTCGACCTCCTTCATCACCTTGGCGAGGCGGTGCGCGTAGTCGAGCGCGGCGGCCGGATCGTGCACCGAGCATGGGCCCACGATGACCAGCAGACGATCGTCCTGCCCGTACAGGCATGCGCGGATCTCATCGCGCGAGTAGGCGACGATCTCCTGCGCGGCGGCGTCGAGCGGCAATTCGGCCAGCACCTGCGCGGGCGTGGGCAGCGGCTCGAGTTCCAGAATGCGCCGGTTGACGATGCGGCTGACGCCCACCTGATCCTCCCAGCGCGGCACGTTGGTGGCGACCAGCGGGTTCTTGCCCTCGTCCATCGCCTGACGGATGGCGCGAAGCTCCTCCGGGGTGTTCAGGGGCTTCTGATTGGCCGAAATGCCGTCTACGGCCGGCGCATCGCCCGGCGCGATCGGGCTGTTCTCCTGCTGCTGCATGTCATGCTCTCCTTGGGTCATAATCTTCCCCAAGGATAGAGTGGCGCGGGAACAAATCGGCCGGCGGCCTTGGGACGATGCGCATCGGGGGTGGGCTCCGGCATTCCCATAGCCCCGGCATCGGGACAACATCGCGGCGACATCGCGGCGGAAAACAATAAAGGCTTGAACATCCCTGTTCAAGCCTTGAAAAGTATGATGCGGCGACGTGCTACTCTCCCACACCCTATCGAGTGCAGTACCATCACCGTGTCAGGTCTTAGCTTCCGGGTTCGGAAAGTAACCGGGCGTTTCTCCTGAGCCATGATCACCGCAAGAGATATTTATACACGATCATCGTACGGATGCCAACTTCGGCGTGTCGCGACGACGATCCGGCATGCCTTCATTGATCGACCTACAGCGCGCGGCGGCGGTCGATGGCGGCAGCCAGCGTGTGCAGGAGCTCGTTGGTGCGGTCCCACGGCACGCAGGCGTCGGTGATCGACTTGCCGTAGACCAGCTGGTCGAGCGGCGCGGGCTTCTGGTTGCCGGCCTCGATGAAGCTCTCCATCATGATGCCGGTGATGCCCTGCTCGCCGTTCGCAAGCCGCTCGGCGATCTCCTCGACCACCTCGGCCTCGCGCACCTCGTTCTTGCCACAGTTGCCGTGCGCGGCGTCGATCACCAGACCGTGCTCGCTGGGGCCGGTGGCCTTGGACGCCTTCAGGGCCTCAAGGGCCTCGGCGACGGACTTGGCGTCATAGTTCGGACCGTGCGAGGACCCGCGCAGGACCAGATGGCAGTCGGGGTTGCCCTTCGTTTCGGCGGCGATCACGCGACCGTCGAGGTTGATGGACAGGAAGTGGTGCTCAAAGCCAGCCGCGAAGCAGGAATCGGCGGCGGGCTTGATGGAGCCATCGGTGGCGTTCTTGAAGCCGACCGGCATGGACAGGCCGCTGGCCAGCTCGCGGTGGACCTGGGATTCGGTGTTGCGCGCGCCGATCGCACCCCAGCTGATCGCATCGCAGATGTACTGCGGGGTGATGGGATCGAGCCATTCGGTGGCGATCGGGACGCCCTCGTTGAGCACGTCGGACAGGACCTTGCGGGCCAGCCACATGCCCTTGCGGATGTTAAACGTGCCGTCGAGGTCCGGGTCGTTGATCAGACCCTTCCAGCCGATGGTGGTGCGCGGCTTCTCGAAGTACACGCGCATGACGATCAGCAGGCGGTCGTACAGCTCGGCGCTCACCTCGGCGAGGCGGCGCGCATAGTCCCGGGCGGCCTTCGGATCGTGGATGGAGCAGGGGCCGACGATGACGAGCAGACGATCGTCGCGGCCGTTGAGCACGTCGCGGATCTCCTGACGGGAGCGCAGGACCAGATCGATCTGCTTCTGGCTCAGCGGCAGTTCCTTGATAAACGCGCGCGGGGCCGGAATCGGGTCGAGCTGGCGGATGTTGATGTCCACCGTCTCCGGAAACACGCCCTGCTCCCCAAGTCGACGCTGCTCATCCACAGAGCTGTCGGGGCCGCGAAGGTCTGCCATGATCTGTTCTCCTCGTTGTTCGTACGATTACCGCGCCCAGTGTAGTCGCATCTCCGGCGCGGCGGGACGGGGCGACTGCATAGTGGGACTTGGGCGGCTCGCGGGCGGCTGGGAGGCGGCCAGAAGAATCGGGGGCATCCGATTTGCTCACTGTGCGACTTTGGTGCGGCAGAATGAGCGAATCCAATGCGGCGGGACACGATTGGGGGCCGATCGGGGGGCAATAAGACATCTGATTTGCTCACTTTGCAACATCAACCCGCCAGAATGAGCAGATCCAGTGCGGCAGAGCATCGTTGGGACCTATCAGACATCGGATCCGCTCACTTTACGACCTTGATACAACAGAATGAGCGAATCCACTGTAATGGGCCCAAGTTTGAGGCAGCAGGACATCGGATTTGCTCATTCTATGAACCCGGCGCGCCAGAATGAGCGAATCCAATGCGCCAGATCGATTGGCGACCAATTCGAGGGGCAATCCGGGGGCAAGCAGGGCATCGGATTCGCTCATTCTGCGGTTCAGCCGCCGCTGATCTCGCAGTATCACGCAACTTACGGGCTGCGCGGACCGAAATCCGCGATTCACAGCACCATCGGGCCGTTTTTCGAGCGAATTTCGACCCGATAGCGCTGCGAAGAGCCGGAATCGGTCTGCGCAGCCCGTATTTTGCTCGCTGCTTCCCAATGCACCCAGTTTGCCCAGTTTGCGTGCCCAGTCTGCCCAGCGCGCATTACAAACTGGGCAGATCAGGACGCGCGATGTTCAAACTGGGCAGATCGGGCGATCTACGGCCCGATTTGAGCCTCCAAATGACCATATCTGCCCAGTTTGCGGAGAGAACGGTCAGATGTGCCCAGTTTGGGGCGTGGCACGAAACTGACACGCGATGCATGGAGCCACGCAATACGAAATCTGCCCGCAGGTTTGGACAGTTCCGGACTTGCGGGCAGATGTTGCATGCTGGCGGGCCGATCGGCGGGCTCACGTGCCAGTTTTGCCTGGAAGACGGCAGCTCGGAGCACTTGCGGGCGGATTTGGTGCGAACCGGTGCAGTAAGACCGGACGGTGTAGTAGAACCGGACGAAAATCGGGCGAAAAACGTCCGGATGTACTACAGGATTCAGCCTTCGCCGTTTCCCACGGCTTCCCAGGGCTTCTCAAAGCCGGCCTGTCGGCCGGGAGGGCGGGAAAACGGCCACCGGGCCGTTTTCTGGTTCCGCCCTCTCGCGTGTTGGCCGACGCGCGCCGCAGGCGCTCTCGCCGTCAGGCGAGAGCTCCCATCGGATCCCACGCCGGCAGGGAGATGGCGGGCTCGGCGAGAGCGGCCTGGTACTCGGCGGGGAGCATCGCCTTGGGGACGGCCACCTCGTAGACGTACTCGGAGAACCAGTCGTCGGACATGGTGAAGTAGCCCTTGTCGGCGATCTTGGCACCCCAGGAGTTCTCCACGCGCCAGCGGCGGGTGGTGGTGCCGTCATCGGCCACGTCGACGCCCACGAAGGCCATCGCATGGTTCATCGCGGACTCGCCGAAGCGTACGCGCTCCTCCTTGTCCAGATCGAAGTCCACGTCGTACACGCGGCCGTACTCGAACAGATCGATGGCCCATGCGCCGTTCTCGCGGTCCATCATCGGGCCGCAATCGGCGCCGAACCAGACCGGGATGCCCTGCTCGGAGAGGATCTCGCGCACGCAGTCCTTCATGAACTGCACCGGCACGTTGAGGTACTCGGTCGGGTCGCCGCCGGCCACGTTGCCCAAGTGCTCGATGGCGATCTTCTTGCCCTTCGGATGCTCCTGGCGCGGATCGTCCACGAGGCACACGTAGTCCTCGAGATCGGCGGTGCCCACGTACTTGGCCCAGAACTCCTGCGGGGTGATCTCGCCGTCGCGGTGGAACTCGCCGTCCTTGTCGGTCCACTCCCAGTCGAACTTGACCGGCGGCTCGCCCAGATGGATGGTGAGGATGCGGTGGCCGGCGGCACGGGTCTCGGCCACGATCTGGTCGATCTGGCCCGGGTTCGCGTACATGTGGGCCACGGCGGTGTGCAGCAGGGCGCGCAGCTGCTTGTTCATGGAGCCGGTGTTGGAGGAGGAGACGGTCTCCGGGAACAGGTCCTTCGGCACGGCGCCGTACTTCTTGTAGACGTTCAGGGCCATGGTCCACTGGCCGCCGTCGCCCATCACATCGGCCAGCAGATGCTGGACGAGACGGGAGTCGTTCGGCTCGCCGGCGCGGACCAGCTCGGCCACGTCCTGCAGGAAGTAGTTGACGCGCTCCAGCTTGTCGTAGTACATCGCGTAGTTCTGGGAGAACTCGAACTCCTTGAGGTTCAGGTTCTTCTTGGCGATGAAGCGGGCCACGTTCAGGGAGCTGAACAGCCAGCAGCGGCCGGAGCGCTCCTGGGAGGTGACCTCGCCGTTGTCGACGGTCACGGAGAAGCGGCGCTGCAGCAGGCGCGCGCGGTCGTAGTTGCGGGCGACCTTCTCGATGCCGGCGGCGGTGACGGCGTTCATCGCCAGACGATTGGTTCCCTTGCTGTCAAAGTCCTGACGCAGACCGTCCAGCGCTTCCTGGCTCAGCGGTTCGATGGCCATGGATCCTCCTTGATGATCGATGTGCTTGTGGCTATGCATGCGAACGCGCACCGGACATGCTGAGCATGCCTCGATGCGCGTTCACGGCAACGTTTTGAATGATACTACTCGGCCTTGGACTCGGCGGAATCGGCCGGCTCGGTCTGTTCCGCATCCTCATCCGGCGCAGCGGCTGGAGCGCTCTCGGACCCCTGCGCATCGGCGGAGGCAGCCGCATCGGCCGCGCTCTGTGCGTCAGCGTCGGCATCGGCGTCCGCGGACTCGGCGGGCACGGGCGCATTCACCGGTACGCTGGGCGCCTCGGCGGGCGTTCCGTTGGCGGGAGCGGCGGCAGCGGCGGGAGCGGCGGCATCACCCGCGGCACCGTCCTTGGCCGGCTCCACGGCATCCGCGAACCCGGCGAGGGAGCCGAAGGACTTGGAGAAGATGGACTTGAGCTCGGAGACGCGGGCGGTGATCGCCGACTCGCGCTGCTGGAGCTGGGCGATCTGCGCCTGCAGGGCATCGATCTCCTGCTTGGCGGCCTCGCGGCGGGAGCGGATCTGGGCGTCCGCATCCTCACCGGCCTGACGCACGATCTCGGCGGCCTGACGATCGGCCTCCTCGCGCTTGGCCGCGGCGTAATCGTCGGCGGCCTGACGGGCGGCCTTGGCCTGGCCGATCAGCTCGTCGGATTCCTTCTGCGTGGCCTTGCGGCGCTCCTCCAGAGAGGCGAGCAGATCGTTGACCTTGGCAGTGGCCTCGTCCTGCTGGGAGGAGATGTCCGCACGGATCTGCTCCACCTCGGCCTTGAGCTGGCTCATCATGTCGTCGCGCTTGATCTCGGCCTCGTCGGTGATCTGGCGGGCCTTGGAGCGCGCGGTCTCGGTGATCTCGCCGGCCTTGCGGTTGGCCTCGCTCAGCAGCTTGGAGGCCTGATCGCGCACGTCGGCGAGCTTCTTGTTAGCCTCGGCGATGGCCTGCTGGATCTGGTCATTGGCGTCCGAGCGGCGCTTGGCGAGCTCCTGGTCCGCCGCGGTGCGCTGGGCGCTGATCTGCTTGGTGGTCTCCGCCTTGAGCTCGGCGATCTGACGCTCCTGGGAGGCCTTCTCCGCGGCGAGGCGCTTGTTGTGCTCCTCGCGGGAGTTCTGCAGCTCGAGGTCGATGGCCTGGCGCTGTTCGGCCACGGCCTTGGAGGTCTGGGACTTGAGCTGGTCCGACTGCTCCTTGGCGGTGGTGACGATGGTGCGGGCGGTGGTGTTGGCGGTGTCCACGATCGACTTGGCCTTGGCCTGCGCCTCGGACAGGACGCGGTCGGCCTCGATGCCCGCGTTGTTCTTGGTGGTCTCCGCCTGCTTCCTGGCGCTGTCCAGCGTGTTGGCGGCGTCCTGCTTGGCGCGGTTGAGCAGCTCGGAGCTGGTCTGTTCTGCGGAGGCGAGCAGCTGCTGGGCGTTGGCGCCCAGGGACGCGAAGGAGTCCTTGGACTGCGGGGCCTTGCGCTGGCGCTCCTCCTGCAGCTCGGCCTCCAGCTGAAGCACGCGGTCGTCGTACGAACGGATCTGTTCGCGAAGCCGGGAGAGATTTTCGCGCGCGTCGGCGAAGGCCGCGTCCACCTGCTCCTTGTCGTAGCCCCGCAATACCACCGAGAACTGTTCAGCCATCGCTGCAACTCCTTGCCTGATAACCCCATTTGGCTAGGGATACTGTAGCGCATCGATGGCCGCGAAACCCCGTCGAAACGCATAGGTTTCGCGGCTTGGACACAAGTTGTTCGACGCCCGGCGCGTCGCGGTCCCGCAGCCCCGTTCCGGCCCGGCGGGAAGCCCGGTTCAGGCGATCAGGATGTCCGCGCTGGAGGGCTGGCGCCAATAGCGCACGGCCTCGCGGATCACGGCCCGCCCGGCCTCGATCTGCTGGTTCAGCGGCAGGCCCGGCGTGGACCGGTCCCCCGATTCGTTGACCATGGGCAGGCTCACGAAGCCGGAGATCACGCGCTCCTGCGAGGCGGTCCAGTCGAGCAGCTGGTAGAACAGCGAATTGCACACGTAGGTGCCGGCGTCCGAGCTCAGCGTGGCGGGGATGTTGCCGGCCGTGAAATCGGCCAGGATCGCGCGCAGGGGCAGGCGCGTCCAGTAGGCGGCCGGGCCGTCGGGATTGATGGTCTCGTATGTGGGGGTCACATTGTCCGCGTCGGGACGATCGTCGCCCACGCGGTTGGTGGCGCAGCGCTCCAGGGCGATGCCGCGCGCGGCCTTCTTCAGCCCCATGGCCACCACGATCCTGGGATTCGTGGCCTCGATCGCCTCATGCAGCACGGGCCACGATTTGGTGAAGCTCACCGGCATCGACACGGCGCTGACGGCCACGTCGACATCATTCAGCGGATCGTCCTCGTCCACGGGCACGCCCAGTCCCTGCGTCGCCAGAGCGCGGGGCACCTCGTAGGCCGGGTTGACCGTGACGCCCTCGTACTGGCCGAAGCCGCACACCACAACGTTGAACCGTTCCATGGTTATCAGTGTAGCCGCAGCCCCGCCGTCAGCCTGAGCAGGACGGGAGCTTCAACGTCATCCTGAGCGGAGCGAAGCGAAGTCGAAGGATCCTTAACCTCCTGCACTATGACTATGTGCGTAATGACGAAGGATCCTTCGACTCCGCCCTAACGGGCTCCGCTCAGGATGACAACGGGGGTTGACCCGGACGCTCCTCAGGATGACGAGAGGGGCCTGCGCTCCGCTCAGGATGACGGAAAGCACTCAGGATGGGGAGGGGACTTAGCGCCTCAGCTGGCCGGCGGCCTCGGCGAGCATGGCGTGCATGCGGGCCTTCGCGCTGGCCTTGGCGATGTCCTGCGCGATGCGCTCGGCGATCGGCAGATCGGCCAGCGTGGTGATCTTGAGGTTCGTCTCGCTGCCGGCCACGATCGCCACCGGCTCCTCGGGCAGGTAGTCGACCACCACGCGCGTGTCGTCGGTGGGGTGGAAATCGGGGTCGGTGCCCGCCTTGGCGTAGGCGGCGCGGATCGTGGCGAAGCGGAAGGCCTGCGGGGTCTGCGCGCGGAACGTGTTGGGGCGATCGGGCACGGAGGCGACCGCCTTGCGATCCCCAAGATCGCGCGTGAGCAGCACGGTGTCCGTGGAGGGCACGGCCACGGTGGCGGCCTTGTACTCGTCCAGCGCGTCGATGCATCCGTCGATCGAGGAGCGCTCCACGAACGGCCGGACCGCATCGTGGATCAGCACCTTGGCATCGCCGGGGATGCCAACGGAGGCGAGCGTATCCAGCGCGGCCATCGTGCTGTCCACGCGCTCGGCGCCGCCGTCGATGATCATGCGCACCTTGGGGTATCCGGCCTCGTCCACCAGTTCCTCCACGGCCTCGCGCACGCGCGGGTTGACCACCACCACGATGTCCGTGACGCGCGGATCGGACTCGAAGGCCTCGATCGACCATGCGACGATCGCCTTGTCGCCCACCGAGACGAGCTGCTTGGGATTGTCCGGGTCGAATCGGGTGCCGAAGCCGGCGGCCAGGACCACGGCCACGACGGGCACGGGCTGGACGGCGGGCACGGGCTGCGCGTTGTTGCCGGACTGCACGGCATCATCCGGCTGTGCGATATCATCCGGCTTCACGGTGGAATTGCTTGCATTCTGGGTCATAGGTCTCTCCTCAACGTTTCGATCGTCCACGTCCACGCTCACGAGCGCACGATCAGCGCGAGCATGCGCCCCTCGTGCTCCTTGCCGGCGAGCGCCGCGCGGCGATGCGAGAACCACAGCGGGTTCTCCAGCGTGCACATGCTGTGGCGGATCGCGCCAATGCGCTCGGTCAGGGATTCGGGCCCCTCGCCGTCCGTGGCGCACAGTTGAGCCAGTTCCGGATCGGCCTCGAGGTACTGGGTGGCGGCGTTGACGCGCGGGCGGGAGGACACCACGTTGTCCTGCGGGATGCCGGCCTTGGCGAGCTCGAGCAGGGCCGCATGGTTGATGTCGATGCCGGGCTTGCCGAAGCGGGACAGCGTGAACGATCCCGGGAATTGCGCGTCGAAGGCGTCGGCGATCTCGTCGCCCACCTCGTAGCAGTCGCCGCAGATGGCCGGGCCGAGCGTGGCGACGATGCGGGCCGGGTCGGCGCCCTTGAGCGCCATGAGCTCCACGGTCGCGCCGATCACCCCGCGTTCCAGTCCACGACGGCCGCAGTGGGCCGCGCCGATCACACCGGCCACCGGATCGGCCATGAGCACGGGCAGGCAGTCGGCGGCGAACATGCCGAGCGCCAGACCCGCCTGCGCGGTCACCTGGCCGTCGGCCTCTAGCACCTGACCCGTCACGTTGCCATCGGCATCCTTGGTACCGGAGCGATCGGCCGGACCGTCCACGTCCACGGCCACGCCGGAGTGCACCTGGCTGACCAAGCTGATCGGCGCGCCCACGGCCTCGGCGAGCGCCTCGCGGTTGGAGGCCACGGCTTCGGGGTCGTCGCCCATCTTGCCGCCCAGGTTGAGGTGGCCGAAGTCGCCGGTGCTCAGGCCCCCGAGGCGGGTGGTGTACACCACGGTGACGCCCGGGGCGAGCGCGATCGGGATGGTCACCGGGATGGGGCGGCCGTCGGCGTCGGTGGGGCTCAGTTCGTTGCTGTTGAGAATCTCGTTGTCAAAGTCGGTCATGGCGTCCATTCTAGGCGGGCGGCGGGCTGGCGGGTCCGGGCCTATTCGGCCTTGAGCGTGGGCCGCTTGGTGCGCGAGCGGATCGCGGCGTTCACGGGCACCCGATGCGGGCACGGGAAGGAGAACACGTGGGCCGGGTTGTTGATCGCCGCCACCCAGTTGCCGTCGGCGTCGCGCAGGCCGTCGGCCGGCAGATCGTATTCGAGCGGGGGCTCGCCGGGCAGCAGGAACTCCACATGCTGGCCGGGCTCGATCTTGTTGCGGCTCATGATCGTGACGCGACCGCCCTCCTCGGCGCTCCAGCCGAGCACCTCGCCAACCACCATCCACGCGCGGAAGTAGGCCGATCGGTTGGTGTTCTGCGTGACCTTGCGCTCCGGGTAGTAGAAGCCGGTGGAGTAGTCGCGGTGGGCCACCTTGTTCGGCTCGTCAAGCAGCCAGTCGGGCAGCGTGACGGGAGGGGCCGGGCGCACGGGGGCGTGCAGCCAGCCGTCGGGCAGGATCTCGGCCGCGGTGTTGGACTTGCGGCGGGTGGACCGGGCGTGGTAGCTCAGATCGTCCGGATCGGCGGATGACGCCGTGGACGCGGACGGGCTCGCGGGCAACGATGTGGACGACGGTACGGACGACGGTACGGACGACACATCGGACGGTTCCGGCGCGGCGGTGGGACGCTCTCCGGGCACGCCGGAGAAGGCCTCGTCGGCATGGGCCATAATCCGGTCCGGCTCGCGCGCGGCCACTTCGGCGAAGGCCGGGAAGTCCGGGTCGGACGGACGGATCACGCGATCGCGGAAGGGCTTGAGGACGTTGCCGTCGCGGTCCTCGAAGCCGCGCTGGATCATGTACTCGTTCACCGCGGTCTTGTAGGCGTTGGTCATGGCGGCGATGTAGTAGGCGCTCTTGGACCGGCCCTCGATCTTGAGGCTGGTGGCGCCGGAGTCGATCAGGTCGTCGATGTGCTCCATCATGCACATGTCCTGCGAGTTGAACAGGTAGGCGCCCTCCTCGGTCTGCTCGATCGGGTAGTACTCGCCGGGACGCTTCTCCTCCACGATCGAGTACTTCCAGCGGCAGGACTGCGCGCATTCGCCGTGGTTGCCGTCGCGACCGGTGAGGTAGTTGGAGAACAGGCATCGGCCGGAGAAGGCCATGCACATGGCGCCGTGGACGAAGCACTCCACGTCCATGTCCTCCGGGATGCGGGCGCGGATGTCGCGCACGGCCTGCAGGTCCATCTCGCGGGCCAGGACCACGCGGCGGGCGCCGAGCTCGTACAGGGCGTTGGCGGCGCCGTAGTTGGTGACGCCGGCCTGCGTGGAGACGTGCAGCTCGAGGTTCGGAGCCACGGCGTGCGCGGTCATCATCACGCCGATGTCCGTGACGATGAGCGCGTCGATGCCGGTGTCCCCGAGCTGGCCGATGTATTCGCGGATCGATTCGACCTCGTTGTTGCGCGGCAGCACGTTGAGCGTCACGTACACGCGGGCGCCGTGCTCATGGGCGTAGCGCGAACCCTCCTCGAAGTCCTCGAGGCTCAGGTTCTTCGGCGCCGATCGCATGCCGAACGCCTTGCCGCCGCAGTAGACGGCGTCGGCGCCGTAGTCCACCGCGGTCTTCAGTCCCCTGAGATTGCCGGCGGGGGCCAGCACCTCGGGACGATGGCGGCGGCGCAGCGTGGCCGGGGTGTTCGAAGTATTCGGGGTTTCCATTGATGAAGTCATAGCAATAGGCCAGTCTAGCCGACAGACCGGGCAACGGACCGCCGACGGTGTCCGGCGGCACCCGACTTAGGCCATCGGCCATCCAATCCGCATCCAATCCGCTCACTTTGCGCACTCCCGAAGCCAAAATGAGCAAATCCGATGTCTACGGGCCCAAAAACGGTCGCAGGACAATGAATCCGCTCATCCTGCGATTGTCTCGATGCAGAATGAGCGGATTCGATATGTGAGCGGACCTAAGCGGCCCTGAGCTGCAAAGCGGAACGTTTGGTTCGTTTTTGACCGATTTTGGAGGCCAAAAACGAACCAAACGTTCCGCGATTCGTTTCAGATGCCCGCAGCTACAGCACGGCCATGGCGAACTCGGCCAGCAGCTTGACGCCGTATGCGATGATCACCACGCCGCACACCTTGTTGAGCACGTCCAGCACCTTCGGGCTGAAGCGGTCGCGGAAAGCGGAGATAATGAGCGTCAGGCCGATGAACCAGCAGACGGACGCGGTCTCCACGCCCACGATGAACGGCGTGGACTGGGCGGCGGTGAGCGTGGCGCTGAACGCGCCGAGCATCAGCGTGCCGTCGATGATCGCCTGCGGATTGCACCAGGTGACCACGCAGGCCGTCGAGATGGTCTTGCCCAGATCCTCCGCGTTGCCGCCCTGATCATGATTCGCACGCGCGACGCCGCTGCCGGCCGTCTCCGGCTTGGAGCGCAGCAGGCCGGCGCCGATGCGGATCACCACCAGACCGCCGAGCGCGAGCACGGCCAGCTGCAGCCACTCGTAGCGCTGCATGAGCGTTCCGATGCCGAAGAAGCAGGACAGCGACAGCGCCACATCGAAGACGATGACGCTGATCGCCGTGATCATCGCGCGGCGGCGCGTCTTGGTCATGGCCGAATTGATGACGAACAGATTCTGCATGCCGATCGGCGCGATGTACGCCAGACCGACCGTGAGTCCCTGCAGATAGAACCCCATTTGTCTCACCCACACTTTCTTCCAGTCAGCCAAGATCACTTTGGCTGGTTCATCCAAACCAGCCAAAACCATCCAATCTAACAGCGACCTTTAGCTTGTTCCATTGCAAATACTGCAATCTTCCGTAACCAAATCAATAGTGTAGGAGTAGAATACCGATCAGCAACCAGCCAAACTGGTGCAGCATCGTCCAACCAAAGGCAGCCAAGGGAATCCGCGGCCACCGCAGGGGACGCCAAAGGAAGGCCGCCAGAAGGCCGCCGGAAAGGAAGACACGCATGGCACGTCCAGCGCCGATCGCCATCGATTGGAAACCGGACCGGGACTCCGCAACGCCCATCACCGAGCAGATCGTGCAGTACATGTGCCGCCAGGTCTCCAGCGGCGCCTGGCCCATCGGCGCACGGCTGCCGGCGCAGCGCGCGATGGCCGACGCGTTCGGCGTGAACCGCTCCACGATCATCGCCGCGGTCAACGAGCTGGCCGATTACGGCATCGTCGAGGGGCTGCACGGCGCCGGCACGCGCATCGTGAGCAACACATGGTCGCTGATGCTGCCCGGCTCCCCCGACTGGGCCGACTACGTATCCTCCGGGTTCTTCAAGGCGAACAACGACACGATTCAGGCCATCAACCGACTGGAGTTCGACCCGTCCATGGCGCGCCTGGGCACGGGCGAGCTCGACCCGAGGCTGTTCCCGCGCAGCATGTGGCGCACGGTGCTCACCCGGGCCGCGAACGAGATCACGTCGATGGGATACCCCGAACCGGAGGGCACGCCGGAGCTGCGCGAGGCGATCGCGGCGCATATGCGCAAACTGGGCGTCGAGACCGAGCCCGGGCAGATCCTGGTGACCTCGGGCGCGCTTCAGGCGCTGCAGATCATTTCGGTCAGCCTGCTGAGCGCCGGATCGACCGTGTTCTGCGAGGCGCCGAGCTACATCAAGTCGCTGCAGGTGTTCCAATCGGCCGGCATGCGGCTGGAGGGCGTGCGCATGGACGGGCACGGGATCGACGTGGACGCGCTGAGAGACGCCATGCAGGGCATGATCGCCGGCGGCCTGCCCGCGCCGGGCGCGCAGAAGCCGTCGCACAAACGCGAGGGCGAATCCGTGCTGTACACGATCCCCACGAACCACAACCCCACCGGCATCATCATGGACGCGCAACGGCGCCGGGAGCTGATCGCATGCTGCGTGGAGCGGCGCCTGCCGATCATCGAGGACGGTGCATACCAGGATCTGGTCTTCGACGGTCCCTCCCCCGCGCCGCTCAAATCGTTGGACGAGACCGGCATGGTCATCTATCTGGGCAGCGCGTCGAAGGCGCTGGCCCCGGGCCTGCGCATCGGGTGGATCGTGGCGCCCGAGCCGATCGTGCACCGGCTGGCCGACGTGAAGATGCAGATGGACTACGGCGCGAGCAGGCTGTCGCAATGGGTGTTCGCGCGGTTTTTGGACACGGGTCTGTACGACCGGTTCCTGACCGATCTGCGCGGTGAGCTGCGCCGCCGACGGGATGCCGCGCTGGAAACGCTGGACCGGCTGTTCGGCGGCATTGCGCATTGGAACACGCCCGCGGGCGGCTTCTACATCTGGCTGACCTTCAACGGGCCAATGCCGATGGCCAGGCTGTTCGCCAAGGCCGTGGAGGCGGGCGTACTGCTCAACCCCGGCGACATCTACGACTTCGAGGGGGACAATTCCCTGCGTCTGAGCTACGCGTACACCACGCCCGATGAGTTCGCGGCCGCCGCCGAACGGCTGGCGGGCGTGGTGCGCACGCTGGGCTGAAAAACGGCTCAGGCGGACAGCTGCGCCAGCTCCTCGGCGGTGAGCTCCAGATCCCCGGCCTTGAAGGAGTCGAGGAACGTGGCGGGGCGATGGCATCCGGGGATCACGAACATGTGGTCGCCCTGTGCGAGCTCCCAGGCCAGCGTGACCTGCTGGTAGCTCACGCCGCGCGCGGCCGCCACCTTGCGGAACGGATCAAACAGGTGATCGTCGTACGGGTGGCGGAAGCCGCCGAGCGGGCTCCAGCACACGAACGCGAGGCCAAGACGCGCGCAGTAGTCCAGCACGTCGCGCGTCTCGAGGTGGACCGGCGAGAACTGGTTCTGCACGGCGATCAGGCGATCGCCCAGAATGCCGCGGGCCACGTCGAGCTGCTCGATGGTCACGTTGGAGACGCCGGCGTAGCGGGCCACGCCCTGGTCCAGCAGCTCCCGGACCGCCTCGATGGACTCGTTGTAGGGCACCTCCGGATCATGGCGGTGCATGTAGAGCAGGTCGATGGCGTCCACGCCGAGCGCCTGCACCGACTGCTTGCCGTAGGCGATGAGGTGCTCGGGCTTGCCGTCGCGCGGCCAGATGGGCTTGCCCGACTCGTCGAAGTCGCGGCGCAGGCCGATCTTGGTGGCCACGAGCACATCCTCGCGCGGGCCATGCCAGGTCTGAAGCGCCTCGCGGGTGAGCTTCTCGCCGGTCTGCTCCTCCTCGCCGGGCGCATAGTATGCCCATGCGGTGTCGATCATGCGGCATCCGGCGTCAAGTCCGGCGTGAATGGTCTCAAGGGCCAGCTCGTGGCTCGGGTATCCTTCGATGGTCAGCCCCATCTCACCCAGCCCCACGGCGGTGGTCGAGAACGGTCCGATGTTGCGGTTGAGGGTCATGCGGGTCTCCTTCACATTGATATGTGGCACCCATTGTCCCGCGGGAGCCCGACGCGCCGACCGGCCGGGGACGGCCGAATGTGACGAGCGCCACATTTGGGGCCCAGCCGGGGGCTGCGAACCGCATGATCGCAAGGAATCACTATATCTAGTGCCA
Source organism: Bifidobacterium vespertilionis (assembly GCF_008698145.1). Classification (GTDB taxonomy): domain Bacteria; phylum Actinomycetota; class Actinomycetes; order Actinomycetales; family Bifidobacteriaceae; genus Bifidobacterium; species Bifidobacterium vespertilionis. The sequence continues at coordinate 19,423 of NZ_RZNZ01000015.1, forward strand.
TCCGAGGTGCCGCGACACGACAGTTAGTGTTCTTGACGCCAAACCACATGCGTGTAATCTAGTCGCAGACTTCAGTCCGGTCGATCAGCGTAAGGGAGAGGAAACATGACCATCACCGTGTTCACCAAGCAGCATTGCCCGCAGTGCGACGCCACCAAGCGCCAGCTCAACAAGCTCGGCCTCGCCTATGAGACCGTGGATCTCGAATCCAATCCGGAGACCCTCGCGCAGCTTCAGGCCGCCGGCTTCCGCCAGGCGCCCGTGGTGATCACGCCCGACGCCTCCTGGACCGGATACCGCCCCGATCTGCTGCGCGCGCTGGCCAAGCAGGCCCAGTCCGCCCAGGCCCCCGTTCAGGCCCGGACCGCCACGGTTTCCGCGTGAGCGAAGCGATCGAAACGCAGGCGCGGCGCGAACCCCTGGGCACGCTGGTCTACTTCTCCTCCGTTTCGGAGAACACCGCGCGATTCGTGGCCAGCTGCCATCTGGAGGACGAGGGCATCGACGTGCGCCGCATCCCGCTGCGCCCCTCCGACCCGCCGCTTCAGGTCCGCAGCCCGTTCATTCTCATGGTGCCCACCTACGGCGGCGGCGTGGTCAAAAAGGCCGTGCCCATCCAGGTCAAGAAATTCCTCAACGATCCGGACAACCGGGCGTGGATCCGCGGGGTGATCGCCTCCGGCAACGCCAACTTCGGCGAAGCGTTCGGCGCGGCCGGGGACATCATCGCCGCCAAGTGCCACGTGCCCTACCTCTACCGGTTCGAGCTCATGGGCACGCCCGAGGACACACGCAAGGTGCGCGAGGGCGTCGTCCGATTCTTCCGCGAGCGCGCGGGGACGACCGCATCCGCGTGAGCCCGGCGACCCTGTGCGGGCCACGCGCAGTCACGCGATCATGAAACCAACACAACAGACGCAATCAGAAGGACCATCATGCCCAATTTCGACGCCACCGAACTGCCGCTCGACAACACCGCGGACACCACGGCCGAGCGGTACGATCCGGCGCACGACTATCATGCGCTCAACGCAATGCTCAACCTGTACGACAGCAACGGGCTGATCCAGTTCGACAAGGACAAGGCCGCCGAGCGCGAGTACGTCACCGGCCACGTGGCCGCCAACACCGTGACGTTCGCCTCCACGGCCGAGCGCATCGAACGCCTCACCGCCGATGGCTACTACGATCCGGCCGTGTTCGGCCAGTACTCCCCCGAGTTTCTGGACCGCATCCACGCGCACGCCGAGGCCGCGGGCTTCGAGTTCGGCACCTTCCTGGGCGCGTTCAAGTTCTACACGTCCTACGCGCTCAAGACCTTCGACGGCAAGCGCTATCTGGAGGACTTCCCGCAGCGCTGCACCGCCGTGGCCCTGGAGCTCGCGGCCGGCGACGAGGAGCAGGCGATCAAGTACCTGGACGCCATGCTCTCCGGCGAATTCCAGCCCGCCACGCCCACCTTCCTCAACCTCGGCAAGGCGCAGCGCGGCGAGCCGGTCAGCTGCTTCCTGGTGCGCATCGAGGACAACATGGAATCGATCTCCCGCGGCATCAACGCGGCCCTGCAGCTGTCCAAGCGCGGCGGCGGCGTGGCCCTGCTGCTGAGCAACCTCAGGGAGCTCGGCGCGCCGATCAAGCACATCGAGAACCAGTCCAGCGGCGTGATCCCGGTCATGAAGCTGCTGGAGGATTCTTTCTCCTACGCCAACCAGCTGGGAGCCCGCCAGGGCGCCGGCGCGGTGTACCTCAACGCCCACCACCCGGATATCCTGCGCTTCCTGGACACCAAGCGCGAGAACGCGGACGAGAAGATCCGCATCAAGTCGCTGGCCCTGGGCGTGGTGATCCCGGACGTGACCTTCGAGCTGGCCAAGCGCAAGGCCCCCATGGCCCTGTTCAGCCCGTACGACGTGGAGCGCGTGTACGGCAAGCCCTTCGCGGACATCTCCGTGACCGAGCACTACGACGAGATGGTGGCGGACGATCGCATCCGCAAGACGTACATCGACGCGCGCGAGTTCTTCACCACCCTCGCGGAGATCCAGTTCGAATCGGGCTACCCGTACATCGTGTTCGAGGACACCGTCAACCGCGCCAACCCCATCGAGGGCCGCGTGACCATGTCCAACCTGTGCTCCGAGATCCTGCAGGTGCAGGAGGCGAGCGCGTACAACGAGGATCTCACCTACAGCCACGTGGGCCGCGACGTGTCTTGCAACCTCGGCTCGCTCAACATCGCCAAGGCCATGGACGGCGGGCTCGCGGGCACCGTGGAGACGGCGATCCGCGCGCTGACGGCCGTTTCCGAGCACACGCGCATCGACGCGGTGCCCTCCATCCGCCGCGGCAACGACGAGGGCCATGCGATCGGTCTGGGCCAGATGAACCTGCACGGCTTCCTGGCGCGCGAGGGCATCCAGTACGGCTCCGAGGAGGCGCTGGACTTCACCGACATGTACTTCATGACCGTGGCCTACCACGCCTACCGCGCCTCGCACGCGCTGGCCGTGGAGAAGGGCCGCGCGTTCAAGTCGTTCCCCACCTCCGCGTACGCCAAGCCGGCCGGGGAAGGCAACTACTTCGACAAGTACACCGACGGCCGCCGTTCGATCGAACCGCGCACCCAGCGCGTGCGCGACCTGTTCGCCAAGTTCGCCGTGGCCATCCCCACCGTGGACGATTGGAAGACCCTGCAGGCGGACATCATCCGCGACGGCATCTACAACCAGAACCTGCAGGCCGTGCCGCCCACCGGATCGATTTCGTACATCAACCACTCCACGAGCTCCATCCACCCGATCGCCTCCAAGATCGAGATCCGCAAGGAGGGCAAGATCGGCCGCGTCTACTACCCGGCCGCCTACATGACCAACGACAACCTCGACTACTACAAGGACGCCTATGAGATCGGCTGGCAGGCGATCGTGGACACCTACGCCGAGGCCACCCAGCACGTCGACCAGGGCCTGTCCCTGACGCTGTTCTTCCCGGACACCGCCACCACGCGCGACCTCAACAAGGCGCAGATCTACGCCTGGCGCAAGGGCATCAAGACCCTCTACTACATCCGCATCCGGCAGCAGGCGCTGGCGGGCACTGAAGTGCAGGGCTGCGTCTCCTGCATGCTGTGAATGTTGCGGCGGCGGAGCGTCCGCTGCGTTGCTCCTCGGTCGACGTACCTTCGTACGCCTTCCCTCGGGGCGCCTTGCGGCCGCACGCGGCGCCGCAACATTCACCGGGCCGGTTTTCACCGGGTCGGTTTTGTTCCGTTTCCCTATTGATCATTGAAATGAAAGGACTTCCCATGGCACCGATTTCCATTCCGCGCAAACCGCTCAAGCTCATCGACCGCGTCTCCGCGATCAACTGGAACCGCCTTGAGGACGAGAAGGACCTCGAGGTCTGGGACCGCCTGACCGGCAACTTCTGGCTGCCCGAAAAGGTCCCGGTCTCCAACGACATCCCCAGCTGGCAGAAGATGAGCGAGGACGAGCACGTGCTCACCATGCACGTGTTCACCGGCCTCACCCTGCTGGACACCATCCAGGGCACCGTGGGCGCGGTCTCGCTCATCCCCGACGCGCTGACCCCGCATGAGGAGGCCGTGTACACCAACATCGCGTTCATGGAGTCGGTGCACGCCAAGAGCTACTCCTCCATCTTCTCCACGCTGTGCTCCACCAAGGAGATCGACGCGGCGTTCGAGTGGAGCGAGAACAACGAGTTCCTGCAGCGGAAGGCGCAGATCGTGCTCGACTACTACGAAGGCGACAACCCGTACAAGCGCAAGGTAGCCTCCACGCTGCTCGAATCGTTCCTGTTCTACTCCGGCTTCTACCTGCCCATGTACTTCTCCGCGCACGCGAAGCTCACCAACACGGCCGACGTGATCCGCCTCATCATCCGCGACGAGGCCGTGCACGGCTACTACATCGGCTACAAGTACCAGAAGGGCATCGAGCAGCTGGGCGACGCGGAGCGCGAGGAGCTGCGCGAGTACACGTACGATCTGCTCAACGAGCTGTACGACAACGAGGTGGAGTACACCGAGTCGCTGTACGATCGCGTGGGACTGACGGACGATGTGGAGAAGTTCCTGCGCTACAACGGCAACAAGGCGCTGATGAACCTGGGCTACCCGGCGCTCTTCCCCGCGGAGGCGTGCGATGTGAACCCGGCGATCCTCTCGGCCCTGTCCCCCAACGCAGACGAGAACCACGACTTCTTCTCCGGCTCCGGCTCCTCCTACGTGATGGGCAAGGCAGAGGAGACCGACGACGAGGACTGGGACTTCTAACGAGCCCGGCTCCTGGGCGAACCGATCCCGTCATCCTCAGCGCCTTCTCCGTCATCCTGAGCGCCTTCATCCTGAGCGCCAGCGAAGGATCCTTGGCCATTGCGCACCAAAGTCATAATGCAGGAAGTTAAGGATCCTTCGACTCCGCTACGCTGCGCTCAGGATGACGCGGTTGCTGCCTTGTCATCCTGAGCGGAGCGCGAAGCGCGGAGTCGAAGGATCCTTAACTATCCCCGTAGGGCAGGCTCACTTCGCCTGGGAGTACACGCTGAACCCGGACTCCTCGACCGTCCAGCCCAGGCCGGCCAGCCTGTCCGACTCCGCCTTGTCCGTGGTGAACAGGTGCTCGCCGTTCCACCGGTTGTACAGGCGGTACACCTTCGCGTCGCCGTCCGCCGGCGCCCACCAGGTCGTCGGCTCCAGGGTCCAGCCGATCTTCACCAGGTTATCCTTCTCGGCCGCGTCCACGGTGAAGTGGTGCGAGCCGTCCCACCGGTTGTACAGGCGGTACACCGGCTTGGCGCCGTCCGCCGCGCTGCCGGCGGCATGGAACTTGACGTCCTCGCCCTTCCAGCCGGCCGCGACCAGCTTGTCGTACTCCGCCTTGCTGGTGGTGAACAAATGCGTCGTGCCGCTGGTCATGTACGGGTTGAACAGACGATACACCGCCACGCGCTTGGCTTCCGGCGTGGGCTTGTTGTCCTCGCCCTTGGCGACTGTCACCGGGGTCCAGCCCTGCAGCTTGCCGGTCTCGTCGGTCAGGGCGATCTTGTGATCGCCGGCCGCGACGGTCTCGGGGATGAGAGTGTCCACGTAGTACTGCCTGGCCGGATCGGTGGCTTTGTCGTCCTTCTGGACCTCGAGGAACGGGCTGCCGTCCGGGCCGGTCAGCTTCGTGGGCGTGGAGTAGATGTAGCCGTACCAGACGCACGGATTCTCATTGCCCGCGTCGAGCTGCGCCTTGCAGATCTGGGACAGGTTCTTGAGGTAGAGGCGGTATGTGGAGCCCGGCTTGGCGTCGCCGTCCTGCGCGGTGACGTCGTTCTTGGCGGAGCCCGTCACGTTGTCCTCGCCGGGAGCCGCGGGCTCGGCGGTCGTGGTGAAGTCGGGCACGCTGACGGCATAGGCTCCCGTACCCCCGAAATCCATATCATCATTGCTGGTTCGGCCGTCCGTGTACTCCACATTGATGCCGACGGAGAACTGGTGGATATCCGGGTTCACCGTCTGTCCGGCCTTGTCCTCATTGCTGTACGCCCAGTTCAACAACGTCTGCCATTCGTCGTAGTGCCTTTCGGTGTCGACATTGCGGTTGCCATAGAAGTGATTCGGCTCAAGTCCGAATATGGTCATGTTGAACGTGCCGCTGGTGGGGCGCGTATCGGTGTTCCAGGCATTCAGTATGAAGCGGTACCATTCATGCCCGGTGTAGTCCAGGGTAATGCCGTCGTTGTACTTGTCAGTGTAGGTGTGCTCGCCGAACATAAGTTCATAATCATCTGGCGTGACATCGGGATCCAGGATACCTGTGCACTCCGTCGACCACGGAAAGCCTGCGGAGCCCTGCATGAGTGTTGCGTTATTGGGATTGTTGAGTTTGACGGCGGAGACTTCATACATGTACGCGATCGGGCAGATCGACTTGATCTGGTCCTTGTACGCGGGATCGACCGTGTAGTCGATCTTCAGCCCAACCGAGTGTGAGCCGATGTCTTCGGTCTTCACCGACGTGATTTTCACCGCGGAGTAAAGACCCGCGTCGTCGGCGTTGGCCGTCGCGACGCCTCCCGAAACCGCCATGCCGATCGCCGCGGCCAGCGCGACGAGGGCCTTTCCGATGTGCTTCATTGCGGAACTCCCTTCAGTCCCCTCTCGAGCAGCCCCTGTGGCGGGGCGTCTCACTATGCGCACGATTTGTGCCCACAGTGAAAACGCTATCCCCCCCCCCGCGACGTTTTCACGTCTGGTTAAGGATCCTTCGACTCCGCCCTACGGGCTCCGCTCAGGATGACGGAGAGGGGACCCTGTGTGCGCTCAGGATGACGAAGGTTGCTGCTTTGTCATCCTGAGCGAAGCGAAGGATCCTTGGCCATTGCGCACCAAAGTCATAATGCGGGAAGTTAAGGATCCTTCGACTCGCTGCGTTCGCTCAGGATGACGTGGGGAACTTGCTCACTCAGGATGACGTGGGGAACTTGCTCACTCAGGATGACGAAAGGGACCCCGCGCTGCATTCAGGATGAAGGAAGGACGCTTCGGGATGCGCGCGACTTCAGTTTGCGGGCGCGACGATACACCCAATAGGTCACAGCGAAGTAGACCAGATAGATCACGAACAGCGCGCTGACGATCGACCGCAGCGCGGCGAAGCGCAGCAGGAAGACGCCCAGCGTGATCATGAGCACACCCCAGACGGCGGCGATGATGAGCAGCCGGTTGCTCAGGCGGGTCCAGCGCTCGGCCCGATCGCGCGGATCGGCCGGTCCGTCATTCTCCCCAGTCATTGTTCCTCCCCTCGCCGGTCGGTCCGGACAGACGATCGTCCGGGGCCAGTGGCCCAGTCGATGTCACAGTCTGACATTATGCATAAGCCCTTCAACCCACCAGAGCCAGCATAGCGCAGGCGATGGTGGGTTGAAGGGCTGAGCCGTTAAGCATGCGCGTGCGCCTCCAGTGCGAGGCGCACGGCTACTGGGCGTTCACTGGACGCTCAGTCCTCGAATGCTGAGCCGTCAAGCGGGAAGCCCAGTGGGCTTCCCGTAGGCGAAGCGAGCGGCCGCCAAGGCCGCGAGGGATCCGTTTGAGGCTCAGTCCTCAAACGGATCAAAGTCCCGACGCACGCGGCGGCGCGGACGCTCGGAGCGCTCCTCGCGATCGGCGCGGTACTCGTCGTAGTTGTCGTCGGTGGCGTAGCGCGGGTTGCGGCCGCCACGGCCACCGCGGGAGCCACGATCGTCACGGGCGGAACGGCGGTCGTCGCGATCGTAGTCGCGATCGTCACGATCGGAGCGGCGGCGACGCGGACGATCATCGTAATCGCGATCGTCGCGGTCGGAACGGTCCGAACGGCGATCATCGCGGTCACGGCGATCGTAGTCGCGATCGTCATCGTAGTCGTCGGAGCGGCGGCGACGCGGACGATCATCGTAATCGCGATCGGAACGGCGATCATCACGATCGTCGCGGTCGAAGCGACGGCCGCCACGGCGATCATCGCGATCGCCGCGTCCGCCGCGGTCGCCACGGTCGGAACGGCCGCCACGGCGATCATCGCGTCCGCCGCGGTCGCCGCGGTCGGAACGGCCGCCACGGGCCGGAGCGGAGGATTCCTGATCCTCGAAGCCCGGGATGGCGAGGGAGATCTTGCCGCGATCGTCCACGCCCTGGACCACGACCTCGACGGTGTCGCCCTCCTTGAGCACGTCCTCCACCGCGTCGATGCGCTCGCCGTTGGCGAGGTTGCGGATCTGGGAGATGTGCAGCAGGCCGTCGGTGCCCGGCGTGAGGTTCACGAAGGCGCCGAACGACGTGGTCTTGACGACCTTGCCGTTGTAGGTCTCGCCGGCCTCCGGCACGTGCGGGTTGGCGATGGAGTCGATGATCTGCTTGGCCTTCTCGGCGCCCTCGCCGCCCTCGGAGGAGATGTAGACGGTGCCGTCGTCCTCGATCGCGATCTCGGCGCCGGTGTCCTCCTGGATCTGGTTGATCATCTTGCCCTTGGGGCCGATGACCTCGCCGATCTTGTCCACGGGCACGGAAGTGGTGATGATGCGCGGGGCGAACTCGCTCATCTCGGCCGGGCCGTCGATGCACTCGTTGATGACCTCGAGGATGGTGGCGCGAGCCTCCTTGGCCTGCTGCAGGGCGGCGGCCAGGATGTCCGCCGGAATGCCGTCGAGCTTGGTGTCGAGCTGCAGGGCGGTGATGAACTCGGAGGTGCCGGCCACCTTGAAGTCCATGTCACCGAACGCGTCCTCGGCGCCCAGGATGTCCGTGAGGGTCTTGTAGACGTGCTGGCCGTCCACATCGCCGGACACGAGGCCCATGGCGATGCCCGCGACCGGGGCCTTCAGCGGCACGCCGGCGGACAGCAGGGACAGGGTGGAGGCGCACACGGAACCCATGGAGGTGGAGCCGTTGGAGCCGATGGCCTCGGAGACCTGGCGGATGGCGTACGGGAACTCCTCGCGGCCCGGCAGCACCGGGACGAGGGCCTTCTCGGCAAGGGCGCCGTGGCCGATCTCGCGGCGCTTCGGGGAGCCGACGCGGCCGGTCTCGCCGGTGGAGTACGGCGGCATCTCGTAGTTGTGCATGTAGCGCTTGGACTGCGGGCCGGACAGGGCGTCGATCTGCTGCTCCATCTTGAGCATGTTCAGGGTGGTGACGCCGAGCACCTGGGTCTCGCCGCGCTGGAACAGGGCGGAGCCGTGGACGCGAGGCACGATGTCCACTTCGGCGGACAGGGTGCGGATGTCCTTCAGGCCGCGGCCGTCGATGCGGTAGTCCTCGGTGAGGATGCGGCGGCGCACGATCTGGCGCTGCAGCTCCTTGAACGCGTTGCCGAGCTCCTTTTCCTTCTCCTCATCCGACATGTCGGTGAACTCGCCCGCGAGCACCTCGCGCACGTGCTCCTTGATCTCGTGGATGCGATCCTGGCGGGGCAGCTTCTCCGCGATGGACAGGGCCTCGTCGAGGTCGGCGTGGGCGATCTCGTCGATGCGGGCGTACAGCTCGTCGGTGTACTCCGGGAAGAGCTGGAACTCCTTGGTCTCCTTGGCGGCCTGGGCCTTGAGCTCGTTCTGGGCCTCGCAGATGGTCTTGATGAACGGCTTGGCGGCCTCGAGACCACCGGCCACAACGGCCTCGTCCGGCTTGGCCTGGCCCTCGTCGTAGATCAGGTGCCAAGCGTTCTTGCCGGCGCCCGCCTCGATCATGGCGATGGCGACGTCGCCGTTCTCGATCACGCGGCCGGCGACCACGATCTCGAACACCGCGCGCTCGCGCTCGCTCCAGCGCGGGAAGGCGACCCACTGGCCGTCGATCAGCGCCAGACGCACGCCGGAAACCGGCCCCTCGAAGGGCAGACCGGAGATCATGGTGGAGGCGGAGGCGGCGTTCAGGGCGATGACGTCGTAGGCATCCTCCGGGTTGACGGCGAGGATGGTCTCCACGACCTGCACCTCGTTGCGCAGCGTGTGCGGGAACAGCGGGCGCAGCGGGCGGTCGATGATGCGGCAGGCCAGGATGGCCTCGGAGCTCGGACGGCCCTCGCGGCGGAAGAAGGAGCCCGGGATCTTGCCCGCGGCGTACATCTTCTCCTCCACGTCCACGGTCAGCGGGAAGAAGTCGTAGTTCTCCTTCGGGCTGCTGCCGGCGGTGGTGGTGGACAGCACCATCGAATCGTCGTCGAGATAGGCGGCCACGGCGCCATCCGCCTGCTGGGCGAGACGACCGGTCTCGAAGCGCAGCGTGCGCTTGCCGAACGATCCATTGTCGATTACGGCCTCAACGGCCTTGATTTCGGGACCCTCCATCAGGGTTCCTCCTTTTGTTGTTCTGTTTTCCAATACCTACTATCGGTTGTCCTCTTCAGCGGACGTGCTTCACATTCCCGTGCGACCCCTTGGCCGCGTTCCTCGTGTCAACTCTTCCGGCGGGCCCCTCTATCCGCAGCCGCACCTTGCGGCCGAAACTCCCGGCCCATCTTCCTTGTTGCCGTTGGACGGCGATATGCAAAACGCCCGAGCACCATAGTAGGCGCCCGGGCGGAAGTTTCATTATCGACGCAGACCCAGCTTCTCGATCAGAGCACGGTAGCGGTTGATGTCAACACCCTTGAGGTAGTTGAGCAGACGACGGCGATCACCGATCATCAGCTGCATGCCGCGACGGGAGTGGTTGTCGTGCTTGTGCTCCTTGAGGTGCTCGGTCAGGTCGGAGATGCGCTTGGACAGCAGCGCGACCTGGACCTCCGGGGAACCGGTGTCACCCTCATGGATCGCGTACGTGTTGATGATCTCCTGCTTCTCAGCGGTAGTAAGTGCCACAGTTCCTCCTTATAGCCCTGGGCTGCGCGGTGCACCCGGCCCTATGCCGGGGCGCTCTCTATCCGCGGGCGAAAAATACGCCAAAGAGATACTGTACGATCACCGCCGGACCTGCGACTCGCCGGTGCGACGTCGGCCGGCATTGCAATCACACCATAATCACACCGTGGTGAGCAGGCCTCCGAACAGCACGATCAGCAGCGCGGCCAGCTCCACGGCGAAGAACAGGGAGAAGGCTGCCCAGCTGTGCGTGAGCACGTTAAGGGGCGAGTCCTTGTGGATGAGCACCAGGATCGCCACGAACAGGACGGCGAACACGGCCACGCCCAAGGCGGCGGCGATCACGCCCAGATCCCCCGCGTTGGCCGCCTGCGCGTTCTTGCCGTACACCACATAGGTGGCATACCAGAAATTGGAGCGCAGCAGGCACACGCCGGCGATGAACTGCTCGGCCGCAAGCCCCACCACGAACACGAATCGCCACAGCCATGTCCGGGTCTGCACCACCGCCATGCCCAGACCGGTGAACGCGAACATCGTGACCGTCCACGCGACTAGCGCCACCCCACGCGGCTCCACGCGGCCCATGTACTCCATGGCCAGCGCGGTGTGGTTCATGGCCAGATCGCGCCCGGCCCAATAGGGCAGTACGATCGCGGCAAGCACCAGGACGAAGAACCCGGCCCATGCGGCGGGGCGGAAGCGGCGACGCTCCACATCCGCGAGCGAAAGATCCGACTGCGGCTGCTCCGCGGCGGCCTCGAACAGTTCGTCGGAACGCTCCTCGGCGGTCTCGGCGGCGGCATTCACGGATGACTCCGCGGGCGCCTGTGCGGGCGCCTGTGCGAGGGATGCGCCCCCGCCCGCGTTCATGCCATCCGCATCCGGCCGCAATTTGTTCTCACCCAATTCTCACCTCGCGCGCCCTCGACTGCCTCCAATTATCAAAAAGGCCGGAAACCCATGATTTCCAGCCTTTTCTTGAGAGCGGACGACGGGAATCGAACCCGCGTAATCAGTTTGGAAGACTGAGGCTCTACCATTGAGCTACGTCCGCATGGAAGCCGCGAAAACTTCCGAAGGTTGATTATTGCATACATCCGCGATTTTGCAAAATCGTGCGATAGAATGTCACTCGTCCCAAATGCGGATCCGGCCGCGATCGGCCGCGATCTGCCCAGATTCGGTCGGATCGGCCCCGGCAGGCCGCGCCGGCCCCAGGCCATGGCAACAGACCCATGACAACGGCAAAGGAGCGGCTCGCATGACGCACACCCATGATTTCACCTCGATCATCGACAGGCACGGCAAGGACGCCATCGCCATCGACGCGGTAGGGTCGGTCGACCCCCATTTCAGGGGGTTCGCGCCGGATGCGCCCAAGCCGGGCTTCGATGTGATCCCCATGTGGGTGGCGGACATGAACTTCCCCACCGCGCCCTCCATCCAGGAGGCGATCATCGAGCGCGTGAAGCATCCGATGTTCGGCTACTTCACACCAAGCGCGGAGTACTTCCAAAGCATCATCGACTGGCAGCGCGACCGCAACGGCGTGACCGGCCTCGCCCCGGAGCACATCGGCTACGAGAACGGCGTGCTGGGCGGCGTGGTCAGCGCGCTCAAGGCCTTCGCACAGCCCGGCGACGCGGTGCTGCTGCACTCCCCCACCTACAACGGCTTCACCAACGCGATCGGCTCCAACGGCTTCCGCATCGAGCACAGCCCCCTGAAGCGCGACGAGGACGGCGTGTGGCGCATGGACTTCGAGGACATGGACCGCAGGATCAAGGCCAACAACATCCACGCCGTGGTGTTCTGCAGCCCCCACAACCCCACGGGCCGCGTGTGGGAACGCTGGGAGATCGAGCGCGCGATGGAGGTGTACCGCGCGAACGACTGCGTGGTGGTCTCCGACGAGATCTGGTCCGATCTGATCCTCTCCGGCAACAGGCACATCCCCACACAATCGGTGAGCGACGACGCGCGCGATCGCACGATCGCGTTCTACGCGCCCAGCAAGACCTTCTCGCTGGCCGGACTCGTGGGCAGCTACCACATCGTTTACAGCAAGTACCTGCGCGATCGCCTCACGTCCGTGAGCGACAAGACGATCTACAACGCGATGAACGTGCTGTCCATGCACGCGCTGATCGGCGCCTACCGGCCCGACGGCCGCGTCTGGCTCGACGAGCTGCTCGAGGTGCTCACCGCCAACGCCGAGTACGCGGTGAACTTCATCGCCGAGCATTTCCCCGGGGTGTGCGTGGCGATGCCGCAGGGCACGTACATGCTGTTCCTCGACTGCACCGAGTGGTGCGAGCGCCACGGCGTGGGGATCGGCGACGTGATCAAGCGCGGCTGGGACGTAGGCGTTGCCTGGGAGGACGGCCGGCTGTTCCAGCACCCGTGCGCGATCCGCGTGAACCTCGCGCTGCCCGCCTCGCGAGTCGAGGAGGCCATGGAGCGCATGCGCCGGTACGTGTTCACGGACTGACGCGGATTTGCGGTGCGGGCGGGCGGCTGCGGGCGGCTGCGGGCGGCTGCGGGCGCGTGCGATTGCGGCCATCCCCCATCCGATCCGCTCACTGTGCGCACTCCAGAAATCAGAATGAGCAGATCGGATGTCTAGGAGCCCAAAATCGGCCACAAGACATCGGATCTGCTCAATCTGACTGGCCAAGGCCACAGAATGAGCAAATCCGATGCCCATAAGCCTGATAATCGGCCACAGGACATCCGATCTGCTCATTCTGGCTCAGTAAGCCCGCAAAATGAGCGAATCCATTGGGTGATCGGCGCCGATCACCCGCTGCGCTCATCCCTACCGGACGATCACGCGCGCCTCATAGGGTGCGAGTTCGGCATCGAACGCCGACATCACCCCTTCGGAGCCGTCCAGCCGCGCCGACTGCGCGACGCCGGAGAAGTTGAACAGCCCCACGATCACACGATCGCCCTGCTTGCGCAGCACGGCGAGCACCGCATCGTTGTGCGCATCCCATGTGGTCACCCAGGCGTCGGGCGCAAAGCAGGGGTCGTCCCGCATCTCGCGCAGCGACTCCATGCCCTCCCACAGGCGGTTCTGCAGCGTGCCGGGCGTATGGCGCAGTGCGGCCTTGTCCCAATCGAACCGGCTGCGATGCAGGTTGCGGCTGTCGTCGATGCGCGACGGATCCTCCTTGTAGTCCCATCCGTTGAGCTGGGCGATCTCGTCGCCGCAACTGAGCATCGGGAAACCGCGCAGGAACGACATCGCCCGGTGCAGCAGCAGATCACGATCCACCGCGGTGTCCAGCGCGGGACGGTCGTGCGTGATGATCGCGCGCTCCACGCCGGTCAGGCTCGCGGTGGTGCCGCAGCTGCGCGCATCGCCGGACGCCTCGTCATAGTTGTACAGCTCGCCCATGGCCCAGCTGCCGGGCACCGCACCCTCGTAGAAGTGGTAGAGGAACTTCTTGTGCTTCAGCGGGTCGATGCCCAGACGCCGCTCCTCGTCCTCGTCAAGACCCCAGCCGATGTCGTCGTGGCAGCGCAGGTAGTTGACGAACCAGCAGTTGTCCGGCAGGGCGTCCAGCGCGTCGATCTGCGCCTTGAGCAGGCGGGTGTCCCCGTTGGCGAGCGCGCTCCACAGGTTGACCATGATCGACACGTTGTACAGCATGTGGCATTCCGGCTTGTCCGGGGTGCCGAAGTAGGCGGCGAGCTCCTTGGGCGCCATGACCACTTCGCCCTTGAGCACCACGGCCGGGCAGACGCATTCAAGCACGATGCGCAGCATGCGGACGATGGTGTGGACCTGCGGCAGGTTGCGGCAGTTGGTGCCGAATTCCTTCCAGATGTACGGCACGGCATCCAGACGGAACACCTCCACACCCAGATTGGCCAGATGCATGACGCTGGAGAGCATGCCCACGAGCACCTTGGGATTGCGGTAGTTCAGATCCCACTGGAACGGGTAGAACTGGGTCATGACCCACTTGCCCATCTTCTCGTTCCAGGTGAAGTTGCCTGGAGCGGTGTTGGGGAAGACCTGCGGGACATGCGCGTCATACTCATCGGGCACGGTGCGGTCGTCGTAGCAGAAGTAGTAGTCCTGATACTCCGGGTCACCCGCTTCGGCGGCCTTGGCCCAGCGGTGGGAGGATGCCGTGTGGTTCATCACGAAGTCGAGGCACAGGCTGATGCCGGCCGCGCGCAGCTTCCTGGTGAGGGCGGCCAGATCCTCGTTGGTGCCGAACATGGGGTCGACGTTGTCGAAATCCTCCACCGCATAGCCGCCGTCGTTGTAGGGGTGCGGCATCTGCAGCAGCGGCATGAGGTGCAGGTAGGTGAGCTTCTGCTCCTTGAGGTAGGGGATGTTGTCCGCGAGCTTGTTGAGGCTGCCGGCGAACAGGTCGGTGTACATGGTCATGCCGAACATGTCGCCGCGCTTGTACCATTCGGGGTCCTTCTCGCGGGCCTCGTCAAGGTCGCGGAGGTCCTCGGGACGTGCGGCCGACGACTCGGACATGGTGTCCAGCAGGCGCTGGAACGCGGCGCGGTCATCGTACAGTTCCATGAACAGCCATTCGAGCTCGTCGCGGCGTTGTGCGAGGCGCTCGGCGAATGCGGGGGCGGGGACCGATTCGGGGACAGCGGTCTTGCGTGCGGCCTTGGGCATGGGAAGAACTCCTTCGTTCCGGTGATTTCCGTGATGCGCGTCAATTGTTTGACGTTGATCAACAGCATATATCAAACCGGTTCGACACGCCACTTGGAGACACCTTGGAACGGCTCGTCCACGGCCGATTCCTCACCGTTCTTCCGCAGACCTCCCCGTCCGCGACTCCAGGATTGCCACGGCGGAGGCCACCGGCCCGTCATGACTCAGGGAGATGTGCCAGCTGGGCGCTTCCCCGGTCATACCGCCGTCCTGAGCGAAGGTCCCAGCCAGCGAGGCGACGAGGGCATGCCCCACATCGGCGCGGAGTACGACGCGCGGCACCCCGCGGGAGTCGTCGAGGATTTCGATGCCGCCCCAGGGGAAGTCGTCCAGCGTGTAGGGCGCGGGGGCTCCGGCACGGGCCAGCGCCTCGCACCAGGCTTTGAGCACCGCCTCCTTGCCGGCCCATCTGACCGCCAGATGCACGGCCTCGCCATCATGCCTGACCTCGCCGCGCATGGCCGACTGACGCAACTCGCGCGCGGAGAACAGCGAGCGCATGCGCGTGCCCGGTTCTGCCAGCTGCGCGGCGAACGCGGCCACGTCCACCACGTCATGCCCCAATCCGAGGATCATGGGCCCTCCTTCCGCCGTGTTGGAGCGTATTTCCGCCATTCTGAGCGAGCGTAATCCTGAGCTCTCCCCGTCATCCTGAGCGGAGCGTAGCGGAGTCGAAGGATCCTTGGCCATTGCGCACAAAGTCACAATGCGGATGGTTAAGGATCCTTCGACTCCGCGCTTCGCGCTACGCTCAGGATGACGGGAGGGGACCCGCATCAGGCTTCGAAGAAGCCGGATGCGCCGAGGCGAGCATCAGGTCGAGCCGTGAAGCGGGGAGCCCAGCGGGCTCCCCGTAGGCGAGAGGAGCCGCCGCCAAGGCGGCGACGGAATCCTGACGCGAACCGAAGCGGGTCAGGCTTCGAAGAAGCCGGATTCGCTGAGGCGAGCGTCAGGATTCAGCAGCATGGCCTTCTCCACCTCGTGGGCGTTGTAGCGCGTGCCGTCGGCGAGCTTGGCGCCGTCCTCGCGGAAGCGGCGGTTCTCGATCGGCTCGTACAGCGGGGCGCGGCCCATCATGCCTTCCTCGAGGCGGCGCTGGCCGGCGGCGAGTCGGTCGTTCGCGCGCTCGCGCCACGCCTCAAGGGCGTCCGCGCCGGCGGTGTGCGCCACGGCGGCCTCGAAGGCGCCGGGGCTCACGATCGCAGCGAATCCGGACACGTGGCCGAAGCCGAGCGAGGTGGCCAGGCCGGCCTTGACCGCGCCGACGTGCAGCGGGGTGCGCAGCCAGACCATGTGGTCGTCGCGCGAGAGCTTCGGATCCACGCAGTCGAGCGAGGCGTTGGCCGGGATCACGCCGGACCTGAACAGCTGGGTGAGGCCGTTGATCTGGAAGATCGCGGCGCCGCCCTTCGCGTGTCCGGTGAGGGTCTTCTGCGAGATCACGAACAGCGGGTTGCCGTCCGTGCGGCCGATCGCGTGGGCCAGCGTGTTGTGCAGCTCGGACTCGTTGGGATCGTTCGCATTGGTGGACGTGTCGTGCTTGGAGACCACGGCGATATCGTCCGGCGTGACGCCGAGCTTCGCCAGATCGCGCACCAGCTTCGAGTCGCGCCCGCCCATGCCGGCCGCCAGGGCGCCAAGGCCCGGGGCGGGGATGGAGGTGTGGGCGCCGTCTGCGAAGCTGTGGACGTAGCCGATCACGCCGGCCACCGGCAGACCGAGCTTCAGGGCGATGTCGCCGCGGGTCAGCAGGATCGTGCCGCCGCCCTGAGACTCCACGAAGCCGCCGCGGCGACGGTCGTTCGCGCGGCTGAAGAAGCGCGCGTCGATGCCCTTGCCGTACATCTCCGCCGAGTTGGCCGTGGCGTTCATGTTGCCGAAGCCGATCACGGATTCCACGCCGATGTCGTCGATCGCGCCGGTGACCACGAAGTCGGCCTTGCCGAGGGCGATCTTGTCGAAGCCCTCCTCAAGGGAGACCGCGGCGGTGGCGCAGGCGGAGACCGGCTGGACCATGTTGCCGTAGCCGCCGATGTACGACTGCATCACATGCGCGGCCACCACGTTCGGCAGGACCTCCTGCAGGATGTCCGTGGGGATCTCGTGGTTGAGGAAGCGGTCGAGGTACAGCTTGCGCATGGAGCGCATGCCGCCGAAGCCGGTGCCCTGCGTGCTGGCGACCAGCGACGGGTGGATGGACTGGAGGATCTCGGCGGGCGTGAAGCCGGCGGACAGGTAGGCGTCCACGGTGGTCACGATGTTCCACAGCGCGATCTCGTCCACATCGCCCACCATGGAGGCGGGGATGCCCCACTTGATCGGGTCGAAGCCCTTGGGGAACTGGCCGCCGACCGTGCGGGTCATGGTGGCGCGGCGGGGCACGCGGATCATGGAGCCGGCGTGGCGGATGACGGTCCACTCGCCGCTCTCCTCGTCGCGCTCGATCGACGTGTGGGCCTCGTCGAGCTTGACGTACTCGCGGGCCACGTCCTCGGTGGGCACGGAGAAGGTCACGTCGTGGTCCAGGAAGACCTCGGCCTCCTCCTCGTCGGCGCCGTCCTTGTAGTCGGCACCCATGCCCTCGTCGAAGGGGCGGATGCCGGAACGGGCCACGACCTCGTCGTGGTAGCGCTCGGCGATGTCCTCCTCCGGCACGAGGTTGCCGTCGGTGTCGTACCAGCCCGGCTTGGGGCTGTCCTGCCAGGTGAGCAGGCCCATGTTCCAGGCGAGTTCGAGCACCGCGCCGGCGGACAGGTCGACCGTGCCGTCCGGGTGGATGCCCAGCTCGGCCTCGAAGCGCGTGCGGCCGGAGCCCCACGGGCCCAGCTCGCCCACGGACACGATGACGATCTCGTCCTCGGGACGGGCGGTGACGGACTTCCAAGCGTCCGGATCGACGGTCGCCTGACGCGGCACGAACGGCGTCGGCAATGCCTTGATCCGCGCCCCGGCGGGTGCGTGGGATGCGGCGTTGGCGTCCCCGGCCTTGTCCGCCGCGGCCGCCTGATCGGCCAATGCCTCGGCGCGCAGCGCGCGGATGTCGATCGGCTCGTTGCCCAAGCCTCCCGTCAGGTCCACGTCGAGCGGGGCCTTGGCGGCCTCGGCGCGCGAGGCGGAGGTGCACAGATCGAGCAGCTTCACGGCGATTTCGGCCGTGGAGTACGTGCGGATGCCGTGGCGCTCCACCACATCCACCAGCGGATCGTTGCCGCCCATGAGGCCGGTGCCACGCACCCAGCCGATCTTCGGATGGGCGAAGGTGACGCGGGACGACCAGACGCGCTCGGCGCGGGCGCGGTTGACGATCGCGTCGAATGCGCTCTTGACCTCGCCGTATGCGCCGTCGCCGCCGAACACGCCGCGGTTCGGGGAGCCCGGCAGCACCACATGCAGCTTGTGCTGCACGTCGGTGTCCGCGCCGATGGCCGCGAGTCCGGCGATCGCGCGCTCCACGCCCCAGAGCATCAGGCGGGCCTGGGACTCGAACAGCTGGCCGGAATCGGCGAGCGTGCCGTGGACCGGCGGGGCCGCGAACGGGAAGAACAGGCTCGGCTCGTAGGCGGGCTTGAGGATCGTGGTGGTGGCGCCGTTGACCTTCTTCTGCACGTTGCCCACCCAGGCCACGAGCGCGTCCACGTCGCGGTAGCTGGACAGGTTGGCGGGCACGAGCCACAGGCGGGCGTCGCCGGCCGCATGCTCGCGGTAGACGCGCTTGGCCCATGCCTTGATGGACGGGCGGAAGCTGTGCGAGGTGGCGATCACCGTGGCGCCACCGGCCAGCAGGCCGGAGACGACCTCGCCGGCGATGGAGTTCGCGGCCACGCCGGTGACCACGGCCACGTCGCCCGCGAAGCGGCTGGCGGCCGGATCATCTGTCACTGGCTCGAGGGCCTCGGCGGCGATGCGCTCGAAGGTAGCCTTCAGCACTTCGGCGTCAGTGGAATCCGAGCCTGCGGAATCCGCGCCCAGACGATCGGCGTACCACTTCGCCTCGGCGGCCACGGCCTTGCCGAGCCCCAGGAACGATCCGTCGAGCTCGGCGGCGTCGCGGTTGTGGAACGCGCGGGCCAGATCCTCGCGGGCGGACGCCCAACGGTCGTCGAACAGGATCGCCTTGTTGGCGTCGAAGCGCGGGGCGACCTGCTCGGGCCAATCGGAGCCGAGCTCGGCGTTCACGGCCTCGACCACGGCGGCGTTCTCGTCCTCGCCGGGCTGGGCGATCGGCTCGTTCAGACCGAGCTCCTTGAGCACGTAGCGGGCGGTGGCGGCGAGCACGCCGTTGGCACCGGTGACCTTCTCCGCGAAGGCGTCGAGCGAGGCGGAATCGACCACCGCGCCGCCCGCGCCGACCCCGGAGGACGGCTTGGAGACGGCCACGCCCTTGGTCTGGCCCACCAGGGCCACGGCGTCGTCGATCAGCTTGTCCGCGGCGGCCGCGTTGGCGGCGGCGTTGGTGGGCAGCTTGGCCAGATCGCCGCCGCGGGAGCTGGCGCCCTCGCGGGTGTCCAGCAGCAGGGCGGCGGTCACGGCCGCGACCCAGCCCTCACCGAGCTGCCACACGCCGGTGACGCGCTCGCGGATGTGGGCGGGCTTGACGCCGGCGGCGCCGAACAGGGCGCGCAGACGGTCGCGGATCGCGTCGGAGAGCACCGGGCCGAACGGCTTGTAGTTCGGGGCCACCTTGTTGACGATCTGGGCGAGCTGGGTGAGCGTCGCCTCGGCCGCGCCGTCCACGCTGGCCACGCCGAGCTCGGAGCTGATGTCCATGAGCAGCTGGTTGCGGCGCGAGGAGACGCCGTTGGTCAGGGTGTCGGTGGTGTCGTTCGCGCCGATCTGGTCGATGCGCACCTTGGTGGAGTAGGCCATGAGCACGCCGATCGCGTCGGACGCCTTGAAGGGCAGGTCCGCGACGGGGCCGGTGGGTGCCGACCCCAGTTCGGCGACGGCGGAACCGGCTGCGGGGGCCGGTGCCGGGGCTGCAGGTGCGGCCGGCGCGGCAGCGGGAGCCGCGGAGGCAGACGTCGCGGCGGCTGCGCCGCCGTTGCGGACGCTATCGCGCTCGCCTTCGCCGGCGGAAAGCCCACTGGGCTTTCCGCTTGTCGGCTCAGCCACGGATTCGTCCTCGCTCACAAGCGAGTCCGAATCCGTCATGTACACACGCCCCTCGTCGCGTCCCACGTTGTACACGGTGACGTGGCGGTTCTTGAAATCGGGCAGGCGCAGGGTCTTGGCACCCAGGTTGGCGAGCGT
Source organism: Bifidobacterium vespertilionis (assembly GCF_008698145.1). Lineage (GTDB taxonomy): Bacteria > Actinomycetota > Actinomycetes > Actinomycetales > Bifidobacteriaceae > Bifidobacterium > Bifidobacterium vespertilionis. Next base: position 39,719 of record NZ_RZNZ01000015.1, read on the forward strand.
CGGCGCGTTGCCAAGGCCCACCTCCACGTACTCCTCCACGCCGAGCCCGCCGCGGGACTCCTCGCCGAAGAGCAGCGACTGGGTTTCGATCCAGCGCACCGGGGAGGCGAACTGCCAGGAGAGCAGCTCGGTCAGCAGCAGACGGCCCAGCTTCTGGTCGTCGGCGGCGTAGGCGTCCCACACCTCCGGCTTGTCCAGCGCCTCGCGGATGCGCTCGGAGGGCACCACCTCGAGGATCTTGGCGGCGAACTCCTTGGTCATCTCGAATGGGACGGCCACCAGGTTGGGGATGTAGCGGCCCACCAGGCGTCCGCGGTAGTCGATGTGCTTGGGCAGCAGGGCGTCCAGCTTGTCGCGGAACTCCGGCACGCCCTTGCGCAGCAGCGTGGAATGGAACGGCACGTCGATGCCGGGCACGAGCATGAACGCCGGCTTGCCGCCCGCCTCCTTGGCGCGGCGGTTGGAATCGGCCTGCAGGGCCTTCAGTCCGGCGATCGTGCCGGCCACCGCGTACTGCGCGCCAGCCAGGTTGTAGTTGACGATCTCAAGGAACTCGCCGCTGGCCTTGGCCACGGACTCCACGTACGCCTTCACGCCGTCGTCGCCCACGCCGAACTGGTTCGGGCGCAAGGCGCCCATGCGGTAGTTGGAGCGGCCTTGCGCGTCGCGTTCGATCAGGTGGTGCATGGTGGAGCCGCGGTGGAACACGAGCTCCAGCACGGTCTCCAGCGGGATGATGCCCGCAAAGGAGCTCAGCGCGTTGTACTCGCCCAGCGAGTGGCCGGCGAAGTAGGCGGGCCAGATGTCGCTGCCGGCCTCGCGCAGACGCGCGGTCTGGGCGAACGCCACGGTGGCGAGCGCCACCTGCGTGAACTGCGTGAGGTTGAGCAGGCCCTCCGGATGGCGGTAGGTCACGCCGTTGGCGATGAGCTCCTTGGGGTTGTCCCGCACCACGGCGAGGATCGAGAACCCGAGCTTGGAGCGGGTGAGCTTGTCGGCGCGCTCCCACACCTCGCGGGCGGCGGGCGACTTGGCGCGCTCGTCGAGCACCATGCCCTGCTTCTGGATGCCCTGGCCGGGGTAGACGAAGGCGGACTTGGGCGCGCGCACCACGGCGGTGCCGCGCGAGACGATCTGCCCGTCGATGCGGCTGGTGACCTCGAGCACCATGCCGCCGTGGTTGACCTTGCCCACGCGCTCCACGGAGATCTCCACACGGTCGTTGAGCTGGACCATGCCGTACATGTTGTAGGTCCATCCGGCGATCTCGTAGTGCGCGCCCTTGCCGTCCGTGGCCTGGACGGCGTGCTGGGCTGTGGCGGAGAGCCACATGCCGTGCACGAGCGGGGCGTTGAGGCCGCTCACGGCGGCGCCGCGGCGGGAGGTGTGGATGGGGTTGAAGTCGCCGGAGGTGCGCGCGAAGGCGGTCATCTCGCCCGGCGCGGCCACGGTGACGCGGCGCAGCAGGCGGCGAGGGGTGTCGATCACGTCCGCGTCGAGGCCGCCCCACGCGGGGGCCTCGGCCGGCAGCGCGTCGGAGTAGGCGCGGCCGCGGATCGCGAAGCGTTCGGTCTCGCGGGCCAGCACGGTGCCGTCGGCGGCGGTGTGGATGACGTGGATGGTCACCACGCGCCCGGAGGCGGATTCGAAGTAGTCCTCGGCCCAGCTGGTCAGGCCGATCGTCTCGCCGGTGTGCTTCAGCAGCTCGTCCTCGGTGGCCTCGAGCGCGATCAGGTGGTCCAGATGCACGGCGTTGAGCAGGCCCTCGATCACCGGGAAGCCGTTCACGTACACGGAGCCCAGGGCCGCGTAGATGGCCGGCCATGCGGGTCCCACAAGCGCGTCGGGGGCGATGCGCGAGGGCACGAGGCTGGCGGGCAGGGCGCCGCCGGTGGCCGCCTCATGGTCGAAGCCGAGGTTGGCGGACAGGGTGTAGGAGGCGCGCACGGTGCCGAACGGGGCCTCGCCGCCGTCCGGAGCGGTGGTCTCGGACGTGTTCACGGCCGGCATCGCGGTGAGCTTGTCGCCGGTGATGGCGGTGTTGCCGATGCCGGCGGTGGCGGCCAGCATCGCGTAGACGTGCGCCGGCAGGGTCTCGCGGTCTACCACGGGCACGCGGCCGGGCTTGGAGGCGTCCACGAGCAGCGGGATCACGATGTCTCGCACGGCGTGCTTGCTCCTGCCGCCGTCCGGATCGTTGTCCCAGTAGGTGTCCAGATGGATGTCCAGATCGTACAGATCGCCGCGGTCGGTGACGCCCACGTGGCGGATCTCATAGTCCGCGTCGCCGTCCGGGGTGCCGTAGGCCGGGTTGATCATCAGGTGGCCCACCCAGGAGATGTTGGGGCTGCGGCGGATGAACGATTCGGCGGTGGGCGCGGCGGCCAGCGTGGCGAAGGCGTCGGCGGACGCGGTTTCGGCCGAGGACTCATCGGCGGCCACGCGCTCCACCATCGCGCGCTCGAAGCGGCCCAGGATGTCGGCGATCGGCTCGTCCACGGTGGTGATGCCGGCCACGGAGATCGGGCCGGGGATCACGCGCACGGAATCGGCGGAATAGCGCGGATCCTCGGACTGCCACAGCTGGTCCTGGCCCCACCAGCGCAGCAGATCGTTGTCGATGACGGGCACGAACGGCATGGGCTTGGGGTATTCGCGCACCAGCACCGGGAACCAAGCCACATCGGCCGGGACCACCTTGAGCTCGCCGGCGGCCGGGTACGCCTCGGCGAGGCGGTCGATCGCGGCCACCGGATCGGACTCCACGTCCGCGCGGCCGGCGAACAGGGAATCGAACTCGCCGGATTCCTGGTCGCGCACGCGGGCCTCGATGCGCTGCAGCAGGTGCAGGAAGCGGTCGGCGTAGGTCGGATCGGCCCACGGGAAGGACAGGGCGGCGAAGCGGCGGGCCCAGTCGAGGTAGGTCATGGTCGCGAGGTCGCCGAAGTACGGCTTGGCGGTGGCGTCCAGGGCCTCGATGATCTCCGCGCGGCGGGACTGCAGCTCCTCGGGGTGCTTCATGACGCGCACGAGCAGACGGCCGCAGCGGGCGGAGGCGTTCTCCACCTCGTAGATGTCCGCGTGCAGGTGGCTCAGGCCGGAGGCGACGCCGCCCACGGATTTGCCGGACGGCACCCAGCGCTCGCCGATCGGCGCGAACGGATCCTTCTCCTCGGCGGACGGGTCGATGCCGGGGGTCTCCACCAGCATCCGCTTGACCTGCGGGCTGGTGTGCGCCTCCTTGGCGGTCATGGCCACGGTGCCCACCAGCACGCCGTCGACCGGCATGTCCGGCAGGCCGTAGGCGCGCGACCAGACGCCGGTGATGTAGTCGGCGCCGCGCTCGGGCGTGCCGATGCCGCCGCCGGCCACAAGCACCAGATTGGGCTGCTCGCGCACCTGGGCGTAGGTGGAGGTCAGCAGATCGTCCAGAGACTCCCAGCTGTGGTGGCCGCCGGCCGCGCCGCCCTCGACCTCCACGATCACCTTGACGGGCGCGACGGCCTTGGCGATGCGCACCACCTGGCGGATCTGGTCCACGGTTCCGGGCTTGAAGCACACGTACGGGAAGCCGTCGGCGTTGAGCTTGCGCACCAGCTCCACGGCCTCGTCCTGCTCGGGGATGCCGGCGGAGACGACCACGCCGTCGATCGGCGCGCCGGATGCGCGCTTCTTCGGCACGATGCGCTGCGAGCCGAACTGGAGGTTCCACAGGTAGCGGTCCATGAACATCGCGTTGAATTCGACCGTGCGGCCCTCTTCGAGCTCCTTCTCGAGGCCGGCCACGTGGCGGTCGAACACCTCGGCGGTCACCTGGCCGCCGCCGGCGAGTTCGGCCCAGTAGCCGGCGTTGGCGGCCGCGGCCACGATCTCCGGCTCCACGGTGGTGGGGGTCATGCCGGCGAGCAGCACCGGCGGCTTGCCGGTCAGCTCGCTGAACGCGGTGACCACCTTGCTGCCGGCCGGCGTGTGGGCCACGCGCGGGGCGAAACGGGTCCAGTTCTGCGTGCGGTTCGGCTCGGCCTCCAGCGTGGACAGCGCCGCGCGGGCGGCTGTGGTGGAGGCGTCCACCACGCCCACGCCGGTGCCCTGCGCCACGGTGGCGAGCAGCTTGCCCACGATCGTGCCGGGGCCGAAGTCCACCACCCACAGGGTGGCCGGATCGGTCGATTCCATGGCCTCGCGCACACGGGCGGCCCAATCCACATGGTTGAGCAGCACCTCGTCGGCGAGCGCGCGGGCGTGGTCGGCGTCGAGCCCGCAGTCCGCGGCCCATGCCACGGTCTGCTCCACGGCCTGAGCCATGAGCGGCGAGTGGAACGGCAGGGTGACCTCGAGGTACTCCAGCGTCGGGTCGAACACGCGGCCGCCGCGCACCTTCTCCTCGCGCAGCTTGGCCTGCTTGCGGTGCTCCTTGCCCACCTCGATCTCGAAGGCTGCCAGATCCTCCGGGTAGCCGGAGAGCACGTAGTGGTTGGCGGAGTTGGTCACGGCGATGGCGATCGGGCCGCGCGGATTGACCACGCGGGCGATCAGCGCGTCCACCTGGGCGCGCGTGGCGTTCTTGACGCTGAGCATCGGGGTGGCGTCGCCGGATGCGGCGTTGAGGGCGATCATGCGGGCCTGGCGGGTGCCGGCCACGCCGATCAGGGTGGCGATGGCGAGGATGCCGTCGATCTCGCGGGCGGCGGCCTCGATCGAACCGGCCTTGCGGATCGCGCGGACCATATGCACGGCCAGGATGCCCTGCGAGTGGCCCAGCACGGCGAGCGGATTGGCCTTCGCCACGTCGTAGCCCAGATCGCGGGCGTCGAGCAGGGCGCCCAGCTGGGCGAGCGCGATGCCGGGCACGCTGGCGGGGGCCGCGGCGGCCGCGCTCAGACGGGCCGGGTTGGCCTCGAAGCCAAACAGGTCCACGGGCCGTCCGGTGGTGGCGAGCAGATCGGCGTTCACCGGGGTGAGGATGCGGGCGGCCTCGGCGGCATGGGCGCGCAGGGAGGCGTCGAGCGCGGGGTTCGCGGTCTCATCCGCGAGCGCGACCGGCCAGGGGGTGGACTGCCCGGCGAAGGCCAGCGCGTGGGGCTGGTCGGCGAGGCGGCTGAGGAAGAATGCGTCTGTCATTGAATATCCTTTGTGTGTGTTGTTCTCGTGGTTCACAGGTTTTGGATGCCCGGTTTCGCGTCCGGCAGCGGCGGGCCCGGCTACAGCGGCTGGTTGCCGTGGTGCTTGCCGGTGCGCCTGACGCGGCGCTTGGTGGCGAGCAGTCTCAGGGACTCCTCGATCACCTCGCGGGTCTGCTCGGGGTCGATCATCGCGTCGATTTCGCCCATCTCCAGCGAAAGGTTCGCGTTGACGGTGGTCCGCTCGTACTCCTCGGCGAGCGACTTGCGCAGCGCGTCCACGTCCCTGCCGGCCTCGCGGGCCTTCTGCAGGTCCTTGCGGTGGATGATGTTGACCGCGCCCGTGGCGCCCAGCACGGCGATCTGCGAGGTGGGCCAGGCGAAGTTCATGTCCGCGCCGATCGCCTTGGAGCCCATCACGATGTACGCGCCGCCGAAGGCCTTGCGCAGCACGACGGTGATCATCGGCACCTGCGCGTTGGCGTAGGCGTAGATCACCTTGGCGCCGCGGCGGATGATGCCGGCGTGCTCCTGATCGGAGCCTGGCTTGTAACCGGGCACGTCCACCAGCGTGATCACGGGCAGGTTGAAGGCGTCGCACAGGCGCACGAACCGAGCCACCTTCTCGGAGGAGTCCACGTCGAGGATGCCGGCGCGAACGTTGGGCTGGTTGGCCACCACGCCCACCGGACGGCCGTCGATGCACGCGAAGCCCACCACCGCGGAGGCGCCGAACAGCTCCTGGACCTGCACGAATTCGCCGTAGTCCACAATGCAGCGGATCACCTCGAGCATGTCGTATGGCTGGCGGTCGTTGTCGGGCACGATCGAGGCGAGGCGCTTGGCGGCCTCCCGCTCGGTGCGCCCCGATCCGAAGGCGTAGACGGGCGGCTGCGCGTCGCTGCTCGAGGGCAGGTAGGCGAGCACGGTGCGCGCATAGTCGATCGCGTCGGCCTCGTCCTGCGCCAGGTAGTGTGCCACGCCGGAGACCGCGTTGTGCACCCATCCGCCGCCGAGTTCGTCCATGCTGATCGACTCGCCGGTCGCGGCCTTGACCACATCGGGGCCGGTGACGAACATGTTCGAATGCTCCTTGGTCATGATGATCAGGTCGGTCAGCGCCGGGCAGTAGACCGCGCCGCCCGCGCACGGGCCCAGGATCAGGGAGATCTGCGGGATGAAGCCGCTCGCCTCGCAGGTCTTGCGGAAGATGCGGCCGTACTGGGTGAGGGCCGCCACGCCCTCCTGGATGCGCGCGCCGCCGGAGTCGACGATCGCCACGACCGGCACCTTGAGGTCCAGCGCCTTGTCCATGAGGTGGCAGATCTTCACGCCCTCGGCCGTGCCGAGCGTGCCGCCCTTGACGGAGAAGTCCTGCGCGTACACGCCCACCTTGCGCCCGTAGATCTCGCCGAAGCCGGTGATGACCGCGCTGCCGGCCACGCCGTTGTTGATGTTGCCGCCGGCGAAGCGGCCGATCTCCTCGAACGTGCCGGCGTCGAACAGCAGATCGAGACGTTCACGCGCGGTGTGCTTGCCCTTGGCGTGCTGGCGGGATCGGGCGCGCTCCTCGGCGTCGCGGGCCAGTTCCGCAGCCCGGACCACGGCCTGGCGCAGGGGCTGGGTGCGGCCGTCGCCGCTCTGGCCCGGCTGACCGGGCTGGCCCGGCTGATCCCCGCGCGCCGGCTGCGACGGATCCGACCGGCCCGAATCGTTCAGGGCGCGCTGGGTGGCGGGGGCGCTGATGATGTCGGTCATGCGTTCTCCTTTCCGTCCTCGGACGTGGGCTCGCCGGACTTGTCCGCGGCGGCATCCTCCGCGGTGGCCTTGGCATCGCCGGCTTTGCCCTTGCCGGCCTTGGCATCGCCGGCCTTGCCCGATCCGGCCTTGTCCGCCACGGCCGCGTTGACGTCGAGGGTGACCAGCGTCGCGCCGGCCTCCACGCCATCGCCGGGCGAGACGAAGATCTTGGTCACCACGCCCTTGACGGGGGCGTACACGTAGTTCTCCATCTTCATGGACTCGAGCACCACCAGCAGATCGCCCTTGGCCACCTTCTCGCCTTCGGCCACGGAGATGCGCGTGACCACGGCCTGCATCGGCGAGGCGATGACGCCGGACTTGGACTCGTCGGCGCGCTTGACGGCCGGATCTACGCCGTGCGCGCCCGATCCGCGCAGGGGCTGGGTGGGCCTGCGGTCGCCGCGCTGGAATCGGGGCGAGCCGGTCAGGCCGTCCACGATCTCCTGCGGCACGGTGAGTTTGACGCGGCGATCATCCACCTCGATCACGAACGTTTCGGTGGCCGGACGCTCCGGGGCCGCGACCGGGGTGCCAAGAGAGGCGGGCTGGCCGGAGTTCACGGCCTGCGGGGCGCGGTTCAGGTACGTGCGCTCCAGCCACTTGGTGCTGATGTCGAACGGATGGCCGTGCTCGGCGGTGAAGCGGGGATCCGCGAAGATCTTCGCATACAGGCTGGCTGGGGTGGGCACCCCCTCGATGGACAGCTCACGCAGCGCGCGGCGCACGCGGGCCACGGCGGCCTGACGATCCTGCGCGGTGACCACAAGCTTGCCCATCATCGAATCGAACTTCGGGGAGACCGTATCCCCCTCCTGCACGCCCGAATCGATGCGGATGCCGGGTCCGGACGGCCAGGCCAGCCGGGTGAGCGTGCCGGAGCTGGGGGTGAGGTTCGTGGCCGGATCCTCGCAGGTGATCCTCAGCTCGAAGCTGTGGCCGCGCGGCGCCGGGGCGGGCGTGAGCGAACCGCCGTCGGCGATGATGAGCTGCTCACGCACCAGATCGAGCCCGGAGACCTCCTCGCTGACCGTGTGCTCCACCTGCAGACGGGGGTTGACTTCCAGGAAATAGACCTTGCCGGCGGGGGTGACCATGAACTCGCAGGTGCCCAGGCCCACATAGCCCACCTCCTCGAACAGGTGGCGGGAATAGCCGGTCAGCTGCAGCAGCGTGTCCTTGGTGAGGAAGGGGGCGGGCGCCTCCTCGATGAGCTTCTGGTTGCGGCGCTGGACCGTGCAGTCGCGAGTGGAGTACACGGTGAAGTTGCCGTGGCTGTCGCGGCCCGACTGGGTCTCCACATGGCGGGAGCGGTCGATGAACTTCTCGATGAAGTACTCGTTGAGATCGCCGCCCTGCATGGCGTCGTGGTTGAGGTAGAAGCTGCGCAGCTCGTCGTCGTCGTGCACCACGGTGATGCCGTGCCCGCCGCCGCCATCGGTGCGCTTCATCATGATCGGATAGCCGTAGGTGTGCGAGAAGTCGAGCAGCGTGCGGATGTCGTGCACGGGCTCGGCGATGCCCGGGATGGAGGGCACGCGGGCCGATTTGGCGACGTGCTTGGCGCTGATCTTGTCGCCCAGCGCGGTCAGGGCGTGCGGCGCCGGACCCACCCAGATCGCGCCGGCGTCGTCCACCTTCTGCGCGAACCCGGCCACCTCCGAGAGAAATCCGTAGCCCGGGTGCACGGCATCGGCGCCGGAGCGGTGGAGGATGTCGATCAGCAGGTCCTCGTTGAGATACGTATCCCGGTAGGTGTCGCCCGGCAGCAGATAGGCTTCGTCGGCCATCTGCACGTATTGGGCATCACGATCCTGGTCGGCGTACACGGCCACGGTGGCGATGCCCATCTCCTGGGCCGTGCGCACCACGCGCAGCGCGATTTCGCCGCGGTTCGCGATCAGCAGCTTCTTCATGCGTTCCTTTCGTTCGTTTGTCCGTCCGTACGTTCTCGTACGGGGACTCCATATGTCATCGGCCGGCAGCCAGCACGCCAACGTCGCCGGTATGCACCACATGGCACTCCCCGGCCGCGTCCCGCACCACCAACGAGGCGTCGGGGCCGATCGATTCGGCCTCGCCCCGCAGTGCGGAGCCGTCCACCAAGCGGACCTCCACCGGCCGGCCCAGCGTCCAGCAGTCGCGCGTCATCCGATCGTGCAGCGTCCGGACGGCCTCGGCGGTTCCTGAGGCGAGCGAGGCGAATTGCGAGCGAAGCTCATGCGTCAGGGCCGCGCCGATCCGATCACGCAACTCGTCGAACGCCGGCAGCGGGCCGAAGTCCAATTGCAGGCTCGTGGCTTGCTCCGTGGGCAACCGATCCGCCGCGATCCCCAGATTCAGCCCGATGCCCACAATCAGCGCCACGCATGCATTCCGTTCCGCACCGGTTTTGGGCAATTCGGCCGATTCGATCAGGATGCCGCCGAGCTTGCGGCCCGCGGCGGGCCCGACCACGAACACGTCATTCGGCCACTTCACGGCCAGCCGCACGCCATCGCGAAGCGGCTGCGCATCCACATCCCCCAGCACCCCGCGCAGCGCATCCACGGCCGCCACTCCGGCCGCCAGTGTGAGCCAGCCGGCATCCGGCCCGAACACCACATTGCGCGGCAGCACGGCCAAAAATGACGCCACGAACGATTCACCCGGCGCATCGGCCCACGCACGGCCCAGACGGCCATGACCGCCGGTCTGGGTCTGCGCGGCCAGAACCCCCATGGGCACGCCCTTCGCGCCCATGGGATCATTGCCTTCCCCCTGTGGATTCCCCTTCCACGCTTCCGCCATCAGCCGGCGCACGAATGGATCGTCGCCGAGGCATCGGCGACGCAGCTCGGCGTTGGTGGAATCCACTTCGGCGAGCGCGTCGAACGCGTTGGCGACCTGTGCGGTACGCGGCATGGACGGGACGGAAACGGTCATGTTTCCAACCTAGGCCGCGGCCGAGCGGAGGGTCATGGGCGTCGCCGACAAAAAAATCGTCCCCGATTTGTGGGTTTCCACAAACGCCTCCGTAGCCGCGCCGCTCCTACGATGGCCGTTATACCGGCCTTGCGACGTACGCGGGCCGTCATTCGAAAGGAACGCCATGTCCAATCACACCCCCTCCCCCGCCGTCGCAGCCCCCGCTCTGGGCTCCCGCATCCTCGCCCCCGCCGGCCGCGTGCTGCTGTTCGCGGCGCTGCTGTGGGGTGCCGCAGCCGCCGGTGAGATCCCGATCCCCGGCACGCCGGTGCCGATCACGCTGCAGACCTTCGTGGTCATGCTCGCGGCCCTGACCCTCAACTGGCGCGAGGCCGGCGCCTCCGTCACCCTGTACCTGCTGGCGGGCGCCGCCGGTCTGCCGGTCTTTGCGGGCGGCGCCTCCACCGCCGCGCTCGTGGGGCCCAGCGCCGGCTTCCTGATCGGCTTCCTGCCCGGCGTGATCGTGACCGCCCTGCTCAAGGGCTCCGCCGACTCCCGCGGCAACGGCTCCCGTTCCGGCGCCGCAGCCGCACTTCGACTGGCCCGCCTGTTCTTCGCCGCGCTGATCGGCTGCGTCGCGGTGGTCTACGCCTTCGGCATCCTGGTCCAGTCCGCCTTCACCGGTGCCCCGATCCTCGCCGTCACCCTTGCGTCCATGGGCTTCGTGGCCGGCGATGTGGTCAAGGCCGTCGTCGCCACCCTGGTCGCGGCCGGCGTGGCTCGTCTGAGCCGCTGACCGGTCCTTTCCTCATCCTGCGCCGTACCCAGTCTTCCCCCTCCGGTCATCCTGAGTGCAGCGCAGCCCTCCCGCTGTCATCCTGAGCGTAGCGTAGCGGAGTCGAAGGATCCTTGGCCATCTGCACTATGACTTTGTGCAAAATGACGAAGGATCCTTCGACTCCGCTACGCTTCGCTCAGGATGACACGGCGTGTGACCCGGCGTGCCCATTCCCGGTCACGGTAGTTTCAAAATGGCTTTATTTCAACGTTTCTGTCGCCCCGTGACCGGGTGTGTCCACGCCGCGTCACGCGCCCGGTCACACTGGGCAGATCTGGTCATCTGGAGGCCGATTTCGGCGTGCAGCGGACGTGATCTGCCCAGTTTGCTTCGCTCAGGATGACGGCGTCCCCGAGCTCATCCCGCCCGCCGATTCCGCTCTGTGCCGACTTGCCGGATTTTCAGCCAAACTCTCAATATACTAGAGGGCTGTGAGTCCGTGGTGGGGTGGTAAGTCGTCGCCGGCCGGCACAAAGCCGTCCGGTCGGTCTGCCACGCCCGAAGAGGAGCGCCAAGCGGTCCCCACGCCCGCGTACGCAACCGGTTCCGACGCCGGAACCGCCAAGGAATCCAGCACAACCGGCACGACTAGGGCCGCAACGGCCCGGTCCGCTGCAGATCCCGAAGCCATCGCCCGCCGTTTCCGCCGCGCCAAGCTTCCCGATGTCCGTCCCCAGTTGCCCGACGATGTCTGGGTGGTGGTGGACAAGGCCGAGCAGCGCCTCGACAAGGACCTCGACTGGTACAAGGGTCTCTCCCCCGCCGATCGCGATCAGCTCAACCTTGTGATCGAAACCGCGGTGGCCGACTTCATCACCTGGCTCAGCACCAACGTGTTCAACGCGGGCCGTAAAACCGGCGTCCCCTCCACCGACCGCATCTTCTTCGTCGCGCCGCTGGAGCTCACCAAAACCATCAGCCTCAAGCAGGCGCTCGACGTCACGCGCCTCATCGTGGACATTCTGGAGCGCAATGTGGGCAAGTTCACCCGCCGCGGCCGCGAGGAGGCCACGCGCAACGCGATGCTCTACTATGCGCGCGAGGTGGCGTTCTCCGCCGCGAATGTGTATGCCTCCTCCGCCGAGGCGCGCAGCGACTGGGATGCCCGGATCGAAACCCTCATCATTGAGGATCTGGCAGACGGGGTCGCCGACCATCATGTGGCCAGCAGGATCACGATGCTCGGCTGGCCGGCCGATTTTGACTGCTTCGCGATCGTGGGCGCGCTCGCCCAGGACGGGGACATCCGCGCGGGCATCCTGCAGCGGCGGATCCGCGGCGAGGTGCGGTCGCTGGGCGGCGACTGCCTGATGAGCCATCATGACAACCTGTTCATCACCTTGGTGGACCCGCGCGGCCACGGTGCCCCCGAAGACTACTGCGCGGCCGTGGAGGCCGATTTCTCCGCCGATCTTCCCCTCTGCCTGGGCCCCGTGCGCCATGGCATCCAAGGGGCGGCCGCATCGGTGCGCGCCGCGCTGAGCACCATGGATGTGGCGCCCGCCGTCAACGAAACCCACCGCCCCCTGAGGGCCGACGATGTGCTGCCCGAGCGCGCGCTGTTCGGCGACGGGGACGCCCGCGACGAGCTGTACCGCAGCGTGTACCTGTCCCTGCGCGGCGAGGGCGATCAGGAGAATCCCCTGCTCGCCACGGTGTCCGCGTTCCTACTGTCCGGCAGCTCGCTGGAGACCACGGCACGCGAGCTCAACGTGCACCCGAACACCGTGCGCTACCGGCTCAAGCGTTCGGTGGAGCTCACCGGATGGGACCCAATGACCCCGCGCGAGGCGTACGTGCTGCTCACGGCCATCAAGATCGGGCGCATCATGGACGCCCGCGCGCTGAGCCGGAACCGTGATTTGGTGCGAATGGCCAAGGATCCTTCGCTTCGCTCAGGATGACTGGAAATCGGTTTCCGTCATCCTGAGCACTGAGCCGTGAAGCGGACAGCCCTGTGGGCTGTCCGTAGGCGAGAGGAGCCGCCGCCAAGGCGGCGACGGTCCGGCGCAGCCGGACACCGAAGCGCGTAGCCGAAGGATCCTTAATTCCCCGCCACGCCCCTAAACGCAAAAGGAGTCCGACTCCCCGCGAATGGGGAATCGGACTCCTTCACGCTTACGCGATCACCGAATGGGGATCACCGCGCCGCGAATCAGGCGAGGGTGTTCGGATCGACCGGAACGCCCGGGTTCATCGTGGAGGTCACGGTGGCCTTGGTGATGTAGCGGCCCTTGACGGTGGACGGCTTGAGACGCTTGACCTCGTCGGCCACGGCCTTGAAGTTCTCGTCCAGAGCCTTCTCATCGAAGGACAGCTTGCCGATCAGGAAGCTCAGGTTGCCGTGCTTGTCCACACGGAACTCGATCTTGCCGCCCTTGATGTCGGCGACGGCCTTGGCCACGTCCATGGTGACGGTGCCGGTCTTCGGGTTCGGCATGAGGCCGCGGGGACCGAGCACACGGCCCAGACGGCCGACCTTGCCCATCATGTCCGGGGTGGCGACCACGGCGTCGAAGTCGAGGAAGCCGCCCTGGACCTTGGCGATCAGGTCGTCATCACCGACGATGTCGGCGCCGGCCTCGGTGGCCTCGGTGGCCTTCGGACCACGGGCGAACACGGCCACGCGCACGGTCTTGCCGGTGCCGTGGGGCAGGTTCACCGTGCCGCGCACCAGCTGGTCGGCCTTGCGCGGATCCACGTTCAGACGGTACACGGCCTCGACGGTCTGGTCGAAGTTGTAGGCCGGCATGCTCTTGAGCAGCGAAATGGCCTCGTAGGCGGTGTACAGGTTGTTGCGATCGATCTTCTCGGCCGCCTCGCGGTACTTCTTGGAACGCTTAACCATCAGTCCTTCTCCTCTCTCAGTCGGTAACCGTGATGCCCATGGAACGGGCGGTGCCCTCGATGATCTTCATGCCGGCCTCGATGTCACGGGCGGACAGGTCTTCCATCTTGATCTGGGCGATCTCGCGGACCTGGTCCTTGGTGACGGAGCCGACCTTGTGGGTCAGCGGGTTCTCGGTGCCCTTCTGGATACCGGCGGCCTTGAGCAGCAGAGCCGCTGCCGGCGGGGTCTTCAGGACGAAGGTGAAGGAACGATCTTCGTAAACCGTGATCTCAACAGGGATCACCTGGCCCATCTTGTCCTGCGTCTGGGCGTTGTACGCCTTGCAGAAGTCCATGATGTTGACGCCATGCGAGCCCAGTGCAGGACCCAGCGGCGGGGCCGGGTTGGCCTTGCCAGCCTGAATCTGCAGCTTGATCAGCGCGGAGACTTTCTTCTTGGGAGCCATGTTATTGGTTCTTCTTTCTATGAAGCGGTGAAACGGCGAACGCCACGGCTACCCGCGGCGGACTCCTCCCGCAACGTATATTGCTAGTGCTGTGCTAGCGGGCTACCCCTCCAGACACAAGCTTTCCTATTATGCCCTCGAACCCAGACATCCCTGCCGCGACACGCCCGGCCATCCACAACGGGGGGCACATCCGCGCACATGCCCCGGTCGCAGTGGACGAAATGCGGCCACGTCCGCCATAATGGCGCTGAGGGATGGGGACGGGAGCAAACACGATGGGAACAACGCCGATACGCTGTCTCTTGAGTTTCGTGCACGAAATAAGTAAGCTGATATCAGCAAACAAGGCATGGGCGTCGAATCAGCCGTTCGACGCCGATGTGGAGATATTGCCACGCGTGATCGAACGACATCCGCAGTTCAATGCGGACGATCTGCGCTCCGCATGGCGGCACGCTTGGAAAATGATGACGAGAATCGGCACTGATCCCCCGCAGATCATGGCCGTGGGATACGACCCGCACGGCCGGCTTGTGGAGATGATCGCCATCGATCTGGGCAATGGACGGCTGGCAATGTATCACGCCAACAACGCTCAGAAAAAATTTCTGCACGAGATGGGATTCAGTGAACGCCGGATCCGCACATTGATCGGAAGGAGATAGACGATGGCAGCGATCACCACATCCGACGGCACCGTCATCACGCCCCAGATGCTTGAGCAATGGGACAACGACGCCGATCGCGGCATCTATCAGGGCGAAGCGGGCAAGGTGGTCACACGCCACTGCTACGGCCGGCCGCGTCTGTATGACGAGCCGATGAGCACTGTCACGCTGCGCGTGGACGACGGCATGCTGCAGGCTGCCGAAGAGCTGGCGCGACAAAGCAAGGTCAGCCGAGCAACCATGCTCCGCGAACTGCTCGCCCTGGGAATCCGCGAAAAGCAACGCCGAACGGCCTAGCCCCGCCCCCACTGAAACGCAAAATGGCCCCCGCCACCCCGGCGGAAGCCATTCCAACGATTTTAACCGGCAACCTCTACCGGCCCCAAACTGACCCGGCAATAAATCGAATCGCGCGTGCGGCCTCAAGGCGCCCCGAGGGAAGGCGTACACCGGTACGCCGACCGAGGAGCAACGCCGAGGACGCTCCGCGATTCGATTTATTGCAGCTTTTCGACTTGGTCGAAGCCCAACTCCACCGGCGTATCGCGGCCGAAGATGGACACGAGGACGGTGAGCTTCTGGGTGGTGGGCTCGACGTCGGAGACGACGGCGGACATGGTGGTGAAGGGGCCGTCGGTGACGGTGACCTGATCGCCGACCGCGTAGGCGACCTCAACGGTGCGCTTCTTGGCAGCGGCGGGCTTGTCGCCGGCCTTCTTGAGCGCCTCGGAGGCGATCATGGGGGCCATCATGGAAACGACTTCCTTGCGGCTGAGCGGGGCCGGATCCTTGGTGGGTCCGACGAAACCGGTCACGCCTTCGGTCTCGCGCACGATGCGGCGGGCGTTCTCATCGGGCCACATGCGGATGAGCACGTAACCGGGGACGCGCACGCGGGTGATGACCTTCTTGCCCTTGTCCGTGTGCTTCTCGACCTCCTCCATGGGGACCTCGATCTGGAAGACCGTGTCCTCAAGGCCGAAGGAGGCGATGCGGGACTCGACGTTGGTCTTGACGCGCTTCTCGTAGCCGGAGTAGGTGTGCAGCACGTACCACTTGCCCTCGAGGGTGCGCAGGGACTTGGAGAACTCCTCCACGGCCTTCTGGCCGGCGTCCTGGGTTTCAGCCTCCTCGGAGAGATTCTCCTCGGCATCCTCGTCCTCATCCAGATCGGCGGACTTGGAGGCCTCATCGGAGGATTCGACGGTCGCGACGGGCTGCTCAGCCGCAGTCTCGGTCTCGGCCGGGGCAACCGGAGCGACCGGATCAACCGGCGCAGCATCGGCGGCTTCGGTCTGCTCGTCCTCGGGCTCGGCGGCGGTCAGATCCACCGCGACCTCATGGGTCTCGTCGGCCTCGGGGGCAACCGAATCCTCGCCGTCCTGCGGGATGTTGTCCAGATTCACTTCGTCAGTCATGCACTCACCTTCACGTCAGTCCGGCGTATCAGCCGAACACCCACATCACAAGCTTGCCGAGGCCAAAGTCCATGGCCGTCACAAAAGCCATAAGCAGCAGGACGAAGATGAAGCAGGCGACGGCCCAGCCCAGAAGCTCCTTGCCGGTGGGGGTGACGACCTTGCGCATCTCGTCGATGATCTGCTTGATGAACAGGCCAATGCGCATGAACACGTTCGGCTTGGACGCCTTCTCAGCTTTGGATGCCATTGCCATTTCCGTCCTTCGCTTGTTTGACTGTTCTTTGAAGAAAAATAAGTGGCAGGGAAGGCGGGACTCGAACCCACAACCTACGGTTTTGGAGACCGTTGCGCTACCAATTGCGCCACTTCCCTAGGTGAACTCCACCGGCAACCGTCCGTCTGACCGGACGCTTGCGCCAGCGAAAACCGCCAAGAGGAGATATTAGCCGGTTATTGCGATTTCGTCCAACGCAACAAAAATCCCGCGGCAGAAACCGCGGGATTTCAACGTTTCTTCGGCATGTCGCAATCAGGCGCGATCACGCGCCGATCACGCGCCCGTCAGGCTGCCCACTGCTGGAAGCGGCGCATGCCCTCGGCCAACTGGTCGTCGGCCAGCGCATAGGAGAAGCGCAGGTACCCGGGGGCGCCGAACGCCTCGCCGGGCACGGCGGCCACATGGGCCTCGTCGAGCAGCGCGGCGGCCAGTTCGGAGGAGGAGTTCACCACGGTCCCGTTGGGGCCCAGCGGACGGCCCAGCAGGCCCTTGACGTCCGGGAAGGCGTAGAACGCGCCGGTGGGCGTGGGGCAGTACACGCCCTCGATCTGGTTGAGGGCCGTCACGATCGCCCTGCGGCGGGCGTCGAACGCGGAGCGCATCATGTAGACCTCGTCCAGCGGACCGGCCACGGCGGCCAGGGCGGCGCGCTGCGGCACGTTGGACACGTTGGAGCTCAGGTGGCCCTGCAGCTTGGCGGCCGCCTTGGCCACCTCGACGGGCGCCACGAGCCAGCCGACGCGCCAGCCGGGCATGGCGTAGGTCTTGGCCACGCCGTTGAGCACAATGAGCTGGCTACGGCATTCGGGCACCTCCACGCCCACGTAGGCGGTCTTCGCGCCGTCGTAGTTCAGGTGCTCGTAGATCTCGTCGGAGATGACCCACACGTGGTGCTCCACGGCCCATTCGCCGATCGCGCGGATGGTCCCGGCGCTCCACACGGCGCCGGTGGGATTGTTCGGCGAGGTGATGATGATCGCCTTGGTGCGCTCGGTGCGGGCCGCCTCGATCGCCTCGATGTCCGGCTCGAAGCCGCGGTCGGCGCCGGCGAACACCTCGACGGGCGTGCCGCCGGCCAGCTTCACGGCCTCCGGGTAGCTGGTCCAGTACGGAGTGGGGATGATGACCTCATCGCCGTCGTTGAGCAGGATCTGGAAGGTCTCGTAGACGGCCTGCTTGCCGCCGTTGGTCACCACCACCTGATCGGCGGTCGCCTCGTAGCCGGAGTCGCGCGTCACCTTGGCGGCGATCGCCTCGCGCAGCTCGGGCAGGCCGGGCGTGGGGGTGTACTTGTAGTTGCGCGGGTCGCGGCACGCCGCCTCGGCCGCGTCCACCACATACGCGGGGGTGGGGAAATCGGGCTCCCCGGCGCCGAAGCCGATGACGTCGAGTCCGGCGGCCTTCATGGCCTTGGCCTTGGAATCGACGGCGAGCGTGGCACTTGGGGCAACGTGGTTGATGCGGTCACTGAAAGTCTGCCATTGAGCCATAGTCATGCCTCAAAGGGTAATCCCAATGCGCGACCCGGGCAAGACCCGGACGCCCGGTTTTCGCGTCGCCTACACCAGCACCAGATTGTCCCTGTGCACCAGCGGATGCGCGTACTCGTCGCCCAGGAATCGCCTGAGCTGCACGGTGGTGCGCCCCAGCATCTGCGGGATCTCCTCGGAGTCGAAGCCTGCCAGTCCGCGCGCCAGATGATCGCCCGCCTCGTCGTCGATCCACACCGGATCCCCGGCGGAGAACGCCCCGCGCACCTCGAGCACGCCGGCGGCGAGCAGGCTGGCCCGTCCACCGCGCACGGCCTTGGCGGCGCCGGCGTCGGCCACGAGCGTGCCGCGCGGGTCCGCCGCGAACCCGATCCACAGCCGGCGCGACGATCCACGCTGCTTGACCGGGGCGAACACCGTGCCCACCGGGTCGCCCATCAGGGCCGGACCGGCGTTGGACGCGCAGGTCAGCACGGTCGGGATGCCGGAAACCGCGGCCACGCGGGCCGCCTCGAGCTTGGTGACCATGCCGCCGGTGCCCACGCCGGAGGTGGGGCCGGTGACCGTCACATCGTCCATCGCGGCCACCACGTCGGGCACGAACCCGACGCGACGGGCGCCCGGCTGGGACGGCGGCGCGGTGTACAGGGCGTCCACGTCGGTCAGCAGCACCAGCGCGTCGGCTCGGACCAGATTGGCCACCAGCGCGGACAGGCGGTCGTTGTCACCGAAGCGGATCTCGTTGCTGGCCAGCGAATCGTTCTCGTTGACGATCGGCACCACGCCCAGATCCAGCAGGCGGCCGAGCGTGCGCTGCACATTGCGGTACTGCTGCGGGCGGATCGTGTCCTCCGCGGTGATGAGGATCTGGCCCACGCGGATGCCGAACCGGCCGAACGCGGTCTCGTAGCGGGCCATGAGCAGGCCCTGGCCCACGGCGGCGGTTGCCTGCTGCGTGGCCACGTCGCCGGGTCTGGCGTCGAATCCAAGCGGGCCGAAGCCGGCCGCGATGGCGCCGGAGGACACCAGCACCACGCGCGCGCCCATCAGCGCGGTCTGCGCAAGCGCCGCGGCCAGGGCGTCCAGCTTCGCCGCGTCCAGATGCCCGGACGAGCGGGTCAGCGAACTGGATCCCACCTTGACCACGATGGTCCGGGCGCCGGCCACGGTCTGGCGCACATCGGCCTCGGTCACCTTGGATGCCACGGTCATGGCCTCACTCGTCCTTGCCGTCGTCGTCCGGTTCCTCGCCGCGGCCGAACAGGCTGGTCGTGTCGTGGCGGTCGTCGTCGATGGACGGGTCGGCCCAGTGGCCGGCGGCGCGTTCGGCGGCCATGGCGGCTCGGACGGCGGTCTTCGCGTCCATCATCGCCTTGTACTGCTCGCGGCGCTCCGCGTTGGTGCGGCGGCGGGCGTAGCCGTTGTCCGTCTCCAGACGCAGGTCCTTGCCGCGCGCGCCCAGTTGGGAGCCGTCGAGCATCTCGGCGCCGGCCGCGATCGCCGGATCCCAGTCGAACGCCACCGCGCGGTCGCCGCGGCCGATCTGCACCTCATCGCCCGGACGCGCGCCCTTGCGGCGCAACTCGTCCTCCACGCCCAGCTTGGCCAGACGGTCGGCGAGGTAGCCCACGGCCTCGTCGTTGTCGAAGTTGGTCTGCATGACCCAGCGCTCGGGCTTGGTGCCGGTGACCACGAACAGCGGGCTGCCGTCCTCCAGCTCCTTGCGCTCGATCGAGAATTCGAGCATGCCCTTCCTGCCGACGGGTGCGCGGCGGGCCGACTGGCGGTCCTCCAGCGGCTTGATGACCACGCGCTGCTCCTCGGCGGCGTCCTCGCGCTCCTGCACCTTCGCCCGCATTTCGGTCACCAGATTGGCGAGCGCGAAGCCCAGCTCCTTCAGGCCCTCGTGCGACGCGGTGGAGACGATGAACGTCTTCAGGCCCAGCTTCTCGAAGTCGGGCTTGACGAATTCGGCCAGTTCCTTGGCCTCCGGCACGTCCACCTTGTTGAGGATGATCACGCGCGGGCGCTCGGCGATCGGGATGGCGCCCAGCGGCAGATCAAGGCTGCCGGCGTACTGGGCGAGCTCGTGCTCCAGGGCCTCGTAGTCGCCCATCGGATCGCGGTCCGGCTCCAGCGTGGCGCAGTCGATCACATGCGCGATGATCTCCGTGCGCTCGATATGGCGCAGGAACTCCAGCCCCAGGCCCTTGCCCTGGCTGGCACCCGGGATCAGGCCCGGCACGTCGGCGATGGTATAGCGCATGGATCCGGCCTGAACCACGCCCAGATTCGGCACGAGCGTGGTGAACGGGTAGTCGGCGATCTTCGGCTTGGCGGCGCTCATCGCGGCGATGAGGCTCGACTTGCCGGCCGACGGGAAGCCCACGAGCGCCACGTCGGCGATCGACTTGAGCTCCAGCACCACGTCGCGCTCCTCGCCGGGCTCGCCCAGCAGCGCGAATCCGGGGGCGCGGCGGGTCTTGTTGGCCAGCGCCACGTTGCCCAGTCCGCCCGCGCCGCCGGCCGCCGCCACGAAGCGGTCGCCGGGGTGGCGAAGATCGGCCAGCGGGGTGCGGCCCTTCTTGTCGAACACCACGGTGCCGCAGGGCACGTTCAGGATCAGATCGGCGCCCTTGGAGCCGTCCTTGTTGTCGCCCAGACCCATCGTGCCGCCGTCCGCCACGCGGTGGGGCATGAACCGGAAGTCCAGCAGGCTGGTCGTGTTGCGGTCCGCCACGAAGATCACGGAGCCGCCGTCGCCGCCATTGCCGCCGTTCGGGCCGGCCAGCGGCTTGTACTTCTCGCGCCTCACACCGGCGGATCCGTTGCCGCCGTCGCCGCCCTTGACATGGACGGTCACTCTATCCACAAAATCACTCATAACGCTCTACTGTACCGATTGGGATGTCCCGCCCGCCCGGGAGCATCCCGCACGGGCTGCGTCCGGCCTCCGCCCGCTATGCCTTCAGCCTGACGCCGATCCCCCACACCGTGGCCACATACCCGTCGGTGCCGGTGGGCTTGAGCTTGGCGCGCACCTTCGAGATGTGCGCGGTGACCGTGTTGTCGTCCCCGGCCCACGCCTCGCCCCAGCACAGCTCGTACAGCTGCTGCTTGGTGAACACCGTGTTGGGATGCTCGGCAAGCAGCGCGACGATCGCGAACTCCAGATTCGTCAGCGCGACCGGCTCGCCGTCCACCGCGAAGGTGTGCGCGTCCTCGTCGATCGTCCAGCGCCCGGCGGTCAGCACATGGCGGCCGTTCCCGTCGCCCCCGGCGTCATGACCCGCCGCGCCGGTCGTGTCGCCGTCCGCCACTCCCCGTCTGCCGTACCCGCGCGCGCGGAGCTGCGCCTCGATGCGCGCGGTCAGCTCGTTCAGATCGAACGGCTTGACCAGATAGTCGTCGGCGCCCATGGCCAGCAGGGCCACGCGATCGTCCACCTCGGCGCGCGCAGAGATCACGATGATCGGCACGCCCTCGCCGGCGGCCCTGAGCTGCGCGACCAGCGCCTCCCCCGGCACGCCCGGCAGCATGAGATCGGTCACGATCGCATCGAACCGCGCCTCGCCCGTGCCCATGTCCTTGAGGATCGCGCGCGCCTCGGTGCCGGATCGGGCGGCCGTCGCATCGTAGCCGCGCCGGGCCAGATGTGCGCACACCACCTCGTTGATGTCCGCATCGTCCTCGATGACCAGCACGCGTGGCCCGCCAGCCGTTCCGCTCATGCCCCAGCCTCCTGCATGGTCAGCCCGATGGTCAGCATCGTACCGCCTTCCTCCCCGCCGGCGCCCGCAAGTCCGGCATGCGTCAGCTCGGCGTCCACGGTCATGCCCATGCGTTCGGCGAGCGACTGCACCACGGCCAGCCCCAGCCCAGTGCCCACGCCGCCACGCGCCTCGTCGGCCCGGTAGAACCTCGCGAACAGGCGGTCGGGGTCGATCGAGA
The DNA here is from genome assembly GCF_008698145.1 of Bifidobacterium vespertilionis. Classification (GTDB taxonomy): domain Bacteria; phylum Actinomycetota; class Actinomycetes; order Actinomycetales; family Bifidobacteriaceae; genus Bifidobacterium; species Bifidobacterium vespertilionis. Next base: position 61,490 of record NZ_RZNZ01000015.1, read on the forward strand.
CGCCGGCCGGCACGGGATTGGCGAACGTGAGCCTGACCGTCCCGGGCCGATCCGGATCCGCCCGCTCGACGATGACCGGCGCACCGTCGCCATGCCGCAGCGCGTTGACCGTGAGGTTCTCCAGCATGCGGGCCAAGGAGGCGCGATCGGCCTCGACGGCCACGGATTCGTCCGCGAAGTCGATGATCGGCTCCCATCCGCGCTCCTCGAACTCGGGGTAGTGCCCCACCAGCGTCTGCGCGAGCAGCGGGTGCAGCGGCACGGTTTCGATCTTCGGCCCGCGGTCGGGATCCTTGGCCCGCGCGTAGTCGAACAGCTGGTCGAGCAGCCCGCGCATCTCGTCCAGGCGGGCGGCGGCGATGGTCAGATGACGGGCCACATCGCCGTTGGATTGCGCCGAATCCGCGGCCAGATCGTCCAGCGCGAGCTGCACATGCCCGCGCACGCCCATCAGCGGGGTGCGCACATCGTGGCTCAGGGCGGACAGATCGCGCTGGAATTCGTCCTGCCGGGTGCGATCGGCGATCCGCTCGTCCTGAATGCGGTCGAGCTGTTCGTTGATCGCCATCACCAGCCGACGGGCGGATTCGCCCGGCACGCCCACGGTGAGCCGCGCATTGCCCTCATCCGGCCGGGCATGCAGGAAGGCAGCCATGCGGTTGGACTCCCGTCCGTACCAGACCGCCGTCGCGCCTGCGCCAATCGCCGCGCCCACGAGCAATCCGATCACCATCCACATGACTGCCATCCTAGCGAATTCCTGTCCGGCATGAGGCTCAGCACACTGCGGCTCAGCACACGTCGCGCCGGCGGTTGGCCAGCAGCGTGACCGCCACCGACAGAGCGATCCATGCCGTGAACAGCACCAGCGAGAACACCCACAGCGGCCAACCCCAGGTGGGGGCAGTGCCGGACAGATCCGGCAGCACGGTCGTGCTCTGAGCACCGAGCGTGATGAACAGGTTGTCCGGCTGCCTGCCCAGCTGCTCCAGAGGCGAGGTGATCGTCATCTGGGCCAGCGTGCCGATCCACTTCATCTTCGTGGCGGAGATGAGCACCGCGGCGGCCAGAGACACGACGCTGTTCACGATGCCGATGGCGACCAGCACGCCGGCCGTCATGGAGAACGCCTTGCTGCGGATCAGCCACGTCATCGCGGCCACCAGCGCGCCCATCGCGAACATGCCCAGCAGCATGAGCGCCACGTACAGGATCGTCCGGCCCCACGGTTCGGGCTGCGCGTACCGGTAGCCCAGCACCGCGAGCATCACCTCCATGACCGCGACGTTCAGGAACAGGATCCAGGCCGTGATGCCGGCGATCAGCACGAGCTTCTCGATGTAGTAGCCCGCGCGCCGGGACCGCCCGGCGAACAAATTCTTCACGAGCCCGCGCTCCGTATCTTCCGAGGCGATGCGCACCGTGAGAATCGAGGTGAAGAGGAGCAGCAGGCCGCCGGCCAGAAGAGAGCTGGACAGCATCTGCGCGTGCGTCTGCCATACGCGTCCGGCGCCAGGCGTCGGCTCGCCGCTGCCGGCCAATATGCCGATCAGCGTGAATCCCTCACTGACCAGGACGGACAGCACGCTGACCACCCAGAAGTAGGTGCTGCGGACCAGACGGTAGAAATCGGACTTCAGCAGTGGCAGGATCATCATCGTGCACCTCCGTGCGGTTGGGCCGGCTGCTCCGGCTGTGTTTCGTCGCTGCCCATAAGGTGGACGAAGTAGTCTTCCATATCGTTCGATTGCACGGCCAGCTCCAGCACGGTCTGGCCGTCGTCGTGCAGCATCCGGGCGATCGCCTCCGGCTTCGCATCGCCGGAGATGATGATCGACCCGTCGGATTCGGCGGCGTAGCGCACGCCGGGCAGATTGCGGTCCTGCAGCAGGACCAGCGCCACGGAGGTGTCCGCCGTGCGCACCCTGATGCTGTTGCCGCACTCCTCGGCCACCTCCCTGGCGGTCATCTCGCGCACCATGCGGCCGGACGCGATCACCCCATAGTGCGTGCACATGCGCTCGAGCTGGTCGAGCACGTGCGAGCTGATCACGATCGTCACGCCGCGGGTCTCGTTGAGCTTCACCAGCATGGTGCGGATGGCCCGGGCACCCTCGGGATCGAGGCCGTTGAGCGGCTCGTCGAGCAGCAGCAGATCGGGCGAGTTCACCAGCGCCATGGCCAGTCCCAGGCGCTGCTTCATGCCGAGCGAGAAGCCCTTGGCCGCCTTGCGCCCGGTGTGGGCCAGCCCCACCACGTCCAGCAGATCGGCCGCGGTCTTCCTTGGGCTGGGATCGCCCACCGCCAGGCACAGCGCCACCAGATTGTCCATGGCGCTCATGGTCGGCAGGATGCCGGGGTTCTCGATCAGCACGCCCAGCCGACGCGCGTGGCCGGCGGCTCCGTGACCGGAGCCATGCCCGCCGAGGACGAACGGTTCGCCGAAGAGCCGCACCTCCCCCTCGCTGGGCGCCACCAGACCGGCCGCCATCTTCATCACCGTCGATTTGCCCGCGCCGTTGCGCCCCACGAATCCGTAGATCGCGCCCTGCGGCACATGCATGTCGAGATGATCCACCGCGTACTTGCCGGCGTATCGTTTGCCGAGCGCCCGCGTCTCCAACACGTTCATCATCCCGCTCCTTTCGCTTTTCCTTGCGTTCCGTCCCGTCTTCCCGGGCATACCCCCACCCTACGGCCCACAACTTACCCACCCATTCCCCATTTCTTACCAATTCCTTATCTCCCCGGGTTACGTGTCCCAGACTGCTCTCAAACTGCTCCGCTCCCCGTCTGCCGCCCCAACTTACGGGCTGCACGGGCCGATTTCCGCGATTCACAGCACTATCGGGCCGAAAAACCGCCGAAAAACGACCCGATAGTGCTGCGAATCAGCGATTTCGGCCCGCACAGCCCGTATTTCAGTTGGGAAGACTGCCAAGAAGCCCACCGGCAGCCCGCCAGCAGCCCACACCATCTGTTTCATCCCCATTCGCCAACTCGGCACCAACCGGACATCGTGACGTTCCCTCCGACGCCTACGCTCGAAACCATGAAAGCCCATGACGCGCTGGAGCGGCTGTTCGCAACCGCGCAGGCTGAACGCCGATGCGCCCTTCCGCTGACTGACGCGGACATCAGCGCGGTGAAGCGACGTGTCCGCACAGGGGAGATCCTGCGCATCTGGCCCGGCATCTTCACACAACGGCGGTACTGGGAATCCCTCGACGCCCATGAACAGGTCAGACATCTGGTGCGCACACTGGCCATCCAGCATCCCGACTGGATCTTCGCCGGACCCACCGCGGCGATCATGCTTGGCCTCGATTGCTCCTATCGACGACTGCGCCCCATCACGATCGTCGCCCGCACCGGCACGCACTGCCGCGACACCGATACGCTGGCCCATATCGCCATGGCGCATCCCGAGACCGTCGATTGCAACGGCGTGCGCGTCACCAGCCTGTTGCGCACGCTGTTCGACTGTGCGGCCAAACAGCCGCTGCGGTACGCGCTGGGACCGCTGGATTCCGCGCTAAGACTGGGGATGACGTCCCCCGAGATCCTGCGCGGATACCCCGCTTCGGTCAAGTATTCACGGCACCGCGCCAAGGTGACGCAGGCATTTGATCTTGCGGACGGCCGGAGCGAGAACGGCGGGGAGTCCGAGGCACGCGCCGTGCTGGTCGGGCTCGGTTATCCGCCGCACGATCTGCAAACGGTCTTCCCCTGCCTGGACGATGCCCGGCGAATGCATCGGGTGGATCTGCTGTGGAACCGAGCGGACGGCACCAAGCTGGCCGGAGAGTTCGACGGCAAACGCAAATACGCCGATCCCACGATGACCGGCGGCCGCACGATTCAGGAGGTGGTGGACGCCGAGCGGCAACGCCAGCGGTGCCTGGAGAGACAGGGCGTGGATACCATCCGCATGTACTACGACGATCTCGACAGGCCATGGGAGCTCAGGCAGCGTCTCGAGCGGCTCCACGCCCCGCACGTCTGACGCCATATCTGACGCCGCGGACTGCTGCACGCCGGTCCGCAGCCCGTCATTCCCGGTTTCGATCATCGCCCAAGCCCCTGTTGTCCCCCTCTGCCGCCCAACTTACAGCCCCAACTTACGGGCTGCACGGGCCGATTTCCGCAATTCGCAGCACTATCGGGCCGAAAAACCGCCGAAAAACGACCCGATAGTGCTGCGAATTCCAGATTTCGGCCCATACAGCCCGTATTTCAGCTGGGAAGCGCGTAAATCGGGAGCAGCAACGGGCGCAGCAACGCAAAAGGGCCGCACCCCGCGCGAAATGCGGGATGCGGCCCTTGCTAAGAAAGCTGCACTCAGGCGGCGACGACGTCGACGACCTTGCGGTCACGACGCACGCCGAACTGGACGGAGCCGTCGGTCAGCGCGAACAGGGTGTGATCCTTGCCCATGCCGACGTTGTGGCCCGGGTGGAACTTGGTGCCGCGCTGGCGAACGAGGATGTTGCCGGCGACGACAGCCTCGCCACCGAACTTCTTCACGCCAAGGTATTGGGGATTCGAATCGCGACCGTTACGAGAGCTGGACGCGCCCTTCTTATGTGCCATGTCTGGTTCCTTTCGATTCCTAAACCGACTGCCGAGGTGATCAGGCGATGGCCGTGATCTTGACGCCGGTCAGCTTCTGGCGGTGACCCTTGCGACGGGCAACGCCGGTCTTGTTCTTGAACTTCTGGATGTTGATCTTCGGGCCCTTGGCTTCGTCGTTGACGACTTCGCCCTTGACGGAGATCTTGGCCAGATCGGCGGCGGCGAGCGTCACCTTGGCGCCATCGACCACGAGGGCGGCCGGGAACTCCACGGTCTCGCCGTTCTTCGCCTTGAGACGGTTGACGTAGATCACGTCACCGACCTCGACCTTTTCCTGATGGCCACCGGCCTTCACAATCGCGTACATAACCAATCCTTTATTAATTTGGAAAGCTTCTTGCCTAACGCACCGAGCCCGCGGTTAGACACCGACGCATAAACTTACACCACCCGGCCCACTTTCGCAAGCCGGGTGTCCGGGCGTGTCAAGCGCAACACGCCCGGCGTCGGAGGGTGTTTTCAGTCGCGGTTAGCGGCCACGGCCGCCGCCGCGATCTGGGCGAGCTTGGCGCGCACATCGGCCGAGGAACCGCCGTGCGAGGGCGCCGATTCCCGGACCGGCGTGGTACCGTGCCCGTGCTTGTTCGTCTTGATGAACGGATCGCCGCCCTTGAGGGCGTACGGATCATCGTACGAGGCGGACACGGTGGGCTCGTCGTGCAGGATGAAGCCGCGGCCCTTGCAGGTCGGGCATTCCTCCGAGAACGCCTCCACCAGTCCCTGGCCCACGCGCTTGCGGGTCATCTGCACCAGGCCCAGCGAGGTGACCTCGGCCACCTGGTGTTTGGTGCGGTCGCGCGCCAGGCACTCCACCAGTCGGCGCAGCACCAGATCGCGGTTCGCGGGCATGACCATGTCCACGTAGTCGATCATCACCATGCCGCCGATGTCGCGCAGGCGCAGCTGGCGGGCAATCTCCTCGCTCGCCTCGAGGTTGCACCGGGTCACGGTCTCCTCCAGCGACTTGCCCTTGCCGATGAACCGGCCGGTGTTCACGTCGATGGTGGTCATGGCCTCGGTGCGGTCGATCACGAGGGATCCGCCGGAGGGCAGGTAGACCTGACGTTCCATGCCCTTGCGGAGCTGGCCGTCGATCTGCCACTTGTCGAACACGTCCTTGCCCTCGTGCTCGGCCGGATCCCACTTCTCGAGCTTGTCGCGCAGGTCCGGGGCCATGGTCTCGAGGTACTCCTCGATGCGGCCGTAGACGTGCTCGCCCTCAACGATCAGCTTGTTGAAGTCGTCGTTGAAGATGTCCCTCACCACGCGGATCGCCACGTCGGGCTCGCCCTGCAGCAGCTTGGGGCGCTTGCCGTGCCAGTACTCCTCGCGCTTGGCGTTGATGCGCTCCCACTGCTTGACCAGGCTCTCGAGGTCCTTGGTGATGGCCTCCTCGGAGGCGCCCTCGGCCGCGGTGCGGATGATCACGCCCATGTCCTTGGGGGCGATCCTGGAGACGATCGACTTCAGGCGGCCGCGCTCGCGCTCGGAGAGCTTGCGCGACACGCCGGTCATGCCACCGGAGGGCACCAGGACCAGGAAACGGCCGGCCAGCGTGATCTGGGACGTCAGGCGGGCGCCCTTGTGGCCGATCGGATCCTTGGTCACCTGCACGAGCACCGGGTCGCCGGACTTGAAGGCGAGCTCGATGCGGCGCGGCTGGCCGTCCAGACGGGCGGCGTCCCAGTTGACCTCACCGGCGTAAAGCACGCCGTTGCGGGTCTGGCCGATGTCCACGAAGGCGGCCTCCATGCTGGGCAGCACGTTCTGCACGCGGCCCAGATAGATGTTGCCCACGGTGGCGACCTCTTGGATGTCGGAGACGTAGTGCTCCACGAGCACGTTGTCCTCGATCACGGAGATCTGCGTGTGATGCTCGCGCTCGCGCACCACCATGAGGCGGTCCACGTTCTCGCGGCGGGCGAGGAAATCCTGCTCCATGAGCTGCGACTGGCGGGAGCGCTCGCGGCGGTTGTCGCGGCGGCGCTGCTTCTTGGCCTCAAGGCGCGTGGAGCCCTCGATGTCGGTGATCTCGTCGATGTACTGCTGCTTGCGCGAGCGGCGGATCAGCGGGGCCTCGTCGGCCTCGTCGGCGGCACGGGATCCGCGGCGACGGCGACGGCGACGGGTCACGCCGTACTCCTCGTCATCGTCGTCGGACGGGCGATCGGACGCGGACGCGGACACGGATTCGCCCGCATCGGCGTCATGGCCGGAACGGCGACGGCGACGGCGGCGCGTGGTGGTCTCACCGGCCTCCGACGCATCGGAGGCCACGGAGGAGCCGCGGGAGGCGTCGGCGTCGTCCGCCGAAGCCTGCGCGGATTCGTCCACGTCGATGGGCGCATAGGTGATGTCGTCGTATTCGAGGTCCTGCTCGATCTGCTCCACCTCGGCGGCGGCACGGCGCTCCTGCGCGTTCAGACGGCGATTGCGGCGAGAACGGCGGGTGTCGTTGTCCGGATCGTAGTCCTCGTCGCGGGCGGCGCGGCGATCGCGCGGCTGCGACTCGGCGGAAACGGCCTCGGGGGCCTCGTCATGATCCGTGACGCGCGTGCGGGTACGGCGGCGCGGACGATCCTCGCCGGCTTCGCGGTCGGCATCCTGGGCGCTGCCGCGATCGACATCATCCTCATCGCGGGCATTGCGCGGACGGCGCACATCGCGCGGCGCAGGCAGCTCGATGCCGAAGTCCTCGGGGCGGGCCGCTGTGCGACGGCGACGGCGACGGGTGGTGGTGCCCTCATCTTCAGTCGTTTCGTCATCGTCGCGGCGACGCACCGGCGGCAATTCGATGCGGGGCGCCGTGGAGGAGCCCTCGCGCCTTGAATCGGCGTCATCCGCCGAAGCTTCCGAGTCGGAGGCGGCGGACGCGCGGCGGGAGCGGGTCGGCGGCAGCACGGGCTCCTGGAACAGCAGCGACGTCATGGGACGGCTGGCCCGGCGGGGCGTGGACGCGGCGGTCTCCGCGGCGGAGGCGAGCCCCGCGCGGATGAAGGACAGCTGACCAACGGCCTCAAGGGCGCGCTCGTGACGGTCCTCGGTCTCGGCCGGCGTCTGGACCGTATGCCGACGGGTGTACGTGGTCGTGGGGGCGCTGATCGACGGCTCCTCGAACTGCGGCTCCTGCACATGCACGGGCAGGGAGCTGCCGGCGGCTCCGGCGGCGCGGACCACGCGACGGCCGGTGCGGCGGCGTCGGGGCGCGGGGGCATCCGAGGAGGATGCGGGGGATGCGGCGTTGTCGGCCGCGTTTACGGTTGCATCGGTTTCGTTTGCATCGAAACCGTTCTGGTTCACTCTGGGCACAATGCTCCTCGCGGCGCGCTGCATCGAGCCGCCTCAATCCGGTCCCGTCCGGTTCTCACGCCACGCTGTCACCGTGGCCGCGCCCCATGGCGCACCGATCGAGATTCACTCAAAAAGCTTGCTTGCACGATGGCGGACACCGTCGCTCGCGCATGCAACTGCTTGGAGCTGCCTCAGTGCGCAAGGGGATCGACGCCTTCGCGGATTGGCGGCATGCAGATCCGCCATTGTCAAGTATGACACATTTTCCGCGCGCGTGTGACCATGACGCGACACCTCGGCGTAACCCGCCGTCCACACGGCGCGTCGCCGTGGCATGTGCGGCCTGCGATCCGTGTGCCGACCGGACGTCGCAGTCCGGCCGGCACGCCCAGCCCCGGTCAGCCCAGCGCGTCCTCCAGGATGCCGGCCAGCAGACCCAAGTCCGATTCGGGCACCTGCTCGTCGTGCTTGTGCGCGAGCAGCGGATCGCCGGCGCCCAGATTCACGGCCGGCACGCCCAGCTGCGAGAACCGGGCCACATCGGTCCAACCCAGTTTGGCGAGCGGATCGCGGCCAGTTCGCTCCTTCACCAGCCGCGCGAGCGACACGGCGAACGGCGCGTCCATGCCCGGCCTGGCGGAGGGCGACTCGTCCTTCATCTCGATGCCGTAGCCCTCGAACATGCCGCCAGTGGCCACATGCTCGCCGTTGCCCAGCTCGGCACCCGCATCCGCGCCCATCATCAGAGCCTTGGCCTGCGCGACCGACTTGTCCGGGGCGAACCGGTAGTTCACGTGCACGCGGCACTCGTCGGGGATCACGTTGGTGCCCTTGCCACCGGAAATCAGCGTGGCGTTGAGGCCCTCGCGGTAGACGAGCCCGTCCACCGGCACGTCGGCCGGCTTGTAGGCGTTGAGGCGGTTCAGGATGTCCGCGGCCTTGTGGATCGCGTTCTCCCCCATCCACGCGCGGGCCGAATGGGCCGCCACGCCGTGCGTGATCACATCGAAGCGGATAGTGCCGTTGCACCCGCCTTCGATGCCGCACCCGGTGGGCTCGCCGATGATCGCGAAATCGCCTTGGATCCAGTCGGGATGCGTTTCAACCACCTTCCTCAGGCCGTTCTGCTCCGCGGCCACCTCCTCGTGGTCGTAGAAGACGTAAGTCAGATCGTATGCGGGCTCGGCGAGCGCGGCGGCCAGATACAGCATCACCGCGTCGGAGGCCTTCATGTCCGTGGCCCCGCGGCCCCACATCACGCGCTCGTCCGGGTGATCGCGCGCGATCTCCGGGCGGATCAGCGGGTCGCCGGGCTCAAGCCAGCGCGGCGGGAAGTTGTCGATGACCGGCACGGTGTCGATGTGCCCGGCCAGGATCACGCGATGGTCCCGTCCCAGCGCGGTGGACGCCACCAAGGTGTCGCCGTGGCGGCGGACCGTCAGATGCGGGCATTCGCGGCGCAGGAAGTCCTCGATCGAATCCGCCAGCGACGTCTCGTCATCGCTCACGGAGTACACGGCCATGATCTGCTCCAGCAGGGCGGCCAGGGCCTCGGGACGGGTTGCGGAGGGGTCAAATCCAAGTTCGCTCATGCCCCCATCGTATGGTCGCCGCCGGCGCCCGTAACACGGGACGCTTACGTTATGAGACGAATGATCATCCGGCGCGGATGTGTGGCACACTGGGATGGCCGTTTGGGATCGGAAAACGATCGGAATCAAGGAAAGAAGCGAATATGCCAGGCTTGATCAATGCGATGGAGGGATTCTGCGTCATCGGCATCGTCATCGCCACCGGCTACGTGGCCGCGCGCATGCGCATCGGCGGGCCGAGCGCGCAGATGGTGCTCAACCGATTCAGCTTCTTCGTCTCCAGCCCGTGCCTGATGTTCGCCATCCTGTCCAAGCAGCCGCTGGGCGATATCTTCCATCCGAGCCTGCTGGTGGCGTTCCTGTCCGCGGCCGGCGTGGGCGCGGTGTTCCTGATCCTCAACTCGCTGTTCTTCCACATGAAGGCACCGGACGCGACGATCGGCGCGCTGAACTCGCTGTACTTGAACTCGAACAACATCGGCCTGCCGGTCGCCACGTACATCCTGGGCAACCCCGCGCTGGTCGCGCCGATCCTGGTGATGCAGCAGGCACTGTTCACGCCTATCGGCCTGACGGTGCTGGACGTGACCACCAAGGGCAAGGTCTCCGTCAAGGAGGTGCTCAAGCAGCCGCTGCACCAACCGCTGCTGATCGGGTCGCTGGGCGGCATCGCGATTTCGGCGATCAGCGCGCATGTAGGCTATTTCGTGGTGCCGGACTTCCTGTACGACCCGATCGACATGATCGGCGACTCCGCGGTGCCCATGATCCTCATGGCGTTCGGCATGTCGCTGAGGGGCACCAAGCCGCTGCAGGAGAAGGGCGATCGTCCCGCCATCTTCACCGTGGCGATCCTCAAGAACATCGTCATGCCCGTCATCGCGTTCCTGCTGAGCTACTTCGTGATGGGCTTCCGCGGCGCCGAGCTGTACGGCTGCGTGGTGCTCGCGGCCCTGCCCACCGGCCAGAACGTGTACAACTACGCGGCCCGCTACAACGTGGGCCTCACCTTCGCGCGCGACGGCATCCTGATGAGTACCATGACCAGCCCGGTGTTCATCGCGCTCATCGCCTTCCTGCTGAGCTGAGCCGTTAAGCGGACAGCCCGGTGGGCTGTCCGTAGGCGAGGGGAGCCGCCGCCAAGGCGGCGACGGTCCGGCGTAGCCGGACATGCGGGGCGGTCCGCCGGGGCGGACCGCCCCGGCGTCATCCTGTGGAGCCACTCCCCCGTCATCCTGAGCGAAGCGTAGCGGAGTCGAAGGATCCTTAACTTTGCGCATAAGGTCAAGGATCCTTCGACTCCGCGCTTCGCGCTCCGCTCAGGATGACAGGGGAGACTCCCGCCCTTACTCCCCGAACTCCTCGAGCGTCACCGTGCGGGTCGTGCCGTCGGCGGCGGCGATGGTCAGCACATTGCCGTCAAGCGACACGGCCGGCACCACCACGTGGCCCTCGGCGTCCAGGCTTTCGAGCTCGCGGTCGCCCAAGTACAGCGACACGAACACGTACTTGCCCGGCTCCACCACGCGGGTCTGCTGCGGGATGCGGGTCTTCGGGAACTGCAGGTTGGTGTTCGGCTCCGGGGTGGACAGGTCCACGTCGAAGCCCTCGGAGGCCACCAGACCGGTCACGCCCTCGGCGGTGCGGTAGAACAGGCTCTTCGGGACCACGCCGCCGTTCGCCACCGCGGATACGCCCACACCGGTCGCCTCAACGGTCTCGCCGTAATCCGGCAGTGCGAAGGAGCCCTCCGCCAGATGCAGCGTGCGGGCCGTGTCCACCACATGCACACGCACATGCCACGGCATGGCCGGCACCGTGAAGTTCTGGATGCTCACGTTGTCCCACGGCTGCCAGAGCGTGTACACGTAGTCGTCGTGCAGGGCCCACGCCTTCTCGTCGGTGAACATGGTGCGCCAGAAGTAGTCGCCCTCCGCCACGGCCAGCGCGGAATCGTACGCACCCTGGGCCAGCGTCACGCCGCCCTTGGGCACGGAGAACGCGAAGGTGGACGAGTAGACGAACTTCTCGTACTTGGCCTCGCCGTGCGCGTGCTGCCAGTTGTGCTGACCGGCCACATAGGCGCGCACCTCCTGGCCGGTCTTGGAGTGCTCCACGATCATGTGCGGCTCGGGCTGCACCTTGACCGGCTCGAACTTGAACTCCTCGGTCTCGCGTACGGACCAGAACGGATCGTCGTCGGGCAGGCACAGGAAGATGAAGGTCTTCAGGGCCCAGTAGGCGGAGGCCGGGCCGTTGTAGCCCTCGGCCATGTTCATGTTCGGGTAGGCGTAGCCGATCGGGATCAGGCCGTCGGACTGGAACATGTTCTGCTGGAACCACCAGCGCAGGTTGCCCATGAGCAGGCGCTTGTAGTCGCCCAAGCCCCAGCCGGCCGGCGGCTCGATCCCGGCGAACGCGGCGGCGCCCCAGAAGGCGGCCTGCGCGAAGCGGTAGTCGAGGCTGCGGCCGTAGGGCAGGCAGGCGCCGTCCGCCGCGAACCAGTTGGCGTAGCTCTCCACGAACGGCGTGGCGCGCTCGCGCAGCAGGTTGCTCTGCGCGTCGGTGCCCTTGGTGAGGCCCACGAGCACCAGGGTGAAGAACTGGTAGGCGAACGGGATGTAATTGTCGATGTGGTCCACGAAGCCGTCGTACGACCAGCCATGGCCCAGATAGTGCGAGTTGGTGGTCTCGAAGCACTTGTCGATGTACTGCTGGCACTCGGTGCGGCCGTGCGCCACGAGCCATGTGTTCACCATGGCCTGGAACAGCAGCCAGTTGCAGGTGGGCACCACATGGTGGTTCACCTGATCGAGCCAGTTGAGGATGTTCTCCTGCTGCGTGCCGGTGAGGTGGTCCCAGAAGTCATGCTCGGTCTCGTAGAGGAACGCGGTGATCGCGCCCATCTCCACGAACAGCTGGTCATAGTCGATGAGCGGGTCGCCCCAGTAGTCCGGGTCGCCGGGCGTGGTGCCGCGGATGATCGACTCGGTGGTGAACTGCCACCAGTGGCCGAAGCGGTTGATGTTGTGGCGGTTGGTCTCGCTGAACAGCGGACCCAGGCCCCACAGCAGGCGGCAGAAGCCCTCGATCGAGGTGCGGTCCTGCGAGTACACCGCGCCGGAGTCGGACATGCGGAAGCGGCCGTAGCGCCCGCCCTTGAGCATGAGTTCCATCGCCGGCTCAAGCATGTCCACGAGGGCCTGCTCGCACTCGGCCTTGGTCTTGAGACGGTTGGTTTTGAGTTGTTCGTTGAACGGTTGGATCGCCATATGCTCCCTGCTCCCTCGCTTGGTCGCGATTGTCACCCTAGTCGTTTCATCTTGAGTGATCATTCTTGATCACTGATGATCAATTTTAACCGTTTCAGAGGAAGACATGCCGATCACAGCGCGATTCGTCCCACATATTGCGCAACGCCCACTCCAGTCCGCGTCTCCGCACAGCGCGGAACGTTTGGTACGTTTTTTGGCCCAAAAAGGCTTCAAAAACGAACCAAACGTTCCGCGCTGTTCCGCGGCGATTCCGCGCCGCGATGACCCATGCAGATGATGAATAATTTGCGCACGGAACGATTCGCATTCTCAGGCCAACCATTTATGCTGAACATCAGCATTCGAATATTTCAGTAAGGATCCCCATGGCACGCACCGCATCCGGCAAGCCGGCAGCCGGCAAGAAGCTCACCGTCACCGAAATCGCGCGACTCGCCGGAACCTCGCAGCCCACGGTCTCCAAGGTCATCAACGGACGGGCGGACGTATCCGAGGAGACCCGCCGGCGCGTGCAGGCCGTGCTGGACCAGGTGGGGTTCTCCAAGCCGCTGGTGACCACCAAGGTTTCCTCGCAGATCGAACTCGTGGTGCGCACCTTCGAGATGAACGGATCGTTCCCCCTGCTGCAGGGCCTGCTCAAATGGGCCCGCCGCGAGTCGCTGGGCGTGAGCGTGACCGAACTGGGCCGGACCGCCGCCGAGGCGCGCGAGGCCATCAACCACGTCATCGACGCCAATCCCTACGGCGTGGTCCTGCTCATGTCCGCGGCGGACGAACGCGATCGCAGGGCACTCCGGTCCCGCAGCATCCCCTACGTGGTGATCGACCCGGTCAACGATGCCTCCGCCGGGGACCTGAGCGTGAGCATCGACAACTGGACCGGCGGACTGCTGGCGGCCCGGCACCTGACGGGTCTGGGCCACCGCCGCATCGCGCTCATCGCCGGCCCGGGCGGCTCCATCTCCTCGGCGGCCCGCGTCGCCGGCTTCGAACAGGGTCTGTGCGAGGCCGGCATCGGCATCCCGGACGCCTACCGCGAGCGCGGCGATTTCGACGCGGTGGCCGGATACGCGGCCGCGGGCCGGCTGCTGGATCTGGACGAGCCGCCCACCGCCGTCTTCGCGCTGGACGACCTCATGGCCGTGGGCGCCTACAAGGCCGCCGCCGAGCGCGGCGTGAGCATCCCCGGGGATCTTTCGGTGGTGGGCTTCGACGACATCTTCCCCGCCGAATATCTGGGCCCGGCCCTGACCACCATCCGCCAGCCCTTCGACGACATGGCCCGCAAGGCCGTGGACATGATCGTACGATCACGCAAGGGAAATCTGGAGGACCGTTCAGTCGTTCTGCCGGTCGGCCTGGTGACGCGACAGTCCACCGCCAAGCCCGCCGGGGCGCAACACTGATCAGACGTCGAGAGGCCCCCGCAGAGACAACGCAACCGAATTCCTTGATATCTTGCACTTTGGGGGCAGATTTTTGGCCTTGCAGAGTGCTATACGCGCAACCGGGGGCGTCATCGCGCGCTCCAAACCACACCGTGGCCACACAGTGGCGCCCTTCGCGCAAACAGTGCATCCGCAAAAACCGCGGAATTCCAACGATCTGTCTTTTCACGTCCAACCGGCACAGGCAAGGCACAGGCAAGGTCTTCGGCCGCAGACGCCCCCAATTGCGCGTATAGCATCCCGCAAACGGCCAAATCCGCCCCAACTACGCAAGTTACGCGCCGCACCGCCCCGGCTACACGCCGACTACGCGGTCGCCAAGCCATTTCCAGACGGTTTAGGCATTCCAAGCATCCAAACCGCCCCGCACATTTCACTCTCCTTATCGAATATTTATTCGAAATATCTGATCATAAAGAAACGTACATAAGATATTACCTAACTTTTAAATCCGAATTATTTGTTTATAAGCTCATCAATATGGTATTCTTTCAATCGGGCGCGCCGGCACTCGCAACCGAAAGAAGGACCCATGGCCCACATCATGACCGGCGCGGAGCTCGCATCGCAGCAGAAATCCCAGATCGACATTTCTGCTTTGGGCCAGGATGCCCCAGACCTGCACCTGTCCGAAGCGGACACGGCCTGGTGGAGGGAGGCCAGACTGGGCCTGTTCATCCACTGGGGCGTCTTCGCCGCGGTCGGCAGGGGCGAGTGGTCGTACTTCAACGAGCACTTCACCGAGGAGGCGTACCGCGAAGTGGCGCGCACGCAGTTCCTGCCCAGCCGCGAGCCGGACGAGATCGCCGCCGAATGGGTGGAGACCGCCAAGCTCGTGGACGCGAAGTACATGGTGATGGTCGCCCGCCACCACGACGGCTACGCGCTGTGGGACAGCCCCAGCAGCTGGAAGCACTTCACCTCCATGGAGGTTGGCCCCCATCGCGATTATGTGGACGCCTACATGCGGGCCTGCCGCGCAGCCGGTCTCGGATGCGGCATCTACTACTACCCCCCCCCCCCATGGACTGACGCTTCCCCGGCTACTTCGACCCCGCGGGCCAGCCGGAGAACGCGCAGCTCATGAAGAAGCAGGCTTGGGGCCAGATCCACGAGATCTGCTCCCAGTGGAAGCCGGACATCCTGTGGTACGACGGCGGCTGGCTCGCGCACCACGGCACCGACGCCGACGCCGCGCCCTTCTGGGATGCCATCGGCCTGGCCCGCATGGCCCGCAGCTACAACCCGCGCGTCATGATGACGCCCCGCTCCGACTATGTGGGCGACTTCACCTGTCAGGAGGGCCCCAAGCCGGTGACCGGTCCGATCGTGGACCACATGTGGGAGAAATGCTTCTCCCTGGCCACCAGCTGGGGCTTCATCCCCGGCAACACCTACAAAACCGGCGATTTCCTCATCGTCTCCCTGATCAACACGGCCTCGCGCGGCGGCAACCTGCTGCTCAACGTCGACCCGGACGTCAACGGACGCATCCCAGACGAGGAGCGGGAGGCACTGGTCGAGCCGGGCGACTGGATGCGTCGCAACGGCCACTCGATCCGCGGCACCCGAGCGGGCGCCTAGCAGCCGGTGGACGATGTGTTCGCCAGCACCCGCACCGATTCGACGATCTACCTGCACATCCTGGATCCGCAGGCGTTCGGCAAGCTCACGCTGCCGCCGATCAACGAGACGATCATCGCCGCAGCACCGCTGGACGACCCGTCCTCGCCCCTCGACTTCACGCAGGACGATCACGGCGTGAGGATCGAGCTGCCCGACCGGCTGGTCCAGAAGCACCGCATCGACACGATCGTCGCATTGGATGTAAAACGCTAGCCCGACGGCGCTTTTCTTCCGCATTCCGGTCAAAGCGGAGCATTCTCCACATCCCAAGCGCAGCGAAAGGCCGGACACTGTCATTCTGAGCACTGAGCCGTTAAGCGGACAGCCCAGTGGGCTGTCCGTAGGCGAAGGGAGCCGCCGCCAAGGCGGCGACGGTCCGGCGCAGCCGAACATAGCACAGTCGAAGGATCCTTAACTCCACGCACAAAGGTTAAGATCCTTCGCTCGCCCAGAATGACAAGCCCCACAAACTGGGCAGATCCGGCCGCACTTCTAGCAAACTGGGCAGATCTGTACATCTACAGCCCGATTTAGCCCTCCAGATGTCCCGATCTGCCCAGTTTGCGAATACAACATCCCGATCTGCCCAGTTTGGCGCGGCCTCGCGTCCTCTCATCATGCGCCACGTTCGTAACGTTATGATATCATATCGTTACGAACGACGCCGGCGTTGGCGTCGCACATTGCAGGAAAGGACACAAAGACCTTATGAGCAACGCGGCCATCATCGAGAACCCCATTCTGCGCGGCTTCCACCCGGACCCGTCCTGGACCTGGCACAACGGCCGAGCATGGCTGGCCACATCATCGTTCGGCCTTGTCCCCGGCCTGCCCATCCACACCTCCACGGACCTGGTGCATTGGCAACCCGCCGCACCGGCGATCGACGAGAACATGGGCGCCAAGCTGTTCCTCAAATACATCCACGACGACACCCGCGGCGTGTTCGCGCCCAGTATCCGCAGCATCGGCGGCGCGCTGGTGATCGTGAGCACCGTGGTCAGCATCGAGGTCGACCGGGCGCTGGCGGACGGCTGCGACCCGGACGAGCTGCGCGCCATGCGCGAGGCGAACGGCAACTTCGCGCTCGTATCGCATGACGACGGCCGCACCTGGGAGGGCCCGCACTGGGTCTCCGGCGCCGTCGGCAACGACCCCGACCTGTTCGTGGACGCCGACGGCACGGCCTGGTGGCTGGCGGCCCATCAGTCGTACAACCAGCGATGGCCATACCAGTCCGACGTCTACCTGCGACGATTGGACATGGACTCATGGACCCTCAGCGGCCCAGAGCATGTGCTGTGGCACGGGGCGCTCGAAGGCGCGGTCTGGGCCGAGTCGCCGCATCTGTTCCGCCACGATGGCATGTACTATCTGCTCGCCGCCGAGGCCGGCACCTCGCGTCTGCACGCCCAGTCGGTCGCGCGATCAAGCACCCTCACCGAATATTTCGAAGGAAATCCCGCCAATCCGATCCTCACACACCGCAATCTGGGCTCGCGCTACCCGGTGCAGAACATCGGCCACTGCGACGTGCTGCGGGACGATCACGGCCGCTGGTGGGGCGTCTGCCTCGGTTCCCGGCTCGTGGAGGGTCTGAGCTTCATGGGCCGCGAGCCGTTCATCTTCCCCGTAGCATGGGAGGACGGCTGGCCGGTCTTCGCCCCCGGCACCGGACTGGTGCCACGATTCGTCGACGCGCATACGGGACGGGCGGCCGTCGTTGAGCCCGATGATCGCACGGATACCGGAACGGACGGGGCAATCTCCCGCATTCCGGTCGACCAACTGCTGCGATCGCCCCGTCAGCCCGGCTGGCTGTGGACCAAAGTCGATCATACCGATTTCGCCGTGTTCGCCGGGCGCGCCCGAGAGCTGCGCATCCAGCAGACCGAGAGCGATTATGCGGCGCTGACGATCGATCCGATCTCTCGTGAGGCGCAGGCGATCGTCGTCTCCCATGGCACTGCGGAAACCGTATGGTCTGGCGAATATTCCGATGATATTGAATACTCGATTCGATTGAATGGCTCGATTCTGGAATTCCGCGCCGAATCGCCGGAACGACAGGGTGCGGACGATCATCCTGCCGCCGATTCGACCACGTTGACCGTCCGCACCGGCGAGGTGCCGATCACCGGAACCGCGGCCGGCGGATATCCCATTCCCGCCGCCAGCTCCCCGGCCGCTCCCCCGACCAGCACGCTGCTGGCCAGTCGTTCCGCGGCGTTCCTCAGCACCGAGGAGGCCGGCGGCTACCTCGGCTGCCTGGCCGGCGCGCTGCGGTAAGCCGAAATCATCCCCGGGCGGAGCGAAAGGACGGCCTCCGTCATCTTGAGCGCAGCCCGGCAGGGCGGAGTCGAAGGA
Source organism: Bifidobacterium vespertilionis (assembly GCF_008698145.1). Classification (GTDB taxonomy): domain Bacteria; phylum Actinomycetota; class Actinomycetes; order Actinomycetales; family Bifidobacteriaceae; genus Bifidobacterium; species Bifidobacterium vespertilionis. The sequence continues at coordinate 79,724 of NZ_RZNZ01000015.1, forward strand.
TCCTTAACTCACGCACCCAAGTTAAGGATCCTTCGCTTCGCTCAGGATGACGAGAGGGAGCTCAGGATGACGGGAGCCTGCCTTCGCCGCGTTCAGCCCTCCGCCGCATCCCCGGCCGACTCCCGCGCCGCCAGCGCGTACTTCGCCACCATTGTCCGCGGCTTGCCGTCGTACTTGCCCTCAATGCGGTCCACGAGCATGCCAATGCCCTTCTGGGCCAAATCCTCCATGTCAACCGCGACGGTGCTCAGGCGCGGCACGGTGAATTCGCCGATCGACACGCCATCGACGCCCATCACCTTGAGGTCGCGCGGCACCTGAACGCCGCCATCGGCCAACCCTCGGATCAGACCGAGCGCGAGCGCGTCGTTGCAGCACACCACACCGTCGAAGTCGAATCCCCTCGCGGCCATGTCACGCCCCAGGTCGACACCGGTGAAGTACCGCCAAAACACTTGCACCTGATGCTCAGGACCCGCATCCAATCCAGCCTCTTCCATGGCCTCCGTGAAGCCCTTGAGATGCAGCATGGCGCTAGTGCGCCCGTGCCTCAAATGCCGCTCGGCCTCGCCCGGCGCGCCAAGCAGCGCGATGTTCCGGCATCCCAACGCGATCAGATGCTCGGTGGCAAGCTTGGTCATCTCGCCCCGAGGCACCTGGATCACGTCGAACAGGGGTTTGGCGGAGTAATCGTCCAGCAGCACGATCGCCTGATTCTGGCTCAGACTCCGCACGGCATGCGGCGTCAACAAACCAACGTCCAGCAGCAGGCCGTCGCACGACTGGTTGTTGAGCGTGCTCACGGCCTCGCGCACCGAATCGGACTCCATCTCCGTCTGCATGAACAGGGACTGGTATCCCCGATCGGCGCACGCCTTCTTGACGTGCGTGACCATGCGCGCATAGAAGCTGGACAGGTCAAGTCCGCGCACCACGGTTTCGATCACGCCGGTCTTGCCATAGCGCAGGTTCCGGGCGGCCACGTTGGTGGTGTAGCCGAGCTTGTCCGCGGCCTCGCGCACCTTCTTCGCGGTACGATCGGACACATACTGGCCGCCGCGCAGCGCATACGACACCGTCGCCGGCGACACGCCCGCTTCGGCAGCGACATCCTTCAACGTGACCACCACGGACAACCTCCCATCACATCATCGGACCCGTTTCATCCGACCGGCACCCATCACAATGAGCACCACCCAGTTTCTCATATCGTAACGTCATGAACACGCGCGGCCCGCAGCGCACCCGCATCCACAGGCAGTTCGATCACCGAGAAGGACCACGCGGGCGCATGATACACGCCGTCCGTCAGATCCACGATCGAATCCACCGGCGCAGGAGCCTCCGTTCCGGGCGTTCCGGCATATGGATCGTCTCCGGACAGCACTGTGACGGCAACCCGGCCAGCCCCGGGACGGTCCGTCTCGGTACGATCCGCCCCGGTCCATCCCAGCCCGTCCAGCACAGCGCCCAGATCCACATCGCATGCCTCGCGCATGGCGTTGACGCAGCGCACAAAGGCGACCCCGGCCGCCTCGTCCAGCACGGCGGAGACCACACGACGGGTCTCCAGCGGCTCCTCATGGCCCTCCAGCAGCAGTTCGCCGTCACGGAACAACCGGACGGATCTGCCCCGATCGGCCACCTCGATGCGAATGCGCCAACGGGTTCCTGCCGGAATGCCACTGTGGATCCATGAGGTCGAGGCGAGTTCGTAGGCTGACCCGTCCCGAATCACGCAGATGGCCTGACCTCGTCCCAGCATCACCTCGGAGCTGTCCATGCCATCCACATCGCCGAACCGGACGTGGAATCCCTGACTGCCGCCATGGAACAGCACTGTCATGTCGATGGTGTAGGCGTCGGCGACCAGATCCAGTCCGGCGTCGACGGTGGCATAGGTTTTCCCATCAAGGCTCATGTCCGGCGCATCCACCACGTCGCCGTTGCGCTCCATGCCGGCGGCCATGAATGCCGCCTCGCTCAGCGCGTTGATGAGCATGGTGCCCCACGAGCCGTATTCGCCCAGATAGACGTGCGGCCCCTTGCGGTCAAGGCCGTCGTAGCGGTCGAGGTTGTGGAACCACCATGACGGGGACTGGTATGAGTGCTCGTCCACCACGTCCACACGCGCCCACAGCGAGAGGACATAGGATGCCCCGCCGGCGAACCGCATGCCGTCGAAGCCGCCGTTGATCAGATCCGCGTCCGGCTCGCTCACCTCGATCACCGCGTAGTGCGGGTTCTCCGGGGCGAGGGAGCCGCGGTCGCGGATGGCGAAGGCCGCACGGCCCCCGTTTGCGGTCCCCTTGTCCCAGCAGGTGTAGTTGCTCCAGTCCCGGCAGTCGAGATGCGAATACTCGAATGCGCCGTTTTGGACCATTTCACTGGCGAGGCCGCCATCCGCGCTGTAGCTGATGTCCTCGAAGAAGATGCCCCGCCGATTGGGGGCTTTGTGCCCCATCACGCCCGCACGCCGATGCACCCGTCGTTGGCGCGCAGGCGGTCGTATTCCGTGCGGGTCAGCGACAGCACGCCGCCGTGCTTGGTGTGCGGGGCCATGTGGAAGCGATCGTCACGCAGGTAGTCGAAGCCCCGGTCCGGATCGGCGCTCACCATGGGCCGGTAGCCGATCGAGGGGATCACATCCACGTACAGGTACCAGATGGGCTCGCTGTGGCTGGCGAACAGCGCGGGTCCCTCCACGCCGCCGGGATGGCCGGACTCCGTCCAATCCACGCCGATTTCGCGCTGGATCACGGTCCATTCGGCGTCCGGCTCCCACCAGCGCGGCGAGTCCGTGCGGTCCAGCCAGATGCCGGGCTTGGGGCCGTTGGACTTGGTCGCGCGGTAGGTGCGCAGGGTGCCGTCGGACAGTTCGCGCTGGATCATCGTGGTGTCGATGGTGTTCGAACCGGCGTCGATGAGCACGCCGCCGAGCGCGAAGGTGTTATTGGTGAAGTCGTTGGTGGCGCCCCACAGGACGCGGTCGTACACCGCGTCGTCCGCATGCTCCGGGTCGTCGCCGGCGAACAGCTTGCTGGACCAATAGAGCACGAACGCGCCGCGGCCGCCCTCATGGCCCTCCTCGTAATAGTCGGGCACCCACAGCGCCTCGGGCGCCCAGGCCATGCCCAGTTCGGCGCGCGTTCCGTCGGCGCGGCGGGACACGTCCAACGCCCACGGCTTGCTCCAGTGCACCAGATCGTCCGATTTCCAGATGATGAGGTTACGGCTGCCGTGGTGCGAAAAGTCGTACCAGCTGCCGGTCGGCTCACCGTCCGCGAACACGCGCAGGTCCGTGGCGATCACGTACACCGTGCCGGTTTCGGGGTTGCGCACCAGATACGGGTCGCGCACGCCGGTGGTGCCGAGCGGGGAGGTGAGGATGGGCTCGCCGCCGTTGAGCGGTTCCCAGCGCTCCGGGTCGTCGCCGTCGGAGAGGTCCAGATAGATGCGCTCGGCGTAGCCCTGCGGGTCCTCGATGAAGTGGACCAGCAGGTAGCCGTAGGGATCGGCGGGGATGGCCGGGCAGCCGGCCGGATTGGCGGACAGGGACATGGTGACGGGTTCCTTTCTGCGGATTGGCCGATCGCGATCGGGGTCGGTGCTATGGCCTCGGCTTGGGCACGGGCGCGGCGGCCAGAGCGGCTCCATGCGGGACGTCGGCTCCGGCTTCGGCATCCGAGCCGGCCCCGATCCGCACGCCGCGCGCATAATCGCGCAATTCGATGTTGGCGTCCTCAAGCGTGGCGCACACGCGACCGTCGCGCACCATGTTCACGATCCGAACGCTCTCCACCGGGTGGATGTCGTCGTAGCCGGCGATGATCGACGGCTCCTCGCCGTCGCCCGTGGTCACGTTGATGTTCTCCAGCAGGATGTCCGAGATCAGGCGGCCGGGCGCCGGGTTGTACGTGGGGTTGAACTTCACCTCGAGATCCAGCACGCGGCCGTGTTCGAACGGCTCGATGTTGAAGTTGCGAAACGTGACGCGGCAGACCGTGTTCTTGTCTCCGGGGTTGATGGCCATCACGCCCAGGTAGCCCGGCTGGAACTCGTGGTGTTCGAGCACGTCGATGTGGTCGAACAGGATGTTCTCGAGCACGTCGCCGTCGTGCTCGTGGTCACCGTGCGTGCCGATGTTGATCGGGTGGGCCACATCGGCCCACAGCGTGGTGTTGCGCACGATCACGTTCGACGTGCCGCCGCGCCAGTTCCATCGGCTGCCGTACAGGGCCACGCAGTCGTCGGAGTTGCGCAGGAAGCAGCCCTCCACCAGCACGTTGGAGCAGGACATCATGTCGATGCCGTCGCTCCAGCCCTCGCAGCTGAACGTCTTGAGGTTGCGGATGGTGATGCGGCGGGACATGCCCCCGCACACCGAATAATGCGGTGGATTGATGAGCGTGATGCCGTCGATCGTCACATCGCGGCACCCGTCGATGCGGATGCCACCGATGCCGGTCTGCTTGGCCAGAAACGCCATGTCGAGCACGCCGCGGCCGTGGATGGTCACATCCTGCGCGCGGCTGATGCTAAGCGCGCCCTGCAGCACCACGCCGCCGGCCAGGTACACGTCCACATGGGAGGGGATGTGCCAGACGGTCTCCGCGACGCCGTAGCATCCGGCCTCCACGAAAATCCTGCGCTTGGGGCCACTCACCTTGTCCGGGTCCAGAGCCTCCAGCGCGGCATTCGGATCGAACGTGCCGATGCGGCCGGGCACGCGATCGGGCTCGATCACCACATCGGCGGCGGCGCGGATGGCCTCCTCGTTCTCCACGGGGCCGGCGAACAGGTGCAGGTTGTGGAAGCGCTCCTTGTTGAGCTCGATGCTCAGGTTGGCGGGCTTGTCCAGTCGGAAGGTGAGGCGACGGGGCTCGATCACCGGCTCGATCCTGTAGCTCAGCGGGCGGATCGCTGCCGTGTAGATGTAATAGAACCGGTTGACCGTCACCTCCACCTCGACGGGCTCGTCCATGTCGAAGTACGCCATGGAGGCCTCACGCACATCGTGCATGTCCACTTTGACGCGGTAGGTGTCCAGCTGCTGCCATTCACCCCCGCTGGCCGGACGGACGCGGACGGTGAACTCGTCGCGAAGGTTCGCGCCGAAGGGCGCGGGATAGGTCTTGATCATGATGAACGGCTCCAGATAAGCGAATGACAGGTCGGAACGATCGGGATTGGGCATGGCTTCGGCCCGCGGATGGGAAGAGGAAGAAAGGAAGGACCATCCACGGGCCGAAACCGATTGGGAGGGCCGGGATCAAACCGGCCACGGGTGTTCGGGTGCTACTTGAGGCTGCCGACCGTGACGCCGGACTTCCAGTAGCGCTGCATGGCGATCATGAGGATCACCACGGGGATCATGGAGATGAACGCGCCGGTGATGACCAGCATCGTCAGGTCGTACTGCGAGTCGGTGCCTCGCGCGATCCACGACTGCAGACCCAGCATGACGGTCCACTTGTGGTAGTCCTTCAGGAAGATCATGGGCCACATGAAGGAGTTCCAGGAGCCCACGAAGTGCAGCAGGAAGATGGTGGCGGCCGGGGTGACCATGAGCTTCCACGAGATCTCGGTGAAGATGCGGTACTCGCCGGCGCCGTCGATGCGCGCGGCCTCCATGAGCTCGTCCGGCACCGCGCCCTCGGCGTACACCTTGGCCAGATACGTGTCCATCGGGGTGAAGCAGGCCGGCAGGATCATGACCCACCAGTTGTCGTACAGGCCCACCTTGTTGAACAGGATGAATGAGGGGACGGTGAGCAGCGTGCCGGGGATGATGAACGAGGCCATGATCAGGCCCATGATGAGCTTCTTGCCATGGAAGTTGTACTTGGCCAGCGCGTAGCCGGCGGCCACGGTGATGACCATCGCTCCCGCGGATGTGACGAAGGACAGCCACACTGTGTTCCACAGCCAGGTGGCGTAGATGCCGTCCTGATAGGTGAACAGGTCATGCAGGTTCTGGAAGAGGTTGAATCCGCCGGCGAACCACAGGCCGTTGGTGGTGTAGATGGTGCTCGTGGACTTAGTGATGGCCACGATCAGCCACCACAGCGGGGCCACGGCGTACACGGACAGGAGGACCAGCAGGCCCAGGACGAAGTACTTGGATGCGCCCTTGACCTGATTGGCGGACGATTCGCCCGATTCGGCGGAGACCTTGCGGCGCTTAGCCTTGACGGGCTTGGCGGTAAGAGTTGCGGTGCTCATGCCCTATTCACCTTTCCCTGGGCGACGTACAGCAGGATGGAGGCGACGCACAGCACGGCCGCCAGCAGCAGCGACAGCGCGGTCGCGTAGTTGATGTTGCCCACCTGGAATGCCTCGTTGTAGATCTGCATGGCGGGCGTGAAGTCCTTGGTGATGGTCTGCGGGCTGATCGAGCGGAAGAAGTACGGCTCGTTGAACAGCTGCAGGGTGCCGATGATGCCGAACAGCGTGGTGAAGGTCACCGAGCTGACCATGAAGGGCACCTTGATGGAGAAGGCGATGCGCAGTTCGGAGGCGCCGTCGATGCGGGCGGCCTCGATGATCTCGTGCGGAATGGACTGCAGGGAACCGAACATGATCAGCATGTTGAATCCGAGGCCGGCCCACACGGCCATCTGACCCATGGAGAACCACACCAGGTTCGAATCGAAGAAGTTGATGCCGGTCCACTTGAACGGGCTGGTGGTGGGGCTGTACAGGTAGATCCAGATGATGGTGGACACCACGCCCGGGGTCATGTACGGCAGGAGCAGCAGGATGCGGAACTTGCCGGCGGTCTTGGCCCTGACCGAATCGATGAGCAGGGCCATGACCATGGACAGGAACTGGGTGAGCGGGACCATGATGACGGCGTACAGGGCCACGCGGCCGAAGCCGATCCAGAACGTGGTGTCCTGCACGGCCCTGACCAGATTGTCCGCGCCGACGAAGACCTCCTTCGCCTCGCCCAGGCCCAGACCCGACTTCTGCTTGTTGTACAGAACCACCCTCAGCGAGAGAACAATCGGCGCGACGACGAAGAACAGAAATCCCGCGACGAACGGCCAGGTGAACGTCGATCCCTTGAGCGCCTGGAGAATGCGCCACGGCACATGCCGGTTCTCGCGCACATCCTCTTCTGCTTTGCCACTCATGGCAATTACCTTCCTTTTGTATGAATCCTATGTACTGTATGGCCAGTCCGTATGGTCGGTCCGGGCGGGGCGAAGGATGCCCGCCCCGCCCGGGGTGACGCTACGAGATGAGCCGGGGGTCGGCCGATCAGGCGACCTTGACGTTGATGCCCTTGGCCTGAAGGTCCTGCACCACGAAGTCCTGCACGTTCTTCATGGCTTCCTTGAGGGTGATCTGCTTGGCCACGGCCTTGCCCCACTGGTCCTGCAGCTCCGGGAACCAGGCGTCGTAGTTCGGGCCCAGATCGAAGCCGCCCATGCCGTTGCCAGCGGCGTTGACGATGACCTTCTTGGCCTGGTCCTTATCCGCGTAGAAGTTGTCCGGGATGGCCTCTTCGGCGTACTTTTCGGCGTCAAGGCCGGCGGCCTCGGTGCGGCCGGCGGGCACGCCCAGGGTACCGTTGTCGGGATCGCGGCCGGCCTCGTAGCCCTCCGGGGTGTTCTGCCAGTTGGTCATCTTGATGACGGCGTCCTGATGGGCGCGGTCGGTGCCCTTGGGGATGAAGGAGGCGGAGCCGAGGTAGCCGGGGACCTTGCCCTCGTCCGCGGAGGAGATGGACGGGTAGTCGATGGCCTGCCACTTGCCGCGGGTGTTGGGCATGTTGGTCTGGTAGCCGGTGGCGGACCAGTAGGCCAGCGTGGTGAAGGCGAACTTGCCGGAGTCGAAGAAGTTGTACAGGGCCGGCTTGTCCTTGTAGGTCTGGTTGGAGACGAGGTCCTTGTCGATCAGCTCCTGGATGATGTCCACGGCCTTGCCGGTGGCCTCGTCCTGCATGTTGACCACCCAGCTGTCTCCGTCGATGGTGAACCAGTTGGCGCCGGCCTTCTGGGCCAGCTGCATGAAGCCGGAGGGGTCCTCGCCGGCCAGGTTGTAGACCTTGCCGCCGTCCGCCTTCATCTTCTCGCCCAGAGCGATCACGTCGTCCCAGGTCTTGGGGGCCTCGACGCCGTACTTGGCGAGCACGTCGGTGTTGACGATGGCATAGGTGCCGTCGGCCGCGCCCGGCAGGCTGTAGTAGCGTCCGTTGAGCTGCGCGTTCTCCTTGGCGCCCTCGGTGAACTTGGGAAGCAGGGGCTGGATGGCGTCGGTGATGTCCTCGGCCCAGCCGTTGGACACGTTGGTGGTCAGCGGCGCGAAGCCCTGCACCAGATCGGGCAGCTTGGTCTTGGCCTCGAAGGCGTTGCGGAAGTTCTGCTGCGTGGCGGTGTTGGAGGCCTGCAGCACGTAGTTGACCTTGACCTCATTCTGGGATTCGTTGTACTTGGCGACCCAGCCCTTGGGGGCATTCTTGTCCCAGCCCCAGACCTCGATCTCGATCGGGCCCGAGGCGCTGGAGGAGCTCGCCGTCTGCGAGGCATCGCTGCCGCCGCAGGCCGCCAAGCCGATCACGCACGCCACCGAGGCGGCCGCGGCCACCATTCGCTTGATTCCATGTCCAGAGAGCATCTGTGCTCACCCTGCCTTTCCTTCGCCGACGTCTCCGTCGGCCTCCGCCGGTCACGTCCCCGTGACCGTCTTCGTTTTCTCGTAACGTTCTGAATTCGTTACGTTATGAGAATAACACATCACGGCAAACGCGCGCAACGGAGCCAATAAATCGATTTCTCTAATTTTGTTCAAATGGCTGAATTCCAGTAAAATCATTTTCTGAAAGCGGTTTCATATCAAGCCCTCACACGGCGTGTCGCACCCACCCCTCCGCCATGCAAACGCCTTCACCGCCCCGCACGCCCGCCGCCATGCCCGCATTGACAAACCATGCAGGCGGTCCGTATACTTGGCGCCAAGTCGTCAAGGCGGCGACTTCTCAATAATTCCAGCTGTTTTCAGCACTCACACCACCTCCCCAACCGAAGGACCAAACATGACCTAGGGCATTCCCATCCTGAATTCATAACGTTATGACACCGTACGCCATACACCCTCAAGAAAACAGTTTCAAACCCATTACCCATGCAAAGGAGCATCCGTGCGCATCCTACGACAATTGATGTCGCTCATCGCGGCCGTCGCGACGCTGCTGAGCGTCTGCCTAGTCGGTTCCGCGGCCGTCGCGGCCGAACCGACCGTCGCGGAACCGCCGGCCATTCAGGAGACCGTGAAGCTGCTGACCCAGAAGGTCAACGGCTTCACCCACCCGGCCATGTCCGTCACCCCCGAACGTCTCGCCCAGACCCGCAAGGCCCTCGCGGAAGGCAAGCAGCCGTACAAGGCCTACTACGAGGCCATGGTCTCGACTGACTACGCCAAACGGGACTTCACGTCATCCAATCTCAAAGCCGGCACGCTGGACACGCCCAACAACAACACCTACACCAAGTCCAGCATGACGATGACCATGAGCAAGGACAGCTTCCGCGCCTACACGCAGGCCGTCATGTACTACCTGACCGGCGACAGCGCCTACCGCTACAACGCGCTGAGAATCCTGCGCATCTGGCAGAACATGGATCCAAACCAGTTCGTCTACTTCCCCGACGCGCACATCCACGTGCCGGTGCCGTTCTTCTATATGATCGCCGCCGCCGAACTCATCCAGTACACGTCCACGGTCCAACCCACCTATGACGATGAAACCAACAAGGTGACGGGCTATGACCTCAGCTGGACCGAGTCGGACACCCAAAAGCTCACTGACAACTACGTGACTCCCACCATCAAGGCGTTCCTGGACGACAACACCCACTACTTCAACCAGCACCTGTACGACATGACCGGCCTGCTGGGCGCGTACATCTTCACCAACAACACCGAGGCATACAACCGCACAGTGGAATGGGTGACGGTCAACGCCTCCACCACCAAACCGGATGTCAACGGCGCACTCAACCACCTGTTCAGCCTGATCAAGGCCGACGATCCCCGCAACCCCACCGGCGTGGACTACGTGCAGCATCTTGAGATGGGCCGCGACCAGGCCCACGGCAGCGGCGATGTGCTCGATCTGACCGGCATTGCGCGCATCCTGGACCAGCAAGGCACCAAGGTCGATCCGGAGACCGGCACCGTGTCCACCGCAGCCAACGCCCAGAGCCTGTACGAGTTCAAGGACAAGCGACTGCTGCGCGGCGCCGAGCAGATGTACAGCTACATGCAGGGCGCCACGATCCCGTGGACCAAGCTCGGCGGAGGCTTCGATTACTCGGGCGACGTGTCCACCGCATATCGCGGCCGCATCGCCAACTACTACAACTTCAGCGAGCTGTACGACGCCTATCGCTACAAGCTGGGCATGAGCAAGGAGGAAATCGAGGCGATCGCCCCGGGCATCGTGCGCAACGCGGAGCACCAGGTGGCCCCGATCGACTATCTGGGCACCAGCACCCGCAGCTTCTGGGGCGTGTATTCGGACAACAAGATGACCGAGCTGGGTGCCGAATACTGGCTGTCCATGCCGGTCGAGCGCGCGGACGACCCGTCCATCGCCATTCCCGTCACGGCGAAAACCAACAGCGACATCTCCTTCACGGAACGCGGCCTTGTGCTCGATTCCACGCTGGCATCCGTGGAATCGGACGCCGACGGATCATATATCCGTGTGAAGTCCGCCACCAGCGCCAACGACATCCACGACACCGCATACGACGCAGCCTTCCCGAAGGACACCACCACCGTGCGCGGCGGATACCAGCTTGTCATCGCGTCCCTGATCAAAGCCAACACGGGCACGGAGAAGGTCCTGGCGCTCAACGTGCGCACCAACGGCGTCTCCACACTGTCCATCGGCGGCAAGAACGATCATTCCGAACCGTGGCAGATCATCACGCTGCCGGACACCCACGGCCAGTGGGCGAACGTGCTGTACTCGGTCGATGCGGCGACGAAAACCAACGCGCAGGCGATTGCGCTGGACAACATGGACTTCTATGCGGTCACGTCCGACCAGCCCGTCACCGTCGACTTCCGCAGCGTGCGCTATGTGAACGACAGGGACGGCTCCGGTCTTAAGACCACGGTTCCGGCACTCAACACCGATACCGCAACCGTATACAAGGCGCTGAAGGGTTCCGCGTTCACGCTGCAGCTGGACATCGCGAACGCGGACGGCGTGGGCTACGAGCTCATCAACGCGCCGGAGGGCATGACCGTCAGCGATACGGGCCTGATCTCGTGGACGCCCAGCGAATCCACCAGCCAGCCGTTGGACGTGACGATCGTCCTGTCCAACGGCACGGTGGAGCGCACCGAACACCTGCTGTTCACGGCTTCGGCGACCCGCGCGGAGGCCGTAGCCAAGGTCGCCGCCGCGCACAAGGACGGGGAGACCTACACCACGCCCACCGAGACCGCATGGCAAGCGGCCAAGAAAGACATCGACGCCAAGGCGGCCGACGTTTCGCTCAGCGACGCCGATTTCCTCAAGGCGCTCGATGACTTCAGCAAGGTCACCGACGCTCTTGAGCTGCTCAATCCGCGGCTGGAGGATGGCACGCTGGACTACGGAGCTTACCCGTCCATGATCGCCGCATCCAGCCCCCGCAACCCCTCCGACGCGGGATTGCTGGTGGATGGCACGGCGGGCAGCTTCTGGGAAAGCAAGCAGCCGGTCATCCTTGACTTCGGCATCGACTACCAGCTCACGGCATCCTCGTTCACCACGCAGGCAAGGCAGGGATTCGCCAACCGTTATCAGGGAGGCTATCTCTATATCTCCAACGACGGCCAGACGTGGACACGCGTCACCTCGACGCCCACCACCCAGACCGAGGAAATGGAGACCATCCCCATTGATGAGCAGTACCGCAACACGCCGTTCCGCTTCCTCAAGTATCAGGTCGACGAACCCGGCATCCCCACCGATCCGGCGTATCCCGGCATCGTGACCATCGCCGAACTGCACATCAACGGCAGCCGCGCAGAAGCCACCAACGAGATCGATTCCGCCAGTATCTCCACCACCGGCGTGGCGGGCATGGCGGTCGCGGGCGATCACGTCACCGTGAGCTTCCACGCCAAATCCGCGATCCAGGACGTCAAGGCCACCATCAACGGCCTCGACGCGACGGTCAAGGACCTCGGCGATGGCAACTGGAGCGCGGACATCGTCCTGCCCGAAGACACCACGTACGCCGATGGCGTGCCGTTCCGCATCACCTACACCAAGGATGGCAAGGAGGGCGCGCCCTTCATGACCACCACCGACGGCTCCTCCGTCTTCACGTCGGATGACCGTCAGCTGGTGGATGCCGCCTCGCACGTGGGCAAGATCAGCACGGGCTCCACAACGGATGCCGCCAAGGTGTTCGACAAGGACGCAGCCACGGTGTTGCAGTTCAGCAAGGACAAGTCTGGAGCGTCGTTCCTCACCTTCGACTTCTCCAGCAATCCGATCGAGCTCGACCGCGTCGAGGTCCTCGCAGACCCGAAGAACCCGGGCAATGCCGGCGCGTCGTTCATCAACGTCTCGCTGGACGGCGAGAAGTGGGAGAGCGTGGGACGCATGAAGAACACCACCCAGTGGCAGACGCTGAGCGCGCCCGATGCAATCAAGGGCAAGCAGATCAAGTTCGTGCAGTTCGACCGCTGGGCCGGCGCCCAGAGCTATGCGGAAATCCGCATCCTCCGCACGGCCACTCCCACGCCTTCCCCGGATACGACCGCTCCGGTGTTTGCCGGTGTGGAGGATGCGTCGGTCGCGTTCGGCGCGGATTTCGATCCGCTGGCCGGTGTGACCGCGTCCGATGACGTGGACGGCGACGTGACCGGTTCGGTCAAGGTGTCCGGTTCCGTGGATACGTCGAAGCCGGGCGTGTACGAGCTGACCTACACGGTTGCGGATGCGGCCGGCAACACGGCCACCGCCAAGCGCAAGGTCACGGTCAAGGAGGCCGACAAGCCGTCGGTCGACAAGTCCGATCTGCAGGCCGCGGTCGATGCCGCGGGCGAGCTCACGGAGTCGGACTACACGGCGGAGTCCTGGGAGGCGTTCGCGTCCGCGCTGCGCAACGCGAACACGGTCCTGGCCGACGACAAGGCCGCGCAGGCCGACGTGGACGGGGCTCTGTGGAGGCTGGTCGCGGCGCGCGATGCTCTGGTGAAGGCCGAGCAGCCCGCCCCGGTCGACAAGACCGGGCTGCAGGCCGCGGTCGACGAGGCCGGCAAGCTGGTCGAGTCCGACTACACGGCGGAGTCGTGGGAGCCGTTCGCCCGCGCGCTGGACATGGCCCGCACCGTGCTGGCCGATCCGAACGCGACCGCGGATGACGTGGCCGCGGCGCTCGAGCAGCTCACGACCGCCAGGGACGCCCTGGTGGAGGCCGAGCAGCCCGGGCCGGGCACGCCCGCCTCCCCGACGGACCGGGCGCGTCTGGCGGCCCGGATCCAGGAGATCCGCGATCTGAACCTCGTGGAGGCCGAGTACACGGCCGATTCGTGGAAGGCGCTCCAAGACGCGCTGGCGGCGGGCGAAGACCTGCTCGGCGCGGACGGCTTGACCCTGGAGCGGGTCGACCGGGCGATCGAATCGATCGACGCGGCGTACAAGGGCCTCGTGAAGGCCGAGGAGCCGTCCGCGAACACGCCTCCGACGCTTTCGGGCGTGGGCGACGCGACCGTGATGGTGGGCGACGCGTTCGACTACTACGCGGGCGTGACCGCCACGGACAGGGAGGACGGCCTGCTGCCGTCCTCGCAGATCGAGGTCGAGGGCCGCGTGGACACCTCGAAGCCGGGCCGCTACGAGCTGGCGTACACGGCCACCGACTACCAGGGCCTGAAGTCCGAGCGCGTGACCCGCTGGGTCACGGTGGTCGAGCGCACCGCCCAGGCGGACAAGTCGCGCCTGCAGGCGCTGGTGGACGAGTATTCGAAGCTGACGGCGACGGATTACACGGGCGTCTCGTGGAAGCCGTTCGAGGCCGCGCTCGAGGCCGCGAAGACGGTGCTGGCGAAGGCTGACGCCACGCAGTCCGAGGTCGACGGGGCCCATGACGCGCTCAGGGCCGCGTGGATCGGCCTGGTGCGCGTGGGCGACCGCAGCGCATTGGAGGCCGCGGTCGCCGAGGCCAGGAGGATCCAGCCGGGCGGGTACACGACGGACTCGTGGACCCGGTTCGCCAAGGCTTTGGACAACGCCGAGGCGGTCCTGGCGAAGGGCGACGCGACCCAGTCGGAGTTGGATGCGGCCCAGGCGCGCCTGACCGCGGCGATCGCCGGGTTGAAGGTCCGCCCCAGCGAGCCGTCCGGCCCCTCGTATCCCTCGGGTCCGTCGGTTTCGTACGTGACGGTCACA
>NZ_RZNZ01000016.1 GCF_008698145.1 Bifidobacterium vespertilionis
TTGCATTGTCTGCTGTTGTGATGGTGTATCCATATACCATCCAACACGCGCCGGGTGTCAGCCATGCCCCGAGACACGTGTCAGCCATGCCCCGAGACACCTGTCAACTATCCGCTCGAACTGGACACACCATCATTTCAATCTCCACACTCCACGTCACACGCCATGTCACATCCCGCGTCACATGTGTAGTAGAAACGGACGGAAATCGGCCAGAAATCGTCCGTTTCTACTACATCAACCTGTGCGCGAGCTCCGCCGGCGTCCTGGTGTCTCGATCTGCCCAGTTTGCACAAACCCATCGCAATGGATCCGCTCATCCTGGCGCACAGCGGGAACAGAATGAGCAAATCCGATGGCGTAGCGGCCCAACACAAGCTCAACACAAGCTCCACCACATCGGATTTGCTCAATTTGGCGCACGCCGGGAACAGAATGAGCAAATCCGATGACTGAGAGGGCTAAAACAGACCGCACCGCAATGGATCTGCTCATTCTGATGGAAGTACGGCCCAGAATGAGCGGATCGGATGTCCTGCGGCAACGCTGCGCCCGGCACCAATCCCGCCCGTCCCCGGCCACATGAACAGTGCGTGAACTTCCCTGCCGGGGAATGCCAGAAGCCATAGACTGGAACTGCATGCACTGGAATCGCAATGGCAGATCGCAACGACGTGACGGGAGCGGAACGGAACAAGATGGCCGACGAGCACACCGACAAAACCCACGAATCCCACAAACTCAACGAAACCGGTAAGGCGGACGGGACCGGCAAATCCGGCAAACAGCCTCGGGAATCCCATAAAACCTTCCAAGGCCTGAAGCCCCTGCCCGTTCCGAAATCCTTCCCGGGCATCCCGTCGCTCAAGGACGGATCGATCAGCAAAGCGACCGTGGTCACAACAGCGGTCACGGCTGTCGTCGCGCTGCTGATCGGTGCTCTTGTGGGCTACGGCATGCGCAACCCCGTCGACAGCAGCGAGTACAAGGCCATCTCCGGGCAGCTCGCCGACGCGCAGAACTCCCTGACCACCACGAAGGATCAGCTGGACACCACGAAGGACAAGCTCAAGGATGAGCAGACACACAGCGAGGAATTGGAGGAGGACAACGACACGCTGAACAGCCAGGTGACCTCGCTGACCACCGAGCGCGACAAGCTCAACGAGACGATCAAGCAACTCACCCCGAATGTCAACCCGGGATCGAACCCCATCGAGATTCTGGACATCAAGGACATGGGAGCCGAATACGGCTTTCGCGAGCTCGAATTCACCGTCAAGAGCAACGTGGCCGCCATCCTCACCAGCGTGAGCATCCAATTCCAGATCGTGGATGGCAACGGCAACATCTCGCGCAGCGATTCCGCAGGGGCATACAGCGTGGTGCTCAACCCCGGCAAGACCACGGTGGCCACCACCTTCACCGAGGACCGGGGCTATGGCAAGGGCTCGAAGATCGTGCCGGTCAAATGGACCTACCGAGTGCAGAACGGCAGCTACACCGACGGCGACTACGGCGAGGGCGTGAAGACCGGCGAGATCAAATAGCCAAAGCACCGGCGGTACCGATCCCGCACGGTCTCACGCCCGAAGGCCCGCAGCCTCACATCCGCAGGCCTAACGCCCCAGTCTCACGCCCCGTACTCGGCGAGGTACGCGTCCGCGGCGGCCTTGATCTCCGGCGTCACATACGGCTCACCGGAAGCGGTGCGGATCTGCTGTCCGGCTTCGAAGATCTCACGCACGTTGGCGATGGCGAACACCGGGAAGCCGAACTCCGCCTCAACGGCCTTGACGGCGGACAGATCGGAATCCTTCGTCTTCTCCATGCGGTCGACGGACAGCACCAAGCCCACCACCTCGACGTTGGCCTCGGCCTTGAGCTTGGGAATGACCTCGCGCACGGCGGTGCCGGCGGTCATCACATCGTCCACCAGCAGCACCTTCATGCCGTCCTTCAGCTGGGTGCCCACCATCATGCCGCCGTCGCCATGGTCCTTCTTCTCCTTGCGATCGAAGGTGTAGCCCACCTCCATGCCGTGCGCGCTGGTGAGCGCGATCGCGGTGGACACGGCCAGCGGGATGCCCTTGTAGGCCGGGCCGAACACGGTGTCGATGTCCTGCGGCAGGTTGCCGGCCTTGATCTCATCGGCGATCTTCTCCGCGTAGAACGCGCCCAGGGTGGCGATCTTGCGGCCGTCGTTGAACGCGCCGGCGTTGATGAAGTACGGCGACTTGCGTCCCGACTTCAGGGTGAACTCGCCGAACTTCAGCGCCTGCGCGGCGAGCAGGAACTCGGTGAAGCGATGGTCGAGGCTGGTTGTCATGGGAATGGTTCTCCTTTGGCTTGATACTCGAAAAATTCAGCGCGAACTGCCAGCGCCCCTAGCGCCAGGTCTTGCCCTCGGCGAGTTTGGCGGCAAGTTCGGGGCGGCTGTCCAGCAGATCGTCGAGCTCGCGTGCCACGCGCAGCGGGGCGACCGGATCGAACAGGGCGGCCGCGCCCACCTCCACGGCGTTGGCGCCGGCGTAGAGGTATTCCAACGCCTTCTCGCCCGAATCGATGCCGCCGATGCCGATGATCGGCACGTCCGGCAACGCGGTGCGCACCTGCCACACGCGGGCCAGGCCGATGGGCAGCACGGCCGGGCCGGACACGCCGCCGGTCACGTGGTCGATGATCGGACGGCCGGTGCGCGTGTTGATGCGCATGCCCACGATCGTGTTGATCAGGCTCAGCGCGTCGGCGCCCGCCTCCACGGCCGCGCGGGCCGGCAGGGTGATGTCAGTCACGTTCGGGGTGAGCTTGACGATCATCGGCTTGTCCGTAAGCTCCCGCAGACGCGAGATGAGACGGTACAGGGCGTCCGGATCGGCGCCCACGCTCATGCCGCCGTGGCTCACGTTCGGGCAGCTCACGTTGATCTCCAGCATGTCCGCGGGGGAATCGGCGAGCTTCTCCACCACCTCGGCGTAGTCATCGTCGCTGTGGCCGGCCACGTTGGAGATGACGTTCGCGCCGATCTTCTTGAGCTTGGGCAGATCGTCCACCAGATAGTGGTCCACGCCGGGGTTCTGCAGGCCCACGGCGTTGATGTTGCTGGCCGGGCCCTCGGCCGTGCGCACGCCGGGGTTGCCCTCCCACGGCACGGGCGAGACGCCCTTGGTGCACACCGCGCCGAGCTGGCTCACATCGTAGAACCAGCGCACGGCCGCGTACTGGAAGGTGCCGGAGGCGGTGCCCACCGGGTTCTTCCATTTGACGCCGGCCACCACGGTGGGATGCTTCCACTCGTGGGGCTCGTACAGGTTGATCGCGGGCTTGTTCATGGTCGCCGTCGAGGTCACGTTCGCCATCATCCTACTCCCATCCAAGCTGTTCGCGGGTGAACACGGGTCCGTCGGAGCACACCTTGAGGCGGCCGTCCGTGGTGTCCACGGTGCACAGCACGCAGGTGCCGTAGCCGCAGCCCATGCGCTGCTCCATGCTCAGCTGGCACGGCAGGTCTCGCTTGGCGGCCCAGGAGGCGACGGCCTTCATCATCGGCAGCGGACCGCAGGACAGGATCGTCACGTCGCCGGCGGAGCCGAGCAGGGCGTCCTCGTTGCGGTCGAGCAGGGTGATCACGTTGCCCTCGGATTCGTCGATGCTCAACGTGGTGTCCGCGTAGCGGCCCACGAACCGGTCGGCGAAATGGTCGTTGCGGTAGCCGAACACGGCCGTGCAGGTCACGTCGTCGCGCCCGGCGAGCCGCTGGGCGGCGTGGATGAGCGGCGGGACGCCCAATCCACCGCCCACGAGCACGTAGTGTCCGGGGGCCTTGACGTTGAACGGGCGGCCGAGCGGGCCGAGCACGTCGATCATGTCGCCGGCCTCAAGCGCGGCCAGATCAGCGGTGCCCTTGCCGATCACGGCGAAGATCACGCTGACCAGATCGCCCTCCACCTCGCTCACGCCGAGCGGGCGGGGCATGGGCTTGAGCGGATCGGGGCTGAACAGGTCCACGAACTGCGCGGGCCTGGCGTTGGCGGCGATGTACGGGTCGCGGAACGTCAGTCGCACGACGCCGGCGGTCAGTTCGGCCACGTCGGTGATCTCAACGGGGTGGCGCGGCGGGAAGAACCCGGCCGCGACGGCCTGCGACACGATGTCCGCGGGCGCTGCGGGGGCGGTTGCGGTGATGGTCATGATCCCTCTTCTCCTTGTAGCCGATGGCTGATCGGTCCGCGTCCGTCAGCGGTAGACGGCAACGCGCAGGTTGTCGCGCATGTCGATGGCGGCCTCGCGGGCGCAATCAGCCACGAGGTCCAGGGCGTCGTCCGCGCTCATCGATTCGCTGTACCTGCCGCTCTTCCTCCACGCGCCGATGATGCCGCGCGAGGAGTTGACGATCGCGCCGGAACCGTCGGCGTCGAACATGCCGGCCACGTCGGCCGCGGTTCCGCCCTGAGCGCCGTAGCCGGGCACGAGGAAGAACGTGTGCGGCATGCGATTGCGCAGCGCGCGGCCCTCCTCGGGATGGGTGGCGCCCACAACGGCGCCAACGCGCGAGTAGCCGTGGTCGCCGATCGTCTCGACGCCCCAGCGCTCCACCAGATCGGCCACATGCTCGTACACCTTGCCGCCGTCCGCGAGCTCGAGCTCCTGCAGCTCGCTGGAGGACGGGTTGGAGGTGCGCACCAGCGCGAAGATGTCCTTGTTGGCGTCCACGGCGGCGTCCACGAACGGGGTGATGCCGTCGGTGCCCAGATACGGGTTCACGGTGACGGCATCCTCGTGCCACGGGTCGTACACGGCCCCGCCGTCGGCGTCGCGCACGCCGGACAGATGGTGCGCGTAGGCGGCGGCGGTGGAGCCGATGTCCCCGCGCTTGACGTCGCCGAGCACGTACAGGCCGCGATCGGCCGCGTACTCGCAGGTCATGGCGTACACATCCACGCCGTTGGTGCCCAGCGCCTCGTACATGGCGATCTGCGGCTTGACGGCGGGCACGATGTCCGCGACCGCGTCGATGATCGCGCGGTTGAACTCATAGAAGGCCACGGCGAGCTGGGCCGCGGGGACTTCCTCGGGGCTGTCGACCTCGCCGCGCACCTCGTCGGCGAAGGAGGCGACGACCTGCGGGGGCACCAGGGCCTCGGTGGGGTCGAGGCCGACGACGCTGGGGTTCTGCTTTTCTTCGATCGCGTCGATCAGACGGTCCATGCTCGGTTCCTTTCCTTGAAGTTCCTTTATGTGTTCCTTTACGTTGCTTCGCAGCTACTTCAGCCGGCTGAACACCATCTTCGAGCCGATGATCGTGGCCAGCGGCCTGCCGGTCACGTCCCATCCGCCGAACGGGGTGTTGCGGGCATTGGAGTGGAAGTCCTCCGGATCCACGGTCCACGCCTCGTCGGTGGCGAGCACCACCAGATCGACGGCGTCCGGATCGTCCACCTTGCCCAGGTCCAGCAGGCGGTTGCGGCCTTCGACCACGGTGCCGTCGGACTCGGTCTCGCTGTTCGGCGCGGGTTCGGAGAACGCCTCCACCAGCGCGGCCACGTCGGTGGCCTCGTGGCCCATGAGCCGCTCCGGCGCCACGGACATGAGTTCGATGAGCCGGCGGTCGGAGATGTGCCCGCCGTCCACCAGCACCTTGTGGCACACGCCGTACGCGCATTCGAGCCCGATGATGCCATTGGGGGCCTCCAGGAAGCCGCGCTCCTTCTCCTCGAGGGTGTGCGGGGCGTGGTCGGTGGCCAGCAGATCCACCGTGCCGTCGGCGATGGCCTCGATGGTGGCCCGGCGGTCCGCCTCGCTCCTCAGCGGCGGGTTCATCTTGGCCAGCGTGCCGTACTTGAGCAGCGCCTCGTCGCTCAGCGCCAGATAGTGCGGCGCGGTTTCGCAGGTGATGGGCAGGCCCTCGGCCTTGGCCTTGCGGATCGCGTCGAAGCTGATGGCCGTGCTCACGTGCTGGAAGTGCACGTGGACGCCGGTTTCGCGCGCTTTGGCGATGTCCCTGGCGACGATCCTCAGCTCGGTGTCCTCGGGGATGCCGGGCACGCCGAGCTCGCGGGAGACCGGACCCTCGTTGACGGCGCCGGTCTCGTGGTGCTCGCAGTGCTCGATGAGCGGCAGGCCGGACTCCTTGGCCAGCGCGAACACGGCGTCCAGGGTATCCGGGGTGACGGCCGAGCCGTCGTCGCTGATCGCGGTCACCGGATGCGCAAGCTGGGCCGCGTCCTTGGACCCGTCGTCCACGCCGGGCATGTAGCGTCGCCACTTGGCGAATTCGGTGGCCTCGTGGCCGGCGCGGCCCTTGGACGCGCACACGCACAGGTCGTAGCGCACGGGCAGATCGCCGGCCATCTTGTGCGCCTCGGCGTAGTGCTGCAGGTAGTCGATGACCGTCCCGTAGCCGGCGCCCAGCACCTCGTCCGCGCCGGGCTCGCCCTCCGCCACCGGCTCGCCGTCCATCGCGGGCACGGTGTTGGGCATGATGAGCACGTTGGTGTATCCGCCCGAGGCGGCCGCCATCGCGCCGGAGACCATGGACTCCTTGTAGGTCTGGCCGGGGTCGCGGAAGTGCACGTGCGGGTCGGCGAAGCCGGGGGCCAGCGTGAGCCCCGTGGCGTCGATCTCGATGTGATCCCGCAGTCTTACCTCCACGAAGGAGCCGTTGGCCGGAAGGTCCTTGGGCATGATCAGCTCGCCGGGGATGATACGCCCGGTTTCGTCGATCAGGCCATGGCCGTCGGCGAAACCGGGGACCACGAGGTCGATCACCTCGTCGGTGTCCCACACCTTGATGTTGCGCAGGGTGAGCATCAGAGCTTGGCTTCCTCGTCGCAGTAGTCGCAGCGGTACTCCTGCTTGGCGGTGTGGGCGAGGTGGAACATCTGGTCGATGCCGCGCTCGGTCTTGGTCACGCAGCGCGGGTTCACGCAGGTGATGACGTTGACCATGTGCTCGGGCAGGTTCGGCTTGATCTTCTCCACGATCCTGCCGCCGCGCACCACGTCCACGGTGGCCTGGCGGGCCACGAAGCCTAGCACGTCCAGGTTGACGTCCTGCTCCGGGTCCTCGATCTTGATGATGTCCTTGGAGCCGTACAGCTGGCTGTCGGTGTTCATGATCAGCGCGAGCTTGGCGGTGGACGGGTCGATGTTGAGATACTTGAGCACCGTCAGGGCCGTGCCGGCGGGCACGTGGTCGATGATGATGCCGTTCTGGATGCTGGTGACTTCCATCAGGCCTGAACCTCCTTGGGCGTAAGCGGGACGTAACCGGGCAGCTCGTCGCCGAGCAGCGAGCTTTCGAGGGCCATGCGCATGAGCATGCCGTTCTTGACCTGCTCGAAGTAGGCGGCGCGCGGATCGTTGTCCACCTCGACGGCGATCTCGTTGATGCGCGGCAGCGGGTGGAGCACGGCCATGTCCGGCTTGGCGAGGGAGAGCTTCTCCTCGTCGAGGATGTAGGTGTCGCGCAGGCGCAGGTAGTCGTCCTCGTTGAAGAAGCGCTCCTGCTGGACGCGGGTCATGTACAGCACGTCCAGATCGCCGATCACCGCGGACAGGTCGCGGACCTCCACGTAGGAGCAGCTCGGCGTGGCCTTGATGCGGTCGATCACGTACTGCGGGGTCTTGAGCTCGTCCGGGCTGATGAGCACGAAGCGCACGTTGCCGAAGCGGCACAGGGTCTCGATGAGCGAGTGCACGGTGCGGCCGAAGGTCAGGTCGCCGCACAGGCCCACGGTCAGGTCCGTGACGCGACCGAAGCGGGACATGAGCGTGGCGAGGTCGGCCAGGGTCTGCGTGGGGTGCATGTGGCCGCCGTCGCCGGCGTTGATGACCGGCACGCTCGCGGCGCGGGAGGCGACCAGGGCGGCGCCCTCCTTGGGGTGGCGCATGGCGACGATGTCCACGTAGTTGGAGACGGTCTTAAGCGTGTCCGAAATCGACTCGCCCTTGCTCACGGAGCTCAGCTGGGCGCCGGCGAAGCCGATCACGCTGCCGCCGAGGCGCAGCATGGCGGTTTCGAAGCTCAGACGCGTGCGGGTGGAGGGCTCGTAGAACAGCGTGGCCAGTACACGTCCGTCGCAGGTGTGCGCGACTTCGCGGCGGTGCGAATCGATGTACGCGGCCTTATGAAGCAGTTCCTCGATCTGATGGGTAGAAATGTCGTCAAGTGTGACCAGGCTGCGTCCCTTGAGCGGAACTTCAGTTTGTTCTGACACGGCTCACCTTTCAGTTTTGTGATTCACAAGGTGGCCACGCAAAGTGACCTTGTCAAGGGTACGCTACTTGCCAGACATGGAATGTTCACCGAGTCTTCCGGGGGCGCGGATCCGGCCCGCTGCGCGCCCCGTCACGCTCCCCGTCACGCGGCGCGGGTTGCGTCACGGGGAGCGACCGCGCCGCGTGACGCAGTCCGGGAACCGTTGTGGCACAAGGCCTTTCGAACCACGTCACGCGGCGCGCCCGCTCCCTGTGACGTGGTTCGCTCCCAGTGACAGACTTCGCTCCCCGTGACGCAGCCCGCGCGGCCGACTACCGCGCGAAGCGGGAGTACCGCCGACCGGGGCGCACCGAAAGGATGCGCGGCGGGGTCTTGCGCTCGGCGGGCTTGGTCTTCGAGATGCCGTAGAACAGGCGCTCCACCACCTCGCGGCACTTGCGCATCGCGCCCATGAGCTCGTTGTCGAACTGCTGGCCACGGTGGGCGCTGTGGCCCAGGTACACGGCGATGCCGCCCAGGGAGTACATGTCGTCCGGCAGCACGTCGGCCTGGTTGGCGCGCCCGCTCCACAGGTAGTTGCCGTTGCGCGCGGCGGTGCACATGCGCCACGCATGCTCGAGGATCCTCGCGTCGCCCTGGTCGATGAATCCGAGCCGGACCAGCTGCCCCAGCGCCTCCAGTGTGCCGTTGACGCGCAGTTCGGCGTACTCGCCGGCATGCTGCAACTGCAGCAGCTGCACGGTCCACTCCACGTCCGAAAGCCCGCCCTTGCCGAGCTTCAAGTGCCGGTCGCGACGCACGCCGCGGGGCAATCGCTCGGCCTCCATGCGGGCCTTGAGCTTGCGGATGTCCGCGAGCTGAGCGGGGGTGAGCGGGTCGGCGCAGTAGCGCAGCGGATCGGCGATCCCGGTGAGGAAGTCGTGCGCCAGCACCGCATCGCCGGCCGCGTACCGGGCCCTGAGCAGCGCCTGATGCTCCCAGGTGCTCGCCCAGGAGGCGTAGTACTCGCGGCAGGAGGCGTAGGATCGCACGATCGGCCCGTTCTTGCCCTCCGGGCGCAGATCCAGATCGAGCTCGATCTTCGCCTCCACGCTGGTGGGGCCGGACAGGACCTTGCGCATGTCGTCCACCACGGCCTTGGCGAACGCACCGGCGTCGGCATCGTCCGCATCTGCGGCCGGTCGGTAGATCAGGATCGCGTCGGCGTCGGAGCTGAAGTTCACCTCTCCCCCGCCATAGCGTCCCATGCCGATCACGGCGATCGACGCGGCCGCAGAGGCCATGCCACGCTCGCGCAGCTGATGGGCCACGGACCAATCGAGCGCAGCCTGGATGATCGCGTCGTACACGTCGGTCATGCCCTTGAGGCTGGTGGCGTCGTCGATCAGGCCGCTCATCCAGCCCAGGCCGATGCGCTCGATCTCATGGCGGCGCATGGCGCGGATCGACGTGGCGAAGTCGTTGATGGACTCGGCATAGCGCTCCAGCGTGGCCTTGCACTGCACGTCCAGATTCTCGCGCACGCGGGGAGCCAGGGACTCGTCGCTGCCCAGCCAGGTGACCGATTCAACGGACTTGGTGAGCGCGTCGCCCAGATAGCGCGAATTGGACAGCACGTGGCACAGGCGCTGCGCGGCGGACGTGGAGTCACGCAGGAAGCCCAGATACCCGCTTTCACTGCCGAACTTCTCCTCGAGCTTGCGCCAGCCGAGCAGTCCCATGTCCGGGTTCTGACCGTCGCCCAGCCATTCGAGCACGGCGGGCAGGATGATCCGGTTGATCTTGGCCGCGCGGGACACGCCGCTGGTCAGGGCCTCCACATGGCGCATGGCGGCGTCCGGATCGGCGAATCCGATCGAGGCGAAACGGGTCCTCGCCGCATCGCTGCTCAGCGAGATCTCGTCGGGATCCAGCTGGGCGCTGATCGGCAGCATGGGGCGGAAGTAGATGTCCTGATGCAGGTGCCGCACCTCGCGGCGGATCGCGTCGAACTGCTCGACCAGCTCCTCCGGGTGCACCCCGAGCGCCCTGGACAGACGGCGCAGTTCGGCGTTGCTCTGCAGCGCCTCGCGATCGATCTGCCTCTTGCGCTCGATCCCGCCCACACTGCCGGCGCCGAGGTCCGGGAACAGGTGAGTGCGCTTCAAGGCCCACATCTGCTGTCGGTGCTCCAGCACGCGCTCGAACCGGTAGTCGTGCGAAAGCTTGACGGCCTGTTTGCGAGAAACGTAGCCGCCGTCGGACAGGGCCTGCAGCGATTCGAGGGTGGAGGCGGTGCGCAGGTTCTCGTCGGTGCGCCCGTGCACCAGCTGGAGCATCTGCACGGTGAACTCCACGTCGCGCAGACCACCGCGGCCCAGCTTGATCTCGCGGTCCTTGAGGGGCGCGGGAATGAGATCCTCAACGCGTTTGCGCATTTGTTGGCAATCGTATACGAAGTTCTTGCGCTTGGAGGCCGACCAGACGAACGGGCGGGTCATCTCCCGGTACGCCGCGCCGAGCTCGCGGTCGCCGGCCACCGGACGGGCCTTGAGCAGCGCCTGGAACTCCCAGCTTTCCGCCCAGTGCTCGTAGTAGCCCTTGTGCGATTCGAGCGTGCGCACCAGCGGGCCATCCTTGCCTTCGGGGCGCAGGCCGCCGTCGATCTGCCACAACGTGGGTTCGGCGCAGCCCATGATCACGGACTGGCACACGCGCTGCAGCAGGGTGCCCATCTTTGTGCCCACGCGGATCAGGGCCTGATGGTCCAGCGTGTCGTCCGCCGGCTCCACCACGTAGATCAGATCCACGTCGGAGACGTAGTTGAGCTCCTGCGCGCCCAGCTTGCCCATGCCGATGATCGCGAACCGGCAGTGCTCGCCGCCGTCCACCTCGTGACGAGCGATGGCCAGGGCCCCCTCAAGGGCCGCGTCGGCCAGATCGGACAGCATGCGGCTGATGGCCGGCTGGACGTACAGCGGATCGTCGGCGGTGACGTCGATGGCCATGATCGCGGCCAGATGCCTGCGGTAGGTGCGTCTGAGTTCGGAGGTGGCGTCGGCCAGATCGAGGCCCGCCACAGGGGCGTCTGCGGAGGGGTCGGCGCCGATCGCCTCGAGAATGCTCGCGCGGCGCTGGGCGGCGCTGAGCTGGCCACTGCGGCACGGGTCGGCCGCGGCCGCCGCCACAAGGTCCGGGCGGATGCGCATGAGCTTGCCCATTTCGTCGGAGGCGCCGAGGACGGCGATCAGACGGCGCTGGGCGTCCTCGGTGGGGGCGAGCTCGTCGAGCGTGGTGCGGCGGCTGGGCAGCGCGGCCAGGACGCCGTGCAGGTTGCGCAGGGCGACGTCGGGGTCGTAGGCGCGCTCCAAGGCGGACAGCAGCACCCCGAGATGATGGTCGTCCATGCCGGCCTGACGCAGCAGGTCGATCTGCCGCTTGGCCTCGTCGAGATCGAGGATGCCGGCATGGATGAGTTCGCGCGCGCTCACGGCGCCTTCATGGATTTGTGGCATACGCTCCAATGTACCCGAAAACCGTCTTATCTGGCGAACAGACATCCCACATTCTGCCAGATGCGGCGGGTGCCGCCCGGATGGTTCATGGTGTACAGATGGATGCCGTCCACGCCATGGGCCACCAGATCGGTGATCTGGTCGGAGGCGTAGTTGATGCCGGCCGCGCGCAGAGCCTCGGGGTTGTCCGCCCACTTGTCCAGAATGCGGTTCAACTTGGCCGGGATGCGCGAGGCGTTGCGCTCGGCCATCCTGCGCACGGACTTGGCGCCGCGCACGGGCATGATGCCGGCCTCGATCGGCACGTCGATGCCGGCCGCGCGGGCCTTGTCCAGGAAGCGGTAGAAGTCGTCGTCGTCGTAGAACAGCTGGGAGATCAGGTGGCTGGCGCCGGCGTCCACCTTCTTCTTGAGGTTGGCGATGTCCTCGTCCAGCGACTCGGCCTGGTAGTGGCCCTCCGGATAGCAGGCGCCGAAGATCTTCAGATCGGGGCGCTTCTCGCGGATGTAGGCCACCAGATCGCTCGCGTGCGGGAAGGCGCCCACCGGCTCCTGATCGGGCAGGTAGTCGCCGCGCAGGGCGAGCACGGCCTGCACGCCGGCCTCATCGAACATCTCGAGCGCGTGGTCGATCACCTCGTGGTCGGAGTACAGGGCCGTCAGATGGGCCACGGTGGGGATGCCGTACTCGGTGCGGATGGTGTGCGCGATGCGCGCGGTGGCCGTGCGGTCGGACGCGGTGCCGTGGCCGTAGGTGACGGAGATGAAGTCGGGCTTCAGGCCCTCCAGTCCGTCGAGGGTGTCGTAGATGGTGCCCACGGGCGCGTTGCGCTTCGGGGGGAAGACTTCGAGGGAGAACATGGGGGTGGTCATTGCGGGTTCCTTTGATGGTGAAATGCGATGGGAAACGAATCGGCTCCCCTCGATGCGAAGGGAGCCGATGTCATGCAAGGTCCATGCCTACTTGGCAAGCTTGGCGCGGACGGCCTTGGCGGCCGCGACAAGATGCTTGAGGCTCGGCCAGGTCTCGGCGTCGCCGCGGGTCTTCAGACCGCAGTCGGGGTTGATCCAGACCTTCTCGACGTCCATCTTCTTGAGGATCTCGCCGATGCGCTCCTCGATCTCCTGCTCGGAGGGGATGCGCGGGGAGTGGATGTCGTACACGCCGGGGCCAGCCTCGGTCTCGAAGTGGGCGTCGTGGATGGCGTCCAGCACCACCAGATCGCCGCGGGAGGCCTCGAAGGAGATCACGTCGGCGTCCATCGCATCGATGTCGCGGATGATGTCGTTGAACTCCGAGTAGCACATGTGGGTGTGGATCTGTGTGGTCGGCTTGACGGCGGAGTGCACCAGACGGAACGCGGGAACGGCCCAGTCAAGGTACTTCACATGCCAGTCGGACTTCCTGAGCGGCAGCTTCTCGCGCAGGGCGGCCTCGTCGATCTGGATGACCTTGATGCCGGCGGCCTCGAGGTCCAGCACCTCGTCGCGGATGGCGAGGGCCAGCTGCTGGGTCTGCTGCTCGTGGGTGATGTCCTCGCGCGGCCAGGACCAGTTGAGGATCGTGACCGGGCCGGTGAGCATGCCCTTCATGACGTGGTCGGTGCGGCTCTGCGCGTAGGCGGACCACTCAACGGTGATCGGCTTGGCGCGGGAGACGTCGCCCCACACGATCGGGGGCTTGACGCAGCGGGTGCCGTAGGACTGCACCCAAGCGTTCTTGGTGAACAGGAAGCCGTTGAGGTTCTGGCCGAAGTACTCGACCATGTCGTTGCGCTCGAACTCGCCGTGGACCAGCACGTCGAGGCCGATCTCCTCCTGATGCTTGATGCAGGCGTCGATCTGGGCCTTGATGAACGCGTCGTAGGCCTCCTTGGTGATCTCGCCCTTGCGCAGCTTGGCGCGCTCGGCGCGGATCTCCTTGGTCTGCGGGAAGGAGCCGATCGTGGTGGTGGGCAGCAGCGGCAGGCCCAGGGCCTCGCGCTGGAGCTTCTGGCGCTCGGTGCGGGCGGGCTGGCGGACGAAGTCGGCGTCGGTCAGCTTGGCGATGCGGTCGGCAACGGCCGGGTCCGCGGGGGTGCGGGTGCCGTCGAACAGCGCCTGGTTGGCGGCCAGCGCGGCGTCGGCCTTGAGCTCCTCGTCGCTCTTGGAGGCCAGGGTGGCGATCTCCTTGAGCTCGCCGAGCTTCTCCACGGCGAACGCGAAGTGCTTGAGCTTGTCCGCGTCGATGCCGGTCTCGCCCTCGGTGCTGAACGGCACGTGCAGCAGGGAGCTGGCGGTGGAGACGGCCACGTTCCCGGTCTTCTCGCGCAGGGCGTCGATCAGGCCCAGGCTGATCGCGTAGTTGTTGCGCCAGATGTTGCGGCCGTTGACCACACCGGCGAAGATCGTGGTGGCGGAATTGACGCCGTAGCGCTCCACGGCGTCCAGATTCTCGTCGCGGCCCTCGTTGAGGTCCAGGCCGATGCCGTCGAAGCCGAGCAGGTTGACGGTCTCGTACACGTCGGCGATGTGACCGAAGTAGGTGTTGAGCAGGACCTTGACCTTGCCTTCGCGGGCCGGCAGGATCTTGGCGTACAGGCTCTTGAAGAGCTCCACGTCGCCGGGCTCCTTGTCCAGCACCAGATACGGCTCGTCGAGCTGCACCCATTCGGCGCCCAGCTCGGCGAACTTGGCCAGAACCTGCGCGTACACGGCGGCGACGGCCTGCACGAGGCCCTTGTCCAGATCCAGCTCCTGCGCCTCGGAGTTGCGGGAGAGCTTGAGGAAGGTGTACGGGCCGATGAACACCGGCTTGGTGAGGATGCCCAGCGCCTTGGCCTCGGCGAACTCGTCGAACGCCTTGGTGGAGTTGAGCTTGACCTCGGTGGCCGCGTCGAACTCGGGCACCAAGTAGTGGTAGTTGGTGGTGAACCACTTCTTCATCGGCAGGGCGGTCACGTCGCCGGCCTCGCCCTGGTAGCCGCGGGCCATGGCGAACAGCGTGCCCTCGGCGTCCAGCGACAGGCGCTGGTAGCGCTGCGGGATCACGTTGAGCAGGATCGCGGTGTCCAGCATCTGGTCGTAGTAGCTGAAGTCGTTGCTCGGGATCAGGTCGATGCCGGCCTCCTGCTGCAGCTTCCAGTGCTTGGCGCGCAGCTCCTTGGCGGTGGCGCGCACGGCGTCGATGTCGTTGGCGCCCTTCCAATAGCCTTCGATGATCTTCTTCAGTTCGCGGTTCTGGCCGATGCGCGGGAACCCGGAAACCGAGGTGAGAACGGACATGCTTCCTCCTGAACGAACAGTCTTAACCCGGCTAAACTACCACGGATCGGGAGGGTGTGGGACATCAGGTGAGTCTGCATGTCGGTATAAATGCGGTTTATAGCATCAAGGACTTCACTCGACATCTTTGACACCGAACCGTCAGGCGGACAGTCCGGTGGACTGTCCGTAGGCAGGCCGAGCCGTGAAGCGAACGCCGGCGGCGTTCGCAGGCGAGGACGAACGACAGTGAGCAAATAAAGCCGCGGCCGCAGGCCGACCGCGGTTGCGGTCGAGCCGCCACCAAGGCGGCGACGTGAATGTCAAAGACTTCACTCGACATCTTTGACACCGAGCCGTCAAACGGACAGTCCGGTGGACTGTCCGTAGGTAAGGGGAGCCGCCGCCAAGGCGGCGACGTGAATGTCAAAGACTTCACTCGAAGTCTTTGACATTCAACACGGCAAGCAGATCGCCGGAGTGGACCTGCCACTCGTCGAAGGGCTTGTCCGATCCGAAGATCGCCACGGCCGCAGTGGACATGCCCAGCGTGAGCAGATCGAGCGCGGCGGGATCGGAATCCGACGAGGAAAGCCACTGGCAGCTGATGGACACGGTCGGCTCATGGCCCAGGATCAGCAGCACGCGGGTCTTGCCGGGGGTGTGCGCCAGCTCGTCGAGCACGGCCTGCACGCCGCCGTCGTACAGGCTCTGGCGGTTGTCCACGTTGGGCTTGTCGCCGAAGAACTTGAGCATCCGATCCAGCGTCTGCTGCGCGCGGGTGGCCCCGGACACGGCGATGCGATCGGGAACCAGCTCCAGCTCCGCGAGCCCGCGCCCCACGGTCTTGGCCTGCTTCAGTCCCTTGTCCGTCAACTCGCGGTCCCGGTCGCCTTTAGCGCTGAAGGATTCGGCCTTCGCGTGCCGCATGACGATCAGCACATGCTTGTACGCATCCAGCTTCTTGCCCAGTTTCTTGAGATTGACGCCCATGGTCCGCACTCCCCCTTGTTTGGTTTTATGCATCCAGTGTAGTCGTTCCGGACTCCTCGCCACGCGAGGACCACGCGGCATCGGCTGCGGCCACCTGACGGTCGAGGTCGCGTATCACCTTGCCGAGCTTGCGATCGGAGATGTCGCGCAGCTCAAGCTCCGCCAGATCGCGCGCCTCGGCGCTCTCCGAATCCACATCCGTGTAGGTGTCCTTGGTGGCGCGGTCGCGTTTGCGCAACGGCTCCACGCCATCGGCCATCGCGCGCGAGACCAGCAGGAAGCCCGTATGCCCCACCATCGTGTGGTCGGGTCGGACCGCAAGCCCCTGCACCTTCCACGTGCGCTCCAGCGTCTCGGTGACCTGCGGCTCGGTCCATTGGGCGCTGTCGCGCAGGGCCTCGGCCAGACGGCTCAGCTGGGTGGTCGTGGTCACGTACGCCACCAGCACGCCGCCGGGGGCGATCACGCGGTGCGCCTGCTCGAGCCGGTTCCACGGGTCCAGCATGTCGAGCATGATGCGGTCGAACCAGTGCTCCGGCAGCGTGGCCGCCACTGAGTCAAAATCTCCCACCCTGAGATCCCACCAGGACGGCTTATGGCCGTAGTACACGGTGGCGTTGGCCTCGGCCACATGCGCGAACTGGGGGCGCAGCTCGATCGTGGTGAGGTTGCCGTCCTCCCCCACCGCGTCCAGCAGGTGCAGGCTCATGGCGCCCGACCCGGCGCCCGACTCGAGCACGCGCATGCCGCGGCGGATGTCGCCAAGCGAGAGCACCTGCGCGATGTCCTTGGGGTACATGATCTGCGCACCGCGAGGCATGGAGAGCACGTAATCGGCCAGACGCGGGCGCATCACCGCATACTCCCATCCGCCGATCGCGCGCGCCGACTTCCAAGGCTTGTTCACATCGCGCTCAGGATGGACCTGATTGACCTGCGCGTCCCGCTTGGCATGCACCGTGGTCACCACGGTACCCTCGCTCGAGCCGATCACCTCGTCATGCAGGATCAGCCCATGCTCGGTCTGCGTGGAGCCGCCCGGAACCAGCTGGTCGGTGATCATCTTGCCCCTGCGGTCGGTGAACTGCACCTTCTCGCCCGCCGTGAGTGGTCCGCGTCGCATGTCCGTTCCGTTTTCCTTCCCGTTCCGGTCCGTTTCGATTCGGCTAGGAAGTCTAGCATCGGGGCGGTATCCCCTGGGCACTGCGTCATCCTGAGCACTGAGTCGTGAAGCGGACAGCCCTCTTCGTCATCCTGAGCGGAGCGCGAAGCGCGGAGTCGAAGGATCCTTGATCTGCGCATAAGGTTAAGGATCCTTCGACTCCGCTGCGCTCCGCTCAGGATGACAGCAAACGGCCTCTTCGACACCAATGGCCTACCCACCAGCCATTTTGAACTTGGCCACCGTATACGGCGAAGTCGAAGGATCCTTGAGCCCGGTGGAATGGCTGTCTGCAGCATGTTTTCGAGGTGTTTTCGATGCGCGCGACGGTTGTTCCGCGGCTATTTCGGGGCTATGTTGCACACTGGGGGCGGATTTCGGCCTTTGCGGGATGCTATACATCAAAGTGGGGGCGCGAAAACCCGGGCATCCGCCATATTTGTCGCGTTGGCTTGGCTGTTTTCCGCGGTTTTGCAATGGCCGTCTTTCCCGCGCGCCTGCCATGGCGTGGCCGGGACGCCCCCACTTTGACGTATATCGCTCGGAAAAGGCCCAAATCCGCCCCCACTGTGCAAAATATCGAGTTGAAACCGTGACCCTAAGCGCTAATCCGTGAAGCGGACAGCCCTCTTCGTCATCCTGAACCGCGCAGACGCCCTCCCGTCATCCTGAGCGGAGTCGAAGGATCCTTAACATTGCGCACAAATCAAGGATCCTTCAACTCCGCTCTACGCCGCTCTACGGGCTCCACTCAGGATGACAGCAAACGGCCTCTTCGCCACCAACGGCCTACCCCACCAGCCATTTGAACTTGGCCACCGAATACAGCGGCACGAACGGGATGAGGATCGGCGTGCGAGCCGCATAATCGCGGTATTCCGAATCATCACCGTAGTTGCGGGTCTGGCGGATCTCCAGCCGGCGGGCACCGCCGAACATGATCCACGTGATGCACGTCCAGCCCGCGACCATCGCCGCCCACTGCCAGAAGCCCTGCGCCGCGGTCCATCCGGATATGAATACGCCGGTCCACGTGAGCACCTCGCCCAGATAATTCGGGCATCGCACCAGCCGGAACACGCCCACATCGCAGAACCGCTTCGGATGGGTTTTCTTGAAAGCGCTCTTGGTATGGTCGGCCACCGATTCAAGCACGATGCCCATTGCCATGACAATCGCCCCAATCACGCCCGCCGCATCCGTCGCCGCCTGATTTCCCAATCGGAACAGCACCGGTGATGCCTCACACGCATACAGCAGCGCGCACGCCGCCCACGTGGCGATCTTCGCCACCATTGGCACGCCCGACCCATCCTTGATCTCCCGCTTCATCGCATCGCGGTACGCCCCGCTGCGCCGCTCGCGCGCCAGCAGGAACCCGCCCAGCCGGCATCCGTACACCACGAGCATCACGCACAGCGCAGCCGTCAACGGCGACAGCCCTTTCGCGAACATGATCGCGAGCGCCACGCCTATGCCGGCGATCGAAAACCCGTACCCGAGCGAAATGAACCAGACGAACCTGCGGAACCCGATGGCGCTGACCACGAGCGCCACGGCGAAGAGGATGAAGAATGAAACTGCCATGCGGTCAATCGTACGGGGAACCGCGCTGGAACGCGCACGGGTTATTGCAGGAGTTCGCTGGACAGTACCGATTGGTCGTCGCGCAGCAGGCAGGACAGCAGTACCACGAACCAATAGCGAACTTATCGCGCACTCGAGGGGAAGTACCCGGCACTTCGTTGGACGTATTTTCCACCTTGGTTCCGCAATCGTCCCATCACCCGCAGCATTCCTTCAGCTTCCTCTGCAGTTCGGGATCGACCGCGAACAGATACAGGCCATGCACGCCACGCTTGAGCAGCACGTTAAGCTGGTTGCGCAGATTGGACTCCGAGAAGTCGCCCAGATCGCGCCGCTTGTTCGTCGCCTGACGACTGTGGCTCGCCGACTTGTCGAATACGATGCGCCCATCACGATACTTCACGGATGGGCCTATGATGACACCGGCGAAGTTCAGATCGAATCCCTGAATCGTGAACGTGGAGCCGACCTCGTTGATGGTGTACGGCTTCTCCGCCCACGCCAGATCCTTTATCGACTTGCTTCCCCCGCCAAAAGCGGCTTTGGGAAGCTGATAGTTCCATGGCATGCAGAACCGGTCTTCCCGTCCTTCCGCACCCGACTCGGATTCGGGAACATATCCGCGGTGATCGCCATCCGCCAACCCCATGACCCAAGTACCGTCGGCATCACGATGTAGCGACACCGTCCAGCACCCGTTCGGATCGGCGGCATTCTTTGTCTTCTCAACGTATCGCCAATCATATGTGGCCAATATCCTGGAGAGCCCGACGCCATTCCATCCGTCCGCCCTTTCCTCGGTCTTCTTCCGGATTGCACGGTACAGGTCCACCGGGGAATCGAACACCTTGATCTGGTAAGGGGCGCGAATGAGGTTGCCATCGCGATCCCGGTCCCCATCATCCTTGGGAAGTTTCGAAAGACCACGGCCCGCCGCGAAGTCATCCACCCATTTCACCACGGCTTCGCTGGCGGCGATGCGGAACTGCCGCTCCAAATGAATATGCGCGACATCGACGGCGAGCGGGCGGAGTCCTTGGGCGGCACCGATTTCCACCGTCGAAAATCCGTCGATCATGCCGGCGGTCTTCCTGTCATGTCTGGTCAGCTGATCATTCGGAAACAATTTCGCCAAGGTTTCTGGATGCCACTGCTGAGCAGCCTGCAGAATCTGGTTGGGATCGAACACGGCGACCACCACACGCGCACGGCGAAGGATGTCGTACAGATGGTTCTTGCCTGAATACCCCTGATTGCCCTGTGTCATCAGCAGATGGGCCTCGTCGATGAGCACGACGTCGGCCGTGCCGATGACATTCTCCAAATCGGCTTTGTTGGTTTCGCCCTGTTTCCCGCTGAATCGATTGATGAATTGGGTGGGCAGCATCACGATCTCGTCGTCGTTCTTCTGCAACCCAAGCTTTATGGCGATCTGGTTGTACACATGCACCTGTTCTTTGTGGTTCACCAGCAGATAGGACTTCAAAACCGCCTTGCTGTCCCGATCCACCAATTCGGTGGCGATCCGGTAGAACAGGTGGCTGAGCAGCACGGTCTTGCCGGTGCCGGCGACGCCTTGAACAAAGATGAGTTTGGGAACATCCGTCTCATTCCCGCTGGTGTCCGCAACCAGCGGTTCAAGCTGCTTGAGTATCGCATCCTCGGCGGCTACCTGGCCGGGGCTGAGCCTATGGAACGGCGATGCCTTGAACAGCGCGGAATCCCTGATGATCTCCTCGGCGGGGAACAGCTTCGGATCCTGCTTGTGCAAGCCCAGCCAGATCTCGGAGAACACGCGGTCGAGCTTGTCGGATGTGTAATAGTCGCCCTGCGCGTTCGTGCGTCGATTGCCCAGTTTCGCGACCGCCTCCACGCTGGACATGTAGTGCATCAGCCGATTCTCCACATCCAGCGTCAGCGACTTGTTGAACAGCGGATGGCCGATCACGTACTGGCTAAATGATGAGGCATCCTTCGCAATTGCATCCGCAATGGCTTTCCAATCCTCACGGCTGCTCGGATCGGTTTCAAGATGCTCTCCGGTCCGGCGCATGATGTCATTGGTCTCGCCCACGTACGCCGTGTATTCGATCTCCCCGGTACGTCGACGGCTTCCGTCGGAATACACCACGTACACCGTTGGATAGTCGATCACGTACTTCAAATCGGACTTCTGGCTGAAAGACAGCAACTCCCATTCCAAGTACGTCATGCCATGGCCAGCATCGGATTCCGAATCCGCTTCGCCATGGTTCAAGATCATATAGGCCGTCGCGAAATCCCTGAATTCGTGCTTGCCGTACGGCAGGTTGAGGATAACCGGATCGTCGTCTGCTGTGCTCATGGAGGCCACGTTACGGCTCCGATCGGACCGTCTCCGACTTGGCGATGGCGACGGATCCGCCGTGCCCATCCGGCATGCGCCGCGGCCGCCATGTGACGGAGCTAACAGGCATTTCCTCCCCGGGACACGGCCCCGCATGGGAGAATCGGTATCAGCGGCGGTTCGATTCCGGGCCGGCGCCACACATTCACTGATGAAGGGATCGGCACCAATAATGATCATTCTCACCAACCTCTCCCCAGCCAGGGCCATGGCGATGATCGCCACGGGCCTGCTCATGATCGCGCTGACGGCATGCGCCATGCAACCGCCGCGACCGGCCGTCACTTCTCCCGCACAGAACGGGACCGCCAACGCCCCCGTCGCCACTTCGCCCACCCAGTCGGGCGACGACGATGATCGCAATGACGACCGGGACGACAACAAGGACGACAACACCAACAACGGCAACCAGCCGAACGGCGGCAACGATGGCAATGACGACGCCGACGGCAATGACGACGCCGACGATCGCAATGAGGCCGACAACCGAGACGACCAGGACGATGACGATCAGAACGACAAGGACGACCAGGACGACAACTGATTCATAGCCAATTCCTCCCGTCGTACTGAACGTTCGCGGTCATCCTGAGCGTCTCTCTCAGTCATCCTGAGCGCAGCGAAGGATCCTTAATTCGTGCGCGGATTAAGGATCCTTCGACTCCGGGCTTCGCCCTTCGCTCAGGATGACGAGAGACGAACGCTCACTCAGGATGACCAGAGAGGCAAACGCTCGCTCAGGATCACGGTTTCAACTCGATATCTCGCACAGTGGGGGCGGATTTGGGCCTTTTCCGAGCGATATACGTCAAAGTGGGGGCGTCCCGGCCATGCCATGGCAGGCGCGCGGGAAAGGCGGCCATTGCAAAACCGCGGAAAACAGCCAAGCCAACGCGACAAATATGGCGGATGCCCGGGGTTTCACGCCCCCACTTTGATGTATAGCATCCCGCAAAGGCCGAAATCCGCCCCCACTATGCAAAATAGCCCCGAAACAGCCGCGGAACAGCCGTCGCGCGCATCGAAAACACCTCGAAAACATGCTGCAGACCGCCATTCCACCGGGCCCAAGGATCCTTCGACTCCGCCCAGGATGACGCGAGCTTATCCACAGCACCGCCCCGCGACGCGACTTGTCCACTTATCCACCGCCGCAGGCCCCGCGCTTTCGAATCCAGCCTTGATCTGCCTACGGTGGGGACACGGGAGACCGATGGGCGGTCACCGTCAACGAGAAGGGACACGACGATGGCACAGGTCAATCTGGAATGCCGCGACAGGGACAACACAAATCCCACGATCCTGTATCCGGGGGATGTGGCGAACGTCATGCGCGAGATGCAGCCGGAGGCATATCGCGAGGCACGGCGCACGTTCGTCAAGGAGGTCGGCATTGATCCCCGCAACGTGCGGGACGCGAACTTCCGCGGGTTCACCAATTATCTGTTCAGCGAGTGGCTGACCTACGACGTCCGGCTTGTCGCGGTGGAGGACGATGACGCAGACGACGCGATGGACGATGAGGTCCCAACGTACAAAGGGCCGACATACGAGGAGATAGTCGCGAGGGAAGGCCCGAGCGGCTGCACGCTGGAAGACAAGGTCGCCATCACGCCATTCGATTGGGTCGCCTCGCGCGCGCACGACAACGGCCTGGTCGACGACGACCAGTTCAGGGACATGTGCGAGGTGTCGGACACGAACTTCGCCTCGTGGTTCTGGATCCGGAAGGCCAGCGCCGGCAGCCAGCTGCTGGTGCTGGAGGACATGGAGGAGGGTACCGAATACCAAGTGACGGACAGTGCGACGTCGGCGCGCTACGACGGCACTGCCGGAGGCAGTCTGGTGGGCCGTCTGGCCAAGGTGCGCGACCAGTGGCGTCTGATCGCCCCGCCGCCGATGGTGATCCGGGAACCCAACGACCAGCAGGAGTACAACCGCGTGAATATGCTCGCCCAACTGATGCTGCCGGATTACCTGCAAATGGTCGCCATGCTGCTGCCGATGAGCCCGGTCTATCAGGATGAGATCGCGGCCAGGCATGCATCGGGCCGCCGCAATGCGAACGGCGGCGGACGCGGAAGCAACCACGGTGGCGGATCCAGCAGCAATCGACGCCAGCAGCGCAGGAACCTCAATAACCGGGGCAATCGCAGAAACCGCGGAAAATAGCAGGTTCCGCTATCAGGCGCTATCAGGCGCTCAGCCACACCTCCTGATTCCGGCTGCCGCCATCACACCGCGTACGCGGACCAGCGGCCGTGCGAGTGCTCCACCTCGATGGGCATGCCGAACAGGTCGGACAGCCGCTCGTCGGTGAGGCCCTCCTCGAGCGGGCCCTGATAGACGATCGTGCCGGCAGAGGGGTTGCCGGCCGCGTCGATGCCGTCGCGGAACGAACCCGCCGCCCCGGCCGCATCCTCGGCGGGCACGGGCTTGCGGCCCATGATGGCGATGTGGTCGAATCCGGCGGGGATCTCCTCGAGCCGGTGCGTGACGAGCACCACGGCGCGGCGGGAATCCTCGGAGCCGATGCGGCTCAGCGTGCGCATCACCTGCTCGCGGCCGCCCAGATCGAGACCGGTGGTCGGCTCGTCCATGATGAGCAGCTCGGGGTCGCCCATGAGCGCGCGGGCGATCAGCACGCGGGTGCGCTCGCCTTCGGACAGGCGCCACATATGCTTGCCTTCGAGGTAGCCGACCGAAAAGTCGCGCAGCAGCTGGCGGGCGCGGGCGTACTGCTCGTCCGTGTATTCGTCGCGCCACTTGCCGGTCACGGCCGTGAGCCCTGTGACCACGGCATTGAGCGGGTCCTCGAACTCGGGGAACTGCCGACCCAGATCGGCCGAGGCGAGGCCAATGCGCGAGCGCAGCTTGAACACGTCATACTTGCCCAGCTGGTGACCGAGGATGAACACGCGGCCCTCGGAGGGGAAGGTGCGCGTGGCGAGCATGCCCACGGCCGTGGACTTGCCGATGCCGTTGGGACCGAACAGCACCCAGCGCTCCCCCGCGCGGACCGTGAGATTCACGTCGGTGATGATCACGCGGCGGTTGCGGCGGAATTCGACGTTTTCAAGCTGGAGGACGACGTCGTTGCCGCTGGTGTTCTCATTCACTGTGTACATTCCTTTCGAGTCGCATTGCCAAGACGAAAAAGGGCTTCCCCCAATTGTAGGGGGAAGCCCGTCGCGGCCACCGGCCAGTGCCGGTAACCGGAACGCTACTTGCGCTACCTGCGTGCTACTTGCGCTCGTCGAGCACGGACTGGTAGACCTTCACGGTCTGGTCGGCGATCGACTCCCAGCTGAAGTGGTCGCGGGCGCGCTCGTAGCCGGCCTGGCCCATCTTCTTCGCGAGTTCGGGATCGGCCATGACCTTGTCGATCGCGGCGGCCATGTCGTGCACGAATTTGTCCGGGTTGGTCGGGGTGCCGGTGCCGTCGTGCAGCTGGTCGATCGGCACGAGGTAGCCGGTCTCGCCGTCCACGACGACCTCGGGGATGCCGCCGGTGGCGGAGGCGACGACGGGCAGGCCGCACGCCATGGCCTCAAGGTTCACGATGCCCAGCGGCTCATAGATGGACGGGCAGATGAAGGCGTCGCAGCCGTGCTCCAGGGCGTTGAGCTCCGGGCGGGGCAGCATCTCCTCGATCCACACGATGTTGCCGCGCTCCTCATCCAGCTTGGCGAACGCGGTCTTGACCTCCTCGGCGATCTCCGGGGTGTCCGGGGCGCCGGCGCACAGGACCACCTGAATGTCCTTGGAGATCAGGTGCAGCGCCTTGAGCAGATAGGGCAGGCCCTTCTGGCGGGTGATGCGGCCCACGAACAGCAGGGTGGGCTTGGAGCGGTCGATGTTGTAGCGGTCGAAGACGCCCCAGGCCGGATCGTCCTCGGCGGGGGTCTCGAAGTCGGACATGGTGATGCCGTTGTGCACCACGACGACCTTCGCCGGGTCGACGTTCGGGTAGGCCGCGAGGATGTCCTCGCGCATGCCGCCGGAGACGGCGATCACGCGGTCGGCGTGCTCGTAGGCGTCCTTCTCGGCCCAGGAGCTCAGGTTGTAGCCGCCGCCGAGCTGCTCGCGCTTCCACGGGCGGAAGGGCTCGAGGCTGTGCGCGGTGATGACCAGCGGGATCTCGTGCAGCTGCTGGGCGAGACGGCCCGCCAGGCAGGCGTACCAGGTGTGCGCGTGGATCAGATCGGCGTCCACATCGTTGGCGATCTGCAGGTCCACGCCGAAGGTCTTCAGCGCCGGGTTGGCGTCGGCCAGCTCGGACGGGGTGTCATAGCCCACCACCTTCAGACTGCCCTTGGCGGCCTCGGCATTGGGGATGGCCGGGACGTCCGCCGCGGTGCGCGGGCCGTCGAACGCGCGCACGGTCACGTCGATGCGCTCGGCGAGCACCTTGGACAGCTCCTCGGCATGCACGCCGGCGCCACCATACACATGCGGCGGGTATTCGCGGGTGAGAATGTCGACCTTCATCTGATTTGCTCCTTCATTGGGAATCATCGGACCGGAACGATTCCATGATACCCCGCAGGTGTGGAGATGGGCGGCACCCGAACTACAAGTTCTGCCAGCAAGTCCTCCCGCTTTCGGGTTTGCTGGCAGATCTTGCAACTCGGTTCGATGCCGAGGCATCCTGAACGAAGCCAGTCGTAACGTCATCCTGAGCGGAACGAAGGATCCTTGATTTTGTGCGCAGTCTTCAAGGATCCTTCGACTCCGCTCAGGATGACGTTGGGGGCTCTCGCTACGCCCCGGAGACCCTGGAGGACACGAGAGTGATCGCAACAGCGCCGAAAGCCCCACATCGGTCCGCCCGCAAACTGCCCACCTCACAAACTGGGCAAATGCGGACGTTGGATTCGCGAACTGGGCAGATCCGATCTTCTGCAACCGGTTTTCAGCCTCCAGATGGCAGGATCCGCCCAGTTTGCGCGGCGGAAGTCCCAATCTGCCCAGTTTGCGGCGCGAATTAAACGAATTAGGCACGAACTGGGCAGATCGGGCCGATCCCGGGGTTCGCCGTGACCTGGCGTGTGACCGGGTGCGTGACACGGCGTGCGGTGTGACCGGGCGTGTGACAAGGGATGGGCACGCCCGGTCACGAGGTGCCGGAATCGTTGAAATAGCGCCTTTTTGAAATCCCTGTGACCGGGAATGGGCACACCATGTCACACTCCCGGTCACACCACACACCCGGTCACGTGTTCGATATGCGGGGCTTTCGTCATCCCGAACACCCCGCCATATCAGTGAGGAGCACTGATATGGCGTTTGGCGCGTGTGTCCTCTAGGCGCCCCCCGAGGGAAGGCGTGCGAAGGCACGTCAACCGAGGAGCAACGACGAGGACACTCCGCCAGCTCAGTGCTGGCCGTAGACGTTCTGGTAGCGGTCGTTCAGCTTATCGATATCCGCCTGCGGGATCTCGATGATGTCGCCAAGCTGACGGGCCGCCCACATCGTGTGCGCGACCTCCTCGGTCATGGCGGCGGCCTTGACCGCGGCCTCCGCGTCCTTGCCGATCGTGAACGGGCCATGGTTCTGCATCAGCACCGCCGGGGACTTCGGGTACTTCTTCAGCGTCTCCACCACGCCCTCGCCGATCGCCTCGGAGCCAATCAGACGGAACGGGCCAACCGGCACCGGGCCGCCGAACTCGTCGCCCATCATCGTCAGGCCGCACGGGATGTTCTGGCCCGTGACCGCCCACGCGGTCGCGTACGTGGAGTGCGTGTGGACCACGCCGTACACGTCCGGCATGTTGCGGTAGATGTACGCGTGCGACGCGGTGTCCGAGCTGGGGGCCTCGGTGCCGTCGACCACGTTGCCATCCAGATCGCACACGACCATGGAACCCGGGGTCAGGTACTCGTAACGCACGCCGGAGGGCTTGATCACGAACAGGTCAGCCGTGCGCAGGCGCTGCGACACGTTGCCGGCCGTCCACACGACCAGATTCCACTTGATCAGCTGCTCGTGCAGGGTCGCGACGACCTCGCGCACCTGCTTGACCTCGGCCCGCACTTCGGGACCGTAATCAGCCAACGTTGCCATATTCCATTCTCCTTTCGGATTATTCCAATCAGAATTCCGCCGTCACTATGCGGCGCGGCCCAGAACGGGCTCCTGCGTAATGCCCACACGGTCGAACAGGCCGTCGAAGTAGGCCTTCGCCGCCCTGACCTCGGCGATGGGATCGGCGGACTTGCTCGTCCACATCTCCACCGTGTAGCTCCCGTTGTAATCCAGACGCCTGAACAAGCGCAGAACCGCCTCGAAATCGACGGTCCCGTCTCCGAACGGCACCTCCTTGAACTGTCCCGGGAAGTCGGCTGTGACCGGTTTGGTGTCCTTGAGGTGCACGGCGACGATGTTGTCGATGTTCGACTCGATCTCGTGCGCCACATCGTTTTCCGGCCAGGCGGTGAGATTGCCGACATCCGGATAGGCCTGCAGGAACGGGCTGTGGATCTGGGTCTTGAGATAGTCGACCTTGCTCAGGGAGTTGAGGAACGGATCGTCCATGGTCTCGATGGAGAGCATCACCATCTTCTTGGCGGCCATCTCCACGCAGGTGCGCAGATTCTCGATGAACCATTCGCGGCTCGACTCGGTTTTGGGCTCGTAGTAGACGTCGTATCCCGCCATCTGGATGTTGCGGATGCCCAAGTCGACGGCCAGATCGACGGCCTTGGCCATCATGTCGAGGGCCTTGGCGCGCACCGCTGGATCGGCCGACCCAAGCGGGAAGCGACGGTGGCCGGAGAGCATCAGGGTGTTGATGCGGCTGCCGGTTCGCCACATGGCGTCGCGGAAGCTCGCGCGGTCCGATTCCGTCCAATCAAGGCGAGCGAGCCGCTCGTCGCTTTCGTCGACGGAGAATTCAAGGAAGTTGAAACCCAGATCGTGGACCAGATCGAAGGTCTCCTCCCATGTCAGGCCCGCTGGCAGGGCCTTTTCGTAGATGCCTACGGCATTGACGGTCATATTATTGTCCTTTGCTGGTTGGAGGTGCTGGTTGGAGGAATGTGTCAGAGGGATTCGAGGTCCGCGCCCTTGGTCTCCCGGGCGAACAGGTAGATGATCGCGCCCAGGACGAGGCAAACCCCGAAGAAGGAGAACGCGGTGGTGACGACGCCGAGACTGATGCTCTGCGAGACGGCCCCGCCGCCGATGAGCACGCCCATGAGGCTCGGCCCGACGATCTTCGCGATCGCGCCAAGGCCGTATCCCAGGCCTATGCCCGTGGATCGCACCTCGTTGGGGAACTGCTCGGATCCAAACGCGTTGATGATGCCGAAGACGCCGTCGGCGAACATCATGATGACGAGCACCTCAACATAGAACGCCCAGCCGGAGCCGTGGAACAACGCGGCGGAAAAGCAGGCCGCGGCGCCGATCATGCCGTACATGAACATCGTCCAGCGGCGGCCGATGCGGTCGGCGAGCCATGCGGATCCGAACCGGCCGATGCAGTCGGCGACGGCCACGCCCATGAACAGGTAGGCGACCATCTGGGTGTCGAATCCGAAGGCGTCCTTGAGCAGCGTCTGCCCCCACGACTGGATGGCGAAGCTTCCCAGAATGAAGCAGAACGATCCCAGCGAGACGATGACGAGCGGGCGCAGGTGATGGGCGAACAGCTCGCCGTAGGACGCCTTGCGCTCGATCCTGATCTCCGGAAGCGCGCCGACCTCCTCCTCGGGGATGTCCATCGCCCAGGCGAGCGATCTGCGGGCCTGCTCGGGCTGGCCGTGGAGCAGGTGGAATCGCGGGGATTCGGGGACGAAGTGGATCCAGATGAGCAGCAGGGCGGACACCAGGCTCAGAGAGACCAGCACGCGCCAGTTGTCTCCCACAATGCGCTGGCAGATGGAACCGAGCAGCAGCCCCATCGGGATGAACACCGACGCGAGGCCGGCGAGCAGTCCGCGCTGTTTGGAGGGGACGAATTCCTGCACGTACGGGATGGAGGTGATGTTGAGCCCGCCCACGCCCATGCCCACACCCACGCGGCAGATCGCATACAGGTACCATGCTCCGTCCGGAATGCACAGGGTGAGCACCGTGAACACAAGGAAGAAGATCACGCAGCAGCGGAAGGATCCGCGCCGGCCGATGCGGTCGGACATGCGGCCCCACAGGATCGAGCCGGCGACGGTCCCGAGCCCCGTGCAGGAGGTGATGATGCCGGCTTGGACGCCGGTCAGGTTCCATGCCCCGGTGAGCAGGGCGATGACGAACCCGACCATGAAGATGTCGAAGAACTCGGCTATGTTGCCCACAACGGCAAGCGCGACAAGGCTTTTCTGATGACCGGTGAGCGGCCGGGAATCGATCTGCCCGTACGCGGTGGCGGAGGGCGGTGCGGACGGCGGGGAGACGGTTGACGAGGTCATGTCGATCACCCCGTCTTTCAGCGGTCGATGTCGGTGCCGAGCGGAATATCGAGTTCGCCGGGTCGCACTCGGGTCAGATCGCCGCGATGGGTCAGGGCCACCTTGGAGGCGTACTGGCCCCACTTGACGCCCTCGCGGATGTTGCCGGACAGGTAGCCGTGGATGGTCGCGGAGACGAACGAGTCGCCTGCGCCGGGGCGGTCGATGACGTTCACCGGCGTGGTGCGGTAGGGGTAGAAACCCTCGCGGCCGCGCAGGTAGGGGCCATCGGTGTGGTTGGTGGAGACGATGTACTTGCAGCCGAAGCGGTTCTGCAGCTCGGCGGTGACCTCCTCGGGCGTGCCGGTGATGCCGAACACCTTCTCGGCGTCGGCGATGGAGCAGAACAGCACGCTGGCCTTGGCGGCGATGGGTTCGAGGACCTCGCGGGCCTTTTCGCCGCTCCACAGCTTGCGGCGGAAATTCACGTCAAGGATCACCTCCACGCCGCGCTTGACGGCCTCGTCGGCGGCATAGCGCACGACCTCGGCGGTGGTGTCCGTCAGGGCCGCGGTGATGCCGGTCAGGAAGACGACCTTGGCGTCCAGGATCTCATCCCAGTCGTAGTCGTCGATGCCGGTGGCGCGGAAGGTGGTCCATTCGCGGTCGTAGATGACGTTGGCGGGCATAGGGTATTCGCCGGGCTCCATGAAGTACAGGGCGGTGCGGCCACCGGGGCGGCGGACCATGGCGTCCATGTGCACGCCCACGGAACGGTATTCGGCGAGAATGTAATCACCGAGGTCGCCTTCGGGCAGGGAG
This sequence comes from Bifidobacterium vespertilionis, assembly GCF_008698145.1. GTDB lineage: Bacteria > Actinomycetota > Actinomycetes > Actinomycetales > Bifidobacteriaceae > Bifidobacterium > Bifidobacterium vespertilionis. The sequence goes on from NZ_RZNZ01000016.1 coordinate 30,301, forward strand.
CTGGTCCACAGGGTTTCGCGGCCGAGCTGGGAGAGCAGGCCGGCGACGTTGGCCTCGGAGCAGGCGGGATTCATATAGACGGAGCGGGTGAACATCAGCCGTTCGCCGCGACCCACGGTCAGGCGGATCTGGCCCTCGCCAATGGTGGAAAGATCGTACTTGGGGAAATTGGCGGTCATGACGCACTTCCTTGTGACTATAATCAGGTTGGAATTCTTGTAATCGTGATGAATGTCGAGAGTTTCGCGAGGGACGTCCCCGGGCAGGGACGCCCCTCTTTTTTCGGTTGTTCGACGCTTCCGGTTCGGTCTATTCGGGCCAGACCTCGCCGATGACGTCCTGCAGCTCGGTCGCTGCGGTAAGCGGATCGTCGGCCTTGACGATGCCTCGGCCGGAGATGATCACGCCCACCGGCGCTCCACGGAAGAACGGGATGTCCTTGACATTCACGCCACCGGTGACGGTGACGGTGAAGCCCATGGCATGCAGCTCCCGGATGCGCTCGATGTCGTTGGCCCCCCACTTGAGGGTGCCGGCCACCTCGGCGTCGCGCGAGCGGTGGACGATGACATGCTTGGCACCGAGTTCCTTCCACTTGCGCGCCTTGTCGGCGTCGTAGTCCTCGCCGAGTTCGATCTGCACCTCGCCGCCGAACTCGTCCGCGACCTTGACGACCTGCTCGACGGTGGTCAGGGAGGCCCCGGCCACGACCGACACCCAGTTGGCACCCGCTTCAAAGCAGTTGCGGGCGATCAGGGCGCCGGCCTCGGCGATGCGCACGTCGGCCAGAATCGTCTTGTCCGGGTAGAGGGCGCGGATCTCGCGCACGGCCTTCAGGCCTTCGGCGATGATGAGGATCGTGCCGCATTCGATCACGTCGATTTCGCCGATGGCCCGGTTGAGCGGGCGCAGGGCGCTCGGCATGTCGGTGGTGTCGAGCGCGATCTGCAGGCGCGGCCGGGTGAGTTCCGTTTCCGCAATCTCCGCCATTTCGGATCAGCCCTCCTTCTTGAAGGTGAAGAACTCCTGGGCGTTCTTCATGAGCAGCTTTTCGATGTATTCGCGGTCGAAGCCCTCGTCGACCATGCGCGGGCCGTCGACGGCCGGGTTGTAATCCACACCGGAGGTGGCGCCGTACGCCTTCTGGTAACCGCGCTTGCCGGAGTCGGTGCCGAGCAGGATGCGGTCGGCGAAACCGTCCTCGTAGAACGCCTTGAGCTCCATCATGCGGTTGGAGTCGGGCTGATACTTGATGCGGTTGGTGCCATCGATCTCCAGGTAGACGCCGAGCTTGAGGATCTGCTCAAGGTAGTAGACGTCGGCATTGCGCTGGATGTGGCCGATGGCGATCTGGTTGGCAGGCACGCCCAGCTCGAGGAAGCCCTCGGCCTGCTCGAGGCCGCAGGTGCCGTAGGTGGTGTGGGTGTTGATCGGGCAGCCCGTCTCGATGGCGGCGATCGCGGCGGCCTCCATGCACTTGCGCTCGAACTTGGTGATCTTGCCGTACGCGGTGCCGACCTTGATGACGCCGGCCTTGTACGGGGTGCGCTCGACGATCGGACCGGAGTAGTCGTTCTTGTCGATGCCCTCGCGGATGTCGGCGATGACCAGCTCGGCGACCTTGTCGACGTCGTAGCGGTTGATCCAGTGGGACTGGGTCTCCAGATAGACGTGCTCGCGGTGGAAGCCGGTGGCGGCGATGACCTGCAGGCCATCGACAGCCTTGGTGACCTCGGCGAGCTTGTTGAGATCGCGGCCGCAGTTGATCGGGCACATGTCCACGACGGTGCCGCCGTTGGGGCTCCACTTCTTGGAGGCTTCGGCGAAATAGCCTCCCTCCTCGATGGCCTTCTCGACCGAATCGAGCTGGTGGTCGCCGTCGATGTAGACCTCGCCCGCGCCGACGCGGATCAGGTGGTCGTGGCAGTCCACCACGCCGAGGGTGCTGGGGTCGACGTCGCCGAAGATGGTGCGTGCGAATGCCATGGTTGTACTCCTTTGTTATGCATGTTGTTGTTATGCGTTCGGCGTCTTCCGCTTCGAGGCGCCGGTTCCCGTCCCGCCTTGGGTTTCCCCTCGGCTTGCTGACGATCATCAATCTACGGACGACACGCCCAAGGTTCCACAGCACTGGTGAACGGATGTTCATCAACACAATCTTTCACAATAAAGCAGATGCAAATATTGTTGAAATTGCAGCATTATACAGACGTCTTGAATTCTTGCGAAATCAGCCCTATCCGAGATATCATGAACATATGTTCAACGACGACACCATTATGGCGACCACCGCATCCCGCCGGCACATCGATCTGATGCTCAAAGTGGCCCGCGCCTACTACCTGGACGACAAAACGCAGTCCGAGATCGCCAAGGAGATCGGCTACTCGCGCCCCACCGTCTCGCGTCTGCTCAAGGAGTCGCGCGAGATGGGCATCGTGCACATCACGATCGGCCACGCGCTCGAGCGCATGCGCTCACTTGAGGAAGGTCTGAAGCGCAGATACGGGCTTCGGCATGCCCGCGTGGCCGAGGTGCGGCCCGGCGAGGATCCGGCCCTCATCGTTCCCCGGTACGCGGCCTCCCTGTTCACGGAGACCTGCGCGCCGAATTCCCTCGTCACCGTGTCGAACGGCAGCGCGGTCGCAGCCACGGTGCGCGAAGTGCCTGTGCGAGATTGGCCCAAATCGAACGTGGCGCAGATGCTCGGCACGCTGAGTCCAAACAACCCGATGACCGATTCTCCCGACATCTGCCGCATGCTCGCCCAGCGCATCGGCGGCACGTTCACGATCCTGCCCGCACCGATGATCCTGTCGAGCCCCGAGTTGGCCCATGCGATGCGCAAGGAGCCGCAGATCGCCACGGCGCTGGCCCTGGGCGGCGGCGCGGATGTGGCGATCGTCGGCGTCGGCGCGGTCACCACGGAACGATCCGGACACATCTTCGACGCATACATCGATCAGCGCAAGGCGGCCGAACTGCACCGCCAGGGCGTGGTCGGCCACATCTGCGGGCACCACATCGACGCCGAGGGGCGGCACGTCACGACGGATCTGTGCGAACGGACGATCTCCATCGACATCGACAGGCTCCACCGCATCCCGCTGGTCATCGGCGTGGCATGGGGCCCGGTCAAGACGCCGGCCATCCACGCCTGTCTGGTCGGACGACTCATCTCCGCGCTGGTCACCGACCAGTCCACGGCGGAGGCGCTGCTTGCATGGGACGGATCCGAGACGCGCGACACGCCTTGACGCGACACACACCCATTGCTAGCCTGTCACTGTTCCCACACAGTCATTCCGCTTCACGCACCTCATTCGGATGCATTTTCGAATTCACAGGGAAGGTAACCATGGAAAAGCTGGAACTGCTGTATCAGGGCAAGGCCAAGAAGATGTACGCGACCGACGATCCGGACGTACTGTGGGTTGAGTACACGAATCAGGCAACCGCATTCAACGGCGAGAAAAAAGAGCGGATCGCCGGCAAGGGAAGCCTCAACAACCGCATCACCACCCTCATCTTCGAGCTGCTCAAGGCCCGGGGAGTGGACAGCCACTTCATCGGACTCGTATCGGAAACGGAACAGCTGGTGCGGAACATGGACATGTTCCCGCTCGAGATCATCATGCGCAACACCGCGGCCGGTTCGTTCGCCAAGCGTTATGGCGTCGAGGAGGGGGCCTCACTGGACAAGCCGATCCTCGAATTCTGCTACAAGTCCGACCCGCTGAACGATCCGTTCATCAACGGCGATGCCATCGTGGCGCTGGGTCTGGCCACCGAGGAGGAGCTTGCCGAGATCTCCCGCATCGCCCGCGCCGTGAACGATGGCCTCACGGACATCTTCTCCAGGATCGGCGTCCGTCTCGTGGACTTCAAGATCGAGGAGGGCAAAACCCGCGACGGCGTCATCCTGCTCGCCGACGAGATCACGCCGGACACCTGCCGCCTGTGGGATCTCAGGGGCGGTGACGACGGGATCGCGCATCTCGACAAGGACCTGTTCCGCCGCGGCCTGGGCAGCATCATCCCCGCCTACGAGGAGATCCACGCCCGCCTGGCCGGACTCGCCCGTTCCGAAGGTATCGCGATCGACGAGTGACCATCGGCGCTCCATGCCCCTACACTTGGAGGTATGAGCACTTCGCCATCCCACGCCACCCTGCGCAATTTCGAGACGCTGTTCGACTCCGCGCCTCGGATACTCAACCGCGCGATGGACTACTGGGCGAGCGGACGTGTGACGGGCTGCGAGCTGGCGGTGGGTTCCGGCCCGCAGCCTGCACTCTACCGCGCGACCGTCCGGGGAAGCGGGGATGCCGCATACACGGTCGTCATCCAGCTTGCGCCCGCCCAAGATGGGGAAGGCAGGGACGGCGGCGATCCAACGATCGAGACCGCCTCGTGCGACTGCCCGTACACGGCGACGCCGTACTGCAAGCACATCGGGGCGGTGCTCTGCGAGCTGCGCGAGCGGATCTGCGGCGGCATGCCGGACGATGATGGCCGCGGCCACAGGACGCCCCGGAAAACCGCGACGATCCCCCATTATGTGCTCGAACCCGTCATGAACCGCATCGAGCAGGAGGTGCAGGAGTCGGACGGACGGCATGTGCTGTTCTTCTGGTCGGTCAACTGCGTCGACTACGCCGAACATCTGCGCCTCCTCGCCCCGCAATCCGAAGCGCCGCTCATCCCGGCGCCCGAGGCCGGCCGCATGATCCTTGGCCCGATGGAGGAATACCGTCGGCTGCACGGCGGCGATGACGGGGATCCGGACGATCCGGGCGCGCCCGGCCACGGCCTTCCGGGCGCGATGCCGTTCAATCCGCTGCATGGCTCCAACCCGTTCGATCAGGCGCTTTCCGGCCTAGACGCGGTGGTGAGGAATGCGCTGCACTCCACGGATTACGCGAACGCCTGCCTCAATCTGGCCGTGGCCATCCAGGCGCTGGCCGCGTTCACGAACGCCACGCGCGACGATCTGCACATCCTGTCCAACGCGAACGACGTGCTGGTCAGCCAGATCCGCTGCTACATGGAGAATGTCGCCTCCGACGCCGACTCCCCCACCGCCAGCATGGCCCTGGACCGCATCGTCGAGGCCGCGTACAGCCCGGACATCCAGTTCTACGATCCGATGAACGCGGCCATGCTACTGGGATCGGCCCTCGCCTTCGCCCGCCATGACGACAAGACGATGTGGGCGTACGACGTGATCGACACGGCGCTCGAGCGCTTCTCCCCCGCGCACGACGGCGAACTGCCGTTGGCGACGCTGTCCGTTTCCAGGCACATCCTGCGGCATTACCTGCTCATGGTGGCCTACGATCTGCGCACGCTTGCGGACGATCGCGAGGGCCGAGAGGCGTTGTTCCGCGATTACCCGTCGTTCGCGCCGCTGGCTCTGGTCCACGTGATCGAGCTCATACGCGCCGGACGGTTCCGGCAGGCGATGCAGGCAGCACGATCGTTCCTGACCGCGGCCAGTTCCCTGGACGGGTCGAATGAGATCGGACAGGGCGGGCTGCTGGACGGACTGCTGCCGCATGGCTGGCACACGATCATGGAATGCTGCGCAGAGGGGATGGACGATGCGGACGCGCTCGCTTCGCTGTACCGGCGCTACATCGTCCACGCGAATGATCAGGCGGATGTGGCGTACGTGGACCGGCTGCGCCGGCTGCTGCGCATCACGGCCAATGCGGACGACGAGGAATGGCATGCGCAGGCGCTGATGCTGGCACGCGACTGCGCGCGCAACATCGCGTGGCGCATCAAGCACCAGCCGGAGATGGTGGAGAATGACGACGGCAGCGACGGGCGCCACAGTTCCTGGCGCAATCCGGCGTATGAAAGGCTGATCGTTGACGAGAGGCTGTCCGACGATGCGCTCACCTACTGCACGACGGTGGACTATCCCCCGTTGCCCCTGCTCAAGACCATGGCCATCGCGCATCCCGATCGAGCGCGCGATGTGATCTACGCCGCCATGCCGCCGGGCGCGCTGCCGAGCGACCTGACCGGCACCTTCGTTCACGGTTCCGGCTCCGTCTCCCGCGACGATTTGGGCCTCGACGCCCGCCGGCCCGTCTACCGGCAGATCGCCAAGCAGCTCAAGCGACTGGCCACGGTCTTCGGCGAGGACGAAGCCCGCGAACTCGCGCACATCGTGGTGGCCCGCTATCCGAACCGCCGCGCGCTGGCCGAGGAACTGGGATTCATGTTGTAGAAGGAGACTGTCCTTTGGGTCATCCTGAGCGCAGCAGATGGTTGTCATCCTGAGCGAAGGCGCAGCCGGAGTCGAAGGATCCTTACCCCAACCCATTCACACACCCTCCGATCTGCCTAGTTTGCGCCACCACTGGGGCAACACCAAGGACCGCCGATCTCCCGCGACCGGTCCACGGCACCGTCATCCTGAGCACTGAGATGTGAAGTGGAACGTCCAGTGGACAGTCCGTAGGCAGGTCAAGCCGCCGCCGGGCCAAACTGGGCAGATCATGTGCGGGACGGATGGTCGCTTCGTCATCCTGAGCGGAGCGAAGGATCCTTCGCCATTACGCACCGATCATGGGTGCAGAAATGTTAAGGATCCTTCGACTCCGCTACGCTCCGCTCAGGATGACGAGAGAGGTCTACCGGCGCTCAGAATAACAAAGGCCGCGTATCTCAATGCCCCACAATGCCCCATAACACAAACGCCCCGGCATCACTACCGAGGCGTCCAGTCATTCATGAGCGAGCGAACGGTCCCGCCGCATCACACAGCCGCATCACACCGCTATGTCACACCGCGGTGCCGTTGGCGTCCACGTTGGGGTTCTCCCGCGTCGACTTGGCAGCGACGAAGAACAGGCTGAGCACGCCGATCGCGAAGACGATCGACACGGTCAGGGTGGCCCAGATGGGGGCGCCGTTGGGCAGCCACATGATCACGAAGAAGCCGATGACGGACAGGGCGATGAGCACCCAGCTGACGATGCGGAACCAGCCGCGGGCGTTGGACGGGGCGGACAGGCCCTTGGACGGGTTGCGGTAGTCCGGGTTGGTGTTGTACGTGATCTCCTCGTCCACGTCCGTGGTCTTGGCGGTCGGCTTCCACGGGCCCTCGGTATCGGTGCCGTCCTGCAGGCGCTGGGACTTGGCCTGCAGCGCATACTCATCGACCATTCCGGCGCGCTGGCGGCCTCGGGTCTGGTCATACTGCTGCGGGATGCCGCGGCGCTCCCTCTTGGCGGCGGCGCGACGCTCTGCACGATTGGGCATGGAACACAACTCCTTCAATAGTTTTCGGGCATGCGAAAACGCCCGGAATGATTCGGTCCTGCGGTACAGGATACCGCAGGACCGCAATGGTTGGCCACCGACGGACCGCCAATCGGGCCGCCGGTGGCCGGCAACCGAACCGAAACCGAACCGAAACCGGCCGGAGCCAGCCAACCCCGTAGGATCAGCGCGGCAGCATCATCGGCCGCTGGGAAGCGGTGATGGGCGCCGGCAGCTCGGTGGAGCCGGTGAGGTACTTGTCCACGGCGGCCGCGCAGGAACGGCCCTCGGAGATGGCCCACACCACGAGGCTCTGGCCGCGTCCGGCGTCACCGCAGGCGAACACGCCGTCCTGGGAGGTGGCGAAGCCGTCGTTGCGGGCCACGTTGCCGCGCCCGTCGAGCTCGACGGGCAGCTGGTCGACCAGCGTGGTGGTGTCCGGGTGCAGGAAGCCCACGGAGATGAGGACCAGATCGGCGGGCAGCACGCGCTCGGTGCCGGGCTGGCGGGTGAACGGGCCGTTCTCGCCGGGGGCGACGTTGACGACCTTCAGACCGGTCACATGGCCGTTCTCGTCCGCCACGAAGCCCTCGGACGCGGTGGAGTTCTCCACGTGCACGCGGGCCTGCTCCTCCTCGGAGCCGACGAAGTTGACCGAATCGGTGCTGTACACGTAGGTGCCACCCTCCTCCATGGAGGAGGTCTTCTGGTACAGGCGCGCGAAGGTGGGCCACGGGGCGTTGTCCGGACGGGAGCTGGGCTCCTTGGGCATGATCTGCAGGACCGTGACGTCCTTGGCGCCCTGGCGGATGGCGGTGCCGAGGCAGTCGGAGCCGGTGTCGCCGCCGCCGATCACGATCACGTGCTTGTCCTTGGCGGTGATGTCGTGCACGGGCTTGACGCCGTAGACGCGGCGGGTGGCGTCCGGCAGGTACTCCATGGCGAAGTGGATGCCGTCGAGCTCGCGGCCGGGGATCTTCATGTCGCGCGGCACGGTGGAGCCGATGGCCACCACGACGGCGTCGTAGCGGGAGCGCAGATCATCCCACGAAATGTCCTTGCCGATCTCCACGCCGGTGCGGAAGCGGGTGCCCTCGGCCTCCATCTGCTTGACACGGCGGTCGAGCAGTCGCTTGTCCAGCTTGAAGTTCGGGATGCCGTAGCGCATCAGGCCGCCGATGGCGTCGTCGCGCTCGTAGACGACCACGGTGTGGCCGGCGCGCGTGAGCTGCTGGGCGCAGGCCAGGCCCGCGGGGCCGGAGCCGACGACCGCGACGGTCTGGTCTGTCAGGCGCTGCGGCGGCAGGGGCTTGACGTAGTCCAGTCCCCACGCCTGGTCGATGATGGTGACCTCGTCGTTCTTGATCATGGTGGGCGGCTGGTGGATGCCCAGCACGCACGCCTGCTCGCACAGGGCCGGGCAGATGCGCCCGGTGACCTCCGGGAAGTTGTTGGTGGTGGACAGGCGGTTGTACGCGTCCTCCCACTTCTCCTGACGCACGAGATCGTTGAACTCGGGGATGATGTTGCCCAGCGGGCAGCCGGACATGCAGAACGGGGTGCCGCAGTCCATGCAGCGGGCCGCCTGCTCGGTGGTCCAAGGCTGCAGGCCGGATTCGGCGTGGACGTCGAGCCAGTCCTTGATGCGCTCGGCGACAGGACGCTCGGCCAGCTCGCGACGGGTGCGGACCTTCAGGAATCCTCTGGGATCTCCCATGTCAGTGGGCTCCTTCCATGACGTGTTCGTAAGTCTTCTCCCACACGCCGGGCGCGGAGAAGTCGAGGTGGTTGGCTTCGGCGTCGGCCAGCGCCTCGAGCATGGCGACGTAGTGTGCGGGCACCACATGCGTGATGCGCTTGGCGGTCTCGGGCCAGTTGTCCAACAGGGACTGGGCGAAAGCGGATTCGGTCTCCTCCGCGTGCTTCTTGACGAGCTCGTGGACCAGTTCTTCCTCCTTGCCTTCGAGCGGCTGGAAGAGCAGGGATCCATTGTGCGCGGCCTCCGGATTGACCTGATTCATGTCCAGATCGAGCACGTAGGCATTGCCGCCGGAGAAGCCCGCGCCGAAGTTGCGTCCGGTGGGACCGAGCACCACGACGGTGCCGCCGGTCATGTACTCGCAGCCGTGGTCGCCCACGCCCTCCACCACGAAGGTGGCGCCGGAGTTGCGCACGCCGAAGCGCTCGCCCGCCCGGCCGGCGATGAACAGCTCGCCGGAGGTGGCGCCGAAACCGGTCACGTTGCCGGCGATCACGTTGGTGTGCGGGTCGAAGTGGACGCCCTCCTCCGCGCGGACGATGAGCCGTCCGCCGGACAGGCCCTTGCCGGCGTAGTCGTTGACCTCGCCGTAAACGCGCAGGGTCTCGCCGCGCGGGATGAACGCGCCGATCGACTGGCCTCCGGAACCGTGCAGGGTCATGTCGATCGTGTCGTCCGGCAGGCCCTCGGCGCCGTAGCGGCGGGTGATCTCGTAGCCCACCATCGTGCCCAGCGTGCGGTTGACGTTGCGGATCGGCACCTCGATGCGCACGGGCTCCTTGTGGTCGAGCGCGGGCTCGGCCAGACGGATCAGCTCGTTGTCCAGAGCCTTCTCCAGCTCATGGTCCTGCGGCTCCGTGTTGTGCAGGATGGTGCCGGGAACCGGACCGGGCTGCATGAGCACGTTCGTCAGATCCACGCCGTCGGCCTTCCAGCGCTTGATCGCCTCGTTCTGGTCCAGGCACTCCACGTGGCCCACGGCCTCCTCGAGCGTCTTGAAGCCCAGCTCGGCGAGGATCTCGCGCACTTCCTCGGCGATGTACATGAAGAAGTTGATCACATGCTCGGGCTTGCCCTTGAACCGGGCGCGCAGCTCCGGGTCCTGGGTGGCGATGCCCTGCGGGCATGTGTTCTTCTGGCAGGCGCGCATCATGACGCAGCCCTCGACGATCAGCGCGGCGGTGGCGAAGCCGAATTCCTCGGCGCCCAGCAGCGCGGCGATGACCACATCGCGGCCGGTCTTGAGCTCGCCGTCGCACTGCACGACGATGCGGGAGCGCAGGCCGTTGAGGATCAGCGTCTGCTGCGTCTCCGCCAGACCGATCTCCCACGGGGTGCCCGCATGGCGGATCGCGTTGAGCGGGGCCGCGCCGGTGCCGCCGTCGTAGCCGGAGATCAGCACCACGTCGGCATGGCACTTGGCCACGCCGGCGGCGATGGTGCCGACGCCGAACTCGGAGACGAGCTTGACGTGGATGCGCGCCTTCGGGTTCGCCATCTTCGCGTCGTTGATCAGCTGCTTCAGATCCTCGATGGAGTAGATGTCGTGGTGCGGCGGCGGGGAGATGAGCTCCACGCCCGGGGTGGCGTGGCGGACCTTGGCGATCCACGGCGGGACCTTCGCGCCGGGCAGGTGGCCGCCCTCGCCGGGCTTGGCGCCCTGGGCGAGCTTGATCTGCAGGTCGGTGGCGTGCACCAGATAGTCGGACGTGACGCCGAAGCGGGCGGACGCGATCTGCTTGATGCGGCTGTAGCGCAGCGGATCGGTGATGCGGTCGTCGGACTCGCCGCCCTCGCCGGAGTTGGAGCGCGCGTTGAGCGTGTTCATGGCGATGGCGAGCGTCTCGTGGGCCTCCTGCGAGATGGAGCCGTAGCTCATCGCGCCGGTGGAGAAGCGCTTGACGATCTCGCTGGCCGGCTCGACCTCGGAGATGTCGATCGGCTTGCGGTCGTGCTTGAACTTCATCAGGCCGCGCAGGGTCATGATGCGGTTCGAGGTGTCGTTGATGTGGTGCGTGTACTTCTTGAACATCTGGTAGTCGCCGCGCTGGGTCGACTGCTGGAGCAGGAAGATGGCCTCCGGATCGTTGAGGTGATCCTCGCCGGTGCGGCGCCACTTGTATTCGCCGCCGGTCTCGAGGTTCATGTGCGGGGTGGCGGTCCACTGGTTCGGGTAGGCCACGCGGTGGCGGATGGCCACCTCCTCCGCGAGCTCGTCCAGACCGACGCCGCCCACCTGGGAGACCGTGCCGGTGAAGTACTTGTCCACGATCTCCTTGCTCAGGCCCACGGCCTCGAACAGCTGGGCGCCGCGGTAGCTCATGATCGTGGAGACGCCCATCTTGGACATGATCTTGAGCACGCCGATGGACAGGGCCTTGGTGAGGTTCCTCACGGCGGTGGGCGCGTCCACTTTGAGGTATCCGGTGCGGGCCAGATCCTCCACGGACTCGAACGCCAGGTACGGGTTCACGCAGGCGGCGCCGTAGGCGATCAGCAGCGCCACATGGTGGATCTCGCGCACATCGCCGGCCTCCACGGCCATGGAGATCTGCGTGCGGGTGTGGCGGCGCAGCAGGTGGTGCTGGACCGCGCTGGTGAGCAGCAGGGACGGGATGGGTCCCCACGTGTGGTTGGAGTCGCGGTCGGACAGCACGATGAAGTTGCTGCCACCCTCGATGGCCTCGTCGATTTCGGCGAAGATCTCCTCAAGGCGCTCCTCAAGCGCCTTGCCGCCGCCGGCGACCTGATACAGGCCCCTGACGACGAACGGCTTGTAGTAGCCGCCGAGCACCTTGGCCTTGTCCAGGCGCTTGAGCTGGGCCATCTCGTCGGAGTTGATGACGGGCAGCGGGATGAGGATCTTCTTGGCGTGCAGCTCGGTGTCCTCCAGCAGGTTCGGCTCGGGGCCGATCGCTGATTCGAGGGAGGTGACGATCTCCTCGCGCTCCCAATCCAGCGGCGGGTTGGTGACCTGCGCGAACTTCTGGTGGAAGTAGTCGAAGAGCATGCGGCTGCGCTTGGAGAGCACGGGCAGCGGGTTGTCGTTGCCCATGGAGCCCAGCGGCTCCTTGCCGGTGTTGGCCATGGGGGTGAGCAGGAGCTTCAGGTCCTCCTCGGTGTAGCCGAACGCGCGCTGGCGGCGCTGCACGGACTGGCCGGAGTGGCTCACGTGCTCGCGCTGAGGCAGATCGGACAGCTCCACGGAGTTACCCTCCACCCACTGACGGTAGGGATGCTGGGAGGCGAGGGACTTCTTGATCTCCTCGTCCGGGATCATGCGGCCCTCGTTGGTGTCCACAAGGAACATTTTGCCGGGCTCGAGGCGGCCCTTGGCCACGACCTTGGACTGCGGGATCTTGGGCAGCACGCCGGCCTCGGAGGCGAGGACCAGATAGCCGTCGGAGTCGAGCTGCCAGCGGCCGGGGCGGAAACCGTTGCGGTCGAGCAGCGCGCCCACCTGGGTGCCGTCGGTGAAGATGATGTCCGCCGGGCCGTCCCACGGCTCGATCAGCGTGTTGTTGTACTCGTAGAAGGCCCTGACGTCCGGGTCGAGCGCGTCGTTCTTCTCCCATGCCGGCGGCAGCATCATGCTGATCGCGTGCGGCAGGGAGCGGCCGGCCAGGTGCAGCAGCTCAAGGCACTCGTCGAAGGTGCCGGAATCCGAATATCCCGGCGTGGTGATGGGCAGCAGCTCCTTGAACTCGCCGAGCAGCTTGGAGCTCAGGCGGCCCTCACGGGCGGACAGCCAGTTGCGGTTGCCCTGAATGGTGTTGATCTCGCCGTTGTGGGCGAGCAGGCGGAACGGCTGGGCCAGCGGCCAGCTGGGGAACGTGTTGGTGGAGAAGCGGGAGTGCACGATCGCGATGCGCGCCTTCATGCGCTTGTCCGAAAGGTCCTTGAAGAAGGGCGTGAGCTGCATGGTGGTGAGCATGCCCTTGTAGGTGATGGTGCGCGCGGACAGGGAGGCGAAGTAGACGCCCACCTCATGCTCCACGCGCTTGCGGATGCGGAAGGTCTTGCGATCCAGATCGATGCCGGCCAGTTCGCCGTCCGGGTCCGCCACGACCAGCGTCTTGAAGCTCGGCATGGTGGCGAGGGCCTGCAGGCCCAGACCGTCCGGGTTCGTGGGCACGACGCGCCAAGCGAGCACCTCGAGGCCCTCCTCGCGCACGATGCGCGCGATGGCCTGCTCCTGCTGACCGGACGTGGCGATGTCGCGGTCCAGGAACGCGATGCCGGCCGCGTAATGACCGGCCTCGGGCAGGTCCGCATCCACCGTGGCGCGCATGAACTCGTCGGGCATGCTCATCAGGATGCCCGCGCCGTCGCCGGTGTTCTCCTCGGCGCCCACCGCACCACGGTGGTTCAGATTAACGAGCACCTCGATGGCGTCGTCGACGATCTTGCGCTCGGGGCGCTTGTTGAGGGTAGTGACCATACCGACGCCGCATGCGTCGTGCTCGCTGTTCGGGTCGTACAGCCCTTGGGAATTATGGATCGTGAGATCTAGCGGAGCGTGGAAAGTCACCGAAACCACCTTCAACTCTTTTTGGCGGGCTCTTGACAAACCCGCGGTTCTTTGGATAATGCGCTAGTCAGCGTACAACTCGGGTGTGTCAAACACGTTTCGGCGTCCATATACCGAGTCATCGAAAAAGTCAATACCCAATTTTCCGCCGATTCGGGACGATGTCCGCCGCATGCCGCTCGATCGCGGTGGAATGCAGCGGAGCCGCCTCTCGTCATCCTGAGCGGAGCGCAGCGGAGTCGAAGGATCCTTAATCCTACACGCACAATCAAAGGGTCCTCGACTCCGCGCTCCGCTCAGGATGAGACGGCACTTCGCCAAGCAATGCGTGCACATAGTCGTGCAGTTCGGGACGCGTGAGGGCGTGGCCGCGCAGATACGCCCAGTCGAGAACGAGCATCAGGGTGTTCGCGTAGTGGTCGGCGACCAGATCGAGAGGCAACGAGTGCCGCTCCTTGTCAATGCAGGTGCGCATGAGTTCGCGCGACCGATCCGCGATGAAGGATCGCAGGCTGGCGAACAGCGGACCATCGGCCGGATTGTGCTTGAGGACATCCCTTAGCTCGTCCGCTTTGCTCTCAAGCAGATCGGACAACATATCCAGTGCGAGGTCCACGCGCCTCTGCGGTTCAGCCGTCGTCAGATCGGCAGCCTGCACCTGTCCGGACAGAGCGGTCCAACAGTAGCGCAGCAGATCGTCGCGGTCGTCGAAGTAGTTGTAGAACGTGGCCCGCGGGTAGGAGCTGCGTTCGCATAGTTCGTTGACGCTGATCGACGTGAGCGGTTTGGTGCGCAGCAGGTCCATCATCGCACCGGAGAAAGCATCGAGCGTACGCAGTGCGCCGCGGGAGAGTTTCGCATTCAGATCCTTTTTCATGTCATATCCCTTTCGTTTTCCCACCCGTTCGTGCGGGGGCCATCCGGCAACGGCACAGGGGACGCCGGCGTGTTGCCAATGATGCCAACGGTTTTACCATAGCCTATCGTCCAGATTTTTACAAATGTCTAAATATGGATTATCGTATGTTTTAGACAGTTGCAAAAATTTGAACTCATGCACACATCGAAAGGACCATCATGAACGCACACAACACCCCGGGGATCGCCAAGCCCCTCACCCTGCCCTGCGGGGCCACGGTAAAGAACCGCTTCTACAAGTCGGCCATGAACGAGGCACTGGCCGGACGCGACTGCGCGCCCACCGAGGAGCATGTGCGCCTCTACCGCACATGGGCGGAGGGCGGCGCCGGCGTCCTCGTCACCGGCAACGTGATGGTCGACCGCACGCAGCTCGGAGAGCCGGGCAACGTCGCCGTCGAGGACGGGCGCGATCTCAACATGCTGCGCCGATGGGCCGCTGCGGGAACCCGCAACGGGGCGCATTGCTGGATGCAGATCAACCATCCCGGACGCCAGTCCCCCATCACCATCAACCAACATCCCTATGCACCAAGCGGCGGCAAACTGGAAGGCGACTACGGACGGTTCTTCGCCGAACCGACCGCGCTCACCGTCGAGCAAATCCACGACATCGTGCACCGTTTCGCCACAACGGCGCGGATCGCGAAGAAGGCCGGGTTCACCGGCGTGGAGATTCATGCGGCGCACGGCTACCTCATCAACCAGTTCCTCTCGCCCGAGGACAACCGGCGAACTGACGAATACGGCGGCGACATCGAGCACCGCGCGCGATTCCTGTTCGAGGTGTTCGACGCGGTGCGCGAGGCGGTGGGTCCGGAGTTCCCTGTCGCAGTGAAACTCAACTCCAGCGACGTGCCGATCGCCGTGAAGATCGACGATCGCGGCGGGTCGTTCTCAGGCTTCGATGAGAAGGAATCCATCTGGGTCATGAAGCAGCTCGAGAAGCGCGGCGTCGACCTGATCGACATCTCCGGCGGCACACTCGAGAAGCCTCTCATCCAAACCAACA
The DNA here is from genome assembly GCF_008698145.1 of Bifidobacterium vespertilionis. Lineage (GTDB taxonomy): Bacteria > Actinomycetota > Actinomycetes > Actinomycetales > Bifidobacteriaceae > Bifidobacterium > Bifidobacterium vespertilionis. The sequence goes on from NZ_RZNZ01000016.1 coordinate 45,799, forward strand.
GCGGCGCGGTCGAGGATCGCAGGCGCGGCGTGTACTTCACCGAATTCGCCAGACGTGTCAAGGGCGAGCTCACCGTGCCGGTGGCGCTGACCGGCGGGTTCCGCAACGCGCGGGACATGGAGCGCGCACTCGACGAGGGAATCACGCAAATGATCGGCATCGCACGCCCGCTGGCCCTCGTGCCCGACCTGCCGAAGCGGATCATCCGCGACCGTTGGGACGGCAGCGTAGACCTGCCGTGGGTGACGACCGGAGTCAAGGCGCTCGACCGTGCATTCGGCGGCATCCTCGTCATCAGCTGGTTCGAGCTGCAGATGAACCGCATCGGACACGGAAAACGTCCCGATCCACGGATCGGCGGATTGCGTGCGCTGTGCTTCGCGATCGGCAAGCACGGTCCCGGGGCGCTGGCACCGCGCCACCGCAAGGGCCATCAGTGAACATCCATGACAGATAGCCGAGAAACAACCTTCGGAAGACATACCATGACGACACCCAACAACACCGAACACGCCAACATCGCAGTGATCACCGGGGCCTCGTCCGGTCTAGGGGAACAGTTCTACGAGACCATCGCACACCGATACCCCGATCTCGACGAGATCTGGCTGATCGCGCGACGCAAGGAACGGCTCGAAGCGCTGGCCGAACGATACCCGAACATACGCGCACGCGTACGCGCCTTAGCGTTCGATCTTTCGGCCGCCTCCTCCTACGACGAGCTTTCCTCCATGCTCGCCGAAGAACAGCCGGTCGTACGTGTGCTGATCAACAACGCCGGATTCGAACGCGAAGGATTGCTACGCGACATGGCCCCCAAGGATATTCTTGCGATGATCGAACTCAACGTCATGGGCATGACGATGGTGAACCGCGTGTTTCTGCCGTATATGCGCGCTGGCTCATTCGAAGTAATCACCGGATCGGTCTCCTCATTCGCCCCGATCCCATGGCAGACGGTGTATTCGGCGAGCAAGGCGTACACCCGTTTCCTCGCACGGGCTTTGCACGAGGAGGAGCGCAAGCGTGGTGTGAACGTGCTGCTGATGAGCCCCGGAAACATGAACACCGAAATGAACGTGCAGGGCACATCTACCGGCAAACTCGGACATCTGCCCTATCTCGATCTCAAACGCGAAACCGCGCGCACGCTCATGATGGCCGAACGAGGTCACGCCACCTACACGCCGATGCTGTTCTATAAGCTCTACCGGCTCTTCGCGAAGCTCATGCCGAGCGCGCTCGCCGTCAAAGTCACCAGCATCGAGAACGGCGACACGCACGGCAGATAGGGGCATCTGCCGCCTCGAATGGTCAGCCGATTCGCATGGACAGCCTCCTCATGATCCAAGGCACCAATCCGCGAGCGCGACGGTCTGACGTCGGTAATCGTCAGGCAATGGGCGACCATGCAGTGGCGGGCAACGGTCGAACACAACGGTGCGCCAATCGGTGACACTGGCACGCAGGGATTTCGTCAGCGTTCGTTCGACAGTTCATGCTCGGCGGTAGCGGCGATGGCGTCTCCGTTACCTGCGATGGTGGGCGAGCTAGTGATGATCAGTACGTTGTTGATCATTATGGTTTCCTTTATTGCCGGGATTGACGATTGCCGAAGTGCACGCGCAGGAGCAGCAGGACGAGCAGGATGGCTGCGCATATGATGGCCGCGCCGACCGTGGAGCGTATGGAGCCAACCGCATGGCGGAGTCGAAGGATCCTTAACCATACGCACGCAGTTAAGGATCCTTCGCTGCGCTCGGATGACGCGGGGAGAGCCTCCCCAGCACAAGTCTCCGCCGAGTTACCGGATCTGCCAGCAAACCGGAAACACGAACGACTTACTCGCAGATTCTGCAACCCGATTTGGCGCCGCGTACTGCACATCTCACCGCCATACGCTCAAGCAAATCCTATCTTCACCTTCCATGAGAGAAGATTTGCAGCAATCTTCATCTATAAAAAGTGAAGATAGGCTATAATCTTCATTATTATTAAACGAAGATGGAGGGCATCATGTCGTTGTCGTCACTAATCGCCGAATATCTGGACTTCCGGATTCCGGAATACACCACACGAGACAGCGCCGCCCTCACGGTCCCCGAACCGGCGCGCAACAATGTGATCTACACCATCACGGGCGTGCGACGATGCGGCAAAACCTATGCCATGTACCAGCTCATGGACCGGCTCATCGCCGCCGGAGTCCCGCGCACGAAGCTGTTTCACTTCTCGTTCGACGACGAACGCATCATGCCGTTCACCGATCACACGCTCGCTGACCTTCTCGACACCTACTACCGCATGGTGCCCGACGCTCTAGAAGGCTGCTATCTCCTCTTCGACGAGATCCAAGAGGCACCCTACTGGACGAACTTCATCCGGCGCGTGGCCGAACAGCATAACGTCACCATCGTGCTCACCGGCTCATCGTCGAAACTGCTGTCTTCGGACATTCCCACGAATCTGCGCGGACGATCATTGTCGAGAGAGATGTGGCCCCTCAGTTTCAGGGAGTACTGCCTGTTCCATGACATCCCCACAACGACCGTCGCCGGAGAATATCCTGCGAATATCCGACGCCCCCTGCAAAACGCATGCGTCGACTATCTCAATGCAGGAGGATTCCCCGCAGTGCAGCGCATGGGCACGCTCGATCGCATGCGCATGCTGCAAGGTTATGCGGATGAGATCGTCACCAAGGATGTTCTGGAACGATTCGGCACCACATCCCTGCGGGTCGCCGCACGATTCTCCCGCAACGCACTGCGCTCCACTGGGCTCAAATTCTCCGTCAACGCGCAGGTCAAGTCGATGCGAAGCATGCAGGTGCCTGTCTCCAGCGGCAAACTGTACGATCTGATGGACGATTTCGAAGACGCGCACCTGTTGTTCAAAGTAGGCGGCTTCACCCTTTCCATCCGGGACAATCCCAAAACCCCGTACAAGGTATACGCCGTGGATCCCGGACTCTCCCTGGCGGTGGCTCCGGCCAACCATCTCGACCTCGGACAACGACTGGAAACGGCGGTGTTCATCGAGCTCAAACGACGCTACGGCGATAATCGGACCAATGCCATCGCCTCATATTCGGCCGCAAATTGCCCGGAAGTGGACTTCATCGTCGGAGACGAGGCGACAGGCGACCCGTATCAGCTGATTCAGGTTGCCGCCCAAACCGGTGTCGAGCGCACCATGGTCACCGATTTCGACGATCATTCCCTGAACCGCAAATTCCGCAGCGAAATCGGCAATCTTTCGGCGGCAATAGGCAATACGGGACTGAAGCACGGCACCCTCATCTCACTGGACGAGGAAGGCGAAGTCACCGTACCCGCGGGAACCATCGAGGTGATTCCCGCATGGCGCTGGTTCCTGCAATGAGTCCCGTCGCGGCGTGAACGTGCTGCTGATGAGTCCCGGAAACATGAACACCGAAATGAACGTGCAGGCAGCCGCGACAGGCAAGATAGGACGATTGCCGTTCCTCGACCTCAAACGCGAAACCGCGCGCACACTCATGATGGCCGAGCGCAGGCGCGGCGGCGCACAGACCAACGAGGGCGAACGACCCCAGAATCATGAGACTCACTGAGACTCACGACGGAGATGAAACGGCGTCAGCATGTCCGACCCCCAAACGCGCCATGCGGTCACCTCGCTTGGCCATATCGACGCGGTGCTGCCGGTGCTGCATGGTCCATACGGCGAGGATGGCACGATTCAGGGTCTCCTCGAGATGATGGGTGTGCCGTACGTGGGTTGCGGCGTGTTCGCTTCGGCCGCTTGCATGGACAAGCACTTCACCAAGGTGGTGCTCTCGGCCGCCGGTATCGCCGCCGCGCCCGGCATCACCGTGGACGCGCGCAACTTCACCGCCGCCGATGTGCTGGCGCAGATCGACGAGGCGCAGCTCACCTACCCGCTGTTCGTCAAGCCTTCGCGCGCCGGCTCCAGCTTCGGTGTCACCAAGGTCGAGGCCGCCGAGGAAGAAGGCGCCCTGAACGTCATCGCCCTGCCGCACGACTGGTCCAACTACGGCGAGGTCATCGACACCTTCAAGAAGAAGTACCCGAAGATCAAGGTCACCGAGCTCAACCCGAACGCCTCCTCCAAGGAGGAGCTGGACGCCGCCAAGACCAACAAGGGCACCGACGCCGCTCCGGACGTCTTCGACGTCGGCCAGCAGATCGCCGCCACCTCCACCGACTCCTTCGCCCCGTACAAGGTGCAGGCTTGGGACAAGATCCCAGATGAGAACAAGGACGCCAACGGCGCCTACTACGCCGACTACACCGGCATCATGTCCATCGGCTGGAACAAGGACAAGTACGGCGACATCACCAAGCTCGAGGACCTGCTCGACCCGAAGTTCGCCGGCACCGTGGCCCTCAACGGCAAGCCCGCCGAGGCCGGCGCCGCCTTCAACGGCTACCTGATGATCAACCAGCTGGCCGGCGGCGACATCAACAACCTGCAGCCCGGCCTCGACTTCTTCAAGAAGCTCAAGGACGCCGGCAACCTCACCACCGTTGACGTGACCAACGGCACCATCGACTCCGGCCAGACCGGCGTCGTGATGGACTGGACCTACAACCAGGCCTCCTACAAAAAGGAGCTTAAGTCCAAGGGCGTGAACTGGGAGTACAAGACCTTCCCGAACGCCCAGGTCGTGAGCTACTACAACCAGGCCATCAACGTGGACGCCCCGCACCCGGCCGCCGCCCGTCTGTGGGAGGAGTACCTGTACTCCGCCGAGGCCCAGAACCTGTGGTTCAAGGGTGGCGCCAACCCGGTGCTGCTCTCCTCCATGAAGGAAGACGGCACCGTTGATCAGGACACCCTGAAGGACGCCATCACCATCGAGGGCAAGCCGGTCTCCTACACCAACGATGACGCCACCCGCATCACCGAGTGGCTGCAGAACAACTGGGACAAGACCATCGGCAACTGAGCCTAAGGCAACCGAACCCATGACTGCTGCAATCGCACAGAACGGACCTGCCACCGCCAAGGTGGCGGGTCCGTCCGCTAACTCCAGCTCCTCCACGCTGGCCCGGCACCGTCAGGAACTCGGCACCATCGCCGTCACCCTGCCGTTCTTCGCCTACACCGCGTGCTTCCTGCTCGCGCCCACCGTGATCGTGATCATCGGCGCGTTCCAGACCCGTGACGGCGGTTTCACGCTCGCCAACTTCAACAAGCTGTTCGAAGCCAACACGATTTCCGCGTTCGTCACCTCTATCCTCGTGTCCATCGTCTCCTCGGTGATCGGCGCGGTGGTGGGCGGCCTCGCCTCGTACGCCCTCGTGATCGGCGCCAAGCCCAACGGCCTGATACGTCGCCTCGTCTCCGCCATCTCCTCCGTGCTCGCCCAGTTCGGTGGCGTGATGCTCGCCTTCGCGTTCATCGCCACCATCGGCATCAACGGCATCGGCACGATGCTCATCAAGCAGCTGACCGGTCTGGTCGTCAACCCGAACTGGCTCAGCTCCCTGCCGGGCCTAGTGACCGTGTACTGCTACTTCCAGATTCCGCTGATGATCATCATCTTCCTGCCTGCGGTCGATTCGATCCGTCCGCAGTGGCGTGAGGCCTGCGAGTCTCTGGGCGGCAGCACCTTCCAGTACTGGACCCGCGTGGCACTGCCGATTCTGGCGCCGCGCTTCATCTCCGCGTTCCTGCTGCTGTTCGCCTCCGCGTTCTCCGCGTACGCCACCGCGGCCGCCCTGTTCTCCCAGCGCTCGATCCTCGTGCCGCTGATGATCCAGGGTGCCATGCGTAACGAGATGGACCCGAACCAGCAAGGCTTCGCCCAGGTGCTGGCGTTCGCAATGATCATCGTCGTGGCCATCGTGATGCTGCTGAGCCACGCTGTGGAAAAGAGGGCCGGACGTTGGCAGTGAACGAAACCTCCGCGGCTGCTGCAAACGCTGCCGTCGCAGCCAAGACCGGCGCCACCGGTTCCGCCGGCACGGTCGGCACCAAGCCGCCACAGCTGCGCGCCGCACGCATCCGCAAGCAGAGCGTCATCAAGTTCGTCATCCTGTTCATCACGCTGGCGTTCCTGTTCGTGCCGCTCTTCTCGATGCTCATCTTCACCCTGCGCCACCCGCTGTCCGGCCGTTGGTCCGCCGCCCCGTGGATCGCGATCTTCACCGGCAACGGCGAGTCGCTGGGCGCCGACCTGACCGTGCTGTGGCAGGGCATCGGCACCTCGCTGGCCTTGTGCGTGGTCACCGTCGTGATCATGCTGCTGCTCATGGTGCCCACGATGGTCATCGTCCACATCCGCTCCAAGGCGCTGGAGCGCGCGATCGAGTGGGTCGCCACCCTGCCGCTGACCATCCCGGCCATCGTGCTCGTGGTCGGTCTCGGCCCGATCTACCGCTGGCTGTCGGCGGACGTGCTGAGCACCAACCCGATCTGGCTGTGCTTCGCTTACGTGATCCTCGTGATGCCGTTCGCCTTCCGCGCCATCGCCGTGGGCCTCAACTCCATCGACGTCAAGACCCTGGTCGAGGCCTCCCGCTCGCTCGGCGCCTCGTGGCCGAAGGTGTTCTTCCGCGTGATCATCCCGAACCTGTGGCAGTCGATCCTGTCCGCCTCGTTCATCTCCATCGCCGTGGTGCTGGGCGAATACACCGTCGCCTCGCTGCTCGGCCGTATGAACCTTCAGGTCGCGCTCTACCAGCTCGGCCAGTCCAACTCCCAGATCTCCACCGCCATGTCGTTGCTTGCGTTGCTCTTCGGCGTGGTTCTGCTCGTCGCGCTCGACCTCATTTCCGATGCGATGCGCAAGTCGAAGGAAAGCTAACCAATCATGACCGTTGATGAGAAGACCCTCGTCACCCCGGCCCAGACCGAGGACGAGTTCAAGAACGATCCGACCGCCTCGCTGCAGGGCGTCAAGGCCAAGGATGTGACCAAGGCCGCCAAGAAGCTCCTCAAGGAGTCCGCGGAACGCGGCGGCGGCTCCATCCAGATGCAGGACGTCGTCAAAATCTACCCCGGTTCCACCGTGCACGCCCTCGACGACTTCAACCTCGACATCAAGCCGGGCGAGATGGTCGTGCTGCTCGGCGGCTCCGGCTGCGGCAAGTCCACGGCGCTCCGCTCAGGATGACGGAATGGAACTCCGCTCGCTCAGGATGACGGAACAGAACCCTGCTCGCCCGGCCGCTACCCCTTCAGCCCGGTGTACAGCGTGTAGTACCGTCCGCGCTGGGCGATCAGCTCGTCGTGAGTGCCACGCTCCACAATCCGCCCGGCCTCGATCACCATGATGCAGTCGGCGTTGCGAATGGTGGACAGGCGGTGGGCGATCACGAACGTGGTGCGACCCTTCATGAGCTGGTCCATGCCGGCCTGCACAAGCGCCTCGGTCCGGGTGTCGATGGAGCTGGTCGCCTCGTCCAGGATCAGCGCGGGCGGATCGGCCACGGCGGCGCGCGCGATGGCGAGCATCTGCCGCTGGCCCTGACTCAGGGATGCGCCGTCGGCCGTCAGCTGCGTGTCGTAGCCGTCGGGCAGCTTCTCGATGAAGGCGTCGGCATTGGCGAGCTTCGCCGCGGCGATCACCTCCTCGTCGGTCGCGTCGAGGCGGCCGAACCGGATGTTCTCCATGATCGACCCAGAGAACAGGTGGGTGTCTTGCAGGACCATGCCGAACGACCGGCGCAGATCGGACTTGCGGATGTCCGCCACGTCGATGCCGTCGTAGGTGATGCGGCCGGAGTCGATGTCGTAGAACCTCGTGATGAGGTTGGTGATCGTGGTCTTGCCGGCGCCCGTGGAGCCGACGAGCGCGATCTTCTGGCCGGGCTTGGCGAACATCGTCATGTCGTGCAGGATCGTCTTGCCCTTCACATAGCCGAACGTCACGTCGTCCAGGCGGATGTCGCCGCGCATGGGGACGATCGTGCCATCGGGCTTGTTCCAGCCCCACTGGTCCGTGCGATCCGAAGTGGCCACCAGCGTCCGCGCACCCGTCGCGCCCGCACCGGCGGAACCGGCGGAACCGGCGGCGTCCGGAGCGCCCGCACCCGATTCCCGCACGCTCACCAGCGTGACCGTGCCCGGATCGGCCTCCACGGGCATGTCAAGCAGCTTGAAGATGCGATCGGCGCCGGCAAGGCCCATCACGATCGAGTTGAGCTGCTGGCTGACCTGGCTGATCGGCATGGTGAAGGACTTCACGAACGTCAGGAAGCTCACCAGCGCGCCCAGTGTGAGTCCGGTCGCGCCGTTGATCGCGAGCGCGCCGCCCACGAGCGCGCACAGCACGTACGCCACGTAGCCGAGCTGGTTGTTGATGGGCCCTAGGAATCCGGAGAACTTGTTGGCGTTGTTGGACGCCTCGAACAGCCGGCCGTTGAGTTCGCGGAACTTCTCCTTGGCCTCGCGCTCGTGCGTGAAGACCTTGACCACGCGTTGGCCGCTCATCATCTCCTCCACGTAGCCGTTGAGCGCGCCAACGGACTTCTGCTGGCGGGAGAAGTAGTCGCCGGACTTGCCGGTCATGACCTTGGTCATCCACACCATGATTCCGGACACGGCCAGCACCACCAGCGTGAGCGGCCACGACAGGTAGACCATGCTCGCCAGGATCATCACGATGCTGAACACCGAGTTGATAATCTGCGGCACGGATTGCGAGACCATCTGGCGCAGGGTGTCGATGTCGTTGGTGTACAGGCTCATCACGTCGCCGCGCGAGTTGGTGTCGAAGTAGGACAGCGGCAGCTTCTGCATGTGCTCGAACATGCGGTTTCGGAGCTTCCTCATGAAGCCCTGCGTGACGAACACCTTGAGCACCGCGCTCAGGGCCGCCGCGACGATACCCGCCGCATAGATGGATGCAATCACGCCGATCGCCGCGAGCAGCGGGCCGAAGTCGCGGTCGCCGGTGGTGAGCATGGGCATGATGTAGTTGTCGATGAGGGTCTGGAAGAACAGGTTGCCCCTCACCTGTGCGTAGATGGTGACGACGATCAGCGCGATCACGGCACCGTACTGCCAGCCGTACAGCTTGAGCACGAATCCGATCAGACGCATGAACGTGCGGAACGGATGGTCAAGTTCGCGCGCGGCCTTGGCTCCGGCCGCCGCGCGTCCGGCGTTGTTGCGTGGTCCGGGTCCGGGCATCAGCGCACCTCCTTGTTCGTGGCGGGTGTGACGTTCGTGACGGGTGTTTCAGCGGCGGAATCCGCGGCCGGAGTCGCACTGGCGACCTCCGCAAGGCCGTCGAACGCCGCTTCGTCGAAGTCGCCGCCGCCCTGGGTCTGCAGGTCGTGAATGTTGCGGTAGATCTCGTTGGAGGCCATGAGCTCGCCATGCGTGCCCACGCCGCTGATGCGCCCGTTGTCCAGCACCACGATCATGTCCGCGTCCTGCACGCTGGAGATGCGCTGGGCGATGATGATCTTGGTCACGTCCGGCATCCGGTTGGCGAACGCACGGCGGATCCTCGCGTCGGTTCCGGTGTCCACCGCCGATGTGGAATCGTCGAGGATCAGCACCTTCGGGTCCTTGAGCAGCGCGCGGGCGATGCACAAGCGCTGCTTCTGGCCGCCGGAGAAGTTCTGGCCGCCCTGTTCCACCTTGGATTCGTAGCCGTCGGGGAGCTTGTCGATGAACTCGTCGGCACAGGCGATGGCGCACGCCCGCCGGCAGTCGTCCAGTGTGGCATTCGGGTTGCCCCAGCGCAAATTGCTCAGGATCGTGCCGGAGAACAGCACGTTGTTCTGCAGCACCATGGACACCTTGTCGCGCAGGGCGTCGCGATCGTACTCGCGCACGTCCACACCGCCCACCTTGAGGCTCCCAGCGGTCACGTCGTACAGACGCGGGATGAGGCTGACGAGCGTGGTCTTGGACGATCCTGTGCCGCCGATCACACCCACCACCGCGCCGGAGGGAATGGAGAGATTCACGTCGGAGAGCACCGTGCGGGGCCTGCGGTCGGCCGATCCCGAATCGCCGGAGGCGCCGGCGTCCTTCACGGCCTCGGCACGGCGGCGGGCGGCCGGATCGTGCTCCGAGAGCTCAACGACCGGATAGGCGAAGTCCACATGGCTGAATTCGACCGAACCGTCCGCCACCGCTGTCACGGGATGGCGGGCCGCGGGCATGTCGTCCTTCTCGCCCAGCACCTCGACGATGCGCCGCGCCGACGCGGAGGACATGGTGAGCATGACGACGGCCATGGAGAGCATGACCAGACTCATGAGAATATTCATGCAATACATGAGCAGGCTGGTTAGGTCGCCGGTGGTCAGCTGGTCCTGCACGATCAGATGCGACCCCACCCAGCTGATGAGCAGCATGCAGCCCCACACGGTGAACTGGATGATCGGGTCGATGGAGGCCAGCACGAGCTCGGCCCTGAGGAACAGGTCGTAGATGCGCTTGGATGTGGCCTTGAACACGCGGGCCTGCATGTCCTCGCGGGCGAACGATTTGACCGCGCGGATGGCGGTGACGTTCTCCTCCACCGACTCGTTCATCGCGTCGTATTCGGGGAACGCCCGACGGTAGTACCTCGAGGCGATGGACATGAGGACGCCCAGCACCGAGCCGAGCACCACCACGGCTCCCAGATAGATCAGCGCCATGGTTCCGGAAACCAGGAACGCCATGCACATGGCCAGGATGATGCTGGAGAAGGCGCGCGGAACCATGCGCAGGCACATCATGTAGGCGTTCTGGATGTTCATCACGTCGGTGGTGAGCCTGGTCACGAGGCTCGGCGTGGAGAAGCGGTCGATGTTGGAGAACGAGAACGTCTGGATGTTGTCGTACTGGTCCTGCCTCAGATTCCGGGCGAACCCGGTGGAGGCGCGCGAGCCGAACACCGACCCGAGGCATCCCACCGTCAGTCCCACGAGCGCCACGCACACCATGATGCCGGCGGTGCGCGCGATCACCCCCATGTCGCCCTTTTCCACGCCCTGGTCGATCAGCGTGGCCATGAGCAGCGGGATGATCATCTCGCATGCCACCTCGGCCACCATCCACACCGGCGTGAGGATCGAGTCCCGCTTGAACTCGCCCACGTGCCGCAACAGCTCCCTTACCGTGTTCACGCGCCGCTCCCGGTTTCACAACTTCGTCAATTCACAGAACCCGCTCAGAATATCAGACGATCGCCGAAATCCGGACGCGCAATGGCCACTATTTGCATATCCGCCCTCTGCTCATCCTGCTCATCCTGAGCAAACGACATCACGAGCGCAGCGCGTCCCCTCCCCGTCATCCTGAGCAAACGACATCACGAGCGCAGAGTGACCCCTCTTGTCATCCTGAGCGAAGGCGCAGCCGTAGTCGAAGGATCCTTAATTCCCCGCACTAATGCATACAACGATTGGTGCACAGTGGCCAAGGATCCTTCGACTCCGCCCTGTCGGTGTCCGGCTGCGCCGGACCGTCGCCGCCTTGGCGGCGGCTCGACCGCAATCGCGGACGGCCTGCGGCCGCAGCATTATTCGCTCACTGTCGTTCGCCTTCGCCTACAAACGCCACCGGCGTTTGTTTCACGGCTCAGCCTGCCTACGGACAGCCCACCGGGCTGTCCGCTTAACGGCTCAGTGCTCAGGATGACGGCGGGCGCACTTTGCGCTCAGGATGTCGTCTCCCGGATCCATCGCGGCTTCCATGGACATGAACACGCCCTCCATGCCTCCGGTGGTGACGATGATATCGGTGTCCGGACCGTAGTCGGTGCCGTCGGCCCGATTGCGAAAATCGCACCACGCGCGCCGCAGCGCCTCGGAGCCCCTGTTGGGCGTGTAGTGAGTGTCGCCGGACAGAGCCGCCCGGTAGGCCGCGTCGATCATCGGACGCGGGGTGTCGAAGCCCGGTTCGCCGATCGCGAAGGAGATCGCGTCCGGCACATGCGATGCCAGTTCGAACATCTCGCGGACGGATGGGTACAGCGCCTCCTGGGCGCGCCGGGACACTTCGGGCATGCGGTTCCTCCTGGGGATGTGCAACACGGCCGGCGGACCCGGAACGATCTTCCCGCTCCCCGGCGTTCGATGGCCGATGGTAGCCCTCCGCTATAATCGGTACGTTACGCAGCGACGATCGAAAGGGATTTGCCACCGCCATGCGACAGGGATTCGACAACAACCGGTACATCGAGCTTCAGGCCGCCAACATCCGCAAGCGCATCGCGCAGTTCGGCGGCAAGCTGTATCTGGAATTCGGCGGCAAGCTGTTCGACGACAACCATGCGGCCCGCGTCCTGCCCGGATTCGAGCCGGATGCCAAGTTCCGCATGCTGGAGAGCCTCAGGGAGGATGTGGAGATCGTGATCGCGATCAACGCGAACCACATCGAGAAGGCCAAGATGCGCGGCGATCTGGGCATCACGTACGACGAGGACGTGCTGCGCCTGATCGACGTGTTCCGGTCGCGCGGCTTCCACGTCGGCTCGGTGGTGCTCACCCAGTACGCGAACCAGCCCGCTGCGGACGCCTATCGGCGCCGTCTGGCCCAACTGGGCATCACCTGCCGTCTGCACTACCCCATCCCCGGCTATCCGCATGACATCGAGCGCATCGTCTCGGACGAGGGCTACGGGCGCAACGACTACATCGAGACCACCCGTCCGCTGGTGGTGGTCACGGCCCCCGGCCCCGGCTCCGGCAAGCTCGCCACCTGCCTGTCGCAGCTCTACCATGAGCACCGCCGCGGCGTGAAGGCCGGCTACGCCAAGTACGAGACCTTCCCCGTGTGGAACCTGCCGCTCAACCATCCGGTGAACATCGCCTACGAGGCGGCCACCGCGGATCTGGACGATTCGAACATCATCGACCCGTTCCATCTGGAGGCTCACGGCGAGACCACGGTCAACTACAACCGCGATGTGGAGGCGTTCCCGGTGCTTCGCGCCATGATGGAGCGGATCATGGGATCGAGCCCCTACCAGAGCCCCACGGACATGGGCGTGAACATGGTCGGCTTCGCGATCACCGACGACGAGGCGTGCCGCGAGGCCGCACGCATGGAGATCGTGCGCCGATTCTTCGACGCGGCGGTCCGTTTCCGCCGCACCGGCGCCGACGAGGAGCAGCTCGAGCGCCTGCGTTCGATCATGCAGAAGGCCGGCGTGGACGAGAACCTCTCCCCCGCGCGCGCAGCCGCCCTGCGCAAGGAGGAGGCGACCGGCGGCCCGGCCGGCGCGATGGTGCTGCCGGACGGCCGCGTGGTCACCGGCAAGACCGGCGATCTGCTGGGTGCGGCGAGCGCGCTGCTCATGAACGCGCTCAAGGCCGTCACGGGCGTGGACGACGATCTGCCGGTGATCCGCGACACGGCCATCGAGCCGATCTGCACGCTCAAGACCGAGCACCTCAACAGCGCGAACCGCCGCCTGCATTCCGACGAGACGCTGATCGCCCTGTCCATCAGCAGCGCCACGGATCCGGTGGCCGCGCGCGTGATCGGCGGACTGGACCAGCTGCGCGGCTGCGACGCCTTCTTCTCGGTGATCATCTCCGCGGCCGACGAGGCCCTGTACCGCAGGCTCGGCATCAACGTGTGCTGCGAGCCGAAGTACGAGCGCGTGAGCCTGTACCACAAGTAGAATCCGTATCATGGCCCGCACGGTGCGGGCGGATCCGAGGTGAGGAGCATGGGGGAAACACCGGGCATTGCGGTGGCGGCGGTGGACAACGATCGCATGGCGCTGATGGCGCTGCGCGGGATTCTGCCGCAGCTGCTGCCGGGCGCGCGGTGGATGTGGGGCGCTTCGGGCGCGAGCGAGGCCGTGCGGATGGCGTTGGCGCCGGATACCCGTCCGCGTCTGCTGCTGGTGGACATGTCCCTGGACGACGGCACCGGCGTGGGCGTGTGCCGTCGCATCCGCCGTCGCACGGACCGGGTGCTGATGCTCGCGATCACGGCGTTCTCCACGGATACGTACGCCACGCGGGTGGCCGAGGCCGGCGCCCAGGGCATCGTCTCGAAGGCCGATGTGCCGGCCATGGCCGCCGCGCTGCGGACCGTGGCGGCCGGCGGAACGTATGATCCCGCGGGTGATTCCGCACGCACCGGCTTCCAAACCGCCGCCGACGCCCATCGCAGGCTCGAGGATGCGGATCTGGACGAATCGGGCAACGGTTCGGGCGCGGCCGGCGATTCCGGTTCCGGCGGCGCGGATCGGCCCAAACTCGGCACCAAGGAGACCGAGACGCTGCGCATGCTCGCACAGGGGCTGAGCTACGAGCAGATCGCCGCCCAGTGGGGCATCGCGCCGGCCACTGTGCGCACCCACGCGCATCGGGCCGTGGACAAGCTCGGCGCCAAGTCCCTGGCCCACGCCATCGCCATCTATCTGAGCCGGTGACCGCAAGGCGAAAGCCCACCCAACGTCATCCTGAGCGAAGCCCGGTAGGGCGGAGTCGAAGGATCCTTGGTCTCCCCCACAAAACCACAATGCACAAAGTTAAGGATCCTTCGACTCCGCGCTACGCGCTTCGCTCAGGATGACACAGTGACCCACCAAGGACCGCTCAGGATGACGAAAGCCGCCCTGTTCAGGATGACGCGGGACGGAAGACCTCCCCGCACCCTCGCGTCCGTTTTTGTATCGGCCGATATGTTTTACGCCACGGGGATCTCGGCGGCGATGGTCCAGGTGCCGTCCTGCGCACTGGCGTTGAGGGTGCCGCCGAGCGACTCGACAGTCTCGCGCTGCTGGGCCAATCCGTTGCCGTGCTTGGTTCCCCGGATGGCCGCCGATTCACCGCCGCCGATCGCGTTCACCTCGGCGATGCGGATGCGCTTCGGCCCCACGGTCACGAACAGGATGTAGGCCTCCGCATCTCCCGCATCTTCGGAACCATTCGCCCACGCGGCGTGGCGCACAATGTTCGCATAGATCTCCTCCACCAGTCCGATCACCGCGCGCCTCACCCGCTTGGGCGGATTGCAGGGGTCGACGCCCTCAGCCACCACGCGCGAGACGCCCCGCATGCCGATCATGGCCATGATGCGATCCTGATCCTCCACGCAGCGCTCCAGTTGCACGATCAGATCGGCGCCCGCCCCGGCATCGGAGCCCGCATTGGCACCCGAACCGGAGCCTTCGCCGGCCTCCGCGTCGTCCGCATCATCGTCATCCTCGAGCTCGGCGAGCGTCCGCTTGCCGTCAAGCACGTCGATCACCTCGTGGACGCGGTCGAGCGCATGATGCGACCGATCGTAGATCGCATCCAGCGATGCGGCCAGATCCACGCTAGCAGCCCCGGAAGCCCCGGAAGACTCAGACGAACCGGAATCCCCGTCCAACCCCGCCTTCGCACGCCACGTGAGCATCGCGATCACGGACATGTCGTTGGCCACCGAATCGTGGATCATATGCGCCAGCCGCTGTTCGCGTGCCATGCGGTCCACCATCGCCTCGCTGCGCGCCAGCCGCTCCCCCGCCACCGCGCTGATGCGGAACGAATGTCCGAACACGGCCGCGAATCCACTGAGCAGCATGGACATCGCCACCGCGAACGCCCATGCCATGAGATCGGGAATATCCGCACCGCCACCGACGATCATGTTGTCCGCGAACATATTCGACCAGGCATCCACCAGACCGTTGATCACCTCCAATGCCGCGCTGGATGATCCCCAGACCACCGCGCAGGTGATCTCAGCCATCGCGTAGAGAGCCACCATAAGCGCGCACAAGCGTCCATCGCAGGCGAACCCGGCCGTGAGGAACAACGCGTACAGGGTGATGACCGTGGCCAATTCCACCGCGTCGCCGGGCACGAAGCCCACGATGAGCGCGATCATCAGACCGATCGGCACGACCACGCGGGGCATCACCGGCAGCACGGCGATGACTGCGAACAGCGTGAACACCGCCAGCATGTCCAACGCGGTGCGCGGTTGGAAGACCAGCAGCGCCCCCACCCACAGAACAATGGCGATCACACGTGTCTTGGCGAGGAAATGCGGCTCCCGCCAGAAGGCGCGCAGCCGTCGCATGCGCGCGCCCAGGCCAAGTGCGCCGGAGGCATCGGGAGCCATGCCGATCACCGGTCCCCGACGTTGCCGGAAGCGCCATCACGGCCGGAAGCGCCGTCACGGCCGGACGATTCCCCGCGGGCATGGATGAACGGCCCGTCGAACCGTACCCCCGCCGGATTCGACGGCAGGATGAACAGCACCACACTGCTCATCAGATACGCAAGGCCCAGAAGCAGCCCGGTAAGCACGCCCACCAACGCGTCCTGAGCGCTGCCGGCGAACAGGGAACCGCCCCAGGAGCCGAGGTTGCCGATCATGAACGCCAGGGGCAGCAGACTCCACCAGCCGCTCAGGTTCTCATCGTGCAGCCGCCGTACCGAAACGGACAGCCCCGGCAGCACAAGCGCCAGGGTCACCAGCACCGACGACCATGTGGAGGCGGGCCCATCGCCGTCTCCAGCATGCCAGACCATGATGTCCACGCCCCACGCGGCCAGATCCACCGCCGCCGTGAGCAGGTACTGGAACAGCGAAGCCCACCAGAACTCGCCGCGCGATGCCCGTCCGCGGAAAACCAACGCCTTGCGCCAGAACCGGTCGATCGCCCGTAGGAAGCCGATGCCGTACCAGGGCTGGTCCAGCGCCGGCTCAGCGCCTTCAAGCTCGGTTGCCGCCGGCGGATACGTCCGGGGCGAAAGATATGGATTGCCGTTGAATTCGCTCATGCCCACATCTCATCACGGATCCTCCCCGCCCGTCCAATCCCCGCCGACGCGGTCCACAGGCGTGTACGGGCCGGCGGCGTACGCATCGGCCTGCCGTATGGTGGAGGAAACCAATGGAGCCATGGGGCGATCGCGTCGATCGCCCTGCTGCGACGGGGAGGAATCATGGAATCGGACGATTGGCGGCCACTGCCGGATCGCGTGCGGCGGGTGTGGATGATCAACGCGCTGATCCAGTCCATGGCGATACTGGCCGGCTGCGCGGTGGCCGCGGTGGTGTGCCGGATGATGGACTGGTGGCAGATCTGGCAACCGGCGATCATCGCGATCGCGGCGGCGTACGCGGTGCTGCAGCTGGCGTTCCAGCCGCTGCAGACCAAATACGCCTATGCGTTCAACCGTTTTGCGATCGGCGACCGGGAGTTCAGGATCCGCAAGGGGTGGCTGTTCCGTTCGAGCGTCACTGTGCCGTTCAACCGCATCCAGCACGTTGACACCAGGCAGAACCCCGTGCTTCGCCGGTTCGGGCTGACGGCCGTCACCGTGCACACCGCGGTGGACGAGCATACGATCGACGCACTGGACGACGCCGAGGCGGAACGCGTGGTGAAGCTGATCACGCAGCGCGTGGCGGAGTCGAAGGAGGACCTGTGATGGCCGGCGAACCGCAGTGGCGGCGTCTGCACCCGGCCGGGCTGATCGTCGCGCTCGCCAAGTCCGCCAAAGCGCTGGCCGGCCTGATCGTGGCGATCGGCATGATCGTGATGGGCAGAATGTCCTCAGACGGCCCGAATGGTTCCGGCATGGCGCCGATGCTGATCGGCATCGCCCTGGCGATCGTCGTCATGCTGGTGCTGGTTACGCCCATCGTCCAATGGCTGACCACGCGGTACGCCCTCACCGATCGGGAGCTGATCTGGGAAAGCGGCCTGTTCTTCCGCAATCGGCGGACGATGTCGTACGACCGGATCCATGCGATCAACAGCGTCTCGCCGTGGTATCTGCAGCCGTTCGGCGTGGTGGGCCTGACCATATCCGCAGGCGGTTCGAGCGAATCCGACATCACGCTCGATGCGGTGGACGCCGCGGTGCAGCTTGAATTGGAGTCTCTGCGAGCCAAGGCAGGCGCGGCGAACGACTCGAACACGTTCGACACACAAGCCTCAGAACCCTCAGAACATATCAAACCGGTTCGAGACATGCAGTCCGAGCATGCTCCGGTCTTCACCGCCTCCCCCAGGGACATCCTGCTGTACGCGCTGAGCGACATCGCATTCCTGGCCTCCGCTCTGGTGATATGGGGCTTCTGGAACCGCATCAGCGATGTGTTGCCCGGATGGCTGGTCCGCCGCACGGAGGACACCGTTTTGGGCCTGTTCGCGCAGGGCGCGCTTGCGATCGCGATGTTCGCGCTATTCTGCGTGATCGTGATGCTGATGGTGTCCCTAGTGAGCGCGTTCCTGCGCTTCTACGGCTTCGCGATCTGGCGTCGCGGCGACGATCTGGTGATCTCGCGCGGCCTGATCACGAAACAGGTGACGACGCTGCCGGTCAGCCGCATCCAGAGCGTGGAGATCCGCAGGAACGTGCTACGCCGGTTGCTGCATCTGTGCACGGTGCGCGTGGGACTGAGCGTCGTGGCGGGGGCGGGCGATGATGATGACGATGACGACGACGGCAACGCCCAATCCGCCTCGGTCCTGCTGCCGGTGATCGGATCGAAGCGCGTGTACGACGTGATGGCAAAGGTGCTGCCCGAATGGGATCTGGCCCCGGTGCGCACGCATCGGACCGGACGCGGACTGGGTCGCTATTACCTCGCAGCCCCTTTGGTGGCGCTGCTGGCATCCCTGATGGCTCTGGGCGTGGTCCTCCTGCGAACACGAACCCAGTGGCATCCGCCGCTCCCCCTCGCTGTGGCGGCGGCGCTGGCAACGCTGGCGATGCTCTGGTGGATGGCCACGCGCGCGCTCAAATGGCGCACCGAGGGCTTTGCGCTCCTGGACGGATCGCATCGCATCGAGGCGACCGGCGCCGAACAGCTCACACTGGTCACGCTGGTCACGCACCGCTCCCGCGTGCAGAGCTTCACGCGGTCGACCACGGCGTGGCGCGAACCCCATGGTGTGGAAAGCGTCAACATGCCCTTGTTCGTGGCGGTCGGCAC
This sequence comes from Bifidobacterium vespertilionis, assembly GCF_008698145.1. Taxonomy (GTDB): domain Bacteria; phylum Actinomycetota; class Actinomycetes; order Actinomycetales; family Bifidobacteriaceae; genus Bifidobacterium; species Bifidobacterium vespertilionis. Next base: position 64,666 of record NZ_RZNZ01000016.1, read on the forward strand.
CAGCGCAGTGGGCTTCCATGCCATGCACCGCGCCGATGCCAACCGGCTGGAAGAGTGGATGACGTCAGAGGCTGGATGACGTCATGAGGCGCTGTCCGCGCCCCCGTCGACCTCCAGACGGTATCCCATGCCCGGTTCGGTTTTGAGGTACTTCGGGTGTGCCGGATCGGGCTCGATCTTCTTGCGCAACTGGGACATGTACAGGCGCAGGTAGCCGGTGTCGTTCACGTGCCCGGCTCCCCAGATTTCGGTGAGCAGATCCTGACGGGTCACCAGACGGCCGTTCGCACGGACCAGCGCCTCGAACACCTTCCATTCGGTGGGGGTCAGCCGCACGCGTGTCTGACGTCCGTTGACATTGCGGAACACGGCATGCGCGGCAAGGTCCACGGTCACGTCGCCGAACGTCACCACCGGGCGGTCGCCGTCGGATGCACCATCCTGTGGCACGCGCCGCAACAGCGCACGGATGCGGGCGAGCAGCTCGTCGATCGAGACGGGTTTGGTCACGTAATCGTCCGCGCCGGCGTCCAGCGCGGCCACCTTTTCGCGCGCGTCGGTTCGACCGGACACCACGAGGATGGGTGCCTCGGTCCAACCCCGCACGCCGTGGATCACGCCCATGCCGTCCATCTTGGGCATGCCGAGATCCAGAACGAACAGATCTGGATGCTCGGCGACCGCCACCGTGATGCATTCGACGCCATCGCGCGCGGTCACAATGTCATAGCCCTGCGAGTGCAGGGTGATGCGCAACGCCGTGAGGAACTGCGGATCGTCGTCCGCCACCAGAATCTTCATACGTTCCTCCTTTTATTCCTGTGTTTCCTGCGTATCAGTGGTATGTGCGGTATGGGTATTTGCGGGGTGCTCCGGGGCTTGGGAATCCTCCCACGCCTTGGCGATGTTATCCGGAACGGCAGGATGACCGTCGTCTCCGGAGCCTTGGCTATCACCGGTTTTGCCGGCACTCTTCGATGTCTCGGCCTTCGATGCGGGCATGGTCCCGCGCATGGTGCTGTAGTTGATGAACCGGTCGAGCCCGCGCTCGTCGGACGACCCCTTGCCGGGCAGCGGCAGGATGACGTCGGAGACCGCGCCGGACACGTTGAGCGTATCCTGCTCGAGAATCTGCGAGGGATCGGGCTGCTCGCTCTTGGGGATGAGCTGGCCCGCATGCAGCGCCAGATTGGCGGCGCGCAGTGTGATCACGATGGTGAGGCCGCCGCCCGGGGTATCCTCAGGCGTGATCGAACCGCCCATCGACTCCACGAATCCCTTGGACAGGGCCATGCCCAGACCAAGTCCGGTGGTGTTGTCCGTATCCCCCAGCCGGTGGAACGGCAGGAAGATCTCGTTCTTGCGGTCGTCAGGCACGCCGGGGCCCTGATCGACCACGCGAATCTCCACAAGATTGGCCAGCGTGGAGGCGGCGATGCGCACGCGCTTGCCCTTGGGCGTGAACCGCAGGGCGTTGATCACCACGTTGGACAGCGCCCGGCGCAGCAGCGGCGGATCGGCCACCACCAGCGGCAGATCGGGCGCGATGTCCAGATCGAAGGTCCAGGGGGCCACGTTGAGCTCATCGAACAGCGGGACGATCGCCTCGCCCACGTCCGTGGCGACCAGGGAGATCGGCAGGGCGTTCTCGCGCAGACGGGAGACGTCGAGCAGATCGCCCACGAGCTTGGTGAGCTGCTTGAGGCTGTTGGCGGCCACGTTCCGCAGCTCCTTGCGGTCCTTTTCGCTGATCGTGTCGCCCATACGCTGCAGGCCGGAGACGGCGGCCGTGGCGGCTGCCAGCGGGCGGCGCAGATCGTGGCTGACCGCGTTGAGCAGGCCCGTGCGCACCTTCTCGGCGGCGGCGAGCGGGCCCACCTCGCTGGCCTTGCGCTCCAGGTCATTGTGCTCGAGCACGGTCTGGATCTGCGAGAGGATGGCGATCAGGATGCGCTGGTCGGATGCCTCCACGGCACGGCCGTACAGTTCGAGCTGGGGGCCGTCCTCGCGCAGGGTGACCGTGTCGTGCTCGGCCGGGGCCACATCCCCCACGCCGTTGACGCTCTCTTTGACCGGCAGGCCGAAGATGCCCGGCTCGCCGTCAGAGACCACCACCTTGCCGTTCTGCACCACGCGCACGCAGGTGAAGCCGAACGCCTCCCGCGTACGGTGGACGATCGCCTCAAGCGGATCGTCGCTGCGCAGCACGGCGCTGGCCACGCTGGTGAGCATTTCGGATTCGGCGGAGGCCCTTTGCGCTTGGCGTGCGCGCGCGTCGGCGCGGTCGACCACGGCGGAGACGATCAGGCCCACCACCACGTAGAGCACGATCGTGACCACGTCGGACATGTGCAGCACATGGAATGTGCCGATCGGCTCGGTATACAGGAAGTCCAAGGCCAGTCCGCTCAAGATGGCGGCCAGTGTGGCGGAGGACATGCCGCCGATCACCGCGCCGATCACCACCAGCAGCTGGAGGATCAATGCGTCACGCTGCGCGGCGGAGGGATCGGAGAACATGTACAGCAGCCAGCTCGCCAGCGGCACGGACAGCAGGGCGAACAGCAGGCCGCCGATCTTGCGGTTCATCGGGATGGACCGCTGGAAGCGAGGCAACCGGCGCAGACCATGCCCCGCGGCGAAGGAATGGGTGACGATGTGCACGTCAATGTCGCCGGACTTCTCGATGATGCCGGCGGTCGCGGAAGGGCGGCCCAGCCAGCGGCTCAAAGCGCTCCTGCGGGAGACGCCCACGATCACCTGCGTGGCGTTGTTGGCGCGCGCGAAGTCGAGCAGCGCATCGGACACGTCCTCGCCGATGATCTGGTGGTACGTGCCGCCCAGTTTCTCCACCAGATCGCGCTGCTTGATCAGCAGCGTGGTGTTGGAGCTGGCCAGTCCGTCCTCGCTGGTCACATGCACGGCGATCAGATCGCCGCCGCCGGAGGCACGGGCCACGCGGGCGCCGCGCCTGAGCAGCTGGTCGCCCTCAGGACCGCCGGACAGGGCCACGATCACACGTTCGCGGGTCTCCCACTTCGCCTTGATGTGGTGTTCCTCGCGGTATTCCTTGAGGGACTCGTCCACGCGGCCGGCCAGCCACAGCAGGGCCAGCTCTCGCAGGGCCGTAAGGTTGCCCACGCGGAAGTAGTTGCTCAGGGCCGCGTCCACGCGGTCGGGCTTGTACACCAGACCGGCGGACAGGCGCTCGCGCAGCCCCTCTGGCGGCAGATCCACAAGTTTCACTTGGGTTGCGGAGCGCAGTATCTTGTCCGGAACCGTTTCCTTCTGCGTGCTGCCGGTGATCTCGCGCACCACATCGTTCAGGGACTCGATGTGCTGCACGTTGATGGTGGTGATGACGTCGATGCCCGCGTCGAGCAGGTCCTCCACGTCCTGCCACCGCTTCTCGTGCACGGATCCGGGGGCGTTGGTGTGGGCGAGCTCGTCGACGAGCGCCACATCGGGATGGCGCTCGATCACGCCGAACAGGTCCATTTCCTCGAGCCACATGCCGCGGTATCGGGTACGGCGGCGGGGCACGATCTCCAGGTCCTTCGCCGAGCGCGCGGTTCCCTTGCGGCCATGCGTCTCAAGCAGGGCTATGACCACATCCTTGCCTTCGGTCTTCAGCTGCCTGCCTTGTTTGAGCATGGCGACGGTCTTGCCGACGCCTGGTGCGGCGCCGAGAAATACCGTGAACGATCCGCGAGCACGAGCCATGGAGTATCCCCCAGATAAATCGGTATAAAACGGTTTTAGTCTACCTTAATGTAGAACGCCCCGGTCCTTGAATTGTTAAGGGCCGGGGCATCGGGGTCCGCTAGAGAACGGGCCCTTTAAGGCGGGTTACTTGAGCTCGTCGAGGGCTAGGTTCAGCGTCACCACGTTGACCACGTCTTCGCCAACGAAGCCCAGACCACGGTGGGTGGTGTTCTTCTTGACGAGGTTCTCGACCTGCTCCTCGGTCAGGTTGCGCTCCTTGGCCACGCGCTTGACCTGAATGGCCGCGTACGCGGGGCTGATGTGCGGGTCAAGACCGGAGGAGGACGAGGTGGTCGCGTCGGCCGGAACGTCCTTGACGCTCACGCCCTCGCGTTCGGCGATGGCCTCGCGCAGGTCGGTGACGGACTTGATGAGGTCCTCATCCTGGTGGCCCTTGTTGGTGCCGGAGGAGGCCGCCGCCCAGTAGTTCACGTTGTCCTCATCGAGGTCCGGGTTGGAGGCCGCGGACGGACGGGACTGGAAGTACTGCGGCAGAGCCTCGCCCTTGGAGTCCACGAAGGACTGGCCGATCAGGGAGGAGCCCACGACCTCGCCCTGGGCGTTGGTGATCATGGAGCCGTTGGCCTTGTCCGGCATGCCGAGCTGGCCAACACCGGTCATGAAGAACGTGTACACGATCACGATGATGGTGAACACGATCACGGCCTTGAAGCCGGCCCAGTAGCTGCGCAGGTTCAGAGACATTGAGTTTTTCATTGCTTGCACACTTTCTTCGCTACGACTCGATCAGAAGCCCGGGATCAGACGGACGAACAGGTCGATGATCCAGATGCCGATGAACGGGGCGATGATGCCGCCAAGGCCGTAGATGCTGAGGTTGCGGCCCAGAATCTTCTCGGAGGCCTCGGCACGGTACTTGACGCCCTTGAGGGCCAGCGGGATCAGCATCACGATGATGATCGCGTTGAAGATGATCGCGGAGAGCACGGCCGACAGCGGGCTGTGCAGACCCATGATGTTGAGCACACCAAGGCCCGGGAACTGCATCATGAACATGGCGGGGATGATCGCGAAGTACTTCGCGATATCGTTGGCGATCGAGAAGGTCGTCAGTGCGCCACGGGTGATGAGCAGCTGCTTGCCGATTTCGACGATGTCGATCAGCTTGGTCGGGTCGGAGTCGAGGTCGACCATGTTGCCGGCCTCCTTAGCGGCGGAGGTGCCGGAGTTCATGGCAACGCCGACGTCGGACTGGGCGAGGGCCGGGGCGTCGTTGGTGCCGTCACCGGTCATGGCGACGAGCTGGCCCTTGGCCTGCTCCTTCTTGATGTAGGCGAGCTTGTCCTCAGGCTTGGCCTCGGCGATGAAGTCGTCGACGCCGGCCTCCTTGGCGATCGCGGCCGCGGTCAGCGGGTTGTCGCCGGTGACCATGACGGTGCGGATGCCCATCTTGCGCATATCCTCGAAGCGCTCGCGCAGGCCCTTCTTGACGACGTCCTTGAGCTGGACGACGCCGAGGACCTTGGCCTCGCCGTTCGCGTACTGCTCGGCGACCACAAGCGGGGTGCCGCCCTGGCCGGAGATGGAGGCCACACGGTCGTGCAGCGCGTCGCGCACCTCAGTGCTCATCACGCCGCCCTCCTTCTCGATCCACGCCTCGACGGCGGAGGTGGCACCCTTGCGGATGCGGTCGCCGTTCGGCAGATCAAGGCCGGACATGCGGGTCTCGGCGGTGAACGCCACCGCGGTGGAGCCCGGAACGTCCTGGACGTTGAAGCCGTCCTCCTTGGCGAGGGCCACAATGGACTGGCCTTCGGGGGTGGAGTCGGCCAGCGAGCTCAGCGCGGCAGCCTTGACGATCTCGTCGTGGCTGACGCCGGGCAGCGCGTGGAATTCGGACGCCTGACGGTTGCCATAGGTGATGGTGCCGGTCTTGTCGAGCAGCAGGGTGGTCACATCGCCTGCGGCCTCGATGGCGCGGCCGGAGGTGGCGAGCACGTTGCGCTGGACCAGACGGTCCATGCCGGCGATGCCGATGGCGGACAGCAGGGCACCGATGGTGGTCGGGATCAGGCAGACCAGCAGGGCGATCAGGACCGTCAGGCTCACGGAGGAGTCGACGGAGGACGCCTGCGGGTTGATGCACAGCACGACGACCAGGAAGATGATGGTCAGGGAGCTCAGGAGCACATCGAGGGCGATCTCGTTCGGGGTCTTCTGGCGGTTGGCGCCTTCGACCAGGGCGATCATCTTGTCCACGAAGGACTCGCCGGGCTTCTGGGTGATGCGGACCACGATGCGGTCGGACAGCACGCGGGTGCCGCCGGTGACGGCGGAGCGATCGCCGCCGGACTCGCGGATGACGGGGGCGGACTCGCCGGTGATGGCGGACTCGTCAACGGACGCGATGCCGGAGATGATGTCGCCGTCGCCAGGGATCAGCTCGCCTTCGGAGACGACCACCACATCGCCCTGCTTCAGATCGGAGCTGGGGATCTCCTGAATGGTCGCGGAGCCGATGCCCTTTTCGGGGCCGCGGGCGTCCGGATCGTTCTGCTCGTCGTAGCCCACGACCACGCGGGCCGGGGTGGTGGTGCGGGTCTTGCGCAGCGCGTCGGCCTGCGCTTTGCCGCGGCCCTCGGCCACGGCCTCGGCGAGGTTGGCGAACAGCACGGTGAGCCACAGCACGACCGCGACGATCCACGTGAAGAACACGGGCTCGCCCTGCGAAAGCTCGGCCGGGTCGAACAGCTGGGCAATGCCCAGCAGGGTGAGGAACGCGGCGCCGACCCACACGATGAACATGACGGGGTTGTGCCACATGTTGCGAGGATCGAACTTGCGGAACGCGTCGGGCAGGCTCTTGATGAGCATCTCGCCGAGGGACTTGTTGTTGGACTTCTTGACGTCCTTGATGACGTCGTTGGTCTCTGCGTTAGACATGACAGCTGACATTTTCAGGCCACCAGACCTTCCAGACCTTCAGCCAACGGGCCAAGGGCGAGCGTCGGGAAGAAGGTGAGCGCGGAAATAATGAAGATAACGAACACGAGCAGGAACACGAAGAGCCTGTTGTCGGTCTTCATGGTGCCGGAGGTCTCCGGAACGATGTCCTGCTTGGCGAGGGATCCCGCCAGGGCGATCACCAGGGCGATCGGCAGGAAGCGGCCGAGCAGCACGGCCAGACCTAGCATGGTGTCGAGCCACGGGGTGTCGGCGGTGATGCCGGCGAAGGCGGAACCGTTGTTGTTCGCGGCGGAGGTGAAGGCGTACACGACCTCGGAGAAGCCGTGGTTGCCGCTGTTGTTCAGCGAGGTGTCGAAGATCGACTGGCGCGCGAACGGCACGGCGAAGCTCAGGGCCACGCCCGCCACAACGGTGATCGGCATGACGAGGAAGTACAGCGAAGCCATCTTCATCTCGCGCGGGCCGATCTTCTTGCCCAGGTACTCAGGCGTGCGGCCGACCATCAGGCCGGCGATGAACACGGTCACAATGGCCATCACGAGGATGCCGTACAGACCGGCGCCCACGCCACCGGGGCTGACCTCGCCGAGCATCATGTTCAGCATGTACATCATGCCGCCCAGAGCGGTGTAGGAGTCGTGCATGGAGTTGACGGCGCCGGTGGAGGTGCTGGTCGACGTGGTGCCGAACAGGCCGGACCACACGATGCCGAAGCGGTTCTCCTTGCCCTCCATGGAGCCGCCGGTCAGGTTGGTGATCGGGTCGGAGGAGAAGGACTCGGCGGTCACGACGCACAGGAAGCTGATGCCGAAGAGGACCACCATGGCGCCAAGCAGCGCGTAGCCCTGCTTGATGTTGCCGACCATGCGGCCGGTGGTGCGGGTCAGGGCCACCGGGATGCACAGCATGAGCAGGATCTCGATGAGGTTGGTCCACATGTTCGGGTTCTCGTACGGGTGCGAGGAGTTGGCGTTGAAGAAGCCACCACCGTTGGTGCCGAGCTCCTTGATGACCTCCTGGGAGGCCACCGGGCCCTGCATGATCGTCTGCTCGTTGCCGGCGATCGTGGTCACGTGGATCCAGTCGGCGAAGTTCTGCGTCACGCCGAGGGCGATCAGGATGATGCCCATGACGATGGCGATGGGCATGAGCAGGCGCATGGTGGCGCGGGTGAGATCCACCCAGAAGTTGCCGATCGTCTCGGACTTGCGCCACGCGAAGCCGCGCACCAGGGCAATGGCCACCGCGATGCCCACGGCCGCGGACACGAAGTTCTGAACGGCCAGGCCGGCGAACTGCACGGTGTAGCCCAGCGTCACGTCAGGAGAGTAGGACTGCCAGTTCGTGTTGGTCACGAAGGAGGCGGCGGTGTTGAAGGCCAGCGGGCCGGGCACGTTGTCGAAGCCCATGTTGAAGGGCAGCCAGTGCTGGATGCGCTGGAGCAGGTAGAGGAACAGCACGCTCATCAGGGAGAAGCCGAGCACGCCGCGAAGGTAGGCCTTCCAGGTCTGGCCCTTCTTGGAATCCACGCCGATGATCTTGTAGATCCACTTCTCGAAGAAGAGGTCCTTGTCGGACGTGAACACGTTGTACATGTAGTCGCCCAGCGGCTTGTAGATGGCCGCCAGAATGAGGGCAATCAGAGCGAATGCCAGAAATGCGTAGATATATACCATCGGAACACCTCAGAACTTCTCGGGGCGGCTCAGGGAGTAGATCATGTATCCGATCCCGACCAGACCCAGAATCACGCCAAGGGTGGTGAAAACGGTCATCATAGCTTATCCACCCACTTTCCGAACAGGTCAACCACGATGAAGAAAGCGATCGTGCCGACCACATAGGCAACATCAACCCACCAGGGCATGTTTTCTCCTTCAGTCAAACAAAATCCGGCGAAGTTTCCCTCGCCGGACCATTGCAGTTTTACTGTATGGAGGTTTTGTGCCGTAGGGGTCGGTTTTAACGGTTCCCATATGCAACGCGGGAAGCGCAATGGCGATTCCCTAACGGTTTCCTAACACTTCGGGTGCTATAACTGAATATTTTCTGGGAGCAACCTGCTGTTCGACTGCGAACTGGCTTGGAAGCAGCTGGTTGACGGCCGAATCATCGGCCGGGCAACATCCTCATTGCCTTGGTTTGCCCAGTATATATGGACAACTGGGCACTTTGGGACGCCATGTCCGCGAACTGGGCGGATCCGGTCATCTGGAAGCCGATTTTGGGGTCCAGATGGCCGGATCCGCCCAGTTCGCAAATCAAACGGCCCGATCCGCCCAGTTTCCGACCAGTTTGCGCCCGGTTCGCGTCACACGCCGGCGAGATCGAAGAACCGCTCGATCACCGCATCGTTGAGCAGACGGCCCTTAAGCGTTGGAACAACGCGGTCGCCGGCATTCCCGCCGATCGTGATCAGCCCCTCGCCCACCATCCCGTTCAGTGCATCTCGGTCGATCGCACGCCCGGAAACGGCCTCGATATGCGCCAGATCAAGCCCCTCGCGCAGCCTCAGACCCAGCATGATGAGCTCCTCGAGGTTCTCCCCCGCGTCGATCTCCTCGCTGCCCGCCCACGGCACGCGGCCCTCGTTGATGGCGGTCCCCCAGAGCCTCGGATGCGCGATGTCCCATGCGCGCAGGGCGGCTCGCGGACGATCGTACGCATCGGCGCCGGCGTTGACATGCGAATGCGCGCCGGGTCCCAGACCAGCCCAGTCCACATTGCGCCAGTAGCCCAGATTGTGCCGGCTCTCATAGCCGGGCCGAGCCCAGTTGGAGATCTCGTACCACTGTAATCCTGCGTTGCCGAACAGTTCGTCGGCGATCTCGTACTTCGCGGCCTCGTCGTCGTCATCCGGCTTGGGCAGGGTGCCGGCGGCGATCCGACGGCCCATCTTGGTGGTCGGTTCCACGGTGAGCGCGTATGCGGAGATGTGGTTCGCGCCCAGATCGATCGCCGTGCGTACGCTCGTACGCCAATCGTCGAGGCTCTCCCCCGGAGCCCCATATATAAGGTCCACGCTGGAGCGCAGCCCGGCCCCGTCAGCCGCGCGCACGCCAGCTTCCACATTCGCGGGGGTGTGCGTGCGGTCGAGGGTCCTGAGCACATGGGGCACGGCCGACTGCATGCCGAAGGAGATGCGCGTGAACCCGCCGTCCGCCAACTCGCGGATGTAGGCGGCGTCCACGGTGTCTGGATTGGCCTCGGTGGTGATCTCCGCACCGGGCGCGATCCCCCACGTGCCGCGGATGGCGTCCAGCATGGCCACCAGATCGCGCGCGGGCAGGATGGTGGGCGTGCCGCCGCCGAAGAACACGGTGGACGCGGGCGGTTCCTCCACGCCGTGCGCGAGCTGCCAGTCGCGCACCAGCCGCATCTCGCGGATCACCATATTGGCGTAGTTGCCGCGCGATGCCCCCGCGCCCATGTCCACGGCCGTATAGGTATTGAAGTCGCAATACCCGCAGCGACGAATGCAAAACGGCACGTGGATGTAGACCTCAAAGTTGGACAAATCAGCCCTCTGTCTTCTGCGCGGCGCGGATCTTATCCTTGGTGTCCCGGTCGTTGCCGGCGTCGCCGGTGGACAGCGCGGCGATGAACGCCTCCTGCGGCACCTCCACATGGCCCAGCATCTTCATGCGCTTCTTGCCGGCCTTCTGCTTTTCGAGCAGCTTGCGCTTGCGCGTGATGTCGCCGCCGTAGCACTTGGCCAGCACGTCCTTGCGAAGGGCGCGGATGTTCTCGCGCGCGATGATGCGCGAGCCGATGGCCGCCTGGATGGGGATCTCGAACTGCTGGCGCGGGATCAGCTCGCGCAGCTTCTTGGTCATCATCACGCCGTAGCTGTAGGCCTTGTCGCGGTGCACGATCGCGCTGAAGGCGTCCACCTTCTCGCCCTGAATGAGAATGTCCACCTTGACCAGATCGGCCGACTGCTCGCCGTCCTCGTGGTAGTCGAGCGAGGCGTAGCCCTTGGTGCGGCTCTTGAGCTGGTCGAAGAAGTCGAACACGATCTCCGCCAGCGGGATGCGGTAGTGCATCTCCACGCGGTCGGTGGAGATGTACTCCATGGTGCCCATGATGCCGCGGTGGTCCTGGCACAGGTCCATCACCGCGCCGATGAACTCCTTGGGCGTGATGATGTCCGCCGCCACCATGGGCTCCACGATCTTCTTGATCTTGCCCTCGGGGAACTCACTCGGGTTGGTGACGTGGTGCACGGTGTTGTCCTCGGCGGTCACGTCGTACGGCACGTTGGGCGCGGTGGAGATGAGGTCGAGGCCGAACTCGCGCTCCAGACGCTCGGAGACGATCTCCATGTGCAGCAGTCCCAGGAAGCCGCAGCGGAAGCCGAAGCCCAGGGCCACGGACGTCTCCGGCTCGTAGATCAGGGCCGCGTCGTTGAGCTTGAGCTTGTCCAGCGCGTCGCGCAGTTCGGGGAACTGAGCGTTGTCGATCGGGAACAGGCCGGAGTAGACCATGGGCTTGGGGTCGCGGTAGCCGGGCAGCGGCTCGGTGGCCGGGCGCGCGGCGGAGGTCAGGGTGTCGCCCACCTTGGACTGACTCACGTCCTTCGCGCCGGTGATGATGTAGCCGACCTCGCCGGCGCCGAGCGCCTTGGTGGGCATCATGTCCGGGCTGATCACGCCGATCTCGATGGGATCGTGCGTCATGCCGATGCCCATCATGTGCACCTTCTCGCGGTCGTGAAGCTCGCCGTCCTCCATGCGGATGTAGGTGACGATGCCGCGGTAGGAGTCGTACACGGAGTCGAAGATCAGCGCGCGGGCCGGGGCCTTGGGATCGCCGTGCGGCGCGGGCACCTCCATGACGATGCGGTCGAGCAGGTCGGCCACGCCCTCGCCGGTCTTGCCGGACACGCGCAGCACGTCGGAGGCCTCGCAGCCGATCAGGCCGGCGATCTCTTCGGCATGCTTGTCCGGCTCGGCGCTCGGCAGGTCGATCTTGTTGAGCACGGGGATGATGGTCAGGTCGTGATCGATGGCCATGTACAGGTTGGACAGCGTCTGCGCCTCGATGCCCTGCGTGGCGTCCACGAGCAGCACCGCGCCCTCGCATGCGGCCAGCGCGCGGGAGACCTCGTACGTGAAGTCCACGTGGCCGGGGGTGTCGATCATGCCGAGGGTGTATTCGGTGCCGTCGAACGTCCACGGCACGCGCACGGCCTGCGACTTGATGGTGATGCCGCGCTCCTGCTCGATGTCCATGCGGTCCAGGAACCGGTCGCGCATCTCGCGCTCCGGCACGATGCCGGACAGCTGCAGGATGCGGTCGGCCACGGTGGACTTGCCGTGGTCGATGTGCGCGATGATGCAGAAATTACGGATCAATGACTGATCGGTCAACCCCGGCTGATTGTGCTGTGTGGCCACCGACTTTTCCTCCTCGCCGTCGAACCCATGAGACAAACTGGACCTATTCTAGCCGGATCCCCCGCCAGATTCGGGAAAATCGACGCACAAAGGGTGTCGTTCGTGCGCGTTGTCCGGGAATCCGTGCTATCATCAAGCATTTGTATGTCCTTGTAAATACACGTTTACGTCGTTTGGAGTAGATAGTGGCTAACATCAAGTCGCAGAAGAAGCGCGTGCTGACCAACGAGAAGGCGCACCAGCGCAACGTCCAGGTCAAGTCCGCCATCAAGACCGCCATCCGCAACACCCGCGAGGCCATCGCCTCCGGTGACAAGGCCGCCGCTCAGGCCGCCTACGAGGTTGCCGCCCGCCGTCTGGACAAGGCTGCCAGCAAGGGCGTCATCCACAAGAACCAGGCCGCGAACCGCAAGTCCGGTCTGGCCGTGGCGATCAACGCGCTCTGATCCCTCTTCCAGGGTCGAAAAAATCCCGCAGGTCCGCAAGGGCCCGCGGGATTTTTCATATCCCCGCCATCTTGAGCAAACCCCTTCGTCATCCTGAGCACTGAGCCGTGAAGCGGAACCTCAACGTCATTCTGAGCGAAGCGAGCCCCCTCTCCCCGTCATCCTGAGCAAAACCAGTTCTCCCCGTCATCCTGAGCGAAGCGTAGCGGAGTCGAAGGATCCTTAACCTCTCTGCACTATGACTTAGTGCACAATGCCAAAGGATCCTTCGCTAACGCTCAGGATGACGTGCCATGGGCCGGTCACAGTGATCGGTGGTCCTTTCTCGCGGCGTAAATCGTATCGCCCGATACGAAAACAGACATCTGAAGCGGCCAGATGGCGTTTGTTGTATCAGTTGGTATGAAATACGCCACGAGGGGGCGTCGATGCCCGACTCAGCCTAATTGCGTATGGATGTGGGAGTTAAGGATCCTTCGCTAGCGCTCAGGATGACAGCGTCACCCTCTCCGTCATCCTGAGCGAAGCAAGCCTCCTCTCCCTGTCATCCTGAGCGAAGCGCAGCGGAGTCGAAGGATCCTTAACTTTTCACGCAAATGAAAACGCTCAGGATGACAGCGTCACTCCCCCTTCCCTCCATCCTCCCCGCGGCCGATCTCCGCATCGCGACGCTCCACGGCTCCGGGCAGCGTCAGGTTGCATGCCACGGACACCACGCGCAGCGTGAACACCACGATCACGATCACCACGTCCAGAATCATTTCGGCCTGCATGCCCACCATATTGGCCCGCACGCCTTTATATACGATCACCGTGAGCACGCATCCCACCAGCGAAGGCACCGCGTACAGGTGCTTGTCGCCGATGATCATGGGCACGTCCCCCAGCATGATGTCGCGGAACAGACCGCCTGCCAAAGCGGTGGCCATGCCCAGAAAGACCGCCGTCATGCCGGACGATCCGAACGCCAGCGCCTTCGCCGTGCCATTGACGGCGAACAGGCCCAATCCCAACGCGTCGATCGCCACCATCGTCCACTTGAATCGGCTCACCTCCGGATGCGCCACGGCCACCACAAGCCCAGAGATCAGGCAGGTGAGGATGTAGCCCTTGTCCGTGATGCCCACCGGCGGCAGGTCTCCCAACAGGGTGTCGCGCACCAGTCCCCCGCCCAACGCGGTGATCCATCCGCACATGAGGATGGAGAACAAATCGAACCCCTTGCGCACGGCGGACAGCCCACCGGACAAACCCCACACGAAGATGGCGAGGTACTCGATCCCCACGAACACCGCATTCGATTCCAGCGCCACCGTCGCCGTAGACACCTCGCACTCCTCCTTCGGGTTCCACGCCCGCCGTCCGGGCCGCCGGCTGCAAGCATAGCGGCTCCCCTGGCCGTTCCGGGATGGACAGCACGCCCAGAGAGTGGTTTAATGGAGGAGGGGGATACGCGAATCTCCCCACTGAATACAAAGCAGTACAAGATAGGGGGAACAGCATGAACAGGAAAGTCGTATCCGCAACCGCCGCGGTACTTGCAGCGAGCCTCACGCTCGCCGTCGGCGTGCAAACCGCGCAGGCCGGTTCCGGGCAGCTCAACAACGCCAACATCATCGCCGCATGGAACTGGAACGGCACCCGTTCCGACGCCAGCTCCTACAGCGCAAAATACGAACATTACGCCTATGCGAGGCAAGATGCTCCATCCAACTTCGCAGTTGACAATCAAGTCAAGGGACGTCACGCGGCTGCAGCCGTGTGGAACGGCAACTGGGCGTCCACCGAATACGATTATGCCGTAGCCGGCTTGGGCCACCGCTGAAAGAGGGTTTCGCCATGTCATATCGAAGGGGCAGCCGGCTTGCGGCCCTCGCATGCGTAAGCGTCGCATTGTTCATGGGCGCGTGCAGCCCTACGTCGGCCGCCCCGTCGCCCTCGGCCACCGCACAATCCTCCACATCCGAACGCCCGGTAAACCAGAAAAAAATGGCAGATTCCCTACCGGATTACATCAAATATATGCTTGAGGGTGCGGAAACAAGTCGTTCCGATAAATCACAAATCGACATTCTGCAACGCTCTTTGGCACAGGGAAGCGTGTCAGCGCGTGATTACGAGACTGCGTGGTCAAATTTCAAGCAGTGCGTCGTCGACAAGGGCAATGTGGAGCCGTTGCTCATCAAGTACACCAACGGCATGTACCATCCCTCTGCGGTTCACGCCGACGATCCGGCAAAGGGTGAGAAATTC
>NZ_RZNZ01000017.1 GCF_008698145.1 Bifidobacterium vespertilionis
GTAGATAGCGAGGGTAGCATGGGTGTCGTGGTTGTTCTCTGGCGACGAGAGCGCGGCCCCGGTGACCGCCACCTACGCTTTGGTGGGCAGCGTCGGGGGGGTGTAAGAGGCGGTGACAGGGCGTGTGACGTGGGGTGCGCTGTGACGTGGGGCGTGACAGGGCGTGTGACGTGGGGCGCGCTGTGACCCGGAGTGTGACCGGGCGTGCGGCTGTGTGACGCGGCGTGCCCACACCCGGTCACAGGGGTCCAAAAACCGCCATTTTCCAACGTTTTTCAACGGCCGTGACCGGGAATGGACACCCCATGTCACACGCCATGTCACAATCACACGCCCGGTCACACGCCGAGTCACAGCGCGCCCCACGTCACACGCCCTGTCACGCCCCACGTCACAGCGCACCCCACGTCACACGCCCTGTCACGCCCGCAACCCCGGCCACGCCGCCGGCCCCGATCACCCCACCAGATCGTGCTGCGTCCACCTGCCCGTGCGGTACCGCAGGTAGAACAGCAGCGCCCGCACGCCCCACTCGGAGCACCAGACCAGCCACAGGCCCACGATCTGCAAGCCGAACACCACGGAGACCAGATACCCCACGCCGATGCGGTAGATCCACATCGAGGACAGCGAGCAGATCGTGGTCCACTTGCCATCGCCGGCCGCGCGCAGTGTGGCGGGCAGGATCGACTGCAGCGAGAAGAGCAGCGGGTATCCCACGAGGTTGATGATGAACAGGATCCACAGGGTGCCGTGGATCTCCTCGGGCGCATGGAAGAACGAGTCCAGTGCCCACGGGTAGAGGGCCGCCATGACCAGTCCGCACGCCAGCGAGCTCACGGATCCGACGGCGATGAACAGCCATGTGATCTTCTTGGCGTAGGCGTAGTCGCGCGCCCCGATCGCGGCACCGGCGATCGGAACGACCGCGGTGCACAGTGTGCGCGGGACGATCTCGATCCATCGCACCCACGAGTAGATGATGCCGTTGGCGGCGAGCTGGAGGGTGCCGAAGGGCACGATGAACATCTGGATGATCAGTTTGCCGCCGTTGAAGAACAGGTCCTCCAGAATGAACGGGGCGCTCACGGTGAGCACCTGCCATATGTCCGCGAGGTTGGGCCGGAGCAACAGCGCGCGCGTGAGCCTGAGCTCGCCGGCGTGCGCGACCAGCATCGCGCAGCCCATCACCGCACCCACCAGCTGCGAGAGCACGGTCGCCCACGCCAGACCCTCCATGCCCCAGCCCAGCCATGTGACGAACACCAGATTGAGCAGCATGTTCGACCCGTTGGTCACCAGGGACAACACCAGCGTGATCCGGGTGCGCCCGATGCCGCGCAGCACGCCCGCCACCGCCAGATACAGGCCGCGCAGGGGGTAGCTGACGAGCACGCCGAACAGGAAGATGCTGATCTTGGCGAACACGTCAGGGTCGGCCGATCCGAAGAACAGACGGATGATCGGCTCCTCGAAGGCAAGCACGAGGCCCGAATACACCACGGTCACGGCGATCATGGCGTGCAGCGAGGCGGCCGTGACGCGCCCGATCCTGTCCTTGTGGCCGGCGCCGAAGTGCTGCGCCACAAGCACGCATGCGCCTAAGGCGATCGAGTTGAACGTGCCGAACATGAGCCAGTGGATGGCGTTCGCGGTGTTGACCGCACCGACCGACGAGGCGCCGTCGGAGCTGATGATGCCGGTGTTGCAGAAGTCCACAAGGGCCAAAAACACGGTGTCCACGAACACGGGCAGGGTCAGGTTGTACACATCGCGCGCGGAATAGTTGGGGCCGCTGAACGCGTGGACGGCTCGTTGGAAATGGGCGTTGGACGCGAGATCCGGCCGGTGCATCGTCGCAGCTCCTCTGGGTGTCTTGCCGTTGGCCAACGCCGACGGATCGACGCTGATGGACGGGCACCCATGCTAGTGCAACGTTGTCGTCCAAACGGAATGGTTGCCAGAAGTTGCCGATTTGGGCGGTGGCGCGAGACCCGTGTCGCACGGCCCGCCGCCCGGATCAGACGCTACAGCGTGCGCAGGCGGAACTCCCCGGTGCGGTTCGAAGCGACGATCATGTGATCGTTCGGCAGCTCGGTCCAGCCGTATTCGGCGGGCTGGTCGAATCCGGAGGAGGCGGCCACCACGCCGCCGGTGTTGAGCTTGCGGTAGCGGATCACGCGGTAGTCGTGCGCGAACCGTTCCATGCCGTAGGACTCGTACAGCTCGATCACGCGCGGCGAAACCTCCTTGCGGGCGCAGGCGCGCAGGATCACCAGTTCGTTCTCGCTCTGCAGCATGCAGTTGTAGGAGCTCAGCGGATAGGTTTTGCGCAGCAGCGCCACGGCCTGGGAGACCGATTCGGCCAGCGTGCAGCCCATGCGCACACGCTCCAGGATGAGCGCGAAGTAGATCGCCGAATCGCTGCGGCCG
This sequence comes from Bifidobacterium vespertilionis, assembly GCF_008698145.1. GTDB lineage: Bacteria > Actinomycetota > Actinomycetes > Actinomycetales > Bifidobacteriaceae > Bifidobacterium > Bifidobacterium vespertilionis. Next base: position 2,434 of record NZ_RZNZ01000017.1, read on the forward strand.
CCGGTTTCCGCCAGGATGGTGCGATCCACCGGAAAGTCGTGGTTGGTGACGATGTTGAGGCCGGTCTGCTCGGAGGAGATGTCGCCGTTGTGCATGAAGCTCAGACCGTCGCAGAAGAACGGCTGCTGGTTCTCGATGATCAGCGGCAGGCCGGAGGACGCGAGGCGCAGATGGTAGATGCCGCCGCGGGCGCCCTGGCGGGAGACCAGCTGGTAGATCTGATCGAACCGGGCGGCGACGGTGGACTTGTACAGGCGCGTGGCGGTTTCCGGCGTGCGCGCGCCGCCGTCGGAAAAGTGGCGGGTCACGGTCGGCTCAGTGACGAGCGCGCAGCCCCAACCGTCATTGTGGATCATGGACTGCTGACGGTACTGTTCGGCCAACCGCGTACCCAGCACATCCTGAAGGCTGAGATTGCGGCCCGACGTGGCATAACCAAGCAATCTGCACATAGTCCTCCACCTTAACGGCCAATCGCCGTTCGCACACGCGCGTCGTTATAACGGTTTCTTATGACCAGCCCGCATGCGGTCGGACATCAGTCATCTGAATAGGGCCGCCTGAACCCACAGCCCCGCCAAACCGGCCCGCCAAACCGACGGGGGCGCCCCGCCCCGCGATCAAACGCGGAACGCGGAACGCCCAGAAAGTCCTACTTCACCACCGGCCGGTTGCCCACGCGCACCAGACCGGGCACGCGCCACGTCGAGACGAACAGCGGCTGCGTTTCGATCAGCGGGTTGTAAGGAGCCAAGCCGAACCACTTGACGGGCGAGCCGGCCACATGGCGGATCGCGTATTTGATCTGCAGCGACAGCGCGCCGCGCGAGGAGATCTTCGACTCGGGCATCAGGGCCTTGTGGATCAGCACGTAGCGGATCGTGCCGATCTGCGGGTCGGCGTCCACCTTCGGGTAGATCGACTTCTGCTGCGGCAGTTCGCCGGAACGGGACAGATCGTGCATGATCTGGTGCAGGTACGCCGGGATGGACTGGTTGACCTTGAAGCCCAGGCGGATGCGCACGCGGAACAGGTAGTTCGTGCCGAAGTTCTCCACCGAGTACTCGCGCGTGAACGGCTCGTCTGTGGTCTGCACGGACACGGCCCACCAGGCGCGGGCGCGCTTGGGGTGGTCGGCGAAGATGGAGAAGAAGATGTCCGTGTCCAGGCGCTTCATGTCCGGATCGGACGTCAGGTACACGATGTTGTCCGCGAAGTACGGGATGCGGAAGTCGCCGTGCAGGCGCTCCAGGGCCGGCAGGCAGTCCTTGGGGGCCATGTGGCGGCGCTGGGCGCGCTCGAGCTTGGTGCCCTCGTTCCACGTGTACATGATGATCAGGATCGCCACGGTGAGCAGCAGCGTGAACCAGCCGCCGTGCAGGAACTTGGCCATCGACGCCACGAAGAACATGACCTGGATCGCCAGGAAGATCACGGTGAACACGATCGCGCCCACCCGCTTGCCGTCATGCCACAGGTAGACCGCCAGCAGGACGGTGGTGGTGATCATCGTGATCGTCAGGGCCAAGCCATAGGCGGCGGAGATGTGCTCGGAGTCCTTGAAGATGCCCAGCACGATCAGCGTGGCCGCGCACAGCACGAAGTTGATGGTGGGGATGTACAGCTGGCCGCGCGTGCGGGCCGGGTAGCGCACCTGCAGATGAGGCATCCAGTTGAGGCCGGTTGCCTCGGAGACCATGGTGAACGCGCCGGTGATCAGGGCCTGCGAGGCGATGATGCCGGCCGTGACGGACAGGATCACGGCCACGTAGCGCACCTCGGGGGTCATCATCTGGAAGAACGGGTTGAGGCCCGGCACATCGACGAGCTCCGGATTGTGCTGGTTGCGCAGGATCCACGCGCCCTGGCCGAAGTAGTTGAACACGAGGGCGATCTTGATGAACGGCCAGGTGAAGTAGATGTTGCCGCGCCCCACATGGCCCATGTCCGAGTACAGGGCCTCGGCGCCGGTGGTGGACAGGAACACCGTGCCCATCAGGGCGATGCCGGCCGCATTGTGCGGGCTGAACAGGAACTTGACGCCGTACACCGGGTTGAGGGCGGCCAGGATGCCCCAATCGCCGCCGATGTTGACGATGCCCACCACGGCGAGGAAGCCGAACCAGACGAGCACCAGCGAGCCGAACACCTTGCCGATGGACTCGGTGCCGCGCGACTGCACGGAGAACAGCACCACGATGATCACCACGGTGATCATGAGCGTGAGGTTCTCGTTCTCCCGGAACAGCGGCTCCATGAGCGGGATGGTCTTGAGGCCCTCCACGGCGGAGGAGATGGACACGGCCGGCGTGAGTACCGAATCGGCCAGGAAGGCCGCGCCGCCCAGCATGGCGGGGATCGTCAGCCACGTGCCGTACCTGCGGATCAGCGAGTACAGGGCGAAGATGCCGCCCTCGCCCTTGTTGTCGATGCGCATGGCGATGAACACGTACTTGACCGTGGTGATGAGGGTGATCGACCAGAACACCAGCGAGAGCATGCCGTAGACGGCCTCCTCGCTCGCGTTGGCCAGACCGCCCTGACCGGACAGGAACGTCTGGGCGGTGTACAGGGGCGAGGTGCCGATGTCGCCGTACACCACGCCGAGCGCCACGATCGCCATGCCGAAGGTCACCTTGTCCGGACCGGACTGCAGGCGGGCCCACCACCGGCCGATCGGGCCCCTGGACTGGGCCTTGGCGAGGCGCTCGGCCTCCTTGCGCTGCTGCTCCTTCTGCTTGGTGAGCTCGGCGCGCTCCTCCTTAGTGAGCACGCGCCGGGAGACCTTGGGCGCGTTGGTGAAGTTGCCGCGGGGCAACACGGCGGTATCCGTGACGTCGGCCTTGCTGCGTGCCGCGGTCGGCTTGGCGGGCTGCGGTTTGGCCGTCTGCGGCGCCGGCTTGCGGTCCCACGCGGGATGCTCCGACTGCGGCTGCGGTTCGTGCTGAGCGGCAGGCCGGGAGGTGCCGGCGGCCGGGGCGGGCTTGGCGGAGGGGTTCGGAGTCTGAGCGGGCTTGGCGGCCGCGGACTTCACGTCCGAGGGCTTGGCCGTCGCATTCTTGACGTCCGCCGGCCGATCCCCCTTGGGCTCGTGCTGTTCGTCTTGCACCATGTACGTCCTTTCAGATCCTTCACGGCACACACACATTCTCTCTTGCAGAGGGATACGTTAGTACCAAATGACGTAATTAGGAAATCGTCAGGATGAACAGCAGCCGAATTTCGCGCATTTGAGCCAAAATCGGCCCACAGGCCAAGCGGCTCATGGGCTCCCGTCCGCAAGATCGCGGCGATCAGCCCGTTAGCGTTCCGTCAGTCATGGGTAAGCGATCCGTTAGGACGCGGCCGGCCCAGCCGCGGTCAGACGCCGTAGACCTCGCGCGTGACCGCGCGCGTGGCCCGCGCCACCGCGGCGAGCGGCAGATCCATCGCGTCGGCGAGCGCGGTGAGCGTGTACGGGATCATGTAGGGCGCGTTGGTCCGTCCCCGGTACGGCATGGGCGTGAGGTACGGCGCGTCCGTTTCCACCATGATGTGATCCAGCCCCACCAATCGCGCCGATTCGCGAATGCCGTCGTTGCCCTTGTAGCTCACGGTGCCGGAGAAGCTCAGGTACCAGCCCTGCTCGCGCGCGATCTCGCCCATTTCCGCATCCCCGGAATAGGAGTGGAACACCGTGCGCTCGGGGGCCCCGTCCGCCAGCAGCGTCTCGATCACCTCACGATGCGAGTCGCGATCGTGGATCTGCATGGGCAGGCCGAGCTCCTTGGCCAAGGCGATATGCGCGCGAAACGCCTCGCGCTGCAACTCCTTGGCCCCCTCGCCGGTGCGGAACAGGTCCATGCCGGTCTCGCCGATCGCCACCACCTGATCGGGGTACTGCGTGGCGAGCCGATGCACCTCGGCCAGCGCGTCCTCGAACGACGTTTCATGCCAAGGCTTGTACTTGAGTTCCAAACCGTCCGGCCCGGGCACGCCTCGGTGCCCGTGGAGCACGGACTCGTTGGGATGGATCGCGAGCGCCGCGTGCACAAGACCCGGGTGATCGACGGCCATCCGGACCGCGGTCATCAGGTTCGGCAGCTCGCAACCCACGTCGATAATACCCTCAATGCCGACAGCCCGCGCCTGTCCCAGAATCTCGTCCACATCGTAGACCGGCACGGGGGGCTGCCCCTTGGCCTCGGCCTCGTGGCTCATGGCCCTGGCGAAGGGGATCACGGAGGCCACATGCGTATGGTTGTCGATCGTGCACGCCCCGTCCGGCAGCGGCGCCGGCGCGGGGGCCCAGCTGCGGTCCCTGTGGTGGTGTTTGCTCATCGCGATCGCCCGCCCATCATCATTGCACACCCATCATTTACGCAGGCTGCTGCGGTCGAAGCGCTCCGGCGCGGCGCCCTGCGACCCGGCCATCGAACCGGATCCGGCAGCAGTCTCCGCCTCGGACTGCCGGGCCTTGAGATCCTTCTCATTCGGCTCGAGCACATGCACGTCCATGCCGGGCAGGCGGCCCCACGAGTAGATCGCCATCATGGTGGCGAACACCGGCACGCCCACACCGAAGGTCATGAGCAGACCGGGCCACTGCCAGTAGGCCCACACGGTGAGCAGGAACAGGCAGAACACCATGAGGCTGCACATCGGGCGCGCGATCACCATGGACAGCGACGTGCGCAGGGTCCACATGAAGCCCTCGTCGAAGTTCGCGCGGATCGCCCAGCTCATGAATACGAACAGGCCGTAGATCAGGTTGAGCAGGAGCAGCACGCCGGAGACCGCGTAGCCGATGCGGCCCATGTCGTTGTTCTGCACCAGCCAGTACTCCCAGATGATCAGCGCCCAGATCAGGAACTGCGGCCAGCCGAACACGTTGGCCTGCACGAGCTCGTCCTTCCACGCGCGGTGGAACGTGACCCATGTGCGCCTGACGGTCCACGAGCGGTCGTCCACGTCCAGCAGCCAGGTGCGGTAGGTGGAGTAGGTGGCCGCGATGGACGGGAACAGGCCGGCGACAACCAATCCCATCACGGTGTGGACGATGAACGCCACGTTGACGATGAAGATCATCAGGATCACGCGGCAGACGAATTCGTATTTCAGGGCGAAGCCTTTCATGGCATCGAACCTCCTGTGTTCAAGAAACGGCTCCGACTATCGTAGCGCATGCGAATTCATCCTGAGGAAAGTGCAGTTCCTCTTCGTCATCCTGAGCGCTGAGCCGTGAATCAGACAGCCCGGTGGGCTGTCCGTAGGCAGGCCGAGCCGTGAAGCGAACGCCGGCGGCGTTCGCAGGCGAGGGCGAACGACAGTGAGCGAATGAAGCCGCGGCCGCAGGCCGACCGCAGTTGCGGTCGAGCCGCCGCCAAGGCGGCGACGGTCCGGCGCAGCCGGACACGGTAGGGCGGAGTCGAAGGATCCTTCGCTTCCTTCGGGATAGCGTAGGGGGATTACTCGCCCACGGTGATGAGACTCGCATAGCATTCCATTTCGAGCCCCTCAAAGCGTGCCTTCACGCGAGGTTCGTAGTCGCGCGGATCGGCGCTGCCTTGCAACATGGCATCTTCGGCGAGGACCAGCTCGCTATGGGATCGCATACGCAATGCCCCAGTGAGGAATACGCCGGCCGGAATGAGTACTGCCTCGTCCTGCCCGCAGTCATCGAGCGCACGCTGGATTGCGTCGGTGTTGAGCATCCTGCCATCGCCGATCGCGTGATACGGCGCGGCGGTGACGTCGATCATCCTTTTGACGACGGCGGTGCGGAATGTCGCAGCGGTAAGCGCTTCCGGTTCCGTACGAGTCCGCCGTTGCAATGACAGCTCGACCGAGTACTCGGCATCCGGATCCAATCCATCGATCACGGCGAACGTACGGTCGATACCGTCGATGACGCGATCACCGATACAGAGCCGATACCGGTCGGATGCTCCGGCCGTCTCCGGCTTGTCCCAGCAGACGGTGAGCGAGTACGCACGCGGCACCGCCCGGAACAGGAATCCCGTCTTCGTCGTCATTCTTCACCCCAAACCTGTTTCATCGCATGGAACATCTCCTCGTCGGTCTCGTGGTTCTCCATGTTGAGCACGACGATCACGTCACGCCATTGCTCGGCATAGCAGAACTCATGCTTCCAGCGGAAGTAGTGGGGTCCGTCGCCGCGGTTGCGCAGATACGACATCAATGTGGCGCACACCTGTGCGGAGAACTTGACATCGGTCAGGCAGTCGTTCGCCCAGTAGCCCTGCCACACGTCGTGTTCGCGTGCGCGCATTGCCGCGTTCCCGGCCTCGAATCGTTCGCGCGCCAGTCCGGCGTGGTAGAAGGCATGTTTGAAGTCGCCGGCGAGCGCCTCGCCGACCGCCGTGCACACCAGCGTGGTGCCGTGGATGCTCTCCCGATAGATCGTCGCCTGCAGGCCGATCGTGTCGCGGATGAGTTGCGCCGCATGCGCATCGCCATGATCCTCGGCGTCGAGCGCGGCCCGCTCGCAATCGCGTGCAAGCCGGTCGTAGCGCGGGAACGCCGCATCGCAGATGCCTTGGACGTACGCGATCTGGTCGGCGAATCCTCCGCGCACCAGCCATGCGAGGTCGTTCTCCTCGTCACGGTTTCCAGACAGGTAGTGCGTGGCGATCATGCGCGGCAGATAGTTGTAGAACTGTTCGCCGCATTTCTGGTCCCACTGGTCGCCGAAGCCCGCGGCGGCATCCCAGTAGCCTCGCATCAGCCGTGCCACCGCCGAGGAGGGTTCCTCGCCGTAGTAGCGACGGGCGTAGTCGTCGAGGAAGGCGTCGACGTCGAGGTCCGGTCCGTTGCGCCACATGCAGGCGATCAGGTCGAGCGTGAGCACATGCGGTTTGACGTTCGAGCAGTTGACGACCCACAGCGCGTTGCCGTTGTTCGCGAGCACCGCCGCCAGTTCACGGGCGATGTCGTCGGGCGATTCGGGCAGCTGGGTGATGTGGTTGGCGGCCTGCAGATCGTAGAACGAGGCGTGGTAGTAGATGCCGTTGGCTCCCGGATCGTCGGCGGACGGCATGGCCGGTTCGCGTGGATCCCAGTTGCCGTTGCGTCTGACCATCATGCGGCCGTACCCGTTGTCGGCCCAGATCTTGATCACGTCGTCGGGGATGTCGAGCAGCCCCTTGCGGTACAGTTCGAACGCCTCGGAGTACAGGTAGGTGGAGACGGGGGCGGATGGATCCGATGCGCGGATGAGATCGTATTCGTCGCGGATCGCCTCGGAGATCACGCGCCCACGGTCCTCGTCAGTGACGTGGCGCGGGTCATCGCCCCAGAACGGGCCGTCGGAGCTGCCGCGCAGACCCAGCGTCCACACGACCTTCGATCCGCGTTGCCGTTCGATCGATTCGCGCCACAGCGCCTCGTATTTGTCATGATCCTCCGGCCAGCGGGCCCTGGTGCCGGGGTACGCCTCGGAGAACAGACGGGCGCCGAGGGGCGTGGCATGATGCTGGTTGACGTACAGGCCCATGTGTCGTGCGAGATCCCAATGCGGTTCCATGTTCTGCCCGGAACCGGGGATGACCAGATTGCCTCCGCAGCGCAGCAGCGTGGAGAACACCATGCGCCAGGTCAGCTCGTTGTCGTTGCGGATGTTCCACGCGACGATGAGCACCTCGTCGTTGACGAACCAGCCTCGATAGCGTACGGCCGCGGGACTGGAGTCGAGTCTCGCATCGGCGTCCAGAACGAGGCGATCGCGGACCGCAGGCCTTTGGTCGTTCCAGAACCAGAAATCCTCGAAGCCGAGCCACGATCTGCTGATCGCGTACAGACCGTATATGCAGCCCAGATCGTCGGCGCCCGAGACGATGATCTCGTTCGCCGCGTCATCGACCGTGACATGGTACTGTTCGTCGTCCAGTGCGCGGTCGTATCGCACGGCGATGGTCGCCGGCGCATCACCGGCGACCGGCGTACCGGATGCGAACGCCGTGCGCAGGTCATGTTCCAGATCCTCGATCGCGTATGCGACCGGCTCTGGCGTGCCGGGGAACGTCCCGTCGCGCCAGATCACGGTGGATCGTCCGTCAAGTGTCACTGTCATTGCTGTCATGTCCTTGTCACTGCGTGTTGCGTGTTGCGTGTTGCGTTGTTGCCGATGCGATCACAGCGCTCATGCCGTTTCGAGGACGAGTACGGCGTAAGGGGCGAGGGTGAGGGGTCCCGCGGCGATGTCCGCGTCGGCGAGCAAGTCGTGTCCGGCGAGCTCTTGCGGCAGGTCGACGCTGACGGTCGCGTACGCGGGGTTGAGGACGAACGTAAACGTCGTGCCGTCGTCGGCGACGCGGCGTGTCACCTCGATGGTGACCGGCGTCCCATCGGCCGGTGCGGCGATGTCGGCGACGGAGTCGACGGGCGTGCCGGTCAGCGGTTCGGCGGTCAGGCCGGCGATGCCGGTGCCGTCCAGGATCCGGTCAACGAACAGCGGCATGGCCGTCTCGTCGGGGAACGTGGCGGCGTAGTACACGCCGCCGTTGCCCGCACTCGGACGGAACGTGAAGGCGGGTGTGCCGGCATAGTACTGGGTGCCGTAGGTGGCGAGCACCTGCGTGCCCTCGTCTGCCTCGAGCACGTCGAACAGCACGCGGCCGTTCGGGGTCGCCGCCGTCCCGTCGCCGGTGCCGTCCGCGAACCACAGCGGTACGACGGTCTTCGCCGGGTCGAGCGCGTCGGTCTCCTCGACCCACACGCCGGCCAGATCGCGCAGCGGCACCGGGATCTCGCCCTGATAGAGGCTGTCGTGCTCGTCGGCCAGGGCGCTCAGCGAGGTCAGCAAGAGTCGCCCGCCGCCCTCGACGAAAGCACGCAGACGAGAGACGAGCGAGGCGTCCATCATGTACAGGCAGGGTGCGAGCACCACGTCGTAGCGATCGTACGAATCGTACGGGCCGACGATGTCGACCGGGATGTTGCGGCGGTGCAGTTCGGCGTACCAGCGTCGCACTTCGGCAACGTAGTCCATCGAGATCGTGGGTCCCGCGGACAGGCCGATGCCCCAGCGCGACTGCCAGTCGAAGACGAGCGCCACCTTCGCCGGCGCCACTCGGCTGCCGAGGATGCGGCCGGAGACGCGCTTCAATTCGGCGCCGAGTTCGGCGCATTCGCGGAACGCGCGCGTGCGGTCGGTGCCGTCGGAGCCGATGAGCGCGCCGTGGAACTTCTCACAGCCGGCACGGTTCTGCCGCAGCTGGAAGAACTGGACCGTGTCGGCGCCGTGGGCGACGGCCTGCCAGCTCAGCTCGCGCATCTGGCCGGGACGCTTCTGCGTGTTGTACGCCATCCAGTTCTGTCGGCTCGGCGTCTGTTCCATGAGCATGAACGGCCTGCCACCGCCCACGCCGCGCATGAGCTCGTGGTTCATGGCCACGTCCGCCGCCGGGGCGTCGGGACGCGGGTAGGAATCCCAGGAGACGACGTCGACGCTGTCGCGCCAGCGGAAGTAGTCGTAGGTCGGGTAGGTGCCCATCATGTTCGTGGTGACGGGATTGACCGGGTCGAAGCGGCGGATCGCGGCCTTCTCCTCGTTGTACGAGTCGAGCACGCACTCGCCGTAGAAGCGCTGGTAGTCGAGGGAGTAGCCGCCGAGAATGGCCTTGCCGCCCCAGCTGGTCATGTCGCCGAGCTCGTTGGGCGGGAAGATCTCGTCGAAGCTGTGGTAGGTGTGGGACCAGAACGCCGCATTCCACGCCTCGTTGACGGCCTCGATGCTGCCGTAGCGCGCCTTGAGCCAGTCGCGGAACCGTTCGGCGCACGTGTCACACCAGCACATGCCGCCGTATTCGTTGCCGATGTGCCACGCGACGAGATTGTCGAGATGCCCGTAGCGTTCGGCGAGCTTGCCGGCGAGCGCCACCGAGTACCTGCGGAAGGTCGGGCTGTTGATGCACGCATTGTGGCGTTCGCGGTGGCGCATCTTGCGCCCCTTCTCGTCGACACGGTTGACGTCGGGGTGACGCAGGGCCATCCATGCGGGCAGTGCGCCCGTGGAGGTGGCCATGACGATCGAGAGCCCCGCGTCGGTGACGGTCTCGATGATCCGGTCGAGTCTGGAGAAGTCGTATTCGTCCTCGCTGGGCTGCAGCTGCGCCCAGGAGAACACGTTGAGGGTGACCTCGTTGACGCCGGCCTCACGCAAGAGACGCATGTCCTCGTGCCAGATCTCCTCTGGCCACTGTTCGGGGTTGTAGTCGCCGCCGTAGAGCATGCAGCCCTGCGAGGCGAGGCGGTCGGCGAAGGTCGGTGTGTCGGTCATGGTGATCGGTGTCCTTTCTCTACCGTCCGTAACGGTTGTCTTCGATGCCGCGGATTGCGTTGATGATTGGATTGGTGACGTCACTCGGCGTCGAGCCTGTGGCGAAGGATGAAGTACAGCGCCCAGTCCTGGTCGTTGGCCATCGGATCGGCGAAGTGCGTGCGCTCGCCGTTGACGGAGAACGGGAACACGTAGGCGCAGGAGGCGGTGCCGTCCGGGAAGAACAGCTGCAGCAGCGCCTTGCGGGAGGCGTCCGCACGACGGCGGTACGCCGCCGACTGATCGCCGTCGTCCATGAGATCGGCGGCCAGATCGAACAGGTCGCCGGTCAGCCCGCTCCAGTAGTGCGGGAACGTGTCGCCGTATTGCTTGCGCTTGCCGAACCAGAAGCCGTCCCAGTGGCGGATCGCGACCTCGTTGAGATGCGCGTCGGGCTGGCATCCGTTGAACTGGTCGAGCACGTGCAGCTGCTCGAATCCGGCGGCGAGCAGCGCCCGATCGCCGGTCAGCGCGGCGGTCTGCAGGATCACGCTCGTGGCCGGGGCGACGATCGACTGCTCGTAGTTGACCTCGTGCTTCGGGTAGTTGAGCCCAAGTCCTGCGAGTTCGCGCGCGTGACGGACGAACAGGTCGCGCATCTCGTCGTGCAGATCAGACTCCCCGGCTTCGTCGAGCGCGTGTTCGAGCGCGAGGATCGGCAGTTCGATCGGATAGAAGCGGAACGACCCCTGCGCGTAGAACCATGCGAGGATGCGGCAGGCGATCCTGAGATCCTCGACGTCGCCGTCGAGCTTCCACAGCTCCACGAACAGCTCGGCGTACCAAGGCGCGTTGTACAGACGGCGATAGGCGTTGTCCCTCGGGGAGTCGTTGAACACCTCGCCGGTGGCGGTGTCGACCAGTTCGCGTTCGACGAACGAGCGGTAGTCGTGGAGGCTGTCGGCCAGCTTCTCCCGCAGACCGTCGGAATCGCGCTGCGCGGTACCGTCCACGAAGGTTCCGTCGCCCAACGCCCGCAGGGAGGCGACGAGGAGCAGCCCCATACCGACGCGCTCGCGTCCGGCGTTGTAGTCGTTGACGACCAAGCCGCTGTCGTCGCCCGCATAGTAGTACTGTCTGCCGTCCTCGTTGTCATACGGTAGGTACGCGCCCTTGAGATGCTCGTCCTGCCCGCGGTACTGCTGGCGGTCGGCGATGAAGCGGACGCGTTCGGCGATCAGTCGGTCGATCGGCGTGGAGACGAACAGACGGGTCGTGACCGTGCGCTCGCCGGCCCGGACGGTGAAGCGGTGTTCGCCGACTCGGTCGCGGTAGGTGTCGTGCGTGAACGCGTCCGCGTCGTCGGGCGTGTAGGAGAACAGGTATCCGCCTTCCCCGTCCGGGGAGGCCGGTAGTCCGTTGACGCTGACCGTCTCGCCCGGCTGAAGCGCGAACGACGGGTGGATGCGCAGCACGGCCATCTCGCCGGGGAACGTGACGTACGAGTTCCAGCGTGCGTCGATGAACCGGCTGCGGAACGCGGCCTGGCGCAGGAAGTCCTCGCGCGAGTCGCAGGGGAAGATCGTCCATGAGATCGTGCGCATCTGCCCGGGAGCGAACTCCATCGCCTCGGGATGCAGCACGAAGCATCCGCGGTCGTTGCTGTAGTGGCTGAAGTCGCGACTGACGCTGTAGTCGGCGAGCGCGCCCTCGGTCAGGACGAGTCCCAGATGCGGCGCCTTGCCGCTCATGCGCAGGGCGAGGATCCAACTGCAGGTGCCGCCGCAGAAGAGGTGCGCGTTGCAGTGGCGTTCGATCGAGTAGTCGCCGGTCTCATCCCAGTAGCGGTCCTCGAGCGGCAGGGTGATGCCGATGTCGCCGACTGCGGCGCTGATGGTCTTGGCGGTGGCGTTGCCGAGCAGGATGGTGGTGACGATCGTGTCGCCGTCACGCATCATGTGGACGGTGGACTGGATGCCGGCCGGCGCGCTCACGGCGGCGTACGGGTGGTCGTGGCGCAGCCAGTCCATGCCCTCCGGGTCTGCGGAGAATCGGATCGATACGTCTCCCAACTGGGAGGTCATGGCCTTGGTGTCGGCGTACGCCGGTGTCACCGGTGAGTTGCTGCCGAGTGCGTACATGGGTTGTTCCTTTCCCGAGATGATTCCCGAGATAATCCCGGGTAAGTGTCCTACAGGCGGTTGTCCCATTCGTCGTGCCATTCGAGCAGCGCTTTGCGATCGCCGATCTCGATGGGCAGGGTGACGAGTTGCGAGTTGCCGAGGTCCTTCGGGTTCCAGCGGTCGCCGATGTAGAGGAAGCGGGTGGCGTGCCACTGGTCGGCGCCGTCGAGCGGGACGATGATGTCGCACTGCGAGTCGAACGTGCGCGAGCCCGCCGGGGTGAACGGCTTCCAGTCGCTCCAGGGGCCGTGCAGGTCGGAGGCGGTCGCGTACATGTTGTCGTTGCAGTCCCAACCGGTCAGCTGCGAGCCGAACCAGTAGTAGACGCCGTCACGCTTGACCATGATCGGCGACTCGTAGCCCGCCCAGTAGTCGGTGCCCTTGAGGCAGGCCACGTCCTCGACGACGCTCAGATAGTCCTCGGACAGGCGGTAGATGTGCGTGCCGTGCGGGCGGTCCTCGGACAGGATGTATCCGGTGCCGTCCTCATCCTGGAACACGCCGATGTCGCGCGATTCGTAGCCGCGGAACTGGAACGTGGAGAGGAATTCAAACGGGCCGGTCGGCGAATCGGCGATCGCGGTGCCAATGTGCGCGTACGAGTAGTTGTTCTCGCCGTCGACGTGCAGGTACATGACGTATCTGCCGTCCGAGGGGCGGCGCAGGACCTTCGGGCGTTCGATGATGCGGGTCGGACCGAAGATCTCGCCCTCCTGCCCCACCGGCAGGACGGTGCCTTCGTGACGCCACTGAACGAAGTCGGTGGTGGAGTAGCAGGCGACGCCCTGGAAGAGGTTGCCGTCGTTCTTGATCTCGCCGTACGCGTACCAGCGCTCGTCGAAGCGCTGCACGCCGATGCCGTGGAGCTGGGCTACATTGCCTTCCGTGTCACGGAACAGCTGGACGCCTTTGAGAGTGGCCATGTCGGATTCTCCTTTGATGGTTGTGATGGGTTGATGGTTCTGATGATGTGATGGTGGGTTGGTGATGGTTGCGGCAGGGACCTTCGGGAAGGTCATCTCCCGCTACTCCTGCATGGTCTTCAACCGCCAGAACTTGCCGCGAGCGGCCATGAGCTCCTCGTACGGCCCCTGTTCGACGATGCGCCCGTGTTCGAGCACGATGATGCGGTCCGCGTTGCGGATGGTGGACAGCCTGTGCGCGACCATGAACGTCGTGCAGTGGCCCATCATCCGCTCGGTGGCGTGCTGCACCTTCTTCTCGGAGACCGAGTCGAGGGCGCTGGTCGCCTCGTCGAACACGATGATGCGCGGGTGGCGGATCAGGGCGCGTGCGATCGAGATGCGCTGCTTCTGACCGCCGGACAGGGTGCCGCCGTGCTCGCCGATCAGGGCGTCGAGCCGGTCGGACAGCTGGGCGACCACGTCGTCGAGACCGACCTCGTCGATGATCCGCTCGACCTCCGCGTCGTCGACGTGTTCGAGACCATACGTGATGTTGTGCGCAGGGTGCCGGAGAACAGGATCGTGTTCTGCGGCACCACGGCGATCTGGCTGCGGTAGGTCTGGTCGAGCAACACCTCCACGTTCTCCACGTCGCGCATGATCTTCGACATGAGCCTGCCGGACTGTGTCTCCGTGTGGAAGCGGATCGACAGCTGCTGGAGCTTGGCGATGAGGCTGCCGCGCAGACGCCGTTCGATGAGCCTGTTCACCTTGCCGAAGTGCCTGATGTACAGGTACGCGGTGCCGATGTTCTGTGCGATGAAGAAGATGCCGATGATGAGGTTGATCACCATCTCCGTGACGGAATGCGACGCCGGATCCGTGGCGCAGTTGATGATGTTGCGGGTCACGATCGGCGTGACCCACATCGGCGACTGCTTGGCGATCAGCGCGATCGTCGAGATGGTCAGATCCCTGCCGCTGCCCTTGAAGAAGTGCAGCAGGATGCGGATCGGATGACCGCTGTTGCGCCGATAGTTCTGGATGTATTCGTCGAACATGGCCGCTTGAGCTTGTGGAGCCATGTTCCCATACCTTCCCTATGCTCCTAAGCGCTCCTCCCGAGGGAAAAGCCTAGCATCAGCACAATGCGGACAAGCCGCCTCGGATCGACTACGTTGGATGTTCACGGATGAGGAATTGAGGATGCCAGGACCGACGTCCGAACCGGTTGGCAGGAAGGAGAGAGATCGCCTTCCGGTTCGGTCATCGACCCCGGCAAGAGTATCGGTCCTTGACCGCTCAGCAATTAAGGACCGGTCTTCGACCGGGCTCAATGCTGCCTTCGCTCGGCTTTCGCCTCACTCAGGCTGAGCCTACGGGAAGCCCACCGGGCTTCCCGCTTAACGGCTCAGCCCTTGACCGCGCCGCCTTCGGCCTTCGCAATTGAGGACTTCGCTTCGCGAAGACTCAATCTGGCCTCGGCCCGCCTTTCGGCGGATCCTCGGCTCGGCGCGGTCGGACAGCCCACCGGGCTGTCCTCAAGGGCCTATCAGCCCTTGACCGCGCCGATCATGACGCCCTTGTTGAAGTACTTCTGGAGGAAGGGGTAGAGGACGAGGAGCGGGAGGGTGGAGACGATGATCACGCCGTACTTGATCTGGTTGGCGAACTCGCGCTGCTGGAGGAGGTCCATACCGCCGGAGCTCTGGCCGGTCATGCCGGTCTGGTTCGCGAGCAGGATGGAGCGCAGCACGTTCTGCAGCGGAAGCTTGTCGGCGTCGCGGATGTACACAAGGCCGGTGAAGAAGTCGTTCCAGTGGCCGACGAAGTAATACAGTGCGAGCACGGCGATGATGGCCGAGGACAGCGGCAGCACGATCCGCAGGAAGTAGCCCCAGTATCCGAGGCCGTCGATCTGCGAGGCGTCATACAGGTCCTCCGGGATGGAGGTCTCGAAGAACGAGCGGGCGATGATCACGTTCCACACGGACACGGCGGTCGGCAGGATGAACACGAGCCAGTTGTCCAGCAGGCCGAGCTGCTTGAAGAGCAGGTAGTTCGGGATCAGGCCGCCGGCGAAGAACATCGTGAAGGTGAAGAGGAACAGGATCACGCGGCGCGGCTTGAATTCGCGGCGGGACAGCGCGAACGCCACCGGGATCGTGACGATCATGTTCAGGGCGGTGCCGACCACGGAGTAGATGACCGTGTTGAGGTAGCCGGTCCAGATGCGGCCGTCGGAGAACACCTTCTCATAGCCGCCGAGGCTGAAGCCGACCGGCCAGAGCGTGACTTGGCCCTGGTTGACGGCGGTCTGGTTGGACACAGACGCGATGATCACGAACCACAGCGGATAGATGACCGCAACGACCACGAGGGCGAGGATGACCCAGATCACGATGTCGGTGATCCAGTCGGAGAAGGTTCGCTGCTGACGGACCTTCGGGTTCCAGGGGATGTCGTCCGAGCTGGCCTTGGGCGCGAGGGACGGCTGCACGGTTGCACTTGTCATGATGATTGCCTTTCCTTTCGCGGCTTAGAAGATGCTCGTGTCGGACGCCTTCTTCGAGATGATGTTCGCCAACACCAGGAAGAAGAAGTTCACCAACGTATTGAACAGACCGATTGCGGTTGCGTAACTGAACTGGTTGCCGAGAATACCGATGCGGTAGGTGTACGTCGAGATGACCTCGGATGCGGACAGGTTCATCGAGTTCTGCATGAGGAAGACCTTCTCGAATCCGACGTTGAGCACGTTGCCCATGTTCATGATGAGCAGGATGCCGACGGTGGGCAGAATGGTCGGGATGTCGACGTAGCGGATGAGCTGGAGACGACCGGCGCCGTCGATCTTCGCCGCCTCGTAGAGCGCGAGGTCGACCGACGAGAGCGCGGCCAGATAGATGATGCAGTTCCAGCCCACATGCTGCCAGACCTCGGTGATCCAGTAGAGCGGCGTGAACAGGTCGGCGTCGGCCAGTAGGTTCTTGCCCGGGAACAGACGGCCGATCATGCCGGTGTTCGGGGAGAGGAAGATGTTGATCATCGTCACGATGACGACGGTGGAGATGAAGTGCGGCAGGTAGGTGACGGTCTGCACGAAGGACTTGATCTTCGTCGAGCCGATCTGGTTGATGAGCAGGGCGAGGATGATCGGGCAGATGAAGCCATGACCAGGGTCCACAGGCTGATGCGCAGCGTGTTGCCCAGGATGTTCGAGAACATGCCGGACTTGAAGAACTGGTTGAAGTATTTGAATCCGGCGAACGTGCCGCCCATCAGGCCCTCGCGCGGGTTGTAGTTGTAGAACGCGAGGCGCAGGCCGTACATGGGCACATAGGCGAACAGTGCGATGAAGCACATGGCGGGCAGGCTCATGAGCCACAGCGCGCCGTAGCGCTTGAAATGGCGCACGATCTTGACGCCGAGCGGCGACTGCTTGGCGAGTTGGATGTTGTCGACGACGACCGCGCCGTCGCCCGACGGTGCTGCAGCCGTAGTCGCCGCAGTCTTACGAGATGCAGACATGGTGATTGCTTTCCTTGCTGGCTGAAGAATCTGGATGCGGAAGTGTAAGAGAAAGGGCCGGACGGGTTTTTGTGTGGAGAAAAGTCTCCCGTCCGGCCCCGTGCCGTCCGCGGGCGCGAATCACCCGCGTACGGCCGAATGGTTACAAGTCACTCGGGTGGCGATCACTTGGTGTAGGTGTCGTACCACTTCTGCCAGAGCTTGACGTTGTCGTTGAGGCCGAGGCTCTCGAGCTGCTTGACGTAGGCGTCCCACTCGCCGTCGATGCCGCCTTCGGCCATCCACTGCGCGGTCTTTTGAATGGCGGTGTTCATGATCTGCGTGTTGTTGTTGGAGATCGTGGTCGCATCGGTGGCGTCCGGACGCACGTAGTCGGGCATGTAGTCCTTGACCGGGTCGAAGTGCGTGCGCTGCTCCTCGTTCGCCTTGTTGACCTCCTGGATGTCGTCGGCGTTGTAGTCGCCCTTGATGGTCACCTCGTCCGGGATCCAGCCGGCGAGGCGGTCGGCGAAGGAGGGCAGCTTGTTGTCGGCCTTGAGCTGCTTGATCTTGTCGCCATCCATGGTGTAGGTGTGGTTGCCGTCATCGGTGAGCGCCACACCGAAGGAGCTGACAAACTGCTGGACGGAGTACTTCTCGGAGTAGAGGAGGTTGGCCACCTTGAGCGCCGCGTCCTTGTTTGCCGTTTTGGCGGCGATGGACAGCTTGAAGTTCTCGAACTCGTTCGACGAGCCGTCCCACACGACCTTGTCCGCGGACACGCCCGGAGCCGCCGGCACCGGCATCGCCTCGTACTGATCACTCAGATCGCCGAAGTCGGCCAGCGACCAGCCGAAGATCACGCCGGTCTTCGCGGTCTTGCCGTCGTTGGTCTGGTCGGCATAGTAGGCGTCAGCCTGCTTGGTGGACCAGTCGGCCGGGATCAGACCTTCGGAGATCAGCTTGTTGTAGTACTTGATGACCTCCTTGTACTCATCGGAGACCAGGTAGCTCTTGACCTCGCCGTCCTTGACGTAGATGCCCTGCGCGCTCGGCCCCTTGTTGTAGCCGGTCACGATGCCGGTCGAGTTGAGCAGCAGCATCGGGCTGTACCAGCCGAAGCCGCCGGTGTCCAGGGCGCGGATGTTCATCGGGATCTCATCGGCCTGACCGTTGCCGTTCGGGTCCTTCTCCTTGAACGCCTTGAGGACCGTCTCCAGCTCGTCCCACGTGGTCGGGACCTTCAGGCCAAGCTTGTCGAGCCATGCCTTGTTGATCATCATGTTCTGGCCCGAACCGGAGTACGCCTTGCCGCGGGAGGAGGGCAGGTTGTAGATGTGTCCTTCCGGATCGGCCACGAGCTTCTTCGCAGCCGGCTTCTCGTCGAAGAACTTCTTCACGTTCGGCAGCTTGTCCATGTCATCGGAGAGATCCTCGAACAGATCCGGGAACTGTGCGGCATCATCCGGACTGAACGCGCGCAGGGAGATGTCGGCGATCTCGCCGCCGGACATCGACGGGTTCTTCTGCTGGCCCCACTGGTCGTCGGTGACCTCCTGCCACTCGATCTTGACGCCGGCCTCCGTTTCGAGGTCCTTAGCCCACTGCATGTTCGCGATCTTGTCGGTGTTGGTGTTCTTGACGACCAGGATCTTGAGGATCGGCTTGCCGTCCTCCGTGGTCGTCGTCTCGCTGCTGCCGCCGCAGGCCGCCACCGTGCCTAGCATCGCGATCGCCGAGATCGCCGCCAGCGCCTTCGTCATCACACTTCTGCGTGTCATTGATGTTCCTTTCCTCGCCCCCGACCTCGTTGTGTCCGGGAGTGTCTCCCCTTCCCCATGCCGCCGTACGGGCCGGTTTCCACGTGAAAGGCTGACTGTGTTGTCTGCGTTACGAAACGATTCGGTGGGCTGCAGTACCCTCCGGAGGTTCGCTTTGTTTTCGCAACGCTGCGATTCTATATCGATTCGACAGCGAAGTCAAATCCCTGCGACACGCCTAGTTTTTCCTCAAATCCCTTCAATTCCAACAAATATCGCCTATCGAACGCGCGACACGCGCAATTCAGAGCGATGCGATTTTGCGAGTACCATCACAGTCAGATCGTATGAACCATCGAATCATTTCGATGCAGACGTACGAACATGTTCGTGCCCTTCCGCACAGGAGGCCGTCTAAGATCCGGCCGATGAGGAGGCCGCACAGACCGCAAGAGACAGGACGAAGGACGACGAAGATGGTCACCCTCAAGGACGTGGCAGCCAAGGCCGGCGTGTCACCATCAACCGCATCGGGCGCGTTGCGGCGACTCTCGTATGTGCGCCCGGAAACCGCCGAACGAGTGCTCAAGGCCGCCCAGGACCTGAACTACAGCACCAACGTCTCGGCTCGGGCGCTGCGCTCGGGCCGTACCGGCATCTTCTCGCTGGTCATCCCCACCGTGGACATCCCGTTCTACGGACGCCTCGTCACCGCGATGGAGGCAAGCGTCGAACGGCACGGATATCAGCTCATCATCCAGCAGACCAGATTCGAGGCGGATCGCGAACGGCAGCTGATCGCACAGTCGGACGACACGCTTTCGGAGGGCATGTTCCTGCTGGCCGCCAAAACCGACAGCCGGGAGGTGGCACGCCTCGCGGGCGACCATCCGACCGTGATGTTCGAGGACTACAGCACCGACATCGTCATCGATTCGGTCAACGCTCCCAGCACCGGCGGCATCGATCGGGCCATCCGCCATCTTGTCGGACGGGGCCGCACACGGATCTGCGTGGCAGGCGCCACCATACCGTTGCATGCCATGGCCGACGTATCCAGCAGCAGCCGCGCACGCTACGAACGGGCGCGTTCGGCGGTCAACGCCTTCGATGAGTTGGGAATCTCCGGCGATTGCGGCGCCATTGACTGCGACTGGGTCGCGAACGGCGGCACCGACGTCGGCCACCGCATCGCCGACACCGCGACCGGTCGGACCGACGACGGCAGACCTGCAGGACTCCGATACGACGCGGTATGCTGCATGAACGACGACATCGCGCTCGGTGTGCTCCGCGGTCTTGCCGATCGCGGCGTGCGCGTACCCGAGGACGTGGCGGTGACCGGATTCGATGGCATTCCGCAGGGCGAATGGAGCGTGCCGAGCCTGACGACCATCGCGCTCGACTACGAGGGCATGGCCGAGACGGCCGTGACCATGATGCTGCGCAAATTCGGCGACAACCCGGTCTCGATGCCCCAACGGGTCATCGCCGGATTCCGCCTCATCGAACGCGGTTCGACGGCCGTATCTCAGTAGTGGATCGGGTTGATCTCCTCGGGGATGCGGTCGAACGCCCCGCGCTCCCCCGCCGCGACCTCGTATAGCGACCGATGGCAGGCGCGCATCGCCTCGGCCATCTCCGGATACTCCTGCATGCACACATCCACCAAGCCGATCTGGTAGTTCTCGCCGTCGAAGCGGCCAAGCGGACTCTGATCGTTGTACTGGAAGTAGTGCGCGCCGACGAAGTACGGGCTGCGCGCGGCCTGCTCGACGTAGTACCGGTAGGCCACGCCGCGTTCTGCCTGCGTGGTGACGCCACGGATGCCGTGGGCGGTCAGGCCACGGTCGAGCGCTCCGTGGTGGAACTCGCCGACCATGACCGGCATGTCGAGCATGCGCCCGACCTGCTCGACCTGGTCATAGGCGGTGCGCTGGTAGCTGTTGATCGAGAACACGTCGTAGCAGTCGGCTCCGGCGAGCAGGCTTCGATCGGTGATGTACGCGTAGCGCATGCCGAGGTTCAGGTGATGCGGGTCGATTCGGCGCAACGCCTCAGCGGGCACGCGCACATAGCGATCGATGAGCAGCGTCGAGAACGCACGCAGATCGTCAAGACTGCCCGGCAGGGCCGTGGCCAGACGGAAACGCGGTTCGGCGATGATCGCGTCGAACGAGGCGAACGACGCCGCCCATGCCGCGTTGAGCGCGTCGACTTCGCCGTTGTAGCGCTCCTTCAGCCATTCGACGAACCGCCGCTTCGAGACGAGGTCGGCGGGGTTGGCGAGCATCTCCTCTACGATGTTGAGATCGTAGACGAACGCCCAGTTCGGCTCGTTGCGCATGAAATAGCCGATCAGGTTCGTTTCGTCCCTCCACGGGAGCAGACCTTGCGCGTATCGTTCGGCGTCGCGCGCGTATTCGGGCGAGAACACATCCGGGAAGTCGCGAAACAGCATGGTCTCGGTCTTCGGAAATCCCCCGTTCAGTTCGTCGGCGGGAAGGACGTACGGGATGCCGGCCCTGCGGATGAACCTGCGATCGGACCAGTTGCCGATCGTGTTGACGCCCCAGTCGGTCAGGTGATTGCGGGTGATGCGCGTCCACGCCTCATACCAGTCGTCGCCGAACGCGACGCGCAGATTGGCCTGCCCGTAGTCGTACGAGGCGTTGACGCCGTTGCAGCCCGCAGGATCGTGGCGCCACGAGAACGACGGGTCGCCGAAATCGGTGGCTGCATTCGTTCCTTGGCGCCCACTCCCGGAACCGGCTGCGGCCTTCGCGATCGCCTGGTCCAGCAGCCCGGCCGTGTGAGCGTCCAGCCAGGGGCGCATCGGGTCGAGTCGGGTCTGGATGCCCGCGCCGACGCAGTCGACGCCGGTCGAGAGGAACGCACCGCCTTCCGGGTCCACGAGCCAGAATCGCCCCGGTGTGCCGTCGGGGTTCGTCTCCCGTTCGACGCGGAACCAGCCGGTCGCCTCGAATCGTCTGCCGGTCCAGCCGCCGAAGCGGTCCCATACGGGGAATGCTGCGTACGGGTGATCGACGGCATGCGGGGAATGCGACTCGTTCCCGCGCGGATCAGATTCCCGGTCAGGTCCGCCGCCGGGTTCGCCATCGATCCCGTATCGTGCGTCTTCGGAATCGGCCATGGCCCGCAGCCCCGCGCTGCATGCGGCGCGATCGGGAACCTTGCCGGGCCATTCGCCGGGCTTCCACTGGCCGAGTTCGTCGATCAGGGGCTTTACGGGGATGTCGATCCGTGGTATGTCATCCAGGAGCTCGCACGGCCACAGGCGGAGCCTGCGCCCCGGGAATCCGGGGGTAGCCGACAGCGCGATGGACGCGATGTCGTCGCGGCGGATCCGCTTGCCGAACAGCGTCATCTTGAGACGCCCCAACGTGCGCGGAGCGAACAAGGTCTGGCCGTCCAGCCAGGTGAAATCGAACGAAACCGGCACCTCGACTCCGGGCAGGATGCCGAAGACCGCGCGCAGGGTCGGATCCTCGCCGCGCTCGCGCTGGCCGGCCTCGTAGAACGCGAGCTGCAGACAGACGGAATAGCTGTCGAGGCTCTGCGCGCGCACGAGGAGCGCCGCGGTGGATTCGAGCGCGACGGCCGCTTCGGGCATCACGGCACGCTCGAACACCGTCAAATCGACGCCGTCGGTGGAATAGTCAAGATCGATCGGCCCGCTTTGGCCGGGAACACAGGGCAACCGCATACTTCCTCGCTTCGGTTAACGTTAACCTTTCCCATCACCCTTCATGATAGGCCACAACCCGAAACACACGACGCCATCGGTGACGCGGCATTGAATCGCAACGATATGATTCTATCTGAACCGTGCGATCTTCCACCCATGCGCTAGGCTGGAGTCCGCAAATACCGGCGAAAACGGAAATGGATGGCATGGCGCCTATGGCGACTTTGAAGGATGTGGCGGCCCTGGCGGGCGTGTCGATGAGCACCGCCGGAGCGGCGATACGCGGGGAGGATATCGTTAAACCCGTCACGCGCGACAAAGTGCTCGCCGCGGCCAAGCAGCTCGGCTACTCCCCCAACCTGTCGGCGCGATTCCTCAAGAAGGGCCGCACCGGATCGATCGCGGCCCTGATCCCCAGCATCACGCACCCCTACTACGCGAATCTGGTGGCAGCCATTTCCAAGGCGGCCGGCAAGCGCCACCTGCGCACGCTCATCATGCAGACCGGATACAACATGGACACCGAAACCGATATCGTCAAGCAGATCAACTCGGCCGTATGCGATGGACTGATCCTCAATGCCAGCAATGTCGACGACAGACACCTCAAGGCTATGCTCGGCAATCATCCGACCGTCCTGCTCAACTATCAGGTCGACGATCCGCTGTTCGACAACGTGCTGCCGCCATTGTCCCGCGGAGCCGCATCGTTCGGATATCTGGCCGGACGCGGCTACCGGCATGCGTGCATCGTCGGCGGGCATCCGCTCGACAAACTCACCGACGATCCCGGCGGCCGCTCTCCGGCCATCCGATACACCGTCGCGGCGATGAAGGACAGTGGACTGGGAGACGAGCACGACTTCGTGGAATGCAACTGGGAGACGACCTCGGCTATCGCCGCGGCGCACAGACTGTGCGAGACAGATACGGACGGCACCCGCATGGTCGACCGGTATGACGTGTTCTATTGCATGAACGATCTGATCGCCTACGGACTGATCCGCGGATTCCACGACGAGGGCGTGCGCGTGCCACAGGACAAGGCGGTGTTCGGCAACGACGGCATCTACGCCTACGGCGAGCAGTTCACCGTGCCCACCCTGTCGACCATGGCGCTGGACTATGACGACACGGCCGAAAAGGCCTTGGACATGCTGGTTGACCAGATCGAGCATCCGGACGTGCAGCGCGAACCGCGGGTGGAACGGGGCCGCAGCCGTCTGGTCATCGGGGAATCGGCGTAGAGGCAGTACCGGCGGTCTTCGGCGGCGCCAGGACGTGGATGTCCATGCCGGGCAGACGGCCGTACGCGTAGATCGCCACCATGGTGAGGAACACGGGCGAAGCGAAGGATCCTTGGACTTGTGCGCCAATTACCAATGCGAAATGACGAAGGATCCTTCGGCTTCGCTCAGGATGACGGAGATGATTCCCATCCTGAGCGAAGCGTAGCGGAGTCGAAGGATCCTTCGTTTCCTTCGTGATGACGGAAATCTACTCGCCCACGGCTCCGGAGGCGGCCTTGATCATCGCGTACTGCGACTCGTAGAGCCGGTAGTACGCGCCCTTGCGCTCGAGCAGATCGGCGTGCGATCCGTGCTCCACGATCTGCCCGTGATCGATGTAGAAGATCTCGTCGGCGTTCTCGATCGTGGACAGGCGGTGGGCGATGATGAAGCTCGTGCGGCCCTTGAGCAGGTGCGCCAGGCCCGCCTGCAGCGCCTCCTCGGTGCGCGTGTCGATGTTGCTGGTCGCCTCATCCAGGATCAGGATGCGCGGATCGGCGAGCAACACGCGGGCGAACGCGATCAGCTGGCGCTGGCCGGCCGACAGGGTCGAGCCGCGCTCCTCCACCACCGTGTCGTAGCCGTCGGGTAGCTCCATGATGAACTCGTGCGCGTGCACGGCCTTCGCCGCCGCCTCGATCTCTTCGTCCGTGGCGTCGAGTTTGCCGTAGCGGATGTTCTCGCGCACGTTGCCGGAGAAGATGAACGTGTCCTGCAGCATCACGCCCATCTGGCGACGCAGCGATTCGAGCGTCACGTCGCGCACGTCGTAGCCGTCCACCTTCACCGAGCCCTCGGACACGTCGTAGAAGCGCGACAGGAGGCTGATGATCGTGGTCTTGCCGGCGCCCGTGGGACCCACGAGGGCGATCGTGCGACCCGGCTCCACATGGAAGTCCACGAGGTTGAGGATGTTGCGGCCGTCGTCCTCGTAGCGGAACACCACGTCGTTGAAGTCGACGCGGCCGCGGATCGGCGGCAGATCGGCCGCGCCCGGCTTGTTCTGGATCTCCGGGACCACGTCCAAGGTCTCGAAGATGCGCTCCAGGTACGCCGAGCAGGTGATGAGCTGGTTGTAGAAGTTGCCGATGTTGATCACCGGGTTCCAGAAGTTGTTCGCGTAGCCCACGAACGCGATCAGCACGCCGGTGGTCACGTTCACGCCGCCGAAGCCCATGACGCCCACGAAGTAGATGAACGAGATGGTCATCATGGAGATGGTCTGCACGCCCGGCCACATGAGGAACTGGATGTGCACGGCCTTCATCCAGGCCTTGCGCACCTCGCCCTGCTGCTCCTGGAAGTTGCGGAACTGGGTCTGCTCCTGCGCGAAGGTCTGCGTGGTCTTCACGCCGGCGATCGACTCGTGGATGTAGGCGTTGAGGTTCGACTGCTTGTTGGACAGCTTCTGGTAGGCGCGGCGCTGGAAGATCTTGAGCACGTAGACCCACACCAGCAGCACCGGGAAGAGGATCAGGCTCCACAGGGCCAGCTTCCAGTCGATCGCGAACATCACCACCAGCGTGATCACGAAGGTGAACACGTCGGAGATCACGTTGATCAGGCCGGAGGACAGCGTGTCGGACAGCGTGTTGACGTAGTTGACCACGCGGATCAGGATCTTGCCGTGCGGGCGCGAGTCGAAGTAGCTGAAGGGCAGCGTCTGGATGTGCGTGAAGATGTCGCGGCGCATGTCCTTGAGCATCATCTGGCCCACGCGGGTGATCGCCACCGTGCGGTAGCGCAGGCCGCATTCGTACAGCAGGATCAGCGTGGCCAGGGCGCCGGCGAGCAGGCCGAGCTGGCCCAGATCCCTGTTGGGGATCGCCTCGTCGATCATGATCTTGGTCAGGTACGGGACGGACACGACGATGCAGCTCATCGAGATCACCACGATCAGGATGCGCACCACGCGGCCCATGTACAGTTTGAGGTATTTGCCCACGCGCATGATGTCCCTGAGGTTGATCTGCTCCTCAAGCTTCTCATCCTCGCGATAGGTATTGCGTTGCTGTGCCATGATGGTTCACCTCCCTGTTCTCATTGCTCGAAGCCCTGCGAGCTGCCGGATTGCAGGCCGAGCTGCTTGTGGTAGATCTCCCAGTAGCGTCCGTGCTGCGCGACCAGCTGCTCGTGCGTGCCGCGCTCCACAACGCGCCCGTGCTCGAGCACCAGGATCAGATCGGAATCCTTCACGGAGGAGATGCGGTGGGCGATCGTGATGATCGTCTTGTTGCCGTCCATCTCGCGCAGATGGCGCTGAATCTCCGCCTCGGTCTCCATGTCCACGGCCGATGTGGTGTCGTCCATGATCAGGATCGCCGGATCGTCCGCCAGCGCGCGGGCCAGGCTCAGGCGCTGCTTCTGTCCGCCGGACAGGCCCACGCCTCGCTCGCCCACCACCGTGTTGTAGCCGTCGGGCATGGAGCGGATGAAGTTGTCCGCGCCGGCGATCTCGGCCATGTGGCGGATGTATCGCTCGTCGCGCGCGGCCTGCTCGGACGCGCCGAAGCCGATGTTGCTGCCGATCGTGTCGGAGAACAGGAACGTGTCCTGCGCCACGATGCACACCTGCGAGCGCAGGGTGGCCAGCGGCCAGTCGCGCGCGTCGATGCCGTCGATCAGCACATGGCCCACGGTCGGGTCGTAGAATCGGGCCACCAGGTTGACCAGCGTGGACTTGCCGGAGCCGGTCTCGCCCAGAATGCCCAGTTTCGATCCGGCGGGGATCGTGAAGTCGACGTCCTTGAGGACGGGGGTCTCCGGGTCGTCGAGGAAGGCGAAGCTCACGTGATCGAAGCGGATCTCGCCGCTGATGCGCTCGGGGGTGATCGGGTGCGATCCGCCCACCTGCTCGGCGATCGCGACCGCCTGCTTGACGGACTCCTGCGCGTCCGGCTTCTCGGTGATGCGCGATTCGGCCGTCAGCAGCTTGCGGATCTTGATGCAGCTGGCGTTGAAGCGCTGCCAGTCGTTGATCAGCCAGCCGGACTGGCGGACCGGGCCGTCGATCATCCACAGGAAGGAGTTGAAGCTCACCAGGTTGCCCAGCGTCATGTCGCCGCGGATCACCAGGAAGCCGCCCAAGCCCAGCGTAATCAGCTGCAGGCTGAAGCCCAGGCCGTCCAGCCAGGGCATGTAGCGGCGGGTGTTGTAGGCGAGGGCCATGTTGCGCTGCATGTAGTCCTCGTTGTGCTCGTCGAACTTCTGCGTCTCGTAGGGCTCGCGCACGAAGGCCTTGACCACGCGGTTGCCCTCGATGTTCTCCTCCACCATGGAGTTGAGCGACGCCAGCGAGTTGCGGATCGCGAAGAACAGCGGATGGGCGTGCGACGACAGGCCGCGCGTGAGGATGAACAGGAACGGGGTGACGCAGGCGAGCGCCAGGGCCAGACGCCAGTCGATGGAGAACATCACGCACAGCGCGCCGATGAACATGACCACGCAGTCGAGCGCCTGGTAGCTCACCCAGCTCAGGGCGTGGCGGATCGCATCCGTGTCGGAGGTCATGCGGCTCATGATGTCGCCGGTGCGCGTGTGGTTGAAGTAGGTGAAGTCCAGCTCGTGCAGCTTCTCGTACTCATC
Organism: Bifidobacterium vespertilionis; assembly: GCF_008698145.1. GTDB lineage: Bacteria > Actinomycetota > Actinomycetes > Actinomycetales > Bifidobacteriaceae > Bifidobacterium > Bifidobacterium vespertilionis. The sequence goes on from NZ_RZNZ01000017.1 coordinate 29,633, forward strand.
GGAGACCAGGCGGTAGATGGAGTTCTGGCCGAAGCGCTCCATCCACATCTGGTAGCCGTAGCGGGCTCCGACGCGCACCACGGTCAGGCCGATCATGGTCAGGCACAGCTTGACCAGCAGATCGGTTTCACCGCCGGTGATCACGCGGTCCACGATCATGCCGGACAGCAGCGGGATGGTCAGGGCGATCGCGTTGTTCAGCACGAACAGGACGAGCGCGCCGCCCACCCGCGGCAGATCGGGCTTGCAATAGGGCAGGATCCATCTGAGGTTGCCCTTGTCTTGGTTTCGGTTCGGATCGACGTACATGGGAAAATCCCTCGCGTTCCTTGCTTCTCTCTGGATTTCCGGCTGTTCCGGTTGGGTCTCTTCGTTGGAGTTGTGGATGTGTTGCGGTTTGTTGCGGTCTCGGCGTTCGCCCCGCACATGCCATAGCGCGCTGCGAACGCCGACTAGTTTATTCGTCTTATCAGCTAGTGCAACCTTGTACTATTTCGGCGTGTCATGGGGAGGAGGGCGGCGGCGGGCGGCTATTGGGTGCCGCTCGGGTGACTCGCGCGGGTGCCGTTGGGTGCCGAAATGGACACTTTGGCGCCGTAAAACGTCCATTCCGGCACCCGCGCTGAGTGACAGACCGAATATCGGACGCAGCGCATCAGACGCAGCGCATCGGATCCGCTCATTCTGGAACCCTTCCGGCGCAAAATGAGCAGATCCAATGCGCTGTAGGGGCGAATGTGGCCGTCAGACAATGGATCCGCTCATTCTGAGGGAATGAGGACACAAAGTGAGCAGATCGGATGCGCTGCGGAGCCAATTCGAGCCGCCACACAGCGAATTCGCAGCAAATTCGCTCATTCTGAGGGCACAAGAGCGCAGAATGAGCAAATCGGATGCGGACCGGCCCCGACTGCAGCACGGCGGCACAACGTGCACAGCCCGACCGCATCCCGTCAGCGCCACGGCCGCGCAGCTCGCACAGCCCGACCGCGCCCTGATGCCCGGCATTCTCCCCGGCGATCCCCGAAAACCGGCCGGATGAGAGGCACGGCCCGGCATATGGCACAACTGGGCAAATCGGGACATCCGATTCGCAAACTGGGCAGATCCAGTCATCTGGAGGCCGATTTCATGGGCTAGCCGCCCCGATCTGCCCAGTTCGCAAATCAAGTGGCCCGATCTGCCCAGTTTGCGCCCAGCTCGGAGCCCCCCGGGCACAGAATGAGCAAATCGGATGCGATGCAGGGGCGAATGTGGCCGTCAGACAATGAATTCGCTCATTCTGAGGGAATGAGGACACAGAATGAGCAAATCGGATGCGATGCAGGGCCAATTCAAGCCGTCACACAGCGAATTCGCTCATTCTGCGGCCACAAGAGCGCAAACTGGGCAGATCCGGTCCATTGGCGCCCTGCCCCAACCCCGGCACGACCCAGCCCGTCCCAATCGTGTCCGAACAGGCTCGGAAAAAGAAGAACCCGGCGGGGGGAAGCCGCCGGGTGAGAGAGAAGAGAGAAGAAGGGTTCAGTTATGGGGTTCTTCGGAACCTCGCCGGCGGTGCATTCCGCTGACATCTCCTATATAAGCCCCGGAATCTTGATGAAACGATGCGGCAATCTCAAAGAACCCTGAAAAATGTGATCGTTCTGTGATCGCGCGCACTGTGATCGCGCACACGCGACGCGCCCGCCCGCCCCGCAATCGCATGCGAAAAGCAACGAAAACGGCGCGATCATCCCAACCTGCGGCAATGCGCGCGCGGATTGGAACGATCGCGCCATCAGGAAATCAGCCCGAATCGGACCAAACCGGGCCAACCGGACCGAATCAGCCCGAATCGCCCCGAATCGGCGACCTTACTTGCCTTCCTCGGCGAGCTTGGCCTTTTCGGCGGCCAGACGGGCGGCCTCGGCCTCGCGACGGGCGTTCAGGGCGGACTCGAAGCGGTCGAGCTCCTCCTGCACGGCCTCCTGCGGGATCTTCGCGAAGATCGGCGACGGCTTGGCCACGGGGGTGCCGGCCACGATCGGCTCGCTCTTCCACGGGTGCACGTTCACGCCCAGCTTGTAGTCGCCGGTGATGATCGGGTACGAGAACCCGGGCTTGTCCAGATCCTCGACCTCCTCGATGCGCGGCAGCGGGGAGAACGTGCCGGTGCCGCCGAGCGCCTCCCAGACCTTCTGCGCGGAATGGGGCAGGAACGGGGCGAGCAGGTGGTTCGCGTCGGACACGGCTTGGGCGGCCACGTGCAGCACGGTGCCGAGGCGGGCCGGGTCGTCCTTGATCTTCCACGGCTCAGTGGCGGAGATGTACTTGTTGATGCTGCTCACGATGCGCATGGCCTCGCCGAGCGCGGCCTTCTGGTGGTGCGTCTCGATGGAGTGGCCGACCGTGCTGAACGCGGCGGCGGACTCGGCGAGCAGCGCGCGGTCCTCGTCGGTCATGGAGTCCTCGTCCAGCGCCGGGATCTCGCCGAAGTTCTTGTTGATCAGCGTGGCGACGCGGTTGACGAGGTTGCCCCAGGAGGCGGCCAGTTCCTCGTTGTTGTGGCGCACGAACTCGGCCCACGTGAAGTCGGAGTCGGAGGATTCGGGACCGGCCACGGAGATGTAGTAGCGCACGGCGTCCACGGGGTAGCGGGCGAGGATGTCCTTGACGTAGATCACGATGCCGCGGGAGGAGCTGAACTTCTTGCCCTCCATGGTCATGAACTCGCTGGCCACCACCTGCTCGGGCAGGTTGAGCGGGCCGAGCTTGCCGGTCTCGCCGCCCTTGGATCCCTGGCCGTTGTAGGCGAGCATCTCGGAGGGCCAGATCTGGGAGTGGAACGTGATGTTGTCCTTGCCCATGAAGTAGTAGGCGGGCGATGCCGGATCGTTCCACCACTTGCGCCACGCCTCCGGGTCGCCCTTGCGGCGGGCCCACTCGATGGAGGCCGACAGGTAGCCGATCACCGCATCGAACCACACGTACAGCTTCTTGTTCGGGTTGTCGATCCAGCCGGCCACCGGCACGGGGATGCCCCAGTCGATGTCGCGCGTGATGGCGCGGGGCTTGACCTCCTTGAACAGGCCGATCGAGAAGTTGATGACGTTGGTGCGCCAGCCCTCGCGGGTCTTGAGCCAGGCGAGGTTGGCCTCGGCCAGCGCCGGCAGGTCCAGGAAGTAGTGCTCGGTCTCCTCGAAGCGCGGGGTCTCGCCGTTGATCTTGGAGACGGGGTTGATCAGCTCGTCCGGATCGAGCTCGTTGCCGCAGGCGTCGCACTGGTCGCCGCGCGCGCCCTCGGCATGGCAGATCGGGCACTCGCCCTCGATGTAGCGATCGGGCAGGGTGCGGCCGGTGGACGGGCTGATGGCCACGCGCTGGGTGCCCTTGTAGATGTAGCCGTTGGCCAGGCACTGCTTGAACAGCTCCTGCACCACATGCTCGTGGTTGCCGGTGGTGGTGCGGGTGAACAGATCGTAGCTCAGGCCCAGATCGCACAGATCCTTGGCGATCACGCGGTTGTAGCGGTTGGCGAGCTCCTGGGCGGTGACGCCCTCCTTCTCGGCCTCCACGAGGATGGGGGTGCCGTGCTCGTCGGTGCCGGAGACCATCAGGACGTCGTTGCCCTTCATGCGCTCGTAGCGCGCGTAGACGTCCGACGGCACGCCGAAGCCGGCGACATGCCCGATATGGCGGGGGCCGTTGGCGTACGGCCATGCAACGTTCACAAGAATATTCGTCATGGTCACCGATCATACGCCGGCCGCCCTACTCGCGAGCGCGATCGGGGGATCATCCCGGGTGATGCGCGACCGGGCGCGGACACACCATGTCACGCGCCATCCGCCACCCACCGCTCACCGCCCACCGCCCGGCAGTTATCCACCAAGTTATCCACACCTGTCCACAACGACGCCGGTTGCGCACTTATCCACCGCCGAGCGCCCACCGCTGGCGCCCGCGCATCGGCCTCGCATACGGTCGAAGCATGAAGACCACGAAACGCAAGCCGCACCTCCCGCCGGAGGACGACACCCTCATCCGCCTCAGCGAACTGCCCGGCCCGCTCGGCCTGTCCGCGCTCTCGCGCATGGGCATCCTGACCGCGCTGGACGATTCGACCATGTACCTGTCGGCCCAAGCCCTCAGCATCCCCGGCCGCGCGGCGATCGCGCAGACCATGGTGCCGCTGGGCGCGACCGCCTGCACCACGCTGGCCCTGTGGGTCTGGCTCGGCGGCACGTTCCCGCCGAACATCCAGATCGTGTCGCACTCGCACTACCGCGAGCTCGTCCACAGCCGCCGCATCATGGTGCGCGACCGGCGCCTGAGCGAACGGGACATCTCCCGACTCGGCCAACTGCGGGTCACCACGCCCGCGCGCACGGCCTGCGACATCGCCTGCGAGAACCCGACGCGGCTCGGCGACATCAGCCCGGTCAACGCGGTTCTGGAGCTCATGAACGAATTCGACGTCACCCCGGACGACTGCCTGCGCATCCTGTGGGACAACACCCGCTGGCCCGGGCATTCGCGCGGGGTCGATCTGATCAATCGCATCGCGGCGACGCGGAAGGAGGACGGAACAGTCGAAACCGACGACGATGCGCAAGACAAACCATAACCAACGCAACCATAGCCAACGCCATCGGGCGCCCGGCGGCATCGCCGGAATCGCCCACATCACACGAAAGGACCCATCATGACCATCACCGCACCCACCTACACCCCATCCGCAGCCACCCAGACCCCCACACGTCCCAGCCATGCCGGCCCGGCCGCCCACGGCCCCGCGGATGCGCGCCCCGAATCCGCCCATGCGCCCGCCAGGGAGCGCGGATTCGGCCGCCATCGCCGCCGTCGCTCGCCCGACACCTACAACGCGCGCCTGATGGGCATTCAGCCCGCCTCACCGAACGCGGACGGCGATGTGCCGGGCGTCCGATCGGTCCACGTGGCGCCTCCCGCGCCGCCGATGAAGCTCACGCCCGCGGTGGCGTGCGACCCGCAAACCGATGAGGAGGTCCTGTGGTACATCGCCCACAACGCGCCGGAACTGCGCCGATGGCTCGTGGCCAACCCGCGATCCACGCCCGAGCTGCTGGAGTTCGTGGCGCAGGCGGGCGGACCGGGCGTCAACGAGGCGATCGAGGTGCTGCTCGATCTGATCGAGCGCTTCGGCAGACGCTGAGTCCGCATGCAAAGCCCGCACGCCGAAACCGGCACTACGCCTTCATACCGGCCAAACCGGCGCTACGCCTTCATCTCCAGAACCGCGGAATAGACCTGCTTGCGATTGGGCAGCGAGCCGTCGGGCAGCGGATGCTCGCCGACCACCTGGCTGATCGCATCCTTGATCCGCAACCCGTCCTCGAGCGCGCGGTCGATGGCGAGCACGGCCAGGTCCTCCACACTCAGCGTGCTGGGGGCCGCGGCCTGCGCCTCGTCATCGGACGCGCCGCCGATCACCAGCACCATCTCGCCGCGAGGCGGATCGTTCCGCACGGATTCACGCACGGTGGCGATCGTTCCGCGCCGCACCTGCTCGTAGTCCTTGGTGAGCTCGCGGCACAGCGCCATCATGCGGTTCGGACCGAAGCCCTCGAGCAGATCGTCCATCGATTCGGCGATGCGATGGGGCGTCTCGTAGAACACGATCGTCCGGCGCTCCGACTGCAGCATGCGCAGGTGCTGCATGCGCTCGGAGTGCTTGCGCGGCAGGAAACCCTCATAGCAGAAGCGGTCGGTGGGCAATCCGGAGATCGCGAGCGCATCCAGGACCGCGCTCGGACCGGGCGCGCAGGTCACCGGCAGCCCGCGTTCGATCGCGCGGCGCACGATCGCCATGCCGGGATCGTTGATCGTGGGCATGCCCGCGTCGGACACGACGGTCACGCACGCGCCTGCGGACACCTGATCGAGCAGCGCATCGGCCTTGCCACGCTCGTTGTGATCGTGGTAGGCGACCACGCGGCCGCTCACATGCACGCCCAGACGGTTGGCCAGATCGTACAGACGACGGGTGTCCTCGGCGGCCACGATGTCGGAATCGGCCAGCAGGGCCACGAGCCGGGCGGAGGCGTCGCCCACGTTGCCGATCGGCGTGGCGGCCAGAACGACCGTGCCCCGCGGGATCTCGACCTTGGGACCGGTCGATCCGACGGCTTCGGCCCCGGGCAGTTCGGCGGCACCGGCTACGTTGCCCCCCTCGGCTACGTCGTCCGGCAACGCCTCCGGAACGCCAGAAAATTGTGATGATTGCTCGGCTACGGTCTGCATATCTTCCAGTATCCCCTAATCTAGGCCCTGATGAAGTTAGGGCGCGTTAATTCTTGGAAAACGACGGCCACGGCGGCGCAGGTGCGCGCGCTGGGCTGGATCCTGCCGTTGCTCATGGCCGCTTTCGGCGGATTGCTGCGGTTTGTGAGGCTTGGTTCCCCGCATGCGATCGTGTTCGACGAGACATATTACGTCAAGGACGCCTACACGATGCTCATGACCGGCGAGCCCCGCAACTGGCCCAAGGACGTGGGCACGGCCGTCAGCGGGGAGAACCAGACCAACGCCCTGTTCGCCGCGGGCGATACCGATCGGTGGTACAACACCGCCGAGTACGTAGTCCACCCGCCGGTGGGCAAGTGGCTGATCGCCGCGGGGCTCAAGCTGTTCGGCGGCGCGGACAGCTCCTTCGCCTGGCGCGCGTCCACGGCCATCGCCGGCACGGTGGCGATCCTGATCCTGTGCCGCGTGGTCCTGCGCCTGTTCCGCAACCTGCCGATCGCCGTGATGGCCGGATTCCTGATGAGCGTGGACGGCCTGGGGATCACGATGAGCCGCACCGGCCTGCTGGACAATTTCATCATGGTACTCACGCTGGGCGCGCTGTCCCTGCTGCTCATCCACCGCGATTGGGCGCGGGCGCGGCTGCACGACGCGTTCGAACGGGACAGCCGGCGCAGGGGCGTGCGGTGGCTGCCCGGATCGGGACTGGGCCGGGCCGGCGGATTGGACGGGCGCGGCGGGCGCGAATGGGTGCTCGATGCGACCGGCCCGTTCATCGCCCTGTCCCCATGGCGAGTTGGCGCGGCGATCCTGCTGGGACTGGCGACCGGCGTCAAGTGGTCGGGCACTTACTTCTTCGCGGTGTTCTGCGTGATCTCCGTGATCTGGGACGCCTGGGAGCGCCGGCGGGCCGGGTATCGCAGCTGGCTGTCGACCGGGCTGTGGAAGGACGCCCTGCCGGCTGCGCTATACATGGTCCCGATCTACGTTCTTACGTATCTGGCCGGATGGGCCGGCTGGTTCATCCATCCCGATTCCTACATGCACAATTGGGCGGTCAACCACCCCGGCGAGGGCGTGACGTGGCTGCCCGATTCGTGGCGGTCATTCGTGGAGTACCACCGGCAGATGTGGCAGTTCCACACCACGCTCACCACGCATCACGACTACATGGCCAACCCGCTGACATGGCCGCTGCAGGTGCGCCCGACCAGCTTCTACTGGGAGGATCACCTGACCGGCAACCCCGGCCTGTGCGCGCTCAACCCGGGCGGCCGGTGCGTGGCGGCGATCACGTCGATCGGCAACCCGTTCCTGTGGTGGGCCGGATCGCTGTGCGTGGTCATCGCGATCATCGTGGCCGCGTTCGTCAGGCGCGGCGATTGGCGGATCTGGGCCGTTCTGGCCGGTCTGCTGGCCGGATGGCTGCCGTGGGCGCAGTATCTGAACCGCACCACGTTCACGTTCTATTCGATCGTGATCCTGCCGGCCATGATCCTCGCGATCTGCTACGTGGCCGACTGGCTGCGCGGCATGATCTCCGCGCGCGCCTACCACGTGACTTGCGGGGTTGTGCTGGGAGTGATCGGGCTGGCTGCCGTGTTCTGGTATCCGATCTGGACGGCCATCCCGGTGCCGTATGAGTTTTGGCTGTCGCATATGTGGTTCGATTCATGGATCTGACGATCCGTGAATCGAACCACATATGCGACCGTCGCCGCCTTGGCGGCGGGCTGCGATTCGGTGGCAACGCAACGGACAAGCTGATAGGGTGGTGTCCGGTTTAGGACACCCGATATCAATCGGACACAACAGCATCTGCAAGGAATTTCATGGGATTCGTCAATTTCATCCTCGAACTGCTCAAGGACCCGCGCGCCGCGATCGCCAGCTGGATCGCCATGGGCGTCGCCCCCACCCTGGGCTTCATCTTCCTCATCGTCTTCATCGAGACCGGCGTGGTCTTCTTCCCGTTCCTGCCCGGCGACTCGCTGCTCTTCGCGGCCGGCTTCTTCGCGGCCCCCGACGCGGCCACCGGCGAGCCCGGATCCCTGCCGCTCATGTTCCTGCTGCCCACGGTCTGGGCGGCCCCGATCATCGGCGACCAGTGCAACTACTTCATCGGCCACTTCTTCGGCCGCCGCATCATCGCCTCCGGCAAGGTCAAGGCCATGACCCCCGAGCGCATCGCCAAGACCGAGGGCATGATCGAGAAGTGGGGCCCGCTGGCCGTGTTCCTGGGCCGATTCTTCCCCTTCATCCGCACGTTCATGCCGTTCATCTCCGGCATCTCCGGCATGCGCTGGAGCCGCTTCACCCCGTTCTCGGTCCTCGGCGGCCTGACCTGGTCCACCCTCTTCACGCTGCTGGGCTACTTCTTCGGCGGCATTCCGGCCGTGCAGGAGCACTTCGAACTCGTGATCGTCCTGATCCTGGTGATCTCCCTGCTGCCCACGATCATCGGCCTGCTCAAGGCGAAGTTCGGCAAGAAGCAGCCGGCCGCCGCGGACGCCGACGACTCCCCCACCACCGGCCGCCACGCTTCCGGCACGCGCAAGTAGGTCGCAATTCGGCGGGACACGCCCGGAATTCGCGGCGTGTCCCGCCGAATTGCCAAAGTGCCGCAATCGTATTAGTATGTCGAGAGTTGTCCTGCGGAGCAAGACAACAGCCAAGGGGCTGTAGCTCAGTTGGTAGAGCGCTTCGTTCGCATCGAAGAGGTCGTGGTTTCGATTACCATCAGCTCCACGAAGAACCCTCCGGATTCCACCCCGGAGGGTTTTTCTTTGCCTGAACAGTCTTTTACCGGCCCTTCCAAGTCCCCGCCGCCCGGTGATCATTGCAAACTGGGCAGATCGAATGTTTCCTCCTCGTCATCCTGAGCGCAGCGAAGGATCCTTGGCCATTACGCACATGGTCATAATGCAGAAGGTTAAGGATCCTTCGACTCCGCCCTTCGGGCTTCGCTCAGGATGACGTAACCTCAGCTTCCCATACTCGGCGTGACCCGGCGTGTGACCCGGCGTGGGTTGTGACATGGGGCGTGACCCGGCGTGCCCACTCCCCGTCACAGCTGGTTCAAAATGGCTTTATTTCAACGATTTTGAAACCCTGTGACCCGGCGTGTCCACCCCATGTCACACGCCGCGCCCCGGGTCACACCCCGCTTCACGGCTCAGCGCTCAGAATGCCAGAATGCCTGCAGGATCTGCCAGCAACTCCACCCATTTTCCTGTGTACTGGCAGATCCTGCATCTTAGCGGGCTGCGGAGGGCACTCAGATGCAAGTTCTGCCAGCAAACCGGGAAGCGAGGGCGGTTGCTGGCAGAACTTGTAAGTCGGAGGGATGAGCCAGAGCGGGGACGAAGGATGGACTGTGCGGGAAGTTAAGGATCCTGGACCTTGCGCACAAGTGATCAATGCGAAATGACGAAGGATCCTTCGACTCCGCCCTTCGGGCTCCGCTCAGGATGACAGGGGGCGACCTACGGGCTTGGGATGAAGCGCACACTTCGCATGGCGGGACGGGACCCCGGATCCCCTGCCGATCCGGCCTATCCGCCCCACCGGCTCGGATCAACCCATCCGCTCCAGATTGGCCCGGCTCAGTACTTGTAGAAGCCCTCGCCGGCGTTGATGCCGGTCTTGCCCTCGTCGATGTACCGCTTGAGCATGGCGGCGACCTTGCCCTGCACGGTGGTCGGGTCGGCGGCGCGCGGATCGAGGCGGCCGATGTTGTACGCGGTCGTGAGCCCCACGATGTCGAGGATGCGGAACGGGCCCAGCGGCGCGCCGGTGGCCAGCTGCCATGTCTTGTCGATCGTCTCCACATCGGCCACCTCATTGGCGAGCAGGGCCTCGGCGGCGGACAGGAACGGCACGAGCATCGAGTTGAGGATGTAGCCCGGCTGCTCCTTCCTGAGCTTGAGCGGGATCATGCCGATCTGCTCGGCGAAGGCGACCACCGCATCGTATGCGGCCGGATCGGTGGCCGGCACACCCTCGGCGCCCGGGTGGCCCATGATCTCGGCGGTATTGTTGCGCCAGATCTCGTTGGCAAAGTGCAATGCGAGGTATTTGTCCGGTCGGCCGGTGTACTTGGCGAAGGCGCTCGGCAGCATGGTGGACGAGTTGGTGATCACGATCGTATGCTCCGGCAGGTGCTTGGCAAGCTCGGTGTAGAACGCGACCTTCTCCTGCGGATCCTCGGCGATGCACTCGATCACCAGATCGGCGTCGGCGGCGGCCTCATCGTAGCTGGTGGTCAGCACCAGACCATCGAAGGCCCTCTCCACCTGCGCCTTGAGCGCGTCGAGCTCCTCCGGCGTGGCGCCCTGGGGAGCCAGACCGCGGCAATAGGCGGCCGGATTGGTCTTCATGGCCTCGAGCGTGTTGAGATAGATGCCCTTAAGGCGCTCGAACTTCGGCTTGGCGCGGCCGATCGACCCCTCCGAGCGCAGCCAGACCTTGACGTTGCAACCCTTGTACGCGCTCTGGAATGCGATCTGGCTGCCCAGCACGCCGCCGCCCGCGACCACCACGTTCTTGATGCCCATATTGCGATCCTCCTTTGGATGCGGCCGCCGATCCCTGTTGATCCGCGATCCGATACCCCTAGCGTAGCCGCCGGGCGGGGACATGGGCAGGATTTTGCCAAAGGTTCGCCTCGGGCGGGACGGCGACCCCGGATGGCAACCGGGACGGCGACCCCGAGCGACAACCGGGACGGCCACCCCGGGCGGGTGCGCCGGCCGATCGACGCGCCTCCTCTCAATCGCGCGTCCGCAGCCACGCCACAACCGCCTGGATGGCGGTGTCCACGCGCAACTTTCGCCGCACGGCCTGCATGTGCTTGCGCACTGTGGCGCGATCGACATTGAGCGCATTGGAGATCTCAGCATCGGTCAGGCCGCTCGACAGCAGCGTGATGACCTCGGTCTCCCGGGGCGTGAGATAGTCGATGCCGCCGCCGTTCACCACGCGGGCATGGGCCTTGGCGACCGTGTCGAAGTCGTCGTCCAGCACCCCGCCGCCGGCCACGATGCGAATGGAACGCACGATCACATCCTCGTCGCCCTTGCCGATCAGCCCCTGGACGCCGGCGCGCACCGCGGCCTCGCGATACCCCTTCATGAGGAAGGTGGCCATGGCCAGCAGCGCGATCGCATCCGACCGCATCCTGATCTGCCGGCACACATCCACACCGCGCAGTCCGCCCAGCGTCATGTCGACCAGCACGATGTCCGGCTTGAACTGGTCGGACGCGCAATGCTCCACGGCGGCCTGCCCGCTGGTCTCCGTCCACAAGATCCGCCCCTCGGGGATGCGGTCGGCCACGATCTCGCGCAGCGAACGCAGGGCCAGCGCGTCATCGTCCACGATGCCCATGGTGAACGTGCCGGATGAGGTTGGAGATGCCATGGGGTCCCCCTTTCGCCGCGCGGCCTTGGCGTCCGGCGGACGTCCGACCTATGGCCCGGCAAGACGTCCGATCCGCCTTATGTACATGGCAATGTATCAGGCGAATATTGCATCGGATCGACTCCGGCGGCACCCGTCCGGCGCATGGGCGTTCAGCGCGCCGCAAGACGCTCGTGCACGAAGTCCTCCAGCGTCTGCGGGGTGATGCCGTCATAGTTGGGGATCATGGCGAACTGCGGTCCGCCGGTGGCGTCGGTGCGGGTGTAGCCGGTCAACGCGATCGTGGTGGCGCCCGATGCGGCACCGGCCTGGATGCCCACGCCGGAGTCCTCAAGGGTGATGCAATGGGCCATCGCATCGGCGTCCAGCGGATCGATGCCGATCTTGCGGGCGGCGGCCTGGTAGGGTTCGGGCGACGGCTTCTTGGCGGTGTTGTCGTCACCGCACACATAGGCGACGAAGGCGCCCTCGCCGGCCTGCCTGAGCACATTCTCGGCCATCACGCGCGGAGAGGCGGTGACCAGCACATTGGGCACGCCGGCCGCGGCGAGCGTCCTCACCAGTTCCAGGGCGCCCGGGATCCACGGCAGGCCCTCGAATTCGCGTTCCTTGACGTATTCAATCATCCTGCGGCCTATCTCCTCCACGGACAGCCGCGTGCCGGCCTCGACCAGCATCTGCGCGACCTTGGGCACGGGCGTGCCGGACATCTTCCAGCCCATTTCCTCGTTCCATGTGCCGCCGTTTTCGGTGGCGATCGAAATTTCGGCCTCATGCCACAGGGGCTCAGAGTCGATCAGCGTGCCGTCCAGGTCCCAAAACACCGCGCGAAGCTCCATCGCATGTCCTTCCAGTTCACGTAACGCATGGCGCGAAATCCCGTGAACCGGACCTCATGTTCGTTTTTTCGGCCCATTGCGCGGGATCAAGCCAATATCGAGTATCGCATATGTTCGCTTATGGGCGTTTCCCGGTTCACGCAATGACTTGGCGAAAATTCCGTGAACCGGAGATGAAGTAGTACGGCACCTCGAACAGCAGCATGCACCCCCAGCCGATCGCGCAGGCGAAGCTGATGCCGTACATGCCCAGGTGCGGGATCAGGATCCATGTGAGCAGCGCGCGCAGCGAGGCCTGGATGAATGTGGAGATGAGCGTGACGGACATGTTGCCCATGCCACGGAAGAAGCCCTGAATGCCGTTCGTGAACGACGGGAACAGGTAGAACAGCGCCATGGTGGTGAGGTACTGGCAGCCCAGATCCACCACGCGCGTCTGGTCCGGCGTCACGAACAGGCCCATGATCGGCCGGTTCAGCACGAGCACCGCAACGCCAATGAGTACCCAATAGACGAATTCCAATCGCAATCCCGCACGAAACCCCGGGCGGATCCGCTCGATCCTCCCGGCGCCGCGGTTCTGCGCCACATAGGTGGTGATGCCGTGCGAGATGCTCTGCTGCGGGGTGAACGCGAAATCGTCCACGCGCGTGACGGCGTTGAACGCGGCGATCACATCCACGCCCAATGTGTTCACCGCGCTCTGGATGATGAGCTTGCAGATCGGCTGGATGGACTGCTGCAGCGCGGTCACCGAGCCGTACTTCCAGATCACACCCAGCAGCGCCCCGTCCACGCGCCACTCGCCCCGGCGCACCCGGAAATCCGGCATGCGGCGGATCATCGCCGCGGCCGTGGCGACGGCGGCGAACCCCTGGGCGAGCACGTCGGTCAGTGCGGCCCAATCAATGCCGAATCCGAGCCAGCCAATGCACACCGCGTCCAGCACGGCGTTGAGCCCAATCGCCACGCTCAGATACGTGAGCGGGGTTTTGGAGTCGCCCGCGCTTTTGAGGGCCGCCGCCAACGCGTTGTAGCAGTAAGTGAACGGGACGCCCAAAAAGGTGATACGCATGTAGGTGCCGGTCATGGCGAGCACCTCGGAGGGCACGTTGAGCAGCCTGAGCAGCGGCCCGGCGAACGCGATGCCGGCGGCGGCGATGACGATGGAGGCCGCGAGCCCGGTGATGAGCGTGGTGGCGAGCGCCCGACGGAACCGGCCGTAGTCGCGCGCGCCGAAGCATTCGCTCATGAGCACGCCGGCGCCCATGGTAAGTCCGGAGATGCCCAAGATCAGGAGGTTCATGACGGGGCTGGCCATGCCGGTGGCGGCGAGCGCCTCCTTGCCGATGAACCGTCCCACGATGATCGCGTCGAAGGCGTTGTACGACAGCTGCAGCACGTTGCCGAGCACCAGCGGCACGGCGTAGTTGATCAGATGGCCGGTGGGTTTGCCCGCGGTCATGTCGATGGTGGGCATCGCGCTCCTTTCCCGCATTCCGCCCACCGAGCGTAGTCACGTCGCGTGCAGCCCGGCCCCGCTTTGCCCGCGTTTTCATCGGCCGGCAGGCCGATGGCCGAATACAGTCCGAATACAGTCCGAATACGTCAAAGCCCCTCCGTGAAGGGTGAAACACGGAGGGGCCTCAACGTTCCCCGAGGACAGTTTTCCGATTCTGGCAGCGAATTCGGACGGGGACGTGTGGGTTCGGCGGCGGGACGGGCCCGCAGCCGATCATGAGGATGGCGGCGATCAGGCCTCGTTCAGCTCGGCGGCGGCCTTGGCGTGGCGCTCGGCCAGCTCGGCCTTGATCTGCGGCTCCATCTTCTCGAACTTGCGGTAGAAGCACATGATCACACCGACGATGACGTACACGATCACCGGCAGCCAGATGAAGCAGAAGCTGATGGCGTCCTGCGCGGACTGGGACTGGGTCTCCAGGTTCGCGTCGTAGCCGGCCGCGCCCATGATCTCCAGCGGCAGGAAGGCGCCGAAGCCGGAGCCGACCTGGATGCAGAAGGCGGAGCCGACGGCGGTCAGGAAGCCGGCCGCATGGATGCCGGTCTTCCACTCGCCGTAATCGACGGTGTCGGCCAGCATGCCGAACGGCATGCCGATGGCGATGGCGGCGCCGAGCACGCCGACGGTCCAGAAGACCACCAGCAGCGGGACGTTGGTGCCGGCCAGCGGCATGAGGGCCTGGCCCAGACCGCCGATGACAAGGCCGATGATCATGGTCAGCGTCTTGTTCTTGGTCTTGTTGGCGATGATCGGCATGGCGATGGTGCCGATCAGGCCGATGACCTGCACGCCGTTGAAGATGGAGGTCAGGTCGCGGTTGTTGAGCACGTACTGGGCATAGTAGGTGGACACGCCGTTACGGGTGGACTGGGCGATCCAGTAAATGAGGAAGGCGACCACGAGGATGATCCACGGCCAGTTGCCCTTGGCGGCCTTGAGGGAGTCCTTCAGCGGGATCGGCTTGTTGAGTTCGGGGTGGTAGTTGTGCTCGGTGAGGTTCTTGAAGGAGAACAGGAGCAGGATGATGGCGACAATGCCCCAGATCGCGGTGACGATCATGAAGCCGGTCTTGTCACCGCCGCCGAACTGCACGCCGAACCAGCCGACCAGCGAGATGGTGAAGGACGAAGTGATGAAGGAGCCGATCTGGCCGCCGGCCATGCGGAAGGAGTTGGCGTTGTTGCGCTCGGTCGGGTCGTCGGTGAGGTTCGGCAGGATGGCGGTGATCGGCGTCTGGATGCCGGTGTAGACGGCGCCGGCGGCCAGGATGTAGGTGATCAGGGCGTACCAGAACTTCGGGGCACCGTCGGGCAGGCTCGGGGCGGTGAACGCGATGAAGACGGTGACTGCGAACGGGACGCACAGCCACAGGAACCACGGGCGGCTCTGACCCCATTTGGTGTTGGTGTGGTCGACGATCGAGCCCCACACGACGGCGGAGATCGCGTCGGCGAAGCGGGCGACCAGCAGGATCGTGCCCGCGCCGAGCGCTCCGGCGGCCGGGATGTGGAACACGTTGGTGTAGAAGTACATGATGTACGAGGAGATCGTCACGTACAGCAGGTTGCCTGCCATATCGGTGAAGGAGTATGCGATCTTCTCCTTTGTGGTCAGCTTGATCGCCGAGGCGGTCCGGGTTGCTGCGCTCATAGTTCCCTTCTTCATTGATTGTCGGTTATGAGAGATTCGGTTGGATTTGGTTATAGGGCCCCCTTACCCCCGTGGCGGAGAGGTTCCGCATCGCGGGGGAAGGGGACGAAATCTTGAATTGTCGGCGGGGTTCGGCCCGGATCAGAAGTCGGAGTCGAACCAGACCTGCATCTGGCCCTCCTCGCGGTTGGCCCACGCGTAGTACGGCACGAGCTTGAGGTCGTAGGACTTCTCCCCCACCGGGTGCTCGCTCACGTCGGCGTACAGCGGGAAGTCGGCGTCGTCGTGCGTGCGCTTGACGGCCGGCAGCGTGATGACCTCAACGCCGTCCAGTTCGCCGAAATGGTACTCGGCCTTGGCCTTCTCGGCGCTGTGGCTGTCGAGGCGGTAGTTCCACAGCGGGGCGGAGTTGTCCGCCTCCTCGGCGCAGAACACGATCGGTCCGCGCATCACGGCGACCTTGCCCACATCGTGGCGGGCCAGGGTCTTGGAGCGCATGAACTTCACGGCCATGTCCAGATCGAGCGTGATCTCGGTGGTGCCGGCGGTCACCTCGATCGAAACGAAGCCGTTGTCCACGGGCAGGCGGCGGGCGTCCTCGCCGTTGATGGTCATCTCGTGGCGGGATGCGGACCAGGACGGGATGCGGACCAGGAACTCCACCGGATCGGCGCCCTCGGGCACGGTCACGGTGAACTCGATGTGGCCGTCCCACGGGAAGTTGGACTTCTGGGAGACCTTCACGCCGTCAAAGAACTCGGCGTCGTTCGCGATGAACTGGTGGGCGATGATCTCGCGGCGGTCCTCGTGCACGGTGTACAGGTAGCGGTCCACCGAGGCGATCAGGCGGGCGATGTTGGCCGGGCAGCAGGCGCAACCGAACCATTCGGCGCGGTGCATGAGCACGTGCGCGCGGTCCGGGTTGTGGCGGGAGGCCTCCGGATCGGCCTCGAGGGCGTTGACGTAGTAGAAGTGCTTGCCATCCAGCGCGATGCCGGCGATCGAGCCGTTGAACAGCTCCTTCTCCAGCACGTCCGCGTATTCGCCCTTGGTTTCGAGCTCAAGCATCTGGCGGGCCAGGAAGCTCATGGCCACGGAGGCGCAGGTCTCGCCGTACATGGTGTCGTTCGGCAGGTCGTAGTCGTAGGTGAACGCCTCGCCATTGTGGGTGGAACCCACGCCACCGGTGATGTACATGCGGCGGCGGACGATGTTGGTCCACAGGCGCTCGGCGGTCTCGGCGAGCTCCTTGTCGCCGGTCAGACGGGCCACATGCGCCACGCCGGTGAGCATGTAGCCCACGCGCACGGCATGGCCTTCGGCGGTCTGCTGCTGGCGGATCGGGCGGGCGGTCTGCGTGTATTCGTGGGTCCAGCCGCGCATCTGCGGGAAGATGTCCGTGGAGCCGTCGCCGATCTTGGCGTTCTGCTTGTCGTAGAAGCTTGGATCCTTGCCGCGCACGTCGATGAAGAACTTGGCCAGATCGAGGTACTTGCGCTCCTTGGTGACCTCGTACAGGCGGGCCAGGGCCAGCTCGATCTCCGGATGTCCGTCGGCGCCGGGGATCTTGCCATCCTCCTCGCCGAAGTTGGCGTCCAGGCAGTCGGCCATCTTGCGCGCAACATTCAGCGCCTGCTCGTTGCCGGTGACCTCGTAGTACGCCACAGCGGCCTCGATGTAGTGGCCCATCACATACATCTCGTGCGACTGCTGGATCTGGCTGAACCGCTCGCGGGTGGCGAACGCGCCGGACTTGATGATGTACGGGGTGTCCAGATAGCCATCCTCGCGCTGGGCGCGGGCGATCAGGTCCACGAGGTTGTCGCACAGGGCCTTGAGCTGCTCGTCGGACTCGTAGGCCAGCGAGTACGCGGCCTCCTCGAGCCACTTGTACACGTCGGAATCCTGGAAGACGAAGCCCTTGAAGTCGCCCTGCTCGTCACCGGCCGCGATGCGCAGGTTGCGCACGGCACGGCTGTAGTGGGGGTCGATGTCCTGCTTGGCGCCCGAAGGATCCTGCGGGATGTCGATCTTCTGCTCGTCGTTGATGACCGCCCACTGGTAGGGGATCACCTCCTTGGCCACATTTTCGCGATACCTGCGCCAGAACGGCGAGGTCACGGTCACATGCGCGCTCATGTCGGTCCTTTCCACACTGATCGGAATTGGTCTTGTACGTATTGCGTTGCGGTTCGTGCCGCACGGCGCAGGGAACAGCCCGTTTCCTGCGTTCTGATCATGATGGTACGAAGATGAGCGAAGACGATTGTTGGGGTCTTGCGAATGCGAAAATTTTCGCATATTGTGGCCATTATGGACACTGAGGAAGGGAAGCGGCGTTCGGCCCGGCCCACGTTGCGGGACGTGGCGCGACGGGCCAATGTGTCCGTGGCGACGGCATCCAAGGCGCTCCGGGGCACGGACAGGGTTTCGGCGGCCACCACGCGCTTGGTGCAGTCGGCGGCCCGCGAACTGGGATACCGCAAATCGACCGATCGGCGCGCGCAGGATGGGAGCCCGGCGGCGGGCGGCTCGGGCCTGGTGGGGCTGATCACCTCGGACTACAACGGCCGGTTCGCCTTGCCGATGCTCACCGGCGCGGAAAGCACGCTGGGCGCCTCCAACCATGCGGCCCTGCTCATGAGCTCGCATGGCCGGCCGGCATTGGAGCAAAGCCACATCGACCAGCTGGCCGCCCGCGGCGTGGACGGCCTGATCGTGGTGGGCGACACCTCGAACGCGCGCCTGCCGCTCAAACCGTCCACCACGATGGGCCTGCCGGTGGTCTACACGTACGACCCGTCCACCGATCCGGACGACTGCAGCGTGGTGTGCGACAACGTGGGAGCCGGCGCGCAGGCGATCGAATACCTGCTGAGCCTGAGGCGCCGGTACATCGCCGTGATCGCCGGCCCGGAGGATTTCCAAGCCGCGCACGATCGCGTGAAAGGGGCCTGGCGCACGTTCACGCTGTACGATTTCCGCCCCGTCGCGGTGCTGTACGACTCATGGAGCGAGGAGTGGGGCGAGCGGGCGGCACGCGTGCTGGTGGAGCGATACCCCCATCTGGATGCGATCTACGCCCTGAGCGACGAGATCGCGCGAGGGGCCGTCCGAGGACTGATGGCGATCGGCAAGCACGTGCCGCAGGATGTGGCGGTGATCGGGCACGACAACTGGTTCGTGTTCTGCTCGAACGCGCATCCCACGCTCACCACGTTCGACAACAACATCGCGCTGATCGGCAAAACGGCCGCGAAGTGCCTGCTCGATGCGATCCGCGGGCACCCGCATCACGGCGTCATCACCGTGGAATGCCCGATGATCGTGCGCGAGTCCACCGAGATGACGCGCAAGACAACGTTGGAAAGCACCGATCGCATCTTCCGGCGCAACACGGCATGAACCGAACGCCGGCCGAGAAACGGGCTGCCCTACAGCTCCGGCTGCCAGACCACCATGGTGGTCTGGGCCACGGCGTGGGCCGGAAGCGCCGGCGGCAGCAGAAGCGATTCCTCCTGCGAGGCCGGACCGGCGGTGATTTCGCGGGCATGGGCATGGATTTCGTGCCGCCACATGCGCGCGCGACGGGAGCGCTGGACCTCCACAATATCCCCATCCGCATCCGCCGCGAAGATGGACGATCCGGCGGGCCTGCGCAGACGGCGGACCTGCCGGCGCAGCTGGCGGTTCTCCTCCTGCAGTTCGAGGATGCGGGTGATGCCCGCGATGTTGATCGACTCGTCCTGGCTCAGATGCTGGGCCTGCACAAGGCGGTCCAGATCGCGCAGCGAGTAGCGGCGGGCGCCGCCGCCCGTGCGCTGGGGCTTGACCAGCCCCACGCGATCGTATTGACGCAGGGTCTGCGGATGCACGCCGGCGGCCTGGGCCGCCTGCGAGACCGTGAACACGGGCAGATTCACGTCGAAGCCCATGTCGTCCAGATCATCCAATTCCGCGCGGCCCTCCGTGAGCATGTGGGCGCAGAGGGCGTAGGCCTTGCGGATCTGCTGTGCGATGCGCGCCATCTCCGCGCTCCTTTCTCAACTCTCAACAATGTCTCAACGATGTCTCGGCAACGCCCGGCGCGGCCATGCCGGATATACAACGAAAAATGCGCATCCCGGGCGGGGCGCAGGCCCGACGCCCGGGATGGCTGGGAGGGGGTTACCGTTCTGCGGCGAGTTCCGCGGCGAAGTCGCCGCATGCCTTGCCGAATTCCTTGGCGGCGTGCTTGAGGACCAGTCCCGGCTTGGCGGGCACGTGGATCATCACGCGGCCAACCAGGTCGCCCGGCGTGTTGCCACGCTGGACGCCGGCGCCGCCGATGCGCACCTCGGTGCCAGAGGACGAGCCCGCGGGCACCTTGAAAGTGACCTCGTTGCCGTCGATGTCGTGCGCGGTGACCTTGCCGCCCTCGACGGCCTCGGCGACCGTGATCGGCAGATCCATGACGATGTCACGGCCGCGCATCTCGAACTTCGGGTCCGATTTGACGGTGACGGCCAGATACAGGTCGCCGTGCGGACCGCCGTTAAGGCCCGCGTGGCCCTTGCCGGCCAGACGGATCTTCTGCCCGTCCTTCACGCCGGCGGGGATGTGGGTCTTGAACTTGGACCCGTCCACGCTCAGCGAGACCGTGGCGCCCTTGATCGCCTGACGCAGGGTCAGCGTGACCTTGGAGTTGCGGTCCTCGCCACGCTTGGGCTGCGGGGCCTCCTCATAGGGCTGCTGGTAGCCGTATCCGCCCGCGGACTGCGGGCCGCCGGCCGCGCCGCCGAACATCGAGAAGATGTCGTTGAGGTTCGGGTTGCCGCCGCCGGAGGTGGTGAAGCGGATGCGCTGGCCATTGCCGCCCTGACCGCCGAACATCCCGCCGAACATGTCGGCGAAGCCGGAGGCGTCGAAGCCGCCCTGGCCGGAGCCGCCGGCGAAGCGGGCGCCGCCCATGCCGAACTGGCGGATGGCGTCGTACTTCTGGCGCTGCTCCTTGTTGCTCAGCACGTCGTAGGCTTCGGAGATGTCCTTGAACTTCTCCTCCGCCTCCTTGGTCTCGTTGAGGTCCGGGTGGTACTTGCGCGCCAGCTTGCGGTACGCCTTGGTGATCTCCTGCTCGCTGGCGTCCTTGGAGACACCGAGGACCTTATAGAAATCCTTGCTCAGCCATTCATTCTCAGCCATCCCATGTCTCCTTTCCTAAAGTGTTCATTCAGTCCTTACGAGAAGGCTCCCCTCGATGGGGAGGGGAGCCGAACCGTGTGTCAGTTCTGCGGGGAGGCGACCACGACGCGGGCGGCGCGGATCACGCGGTCACCGATGCGGTAACCGGCCTCCACGACCGTGTCGACGGTCTCCTTCTCGGCGGACGCGTCCGGCTTGTGCAGGATCGCGTCGTGACGGGTGGGATCGAAGTCCTCGCCCTTCTCGCCGAACTTCTCGACGCCGAACTTGGCGAAGGCCTTGTCGATCTTCGCCGCGACGGCGCTCATCGAGTCGTTGAGCTCGCCGTGCTCGCGGATGCGGTCGATGTCGTCGAGGGCGGGCAGCAGCGCGGTGAGCACGTCGATGATGCCGTGCTGGCGGAAGCGCTCCTGCTCCTTGGACGCGCGGTTGCGGAAGTTGATGAACTCCGCGCGCTCGCGCTGCAGGGCCTCGAGGTAGTCGGCGGCCTCCTTCTTGGCCTTGCCCAGCGGGGTCAGGGTGTCATCGCCCTGATCGCCGTCGCCGGCGGGAGCGTCGGCCTTGGGGGCCTGTGCGGGCTCTTCCCCGGCCGGGGCGGCCTTGGCGGATTCGCCGGCCGCACCGGCGGACGCCGCAGCCGCATCCCCCGAAGCGGGGGACTGCGCCGCGGCATCCGCGTCGGGCAGGTCGTTCAGGTAGTCGTCCTTGTTGAACTCAGCCATCGCGAGAACCCTTACTTGTTGTCCTTGTCGTCGTCGTCCACGACCTCGGCGTCCACCACGTCGTCGTCACCGCCGTTGGAGGCGGAACCGGACGCGGCACCGGCGCCGGCGGCACCCGCGGCGGCACCGGCATCGGCCGCGCCGGCCTGCGAGTACAGGGCCTGGCCGATCTTCTGGGCGGAGGTCATGAGCTCGCTCTGCGCGCTCTTGATCTTCTCGATGTCCTCACCCTTCAGGGCCTCCTTCAGGGCGTTCACCTTCTCGGTGACCTCCTTGGCGACCTCGTCGGAGAGCTTGTCCTTGTTGTCGTTGACGAGCTTCTCGGTCTGGTACGCGAAGGATTCGGCCTGGTTGCGGGTCTCGGCGTCCTCCTTGCGCTTCTTGTCCTCGGCCTCGTGGGCCTCGGCCTCCTTGACCATGCGGTCGATCTCGTCCTTGGGCAGGCCGGAGCCGCCGGTGATGGTCATCGACTGCTCCTTGCCGGTGCCCTTGTCCTTGGCGGACACGTGCACGATGCCGTTGGCGTCGATGTCGAAGGTGACCTCGATCTGCGGGACGCCACGCGGGGCCGGGGCGATGCCGGTCAGCTCGAAGGTGCCCAGCGGCTTGTTGTCGCGAGCGAACTCGCGCTCGCCCTGGTAGACCTGGATCAGCACGGAGGGCTGGTTGTCCTCGGCGGTGGAGAAGACCTCGGAACGCTTGGTCGGGATGGCGGTGTTGCGGTCGATGAGCTTGGTCATGATGCCGCCCTTGGTCTCGATGCCCAGCGACAGCGGGGTCACGTCGATCAGCAGGACGTCCTTGCGGTCGCCCTTGATGACGCCGGACTGCACGGCGGCGCCGACGGCCACGACCTCATCCGGGTTCACGGACTGGTTCGCTTCCTTGCCGCCGGTGAGCTCCTTGACGAGCTCCTTGACGGCGGGCATACGGGTGGAGCCGCCGACCAGCACGACGTGGTCGATGTCGTTGACGCTGATGCCGGCGTCGTGCAGCACGTTGTTGAACGGCGTGCGGCAGCGGCCCAGCAGATCGGAGGTCATCTCCTCGAAGTGGGCGCGGGTCAGGGTCTCATCCAGATGCACCGGGGTGCCGTCGGGGGTCATGGCCAGGTACTGCATGGAGATGGACGTGGAGGTGGAGGAGGACAGCTCCTTCTTCGCCTGCTCCGCGGCTTCCTTCAGACGCTGCAGGGCGATCTTGTCCTTGCTCAGGTCCACGCCGTACTTGTTCTTGACCTCGCCGACCAGCCAGTCGATGATCTTCTGGTCCCAGTCGTCGCCGCCCAGGTGGTTGTCGCCGTTGGTGGCCTGCACCTGAATGGTGGAGAAGCCGTCGTCATCCTTGCCGATCTCCAGCAGGGAGACATCGAAGGTGCCGCCGCCGAGGTCGAAGACCAGGATGCGCTCATCCTCCTTGCCCTTCTCCAGACCGTACGCCAGAGCGGCGGCGGTGGGCTCGTTGATGATGCGCAGGACGTTCAGGCCGGCGATGGTGCCGGCGTCCTTGGTGGCCTGGCGCTGGGCGTCGTTGAAGTACGCCGGGCAGGTGATCACGGCGTCCGTGACCGGTTCGCCCAGGTACGCCTCGGCGTCCCTCTTGAGCTTCATCAGAATCTGCGCGGAAACCTCCTGCGGGGTCCACTTCTTGCCGTCGATCTCCACGGACCAGTCGGTGCCCATGTGGCGCTTGACGGAGGAGATGGTGCGGTCGACGTTGGTGACGGCCTGACGCTTGGCCACCTCGCCGACCAGGATCTCGCCGGACTTGGAGAACGCGACCACGGACGGCGTGGTGCGAGCGCCCTCGGCGTTCACGATGACGGTGGGCTGACCGCCTTCCAGCGTGGCAATGCACGAATTCGTAGTACCCAGATCAATGCCTACTGCGCGTCCCATAATGTGCTCCTTTGTTGTTCGTTCGTTCTTACGTTCTTCGCTCAGGTCCCGTCCAGCGGTTCCATCGCCTTCCAAGACTTGAGCCTACATCACTCAACTTTTGTTCGCAACTTTTTATTCCCGACTTCCCCGAAGATTTCCCCGGGCGCGTCGCGCCGCCGGATCCCGCGCCGGCCGCCAGAACGCCACGCACGCCCAGGCCCGCCGCGGGCGCCGGCCGCCGCCCGTCCCGAGACACGCGTTTGCAGTCGGACTGCCAACGTTTGCAGTATGATTGTTTTCTCAGAGAAATCAGCGGTTCCGGCACAGCGGCCGGCAATCGCGGACCACGGGCATGCAGGAGGGCAATCATGGCAAAGGCAGACATCCACGCGGTCGCCAAGGCGGCGGGCGTATCCATCTCCACGGTGTCGCGCACGTTCACCCGCCCGGAACTCGTCTCCGCGAAGACCCGCAGCAAGGTGCTCGAGGTGGCGGACCGGCTCGACTTCAACATCTCCCGATCGGCCACCGCGCTCAAATCGGGCCAGACCTACCGCGTGGCGCTGCTCATGAACGAGGAGATCACCAGTTGGTTCAACACCGAGGTGTTCGCGGGCATCGAATCGGTCATGCACCCGGCCGGATACGACATCTCGCTCTTCCAGCACATCGACACCTCCGCCAACCGCCACGACTTCTTCACCAATCTGCCCATCAGGCGCAACGTGGACGCCGTGTTCGTGGCCTCCTTCGCGATCGACCCCCATGAGGTGGAGCAGCTGCGGCGCACCCGCGTGCCGATCATCGGCATCAACACCCCCTCCGAGGACGGCTTCGACGCCACGATCAGCATCGACGACGAGCAGGGCATGTACAAGGCCACCCAATACATGATCAATCTGGGCCACAGGCGCATCGTCTACACCTGCTCGCAGGCCGCCGAGACCATGCACGCCTCCATCGACGCGCGCGCCCAGGGCTTCATCCGCGCCTGCGAGGACGCGCAGGGCAAGGGCGCGGACATCACCTGGCAGGTGCTGCCGGTGCCGCGCGGACCCGAATTCGCCGATTCGGCGCTCGCCGCGCTGCTCACGCTGGACCAGTTCCCGGACGCGATCTGCTGCCAGATGGACATGATGGCCATCCCGCTGGTGCTCAAACTGGGCAAATACGGCCATGTGGCACCGCGCGACTACTCGATCATCGGCTTCGACGACAGCATCTACGCGGACACGCTCAATCTGGCCACCATGCGGCAGAACCCGTACGACATGGGCCGGCGCGCGGCCGTCAAGGCGCTCAGGCTCATCGGCGGTGAGACGCTGGACAACCCCCACGAGATCGTGGAGGCGCAGCTGATCCCCCGCGGCACGGTGACCCCGTTCGCCGGCTGACGGCCGCGGCCGCATGTCGGTTCTTTCCAACCTGCGCCCCGATTTGCGCAGGCTGGAAGGAATCCGCAGATTGGAAGCCCAATCAAGGCCCTACCGCGCAGGATTGTTCCAATCCGCGATTTCGAGGGGCCAGGTTGGAAAAAGAGAGCGGAAAATGAGGCGCCAGGGCGCTAGGCGACCAGCGCGACGGCGGCACCCAGGCACAGCAGGACGGGATAGACCGCATACAGGGCCCATTGGACGCGGGAATCGGGCTCGTAGCCCAGCTCGTCGTTGCGGTAGTGCAGCAGCATCACGCCGATGGCCGGGGCGATGCACAGCACGGCGCCCATCAGGCCCGCGGCGAACATCATCGTGTTCTCCCGGGCGCGCAGCCAACGGAAGATCAACGCGAACAGCAGGATCGCCGCGCCGGCAAACATCACGCGCTGGCGGACCCCCACGCCGAGCAGCAGGTCCCACAGCAGGCCGGCGATCACAAACAGCGCGGACATCGCCCATTTCGCGGCCCCGGAACCGGACCCGCCGCCGTACCGCCGGTCGGCCCAATCGAGCAGCATCAGCACGATCAGCGCAATCACCAGCCCCCACACCGGATTCTGCGAGCGCATGTCGAACGCGGTACCGGAGGTGGCCAAATCGTACGGCACCTCGCACACCACGGCGAGCGCGGCCAGCCTGCCCAGATACGCCGCCGGCCGGCGGGTGCGGCGATGCCCCTCCGCCAGCAGCCACGCGTAGATGGGAATCGCGGCCCAGGAGACCACCTCGCACAGGACCATCGCGGTCAGCGCGCCCATGTTGTCCGCCGTGGGGGCGCCCAGCAGGGCCGGCAGCAGCGTGGTGGATGCGACGGACAGGGCCATCAGGACCGCGCCGATGGTCTTGAGCCTTAGCGCGGTCAAGCCGCGGACGGGTTTGCGTTCGTTCATGATCTCAGCCTACATTCCTAATGGTCGACACGGGGCCGGCACGGCGATCGGCACGCTCACCGCCGCGCGCAACGCCAGACGGTGACGCTGTACGCGGGCAGCGACAGATGGCGGTCCTCGGCATGCGCGGGCGTGGTCGGGGCGCCGCCATCGCCCGTCCCATCGACGCCGGCGGAACAGTAGGCGAGGCGCCACACATCGGGCGCGATCTTCGCCACCTCGTCGTACGGCCCGGGCATCTCCAGCTCCACGGTGGACTGGATGCGCGCCTCGCCGGTCGGGTTGATGGCCACGCAATCGTTGCCCACGCGGAAGACGACCACCTCATCGGACCGGGGCACGATCATGCGGGCCCCGCCGAAGTACGCCGGGTTCTCGCGGCGCAGGCGGATCAGCGCCGCATAGTGCTCCACCAGCGCATGCAGGCGACGCGCGCGCCGCCAGTCCAGGCGGTTCAGCGCCGCCGGGCTGCTGAACGAGTCGGAGACGCCCTGCTTGGTGCGTGCGAACTCCTCGCCGCCCAGCAGGAACGGCACGCCGGCCGCGGTGAACACGATGCCCGCCGCCAGCCTGTTGGCGCGCATCAGGTCGTCGCACCCGGGGCCGTCGGCCGCATAATCGGCCGGAACGGGCATGCCCCGCATGGTCGCGCACAGCTTGTCCCACAGGGTCAGGTCGTCGTGCGCGGACACGTACTGGATCACCTGCGACACGCCCGCCGTCTCGCGCAAGGTGCCGCGCCAGGCGTCGGCTGCGTGGCGGATGTCGTCCGCATAGTCGGCGGCCGCGCCGGTCAGATAGCCGGGCACCTTCTGGTAGAACACATGCCCGCGCACCGCGTCGCGCGTCGAATCGCAGAAGGCGCCGATGCGCGGGTCCAGATACGGCAGGCCGCGCTTGTCCGCGAGGATCACGCCGGCACCGGGCTCCAGGGCGGTCTGGCGGGCCGACCACGGCTCGCCGTGCATCAGGATCGACGCGCCGTCCGGCAGGGCGTCCAGCGAGGCGCGGATCGCGTTCATGGTGTCCACGTCGATCAGGCCCATGAGATCGAACCGGAAGCCGTCCACATGGTATTCGCGCGCCCAGTAGGTCACGGAATCCACGATGTAGCGACGCATCATCGGATGCTCGGTCGCCACGTCGTTCGTGCAGGCGGAGCCGTCCGCGAAGGAGCCGTCCGCCCGCCGGCGCAGCGCGTATCCGGGGATCATGCGCTCGAACCAGTTGTCCGCGGAGAACATGTGGTTGTAGACCACGTCCATGATCACCTTGATGCCGGCCGCGTGCAGGGCCTGGATCATGCGCTTGCACTCGGCGATGCGGACCTCGCCATGGAATGGGTCGGTGCTGTAGGAGCCCTCCGGCACGTTGTAGTTGAGGGGGTCGTACCCCCAATTGAAGCCGCGTCCGGCCGATCCAAGAGGCTTGGATTCGTCGATCGAGCCGTAGTCGTAGAACGGCATGATCTGCACGGCCGTCACGCCCAGATGCCGCAGATAGTTGACGCAGGTGGGGAAGTCGCCCTCGCCGTCCACGGTGGTGTCCGCATGCGTGAAGGCCAGATACGTGCCGCGATGATCGGCGGGCACGCCGCTGTGCTCATCGTTGCTGAAGTCGCCGATGTGCGTCTCCCACACCACCAGTTCGCTCGCCGGCACGCGCGGGCGGCGATCATCCCGCCACCCCGTCGGATCCGTGCGCGCGAGATCGACCACCATGCTGCGTCGACCGTTCACGCCCGCCGCGCGGGCCCACGGGTCAGCCGTGCGATGCGTCTCGCCGTTCGGGAACCGGACCACGTAGTCGTAGTACATGCCATGGCCCACGCCGTCGCAGCGAACCAGCCAGGTGCCGTCCGCGCCCGATGTGAGCTCGTGGGACGCCACGGGATCGGCACCGCCCGGCTCGTCCGGGGAACCGGCTTCGAACAGCCGCAGCGTCGCACCGCAGGCCGTGGGGGCCCAGATGCGGAAGGTCGCGCCCTTGTCATCCGGGAACGCGCCGAGATCGTCACCGGCGTAGACCGGCAGGTCCGGGCACGGCAGGGCCTCCTCGGCCGGGGTCCAGTCGCCGATCGCCGTGGCGACAATCTGCTGCTCCATGGCAGTGTCCTTTCTTGGGAAATGGGTGTGAAATGAGACGCATCACGCGGTGCGGGCGGGCGGCGCGCGGCGGCACGTGGCGGCGCAGAATGAGCAAAATGAGCAAATCCAATGCCGTGTGGCACCACCGCGAGCGCTACCACATCCGATTCGCTCATTGCGCGGATCGCACAGCGCAAAATGAGCGGATTGGATGCGGTGGAGCCCGAATCGGGAGTGCAAGACATCCGATTTGCTCACTCTGCGAACCGCGCGATGCAAAATGAGCAAATCCATTGCCGCAAAGCCCGAATCGGAGGCTGAATCGGAGGCGCAGGACATCCGATTTGCTCATTGTGCGGATCACGCGCGGCAGAATGAGCAAATCCAATGCGGTACGGCGCTTCGGGAGCGCTCACACATCCGATTTGCTCATTCTGCGAATCGCACGGCAGAATGAGCGGATCCGATGTTCTGGGAGCCGAATCGAGGGGACAGGACATCCGATTTGCTCATTGCGCGGATTACGCGCGGCAGAATGAGCAAATCGGATGGGGTGGGCGGGAAGATGGCCGCTTTATCACGGCTCGCCTTCGGCCCTGCAATTAGGGACCGGCCTCCGGCCGGACTCAATCCAACCTTCGCCACCTTGGCGGCGGCTCAGGCTGAACCTATGGAACAGCCCACCGGGCTGTTCCACGACGACTCAGCCCTTCACCGCTCCGCTCATCGACTCCTGGTAGTAGCGCTGCATGACGATGAAGAGGATCGCGATCGGGATGGAGACGCACACGGCACCGGCGGCAAATCGGGCGTACCAGTCGTCGATGTACTCCTTGCTGAGCATCAGGTACAGGCCCAGCGCCACCGTGTAGTTCTCCTGCGTGCGGGCGATGGCCTTGGCGACCACGAAGTCGAGCCACGGGCCGAGGAAGCTCGTGATGGCCTGGTACACCAGCATCGGCTTGGAGATCGGGATGATGATCTTCGTGAACACCTGCCAGCGCGTGCAGCCGTCGATCATCGCCGCCTCGTCCAGGGACATCGGGATCGTGTCCATGTAGCCCTTCATCACGTAGAATCCGGCGCCCGAACCGGCCGAATAGACCAGGATCAGGGCGATCAGCACGGTGTGGCCCTGCGTCAGGCCCAGCGCCTTGAGGATGAAGTAGATGGCGATCACGGACATGATCGAGGGGAACATGCCCAGGATCAGGGCCACGTTCATGAACGTGCGGCGCATGCGGAAGCGCAGGCGGGACATGCAGTACGCCACCGACAGCACGAAGAACATGCTGATCACGCAGCAGAAGCACGCCACAATGAACGTGTTCATGAACATCTTCGGGAAGTTGAGCACACCGGTCTGCGTGAACAGCTTGATGTAGTTGTCGAACGTGTACTCGGTGGGGAAGAACGTGTTCGTGTAGGGGGCCGTGTTCTTGTTGAGGCTTTCGAGCACCACCCAGATGATGGGCAGCACCCAGATCACCGCCATGACGGCCAGGAACACGTGCACCACGATGTCCGCGGCCACTCGGCGCTTGTAGGTGTGGTGCGCCGGCTGGGCGCCCTGACCGGAGGACACGGAAACGGCCTTCTTGCTTGCGTTGCTCACCGGAATCCCTCCTCGTTCTTGTAGGAGCCGCTGTTGCGGTAGGTGATCAGGGAGACGACGGCCAGCACCACGAAGGTCAGGATGCCGATGACCGCGCCCAGGTTGTAGTTGTTGCGATCGACCGTGAGCTTGTACAGCCAGGTGATGAGCAGGTCGGTCTTGCCCGCGGTGGCGCCGACGGGCGTCGGATCGCCGCCGGACAGCAGGTAGATGACGTTGAAGTTGTTGACGTTGCCGGTGAATGTGGTGATCAGGTACGGCGTGAGCACGAAGATGATGTAGGGCATCGTCACGTGCGTGAACGTCTGCCACCAGTTCGCGCCGTCCACCTTGGACGCCTCGTAGAGTTCGGCGGGCACGTTCTGCAGGATGCCGGTGATCTGCATGATCGTGAACGGGATGCCCACCCACAGGTTGATGACGATCACGGTCACGCGCGCCCACGTGGCGTCGGTGAAGAACGGCAGCGGGCCGGTGGTCCAGCCCCACTCCATGAGCAGGCGATTGATCGCGCCGGTGGGCTGGAGCATCGTGCGCATCACCAGCAGGGACACGAACTGCGGCACGGCGATCGACAGCGAGAAGATCGCGCGCCAGAAGCCCTTGAAGCGGGTGGTGCGACGGTTGATGATCATCGCCATGAACATGCCGAGGAAGAAGTTGAGGAACGTCGCGAAGAACGCCCAGATCAGGGTCCATCCGAGCACGCTGCCGAAGGTGGAGAGGCTGATGTCCGCGCCGGAGTTGGACGAGAACAGCAGCTTGAAGTTCTCCAGCCCCACCCAGTCGAACAGCGTGACGTGGTTGGAGTCGTAGTTCGTGAACGCCATGGAGATCATGAAGATCAGCGGCAGCACGGTGAACACGGCGATGCCCACGGTGGGCAGGAACATGAGCGTGCGCTGGATGTTGCCGTCCAGCAGGTCATGCAGCTCGGCGGACAGCGTGGGGGCGCGGCCCTCGGACTTGGCGAGGACCTGGGCCTTGTAGGCGGAGGTGACGGACAGCCGCCACCACATCAGGAACAGGATGATGATGCACACGGTGGCCACGCCGTACAGCAGGATGACCACGGAGTTGTCGCCGGCCTCGTACTTCCAGAAGCCGTTGATCTTGACCTTGCGCTGCTCCACATCGCCCAGGGAGGGCAGCTTGGACAGGTTGGTGGCGCCGGAGCGCACCATGAAGACGATGAAGCCGATCTCGCCGGCCAGGTAGATCAGGCCCTTGAGGTACTGCTTGCGCGCAATGTTGCCGAGGCCGAAGACGACGGCGGAAAGCCTGGTGAGCACGTCGCCCTTGGCGAGGGCCTCGCGCAGGATGTATGGGGAGGGTGCGAAACCGCTCTTGGCGCGGCTGCGTCGCCGTGCGACGGGTTTCGCCGAAACGGATGCTGTCATGATGCTTCTTCCATCTGCGGTGTTCGGGGAAACCGGCGCCCCCATGAGGCGGGGACGCCGGTCATTTCAGGAGAAAGGAGAGGAAGGGAACGATCACTTGAAGTTGTAGCCGGAGGCCCACGCCTCGGTCTTCTCGGCCGCGTTGTCCACGGTGACCTCGCCGTTGAGGATGCCCTTGCCGAAGGACTCGGCGGGCTTCCAGAAGTCGGCCATCTGGGAAATGACGGGCTGGACCACGGAGGCGTTGTTCACGGTGTCGATCTGGGCCTTGGCCATCGGGTCGGCGGCGATCGCGGAATCCGAGGCCAGGGACTTGTCCGACGGGATGATCTGGCGCATGTCGTAGTGGGCCTTCTGGGCCTCGGTGGAGCCGAGGTAGGCGGCGAACATGGCGGCGACCTCGTAGTGGTCGGTGTTCGGGTTGTAGCCCACGGCCTTGGAGCCGGCGAACGGGGTCAGCTGCAGCTGCTGGCCGTCGACGGTGAAGGTGGGCGGCACAGCCACGCCGTAGTTGTCGCCGAGCGCCTCCTTGACCTTGGCGGCGTCCCAGGAGCCGGAGAAGAGCGCGTCCACGGTGCCGTTCTGCATGCCGGCCAGACCGGCGCCCTCGGCGCCGTTGACGTAGTTGGGGTTCTTGCTCATGTTGACGAGGTACTTGGTGATGCCCGCGGCGTGGGAGCCGAGCTTGAGGCCGTCGGAGGCGGTCAGGCTGTCCTTGCCGAACAGGGAGGCGCCGGAATCGCCCATGTAGAAGGCCGGCAGGTGCCAGGAGTCGCCGATCAGGTAGGAGACCTTGCCCTTCTCGAGCATGGTGTCCAGGGACTTGACGTCCTGCTCGGTGAACTTGGACTTGTTGTAGTACATGAACCAGGTGTTGCCGGTGAACGGAACGCCGTAGACCTCGCCGTCCTCGCCGGTCACGGACTGGATCATGACGTCGCTGTTCTGCTGCTTGACCTGCGCCAGGCCGTCGTCGGACAGCTGGCCGATGGCCTTGGCGTCGATCAGGGTGCCGAGCTGGTCGGAGGCGAACAAGTAGACATCGGCCGCGGCGGACGGATCCTGCTTGACGGTGGTGCCGGCGTCGGCCTCGGAGACCACGGAGTTCTTGAACGTGATGTTGTACTCGGGGTGCGCCTGCTTGAAGGCCTCCTCCATCTTGGGCAGCCAGGAGTTGGAATCGGTCTGGTCCTCCTGCGGGGCCCACACGGTGAGCGTGACGTCCTGTGTGCCGCCGGATGCGGTGTTGGATGCGGTGTCGCCGGAGCCGCCGGACGATCCGCACGCGGAGACGCCCACGAGCATCGCGAGCGACGCGACGCCTGCCATGATCTTGTTGAATGCCTTCATCGTTGTCCTCCTTGACCGTGCACGCCATGTACGCGGCGATGCACATTTGCTCTGTATGCTCCGATGCGGCGGGCCCCGCGCTTTCGTTGCGCGGATGCGGCCAACCGATCAAATGATTGCAGTATATCCATTTCTGAATGCGTTTGCAAACATTGCGCAATCGGCGTGTTGTGCGCGATTGTTCAAGACATGTTCGCTTTTGTGCATGTGAGCGATCTCAGTCAGGCAGATATTGCAACAATCGTTGTAATATAGCCGTTTTCAAGTCACGCGCGCTATGCCCGGCACCACTTCGCGACCCGTCGGATCCCCGTATCCCAGCCCCGATGTGCTATATTGAGATCGTTTGCACAACACTGACCGGCCGACGCTGCCCGATCTTCAAGCGCCGCAATCCCAAGCCGTGCCCCACCGCAATCCACCGAAAGGAACGCCCATGCCCACCACCGGCAACGCACACCCGTCCTGGCTTTCCGAAGCCGTGTTCTACGAGATCTACCCACAGTCCTTCGCCGATTCCAACGGCGACGGCATCGGCGACATCCCCGGCATCACGGCCAAACTCGACTACATCCGCGACCTCGGCTGCAACGCCCTGTGGATCAACCCCTGCTACGACTCCCCGTTCAAGGACGCCGGGTACGATGTGCGCGACTACACCAAGGTCGCCCCGCGCTACGGCACCAACGAGGATCTGATCTCCCTGTTCGACGCCGCGCACGATCGGAACATGCACGTGCTGCTCGACCTCGTCCCCGGCCACACCAGCGAGGAGCACGCCTGGTTCCAGGCCTCCGCCCGGCCCGACCCCGCCGATCGCGTGGTGGACGCGGCCCCGGGTGCCACGACTCCGGACGGCACAGCTCCGGGCGACACGGCCGATCATGCCGGCGGGCGGGCCAACGTCTCGGAACTCTACATCTGGACCGACTGCTGGATCTCCGGCGGCGACGGACTGCCGTTCATCGGCGGCGAGACCGAGCGCGACGGCACCTACATCCTCAACTTCTTCAAATGCCAGCCAGCCCTGAACTACGGCTTCGCGCACCCCAGCCAGCCGTGGCAGAAGCCCGCGCTCGGCCCGGATGCCCTCGCCACCTGCGATGCGCTGCTGGACGTGATGCGCTTCTGGCTGTCCCGTGGCGCCGACGGCTTCCGCGTGGACATGGCCGACAGCCTGGTCAAGCATGACGAGGACGGCAAGCCCTACACCATCCGCACATGGCAGCACATGTTCGCCCAAATCCGCCCGGAATTCCCCGAAGCCGCGTTCGTGTCCGAATGGGGGCGCCCGCACGAGTCGATGGAGGCCGGCTTCGACATGGACTTCTACCTCGACTGGCGATGGGACGGCAAGCCGAACGGATACAACCGCCTGCTGCGCAACACGGACACCCCGCTTGCGCACGGCGGCGACCGCAGCTACTTCAACGCCGACTCCGGCGCGTCGATCACCCCATTCCTGAACGAATATCTGCCCCAGCTGCGCGACTGCGAGCGCGCCGGCGGCCGGTTCAGCCTGATCACCTGCAACCACGACACCCTGCGCACGGCCCAGCGGCTCACCGAGCGGGAGCTGAAGATCGCCTACGGCATGATCCTGACCATGCCCGGATGCCCGTTCGTCTACTACGGCGACGAGATCGGCATGCGATACATTCCGCTGCCCACCTTCGAGGGCGGATACGTGCGCACGGGCAGCCGCACGCCCATGCAGTGGGGTGGCGACGATGCGGCGATCGAGTCGCGGTACCTGCCCATGGACGCGGCCCCCGGATCGCCCACGGTGGCCACGGAGGTTCTGCGCGACGATTCGCTGTACCACTGGATCCGTCAGGTGCTGGCCATGCGCGCCGATCGCCCGGCGCTGCGGTCGGACGCCGCGTTCGATGTGGTCGCCGCGCCGGAGGAGGGACGGGCGTTCGCGTTCCTTCGCACGGCCGCCGAGAACGGCGACGAGCCAGTCGACGGCGAGACTCCGAGCGATCGCGTGCTGGTGGCGATGAATCCGGGCCGTGGAACGGAGACGATCGATGTGCCGGCTCCGCGTGCCGCCGCGATGGCCAGCGGCGAACCGTTGCACATCGGCGTCGTCCATTCGGAACGCGCGGCCGACGGCATGCGGATCGTACTGGGACCGCAAAGCTTCGCGGTGCTGCCATGGTAGGGCATGTCATCCCGGCCGGGAAGGACGTGCGGGCGATCTTCTTCGACCTGTACGGCACGCTGGTGGACATCCGCACCGATGAGTCCTCTCCGGAGGCGTGGACAGCCCTATGCGAGGCAGTCGCACGCATTGACCCCGAATCGCCATACCGCACCGCGGATGATGTGCGCGATGCCTTCGAATGCGCGATGGAGCTGCGCAGGCCCGCGAGCGCCGGCGAGGATTACGAACCGGATATGCTGCCCGCCTACCGGGCGTTGGTTCCCGGCCTGTCCGGACCTCGGCGGGATGAGGCGGCACGCGAGTTGGCATGGACGTTCCGCAAGGCCAGCACGCGCATGATCGGCCTGTATCCGAGCGCGATCGATCTGCTGCGCAGGCTGGGCGCATCCGGGCGGCGCGTGGCGCTGGTGAGCAATGCGCAGGCCTGCTACACGCGGCCGGAACTGGACATGCTGGGGCTTACGCCGCTGTTCGACCAAGTGGTCATCTCCAGCGAGATGGCGGTGCGCAAGCCGTCGCCGGCGATCTTCCGCAGGGCGTTGGAGGCGATTGGATTGGCGGACGATCCAAGCCGCGCGCTGATGGTCGGCAATGATGTGCGATGCGACATCCTTGGCGCCGCCGGCGCGGGCATTGCGGGCGCGTATATGCGCACGGCGATCTCCCCGCAGGACGATCCGCCCGTCTGCGAGCGCGCGGCTCTGTCCTTGGATGGACCCGATTATGCGGCGCTGATGGAGTGGCTGAATATCCCTGTGCACTAACCGCGCAACAACGAATTGGGCCCCGTCATAAGGCGGGGCCCAATTGCTATTCAGCTAGGCTGCGATGCGCGATGCGCGTCGCGAGTCGGCTCAGATGGCGTTGGCGGTGAAGGCGACGCCTTCATCCTTCCAACCGGTCACAGCGGTGAGGGTCTTGTACTCATCCTCGGAAGCGGTGAACACGTGGTGGCCATCGTAGGTGTTGTACAGACGGTGGACAGTCAGAGCGCCGTTGGCCGGAGCGTAGAAGGCAGTGCCCTCGTAGGTCCAACCGGCGGCCTTCAGGGAGTTGACCTCGTCAGCGCTGGTGGTGAAGACGTGATCGCCGATGAAGGGGTTGTAGAAACGCTCCACGGCGACGGCGCCTTCGGTGCCCTCGGGGACAGTGGTGAACGGAACACTCTCACGGGTCCAGCCGGCGGCGGTCATGGTGTTGACCTCATCGAGGCTGACGGTGATCATGTGGTCGCCGTTGAAGGGGTTGTACATGCGGTACACCTTGACCTTGGCGGCCGGGCCGTCGGCGTCGAGGGTGAGCTCGACGGACTTGCCGGACTGGCGGCCGGTGACGGTCACCACGTCGCCCTTCTTGGCGCCGTTGAGCGCGATCTTGGTGGTGGCGGTGGTCTCGACGCGGATGCCGGAGACCGGGGTGGTCTTGGCGGAGGCGTCCTTCACCTTGCCGTCGGCGCTCTTGAGCTCGTAGGAGAGGACCGCATCGCCGTTGAAGCCGGTGGCCTCGACGGTGCCGTCCTTGTAGGCCAGCTTGGCGCCGTCGGACAGCTTGTTCTGGGCGGCGGTGTCGGTGGCCAAGCCAAGGGCCTTGGCGATGGTGTAGAAGTTGTCGGTCTGGTCGGTCAGGCCATCGACGCGGGAGGCGCCGGGGCCGGAGGCGGCGATGCGCAGCTGGGTGCCGGTGTGGCTCATGTTGCCCTGAGCGCCGTCGAACTTCTCGTCGGTGTTGGCGTCGCCGTTCTCACCCTGGGTGTACTTGTCATCGTCGATCGGGTTGCCGTTCTCGTCCTGGTAGACCGGGGCCTCGGAAGTGCCGTAGGAGACGACCATCTTCTCGCCGAGCTTGTTCTGCAGGACGGTGCTCAGCGCGTAGTACGGCTGGGACTCAACGATCTGGGAGGTGTGGGCGTGGTCGGCGGTCACGATGATCAGGGTGTCCTTGAGGTCCACCTTCTTCAGCGCGGCGGAGATGGCCTTGTCGAGGTCGTCGGTCTCGCCGATCTGGCCGCAGGCGTTGGCGTTGTGGTCCTGCTTGTCGATCGAGGCGCCCTCGACCTGCAGGAAGAAGCCGTTGTCCTTGCCATTCTTGTTGCCCTGCAGCAGGGTGATCGCCTTGTCGGTGAAGTCGGCGAGGGAAGCGCCCTGGTTGCCGAGCCACTTATCGTTCACGGTGCACTGGGTGGGGTGTTCGTCCTTGGCCGGGTCGGCCTTGGTGGCGACGGACGGGTTGTACTGGGTCGGCAGGTTGCCGTCGCCGAGCAGGGCGAGGACCGGCTTGTCCTGGTTGGCTTCGCTCAGGGCCTTGAAGCCGGCGACGTCACCGGACTGCACGGTCTGGAAGCCGCGATCGGCGGCCTGCTTCCACAGGGTGTTGCCGTTCTCATCGAGCTGGTTGAAGTACTTGGAGCCGCCGCCGATGGTGACGTCGGCGCGGGTGTCGAGCAGCTGCTCGGAGATGGAGCCGATGCCGCCGTTGACCTTGAGCTGGTCGGCGAGGCAGCGCTTGGCGGCTTCGGCGGCGCCGTCGGAGGCGTCGATCTTGCCGTCCTTGTTGGTGTCGGTCTTGCCGTCCCACTTGCCCTGCGGGCCGTAGCAGGCGCGCTCGGTGGAGTGGGATTCGAGGACGGCCGGGGTGGCGTCCTGGATCTCGGAGGTGGTCACGTTGCCGGTGGCCTTGCCGGCGGCCTTGGCGAGCTCGATCAGGTTGAGCTGCGGGTTGCCCTTGACGTCCACGTCCACGGCGTTGTTGTAGGTCTTGGTGCCGGTGGCCCAGCTGGAGCCGGAGGCGGAGGAGTCGGTCACGGGGGTGATCACGCCGGCGGTCTTGGAGCCGGCGAGCTGACCATTCTTGTCCTTGGCCACGAGGCTGTCGTTCGAGCTGGCGCCGAGCGAGAAGGTGGTGTACTGGCCGGTGCCGACCTCGGTGTCGCCGAGCTTGCCCGGCTGGCCGATCTTGTCGAGACCGTCGAAGGTGCCGTTCACGCCGTGCAGGTAGTTGCGGGCCACGGTGATCTCGGAGTCGCCCATGCCGTCACCGATGAAGAGGATGACGTTCTTCGCGGTCTTGGAGCCGATCGTGGCGATGCGCTGCGCGCCACCGTGCACGGACAGCTCGTCAACGCTCTTGCCATCGGTCGCGTTGGCCATGCCCGGAACCGCCGCCAGCATGGCGAGCGATGCGACGGCCGCGCAGGCCGCCTTGAGTCCCTTGTGCTGCTTCACTTCAGTTTCCTTTCGTCGCTGGGCTCCGGCCGTCTCGCATGCATGCCGACGGCGATGCCGCGTTCCGGCGGCATTCGGTCCAGTTGCGACTTAGCATCGGCCCGTCATGCAACCGCAAAACGACATTCACGAATCACGTCAGGTAACTTCAGGTGAATTATCAGCAAACACTCAGGATAATGAGTGTTGTTTTCATCTAGTTACGTAGTTTATGTAGTCGCAACGCAATTGTCATTCACAGCATGTCCATCGATCGACGATTAATGCGAATCCCCCATCGTGGGATAATGGGGACCATGACCGATTACCGTGACTACGGCTCCTCCACCGCCGATGATGTGGTGGCCAAGCTGGAGGCCGTCAACGCGAAGGTGGACGAGATGCGCAAGAACATGGAGAACGATCCCGATTCCATGGGCGACAAGATCCTCAAGGCCGCCCTGCCTTCGATCACCGGGCTCGTTGCCGGCAAACTGTTCCAGATGGTATGGGATCGTGGCACAGCCAAGCGATTCGGCGATGTGAAGGGCGATTCCGTCAAGGGACTGCTGCTGAGCGTGGCGTTCGCGGGCCTGTCCGCCGCCGTCGGCGCCGCGGTCTCGCAGCTTTCGGACCGCAGCTCGCAGGCCATTGTGGACCGCCGGCACCGCAAGGCCGGAAAATAGAAACCGCATTCCCGCAACTCATTCCCAGAGCGGAATGCTGGACAGGTGCCCATGGCCGGCGCGATACTGGAGGCATGGCATTGATTTCCAACTCCACCATCGAAGCACTGCTCAACCGCCGTTCCATCCGCGCCTTCGCGCAGGAACCCATCGACACCGACACCGTCGAGACGCTGGAAACCGTGGCCCAGCACGCCGCCTCCAGCCAGTACCTCAACGATTGGTCCGCCATCCGCGTCAAGGATCAGGCGCTCAAGGACCGCATGGCCCAAATCGGCAACCAGCCGTACATCGCCACCGCTCCGCTGCTGTATGTGTTCGTGGCCGATGAGCACCGCAACGCGCTGATCGCCGACACCAAGGGTGTGCCGACCGATCCCGATTCCTACGGTCTGGCCGCCAGCTACCGCTTCACGCAGGCGCAGAACGATGCCGTGCTGGCCCTGCACGCCATGGAGACCGCAGCCTATTCACTCGGCCTTGGCTGCGTGATCCTCGGCTCACTGCTCAACGATGTGCCCGGCCTGATCGAGGCGCTTCACCTGCCCGAATACACGTATCCGGTTCTGGGCCTTGCGATCGGCAAGCCGGCGCAGGATCCGGCCGTCAAACCACGTATGCCGCGCGATCTGCAGTTCTTCGACGACACGTATCCGTCCGATGATGAGGCGGATGCGGCGATCAAGTCCCGCATCGCCGATTTCGATGCCACCGTGCACGAATATTACGATCTGCGCCACGCCGATCGTCCCGTTGATGCCTTCAGCGATCAGATCGCCAAGCTCGCCGCCCAGCAGATGGATGACGCTCACAAGGTCCTTCCCCTCGCCAAGTCCCAAGGCTTCCGTCTGGAGCGCTAGCTGGGAGTTCTTCCCACACTGCAAGGTTGGGTGATGGAAACCGCCACCCAACCTTGCCCTCCCGCTCATCCGTCCCGACAGGAGCCCCAAAAATCATCTCGCCACGTCAGCGTCGCCGTGGCTTGTAGCCTTTCTTTCTGCTATGCGGCTTCAATTGCTGATTGAACGGCACATACACATGGGCACTGGCCGGATCATGGCTCGTCAAATGCCAAGTGCCACAGTATTGGCACCGATACACCCACAGCTCCGTTCCCCGCTCCGCCCAACTCTGGTCAGCGGCATGCTGCGCCTGCGCCTTGTCGTGATACATGATCTTGTTCGAGGTAGCGCATCGTTTAGGAGTGAAGTAGTGAGCCATAACGGTTTGAGTGTAACCACGATTGAGGACCGGATTGAATATAAAAAGAGGGGTTTGTTCGGCGGCGTAACCGTCAAACAAACCCCTCAATAATGAATAATTGCGGCGGTGTGCTACTCTCCCACACCCTATCGAGTGCAGTACCATCACCGCGCCAGGCCTTAGCAACCGGGTTCGGAAAGTAACCGGGCGTCACCCCTGGGCCATGACCACCGCAAAACCCCAA
>NZ_RZNZ01000018.1 GCF_008698145.1 Bifidobacterium vespertilionis
CGCGGTTGTATTTGCTCACTGTCGTTCGCCCTCGCCTGCGAACGCCGCCGGCGTTCGCTTCACGGCTCGGCCTACCTACGGACAGCCCACCGGGCTGTCCGCTTAACGGCTCAGTGCTCAGGATGACCGGAGGCAGACCACGCTCCGCTCAAAACGCCAGCGCCTTATACCACTTGGGACGGGAAAAAACAAGACTGTTGCGGACGGAGATTTCTCCCTATGCTGTGTTCCCGGTTTGAGAAACACCGAGCACAGCAAAACATCGCAGATAGAGAGGAAATCCATGACCGCTTCGCGTCTCGCCACGATCAGCCGCCGCCTCACCGCCACCGCGCTCGCCGCGCTCACGGTGATCGGCATGTCCGCCTGCGGCTCCCAGAACGCCGCAACCACCGCCACGTCCGGCAACAACTCCGCCTCCCAGAGCGCGGACGGCGCATTCCCCGTGACCATCAAGCACGCTCTGGGCGAAACCACCATCCAGTCGCAGCCCAAGCGCGTGGCCGCGATCGGCTGGGGCGCCGACGACGCGCTCGTGGCCCTGGGCATCGCCCCGGTGACGCTCAAGGACAACGGCACCTTCGGCAAGACCGTCGATGGCTTCCTGCCGTGGACCAAGGACGCGCTGGACAAGATGAACCTGTCCGCCGACCAGATGCCCACCCTGCACGACGAGTCCGACGACATCGACGCCGAGGCGATCGCCGCCGCGGAGCCGGACCTGATCATCGGGCCCTACTCCGGCGTGACCGAGGACCAGTACAAGACCCTGAGCAAGATCGCCCCCACCGTCCCGCAGATCAAGGCCGCCTGGAGCGAGCCGTGGCGCGACGAGATCGAGGTCGTGGCCCAGGCCGTGGGCAAGGAGGACGAGGGCAAGCAGCTCATCTCCGATCTGGAGAACACCATCGCCTCCGAGGCCGCCAAGTACCCGGACATCAAGGGCAAGACCGCAGCCGTGCTCTATATGGATGCCTCCAAGCTGTCCTCCTTCTCCCTCTACAACACGCTGGACACCCGCGCCCAGTTCCTCAACGACTTCGGCTTCGAGACGCCCGATTCGGTCAAGAAGATCTCCGAGAACGCCAGCACCTTCTACGCCGACGTCTCCTCCGAGAATGCCGACCAGTACGCGGACATCGACGTGATCGTCACCTACGGCACCCCCGATCTGCTCGACGCGATCCAGAAGGACCCGCTGCTGTCCAAGATCCCGGCCGTGGCCAACGGTTCGGTCGTGGTGATCGACACCTCCACCGAGATGGCCAACGCGCTGAGCCCCACCGCCCTGTCCATCCCCGCCACCGCCGCCGAGTACGCGAAGATGCTCGGCGAGGCGGCCGCGAAGGTCAAGTAGGCCGGACAAACCGCAGGTTCCCCGCAATGGCTTCGCTCTCGCAATCCAATACGCAGCGGCAGCCGCGCACGAGCGCCGCGACGAAAACCGCCGTCCTCACGGTGGTCCTCGTCGCGGCGCTCGCCGCATCCTGCCTGCTGTCCGTGGCGTTCGGCTCGCGCGTCGTCACGTTCGGGCAGATCGTCAACGCCTTCGCACACCCCGAGGTGACGGACATCGCCAGCGACGCGATCCGCCTGAGGGTGCCGCGCACGGTGCTCGCCATCCTCGTGGGCGCGGCGCTGGCCGTCTCCGGCGCGCTCATGCAGGGCGTCATGCGCAATCCGCTGGCCGATCCGACGATCCTGGGCCTCAATTCCGGAGCCGCGTTCGCCATCGTCTGCTCGATCGCCTTCGTGGGGCTGTCCACCCCGGCGCAGTACATGATCGTCGCGCTGGCGGGCGGGGCCCTGACGGCCATGGCGGTCTGGGCGGTCGGCTCGATCGGTCGGTCCGGTCCGTCCCCGCTCAAGTTCACGCTCGCCGGCGCCGTGATCGGATCCGTGCTGAGCTCCCTGACCTCGGCGATCACCCTGCCGCGCACGGACGTGATCAGCACCTACCGATTCTGGCAAGTGGGCGGCGTCTCCGGAGGCCGATTCGAGCTCATGGCCCCGGTGCTGCCCCTCATGGCCGTGGGGTTCGCGGTCGCGGCCCTCAGCGCCCGTCAGCTCAACGCGCTGGCTTTGGGCGATCAGATGGCCGCGGGGCTAGGCGTGGACGTGAACCGCGCGCGCATGATGGCATGGTCGGGCGCGGTGCTGCTGTCCGCCACCTCGACCGCGCTGGCCGGCCCGATCGGCTTCGTCGGCCTGGTGGTCCCCCACGCGGCCCGTCTGATCGTGGGTGCCGACTACCGCCGGATCCTCGCCATGAGCGCGCTGATCGGACCGCTGCTGCTGGTCGCCTCCGATGTGATCGGCCGTGTGGTCTCCCGCCCGGACGACGTGGAAGTGGGCATCGTGACCGCGCTGATCGGCGCGCCCGTGTTCATCGCGCTGGTCCGCCGACGTTCCATGCCGGAGGTGTGATATGGCAACGGCTTCCAGCATTTCCGCCGCCTCCGCCGCGCTGACGGGCCTCCGCCGCACCCGAGCCCGCGCCGCCCGCCGCAGGGCCATCGCGCTGATCGTCCTGGTCGCGCTGACGGCCGCGCTGTTCGTGATCGACCTCGCCTACGGGCGCAAATTCTATGCGCTGGACGATGTGGCCCGCGTGGTGATGGGCCAGGATGTGCCCGGCGCGACCTTCATCATCGGCGAGCTGCGCCTGCCCCGCGTGATCGTGGGCACCCTGTGCGGCCTCGCGTTCGGCATGGCCGGCGTATGCTTCCAGCAGATGCTGCGCAACACCATGGCCAGCCCGGACATCATCGGCATCACGTCGGGCGCGAATCTGGCGGCCGTGGTGGGCATCATCCTGCTCAAATGGTCCGGCCTGCCCCTGTCCGCCCTCGCCATGGCCGGCGGCCTGATCACCGCGCTCGTCACATCCGGATTGTCCTGGAAGGGCACGATCGCACCCAGCCGGCTGATCCTCATGGGCATCGGCCTGTCCGCAGCGCTCAACGCCGCCACCTCGTGGGTGCTCATCCGCGGCGACCAGTGGGACATCCAGGCCGCATCCCGATGGCTCACCGGCAGCCTCGCCTCCTCCGACTGGACCGATGTGCCCCAGCTGGCCGCCATCCTGATCGTGACCGCGGTGCCGCTCATGCTGCTCGTGGGGCAGATCGACGTGCTGCGTCTGGGCGACCCGATGGCCCGATCGCTGGGCGTGCGCACGAACGCCGTGCAGACCGCGGTGATCGTGCTGGCCGTGCTGCTCCTGTCCTCCGCCACGGCGGCCAGCGGACCGATCGCCTTCGTGGCCTTCCTCTCCGGGCCGATCGCCTCGTGGGCGGCCGGCCCCTCCAAACCGCCGCTGGCCGCCTCCGGATTGGTGGGCGCGTCGATCGTGCTGCTGTCGGACATCGTGGCGCAGCACATCCCGCCCACGCAATTGCCGGTCGGCGTCGTCACCAGCGTGATCGGCGGACCGGTGCTCATCATCCTCCTGATCCGGTTGTCCAGAAAGCAGACCCTCATATGACCCAGATTTCCACCGCCGTCTCCCCCACCGCGCATTCCCTGTGGGCCGATCATATCCGTCTTGCCTACGAGCATCGCACGGTGATCGAGGACCTGAGCCTGGACATCCCACAGGGACGCATCGGCGCAATCATCGGCGCCAACGGCTGCGGCAAATCCACGCTGCTCAAGGCGCTCGCCCGCCT
Organism: Bifidobacterium vespertilionis; assembly: GCF_008698145.1. Classification (GTDB taxonomy): domain Bacteria; phylum Actinomycetota; class Actinomycetes; order Actinomycetales; family Bifidobacteriaceae; genus Bifidobacterium; species Bifidobacterium vespertilionis. Next base: position 3,672 of record NZ_RZNZ01000018.1, read on the forward strand.
GCTCAGGCCGGCCAGCGGGTCGGTGCTGCTCGACGGCAAGGCCATCAACACCATGCCCACCAAGCAGGTGGCCCGGATCCTGGGACTGTTGCCGCAGTCGCCCATCGCGCCCGAGGGTATCACGATCGCTGACCTTGTGGCGCGCGGACGTCATCCGTACCAGAAGCTGACCGGATCGTTCACCGAGGCCGACGAGCTGGCCGTGGCGCATGCGCTGGAGGTCACCGGACTGGCCGATCTGGCCGAGCGGCCGATCGACGAGGTGTCCGGAGGCCAGCGGCAGCGCGCGTGGATCGCCCTCGCGCTGGCCCAGCAGACCGACATCCTGCTGCTCGACGAGCCCACCACGTATCTGGACATCGCCTACCAGATCGAAGTGCTCGATCTGTTGAGCGAGCTCAACGCCCGCGAGGGCACCACGATCGTCATGGTGCTGCACGACCTCAACCAGGCCGCGCGCTACACCGATTGGATCCTCGCTCTCAAGGACGGCGAACAGGCCTACTACGGCACGCCCGCCGAGGTGATCAGCGAGCGGATGGTGGCCGATGTGTTCAACACCGAGGCGCGGATCGTCACCGATCCGGACACCGGGCTGCCGTTCATGATCCCAGACGCCCGGCATTCGCTTGCGCGGCACCGGAGCGCCTAGATCCCGCTCCCGCTCACGTCATCCTGAGCAAGTGCCACGGTGACCGTCCCCCGTCATCCTGAGCAAAGCCCGATAGGGCGGAGTCGAAGGATCCTTCGTCATTTCGCACATAGTCATAGTGCGGAAGGCCAAGGATCCTTCGGCTCCACTGTGTCCGGCTACGCCGAACCGTCGCCGCCTTGGCGGCGGCTCCCTTCGCCTACGGACAGCCCGCCGGGCTGTCCGCTTAACGGCTCAGTGCTCAGAATGACAGAAACCACACCCCTACCCAACGTAAGGACCGATCATGGCCAAACCCCAATCCCATCCCCCATTCACCCCGTTCATCGCGCGCGTGGAGACCGCGGAGCGACTCGCCCCGCACGTCATGCGCATCACCTTCACCGGCCCGGAGCTGCACCATGTGGCGAACACCGGCTACGACCAGCGCATCAAGCTGCTGCTGCCGCTGGCCGACGACCCCCAGTGGGAGCATTCCCCGCTGTTGAGCGAGGAATGCCGCACGCAGGGCACATGGTGGGACGTGTGGCGTTCGCTGCCCGTCAACCAGCGCAATCCGATCCGCACGTACACCCTGCGCGACGTCACCGCCGATGGCCGCGTGATCATCGACTTCGCCCTGCACGCCCCGGCCGGTCCGGCGGGCACCTTCGCGGCCAATGCGCAGCCCGGCAACACCGTGGTGCTGGTGGCCCCGGACGCACGGTCGAGCACGTACGGCGGCGGCATCGATTTCCACCCGGGCATCGCCTCGCAGGTGCTGCTGGTGGGCGATGAGACCGCGGCTCCGGCGATCGGCGGCATCGTCGATTCGCTGGCCAGGGCCGGCTGGCCGGGACGGGTGACCGCGTTCGTCGAGACGCCCGCGCGCGAGGACCATTGGCCCATGACCGGTCTGCCGGACGGCCGCAGCACGATCCTGTGGATGCCACGCGACGGCCGCGAACGCGGAGCGGATCTGGTGGAGCAGGTGCGCGGATGGGCATCCAGCCATCCGCAGCTGTTCACGACCCGATGGCGCAAAACGGGCACCGCCACAGGTCCCGCCGCGCCCTCACCCTCCGACTTCACCGAGGCCGACATCGACCGTGAGCTGCTCTGGGAGACGCCGGGCGAAGGCGTGCCCACAGCCGGTCAGCTGCCCAAGCTGGCCACCGGTTCCGACGGCTTCTACGCATGGGTGGCAGGCGAGGCCGCCGTGGTGCGGGACATCCGCCGCGTGCTGCTGCGCGACCACGGTCTGGACCGCCGCAGAGCCGCGTTCATGGGGTATTGGCGGGCCGGACGCGCAGAGAACTAAGCGCCCCGAATCATCCGCGCGCACAGCGGCGAAAACACCGCCGCGAAAACACCGCACACCGCGAATACAAGAAAACCCCGCTCGATGGCGGGGTTTTCTTGTATCAGTTCAAAACCGAATCAGGCGGGTCTCAGGCCTCGACCGGAGCGTTGACGTCCTCCGGCAGAGCGGCCTTGGCGGCCTCCACGATGGCCTTGAAGGCCTCGGGATCGGAGACGGCCAGCTCGGCGAGAGCGCGGCGGTCCAGCTCGATGCCGGCCAGACGCAGGCCCTGGATGAAGCGGTTGTAGGTGATGCCCTCGGCGCGGACGGCAGCGTTGATGCGCTGGATCCACAGCTTGCGGAAATCGCCCTTGCGAGCCTTGCGGTCGCGGAAGTTGTAGTTAAAGGAGTGGAGCAGCTGCTCCTTGGCCTTGCGGTACAGGCGGGAGCGCTGGCCGCGGTAGCCGGAGGCCCTATCCAGAACGACGCGACGCTTCTTGTGGGCATTTACTGCGCGCTTGACACGTGCCATAATCTATTTCCTCAGCTTTCTAAAATGTCTTACCGATTGCGAGCAGTGCTCACTTCTGGAGCATGGCCTTCAGGTTCTTGCTCTGGGGCGTGGCCACCACGGAGTCGGCCGACAGGGCGCGACGCTTGCGGGCGGACTTGTGCTCCAGGTTGTGGCGCATGGCGCTACCGACGTGCATCAGCTTGCCGGAACCAGTGACGCGGACGCGCTTGGAAGCGGCGGAATTACTCTTCATCTTCGGCATTGCTGCCCTCCTTGGTTGTGTTCTTCGTTGCGGAAGTCTGCTTGACGGACGCCTGGACTTCGGCCGCGGCCTGAGCCTTGGCCTCCTGCTTGGCCGCCAAGCGCGCGGCCTGACGGGCCTGGCGCTCGGCGCGGGACTGGTCGCCGCGACGACGCTGCTCGGACTGGGTGTGCACCTTCTTGCCCTTGGGCGCAAGCGTCATGATGATGTTGCGGCCCTCCTGCTTAGGCGCGGACTCGATGGTGCCGTACTCACCGACCTCGTCGGCAAGGCGCTGGAGCAGCTCCACGCCGCCGATCGGACGGGACTGCTCGCGGCCACGCAGCATGATGGTGACCTTGACCTTGTCTCCGCCGGTCAGGAACCGGACCACATGGCCCTTCTTCACATCGAAGTCATGCTCGTCGATCTTCAGACGGAAGCGAATCTCCTTGATCTCCGCCGTGCTCTGGTTGCGGCGAGCCTCACGAGCCTTGATCTTCTCGTTGTACTTGAACTTGCCGTAGTCGATGAGCTTGGCGACCGGAGGCTTCGCATTCGGCGCAACCTCGACCAAGTCGAGATTCGCCTCCTTGGCCAGGTTCAGCGCGACCGAGGTTGCGATGACTCCCACCTGCTCGCCGTTCGGGCCGATCAGGCGTACTTGGGAGACGCGAATCTCGTCGTTAATCCGTGGTTCGTCGCTGATGATGACTCCATTCCTCAATGCCTTCGTCGCGTCAGTCCCCATCCTGCGTTCGAGGCATGCCGAAATGTGCGCCGCAAGGGGCGCCGATTTGCTTCCGATCGCGTTCGCGCAAAAAGCGTGAAAAGATCGTTGCGCGGTTCGCTCCATTCGTGGACGAGCCGCGACAGGCTGTTGCCTTGAACCCGAAGCCATAAAAGGCTTCTAGGTGGGAATATCCGCTTTCTTGATTTCTCAAGCCTTGCATAGTGTAGCACAACCCCTGATTCCCGCGTGTCGCGCACGCGTCGATCGGAACATGCGACGATCGATTCGCCGTCCGCAATCCATCAGCCGTAGTATCGGATGCCCAGATACACCGACAGCACCAGCCCGGCCACGCACGCGATCGTCCGCATCACGCCCTCCGGCACGCGGCGCACCACCGCGGGCGCCAGCCTAGAGCCGATCGTCGAGCCGATGAACAGGGCGATCATGGCCGGCCAGTGGATCATGCCCGTCGCCATGAACACGATGGTGGCGGAGATGTTGCCGCATCCGCTGCCGATGGTCTTCAGCGCGTTGATCTGCGCATACGGCCCTACCTTGCCCACGCTGAGCACGGCCAGCGTGGCGGTCCCGGCCCCCGCGCCGAAGTATCCCGAGTACACGGACAGCAGCGACAGCGCGGCGAGCAGCAGGGGATTTCGACCGGGATCGCGTTTCGCCGGAACGCCCGGGGCCTCGCCGTCCCTCGCCGGTTCCGCGCCCTTCTTCGGCCTGATCAGAATCAGCAGCGCGCTGATCGCGATGAACGGCGGCACCGAATACTCGAACAGCTTCGCCGGCAGCTTGAGCAGCAGGATCGCCCCGATCACACCGCCCGCCAAGCCCAGGCAGGCGTAGATGATCGCCAGCTGCCTGCGCGCGCGCAATTCCGGCCGCGCGCCCAGACAGCCGCCGATCGTGACGCCCACATTGCCGGCCGTGTTGGTGGCCGAGCTCATCACCGGCGGCACGCCCACCGCCAGCGTTGCGGGGAACGACACCAGCGAGGCGAGACCCACGCTGTAGCCCACGAAGCCGGCGGCCATGCCGGCGAGGATCAGGAAGACGAATTGCCAAATGCCCATGCGCGCCACCGTAGTCCCGTCATCGGCCGATGCTCATCCACGTGCCATCGGTTGCCGTCACCGCACCGTTGCTCTCACTGCACGGCCCGCATGAGCCCGCCGATGCCCTCGGTGCGCAGGATCTCGCGGTACGGGCCGGCCTGCTCGGCGATCAGCCGGTCGATCGCGCGCATGCCCAGCACCTCCACCGGCGCCTTGTCGTCGGTGAGGATCGTCGCATCAACGCCTGGTTCCTCCACCTCGCGCAGTCGGGACGACACGCCGTTCATGTACCGCTCCAGCTCGCCGTCGCCGCTGCGGGCGGCCGTGTTCGCGACCAGATCGCCGCGCGCCGCATCCGCCAAAGGAGACCCGTCGTCCGCCGCCTTGGCGAACAGCTCGCGGTTCGTGGCGTTCGGCACATCGGCGGTGAGCATGTTGGAGGCGCCGAACACTGAGGCGATCGTGTCGGACAGCGCCTCGTTGATCGAACCCTCGCCGTCGGAGATCATGTTCATGTTGACCACCATCACGCCGCCGGGATTGAGGTGGCGACGGACCAGCTTGAAGAACTCGGTGGAGCTCATCTGGAACGGGATCGTGATGTCCTGATACGCATCGACCATGATCACGTCGTAGGTGTTGCGGTCGGCGGCCAGCCACGCGCGGCCGTCGTACGTGGTGACCGGGATGTCCGCGGGCTGATCGAAGTACTCCCCCGCGAGCGCGGTGATCTTCGAGTCGATCTCCACGCCCGTGACCTCCATGCCCGGGTAGTAGCGCCTCAGCTGACGGGCGTACGTGCCGGTGCCCATGCCCAGGATCAGCGCGGAATCGGCCCGGTCGGCGAGCGCCGGCGCGGCCAGGGCGGTGTCGTAGTACATGCCCGTGAGCCCCCGGTCCTTCATGCTCACCGACTGCACGCCGAACAGCACGTTGGTGGACAGGATCGTGCGGTCGGAGAGGTTCTTGACCTGCAGGTAGTTGTAGATCGACTCGCCCTCGTAGGCCAGGTTGGATTCCCAGAACGCGAAGCCGCTCATCGGCGAGGCCACGGCGGAGACCACGAACGCGACGACGCTGACCGCCGAGGCCACGAGCCTGGTGCGCGCGGCGACGAAGTAGACGATCGGGATGGCCATGAGCACGCCGGAGAAAATAAGGAAGGTCACGAAGGTGCCCACGGCCGGGATGGTAACGAAGGTGGGCAGGAAGGTGCCCAGGATCGAACCGATGGTGTTGCACGCGGACAGGCGGCCCACCACGCTGGCATTGGTGTCCAGGGAGTCGGTGGCGAACTTGTTGAGGCCGGGCGTGACGGTGCCCAGCAGGAACAGCGGCGGCACGAAGATGATCATGCAGGAGACGAATGCGGCCACGACCAGGAAGTTCGTGGACACCGTGACGATCAGCAGACCGGAGATGGCGATGATCAGGTACTTGCCCACCAGCGGGATGAGCGCGATCCATGCGGCGGCGATGAGGATGCGGCGGTACAGCCGGTCCGGATCGGGATCGCGGTCCGCCCACCGGCCGCCGAACACCGCGCCGAGCGCCAGGGCGATCATGATCGTGCCGATGATGATGGTCCATACGATCTGCGAGCTGGAGAAATATGGGGCCAGCAGGCGCGAGGCCCCCAGCTCCGCGGCCATCACGGCCATGCCGGAGAAGAACTCGGTGATGTAGAGGAAGATCTTCGAGTTGAGGATGGGACGGTCCTTCGTCCGCTCCGCCGCCTTCGCCATGACTGATCTGCCTCTCCGCCCGCAAATCGGGCCTTCGCCGTGCCGTTCGCCGTATCTATCCGGGAGCCTACCAGCATTCGGCCTTGAGAGGGCGGATTGTCCGGTTTGCGCGAAGCCATTCGGCCTTCCTAGGGCAGCCGACCAGCTCGTCAACCGGCATTCGCGGCCCGAATACCCTGCATTTGCGGCCCGATTCCCCTGCATCAGGGACGGAATTCAGTCTTTGAGCCATTCCGACATGCCCTCGGAAGGCCAAATGGCTTCGCGAAAGGTCCGAAATCCGCCCCCGGAAGACGAAGTAGTCGCGGCAATCCACGTACAGTGGATTCCATGAGTGTCTTAGCCAAGGAAACCTGCGTGATCTTCGGGGCCGGCGAATACTACCCCGGCCTGCTCAATACCCCCGTCGTGCCGGACGGGGCCCTGGTGATCGCCGCGGACGGAGGTCTGGACCATGCCCGCGCGCTGGGGGTGGCCCCGGATCTGGTGATCGGCGATTTCGATTCGCTCCGGGGCGCGCGGCCGGCCGCCGGAGAGCGCACGATCGCCCTGCCGCCACAGAAGGACGATCCGGACATGCTCTCAGCGCTGAAGATCGGCTGGCTGCATGGGGCCCGCACCTTCCACATCTACGGCGGACTGGGCGGGCGCGTGGACCACACGATCGCCAACATCCAGCTCATGGCGTTGCTCGCCACGCACGGGGGCATCGGCTTCCTGCACGGCGACGGCACGGTGATCACCGCGATCACCGACGGCGAACTCGCCTTCCCGGCCAACGACGTGGAACCGGGACGCATGGTTTCGGTGTTCTCCCATTCGGACGCATCCCACGATGTGAACGAGCCCGGTCTCAAATACCAGCTGGAGCACGGCGAGCTCACCAACACCGTGGTGCAGGGCGTGAGCAACGAGTTCCTGCCCGGCGTACCCTCGGCCATCAGCGTGCGCAGCGGCACACTGGTAATTACCTTCCCCGCCGAAGCGCCGGCTCCCGAAGTGACGCGATTCCATGATTTCGAAGGCGATCTGGGCCCGCTCAGCACCGAAATCTCCTCGATACTCGCCCCGCAGGCCCGTGAGTGACGGGACGGCCGGCCCCGGCACGGGGACAGCGTGCGGCGACGAAGTGAACGCTCACACACGTGCTGTTGAACACCCGCGGAAAACATGTCAGACAACGTTGCCGTAAGTACAGGCGGCGCATTAGAGTAAATGCTGTTGGTAAACAATGGCCCGGCGCCATAGCGTGCCACGGCCACCCCACTAAAGGGAGAATTACATGACAGTTAAGATTGGTATCAACGGCTTTGGTCGCATTGGTCGTCTTGCCTTCCGTCGCATCTTCGAGCTTCAGGCTCGCGGCGGCCAGGCCGGCGATATCGAAGTCGCCGCCATCAACGATCTGACCACCCCCTCCATGCTGGCCTACCTGCTGAAGTACGACAGCACCCACGGCACCTTCCGTCACGACGACGGCACTCCGGTCGAGGTCACCTCCACCGACGACGCCATCGTGGTTGATGGCAAGGAGTACAAGGTCTACGCGGAGAAGGACGCCAACAACATCCCGTGGGTCAAGAACGACGGTGTCGAGTACGTGCTCGAGTGCACCGGCTTCTACACCTCCGCCGAGAAGTCCCAGGCTCACATCAACGCCGGCGCCAAGAAGGTCCTGATCTCCGCCCCGGCCAAGGATGACACCACCCCGACCATCGTCTTCGGCGTCAACCACGAGACCCTGAAGCCGACCGACGTGATCGTGTCCGCCGGCTCCTGCACCACCAACTCCATGGCCGCCATGGTCAAGCTGCTGAACGACAAGTTCGGCATCAAGGCCGGCTTCATGACCACCATCCACGCCTACACCGGCACCCAGATGATCCTGGATGGCCCGCGCTTCCCGAAGGCCCGCAACAACCGCGCCGCCGCGATCAACACCATCGCGCACTCCACCGGTGCCGCCAAGGCCATCGGCAAGGTCGTCCCGGAGGTCAACGGCAAGCTGCAGGGCCACGCCCAGCGCATCCAGGTCCCGGATGGCTCCGTGACCGAGCTGACCACCGTGCTCGAGAAGAACACCACCAAGGAAGAGATCAACGAGGCCTTCAAGGAGGCCTTCTCCAACACCGAGTACTTCGGCTACAACGCTGACGAGATCGTCTCCTCCGACATCATCGGCGACACCCACGGCGGTGTCTTCGATCCGACCCAGACCGACGTCAACACCGTTGACGGCGTGACCCTGGCCCGCACGGTCACCTTCTACGACAACGAGTACGGCTTCACCTGCAACATGATCCGTACCCTGCTGTACTTCGCCGAGATCTCCGAGGACTGAGCTTCCCCGGCAGCCTCGCGCGTAGTTACACGTAACTAGGTGTTGAAAATCCCCCGATCGGATCGCTCCGGTCGGGGGATTTTCGTATGCGAGCGGCGCATGACCATGTTCCGGGCGCCGCGGTAGAACTGTCACTATGAGCAAGAAAACCAAGAACGCGAAGGGCAAGGGGTCCACGCCGGCCACGCTCCAGCTTGAGCAGGCGGGCGTGCCGTTCGAGACCTACGAATACGAGCACTCCAACGATCACATGGACGACGGCTATGGCGTGGAGGCCGCCAAGAAGCTCGGCTTCGACGAGCATCAGGTGTTCAAGACGCTGATGGCGGACACGGGCTCCGAGCGCGTGGTGGGCGTGGTGCCAGTGAGCGGGCATATGGATCTGAAGGCCCTCGCCGCCGCCGTGGGCGCGAAGAAGGCCGCCATGGCCGACCCGAAGGTGGCGATGCGCGAATCGGGCTATGTGGTCGGCGGGATCTCGCCGCTCGGCCAGAAGGTGCATCACAAGACCGTGCTCGACGACAGCGCCCTCAAGTTCGACAAGATCCTGCTGTCCGGCGGCAAACGCGGTTTTTCCGTGGGCGTGAACCCGAACGACCTGCTCAAGGTACTGGACGCGGTGGCCGCGCCGATCGGCACCTGGTAGGGCGACTCCGGTCATCCTGAGCAGCCCGTCATCCTGAGCAAAGCCCATCAGGGCGGAGTCGAAGGATCCTTGATTCGTGCACAAAGTTAAGGATCCTTCAACTGCGCGCTTTGTTCAGGATGACGTGGGTCATCGCCGCACCCCGGACGTAAAGAGCCTGCGCATGCATACCACACTGGCCCACCCACAAACTGGGCAAATCGGAATACTGAATTCGCAAACTGGGCAGATCCGGTCTTCTGCGACCGGTTTTCGGCCTCCAGACGGCAGGATCCGCCCAGTTTGCGCGGCGAGAGGCCCGATCTGCCCGATCTGCCCAGTATGCGCGGCGAATTAGACGAACTAGACGAGAACTGGGCAGACCGGGCGGATCGGGCCGGTTCCGGGATCCGGCGTGACCCGGCGTGTGACCGGGGGCGTGACACGGCGTGCGGCGTGACCGGGTGCGTGACACGGTGTGGGCACGCCCGGTCACGGGGTGCCGGAATCGTTGGAATAAAGCCATTTTAAAATCCCCGTGACCGGGAATGGGCACGCCATGTCACGCCCCCCGGTCACAACGCACACCCGGTCACGCGCCGGTCCACCTTCCGGAGAGAGGTTTGATCCCGGCCACTGGGCGCCAGCCAGCAGCACCTCGGCGAGGTCCCCGCCGTGGCGTCCTCGAGGATCAGCGCGATCGAGACGGGCAAGAGGTTCCCTCCCGGGCTCGAGCGCCGTTGCTTCGACGGCCTCCACGCCATCGGCGACACCCCGACAAAACCACTTGACAAACTATAGGGGCATCGGAGTCACCTGCTGTCATCCTGAGCAAAGCGAAGGATCCTTAACCCGTGCGCATTGGCCAAGGCCGCTGCGGAATGCCCCCTACGATGCTCGGCCAGACCCGACTTGCTGAATCTGCCAGCAAGTCGTTCGTCTTTCCGGTTTACTGGCAGATCCTGTATCTTAGCGGGCCGCTGGGGGCTCTCAGATGCAAGTTCTGCCAGCAAACCGGAAAGCGGGACAGGTTGCTGGCAGAACTTGCAATTCGACGGAGATTTGTGCGGGAAGATTTGTGCGGGGAAGTTAAGGATCCTTCGATTCCGCGCTCCGCGCTCCACTCAGGATGACGGAAAACCCTTACGGGCGCGACGATTACCTGCGGGAGCGAAGCTCCGCAGGTAATACAAAATGCATATTCTCCTTGATCGTCTCCACCGCGTGCATGCCGGTGTATCCCATGGCCTGCAGCGCGTCGATCACGCCACCCACCAGTTCGTCCGGAACCGAGGCTCCGGAGGATATGCCCACGGCCTGAACGCCATCGAACCAGGAATCGTCCAGATCGCCGGCGTCATCCACCCGATGGGCCACACCGCGCGATCCCAGACCCTCCTGCGCCACCTCGACCAGACGCACCGAGTTGGAGGAGTTGGCCGATCCGACGATCACCACGCAGTCGGACTGCTCGGCCACGAGCTTGACCGCCGCCTGCCGGTTCGAGGTGGCGTAGCAGATGTCCGAGTTCGGCGGCATGGCGATCCACGGAAAGCGATCCTTGAGCGCGGCGATGGTGTCCGCGGTCTCATCGACGCTGAGCGTGGTCTGGGTGAGCAGCACCAATTTAGTGTCCTCGCTGAAATCCAACCCGTCCACATCCGACGCATGTTCGATCAGGTGCACATGATCGGGGGCCTCCCCCACCACGCCCACGGCCTCATCGTGCCCGCGATGGCCGATGTAGATGATCTCATACCCCTCCTTCACAAAGCGCAGCACCTCGCGATGCACCTTGCTCACCAGCGGGCATGTGGCGTCCACCACATGCATGCCGCGGGCCGCGGCCTCGCCCTTCACCGTCGGGGAGACGCCATGCGCGGAGAACACCACGGGCACACCGGCCGCCACGGCCTCGTCAGGCACCTCCGAAAGCTCCTCCACGAACACGGCGCCCTGTTTGGCCAGATCCTCCACCACATGCTTGTTGTGCACGATCTGCCGTCGCACGTACACCGGAGGCAATCCCCCGTCGCCCGCCGCGGCACCACGATCGGCCGCCTTCAGAATGGTCTGCACGGTGAGGATGGCGCGGTCGACGCCGGCGCAGAACCCGCGCGGATCCGCCAGCACGATGCGCTTGCCCCCGTCGCCGATGCCCGTCATAAGCCACTCCTCCCATGTCCGCGATGCAAATCGCTTCCCAGTATGCCATGACGGCCGCCTCGGCCGGCCTGACGCCTAAAGGATCCCGCTTTCAGCCGAACAGCTCGTCGTGCGACCCGGTGCGCTGGAAGATGGCCAGTTCCCCCGCGACGCACCAGATGAGCAGCCAATCGCCGGCGTTGGCCACATGGCACTCGTTGGACCCCATCCATTCCCCGCTCAGCGTGTGCATGTTGTGCCTGCGTTTCAGCTCCTCTATGGATGCGGCGGAGTTGTCCAAAATGAGCCGCATGACCTCGTCAAGTGGAGCTATGTCCATGTGGCGCTTGCGCAGCCGCTTGAGATCTCGCTTGAACTTTGAAGTGGGAGAAGGCCTGAGCATGATCACAACCCCAAATCCTTGTACATCTCATCAAGGTTGGCATACGCAGGACCACCATTCCTGATGATCTCCTGCGTCTCGCGAATGGCCTCGCGACTCTCCTCGTTGGGACGCTCCGCCTCGAAGCTGAGCGGGATGATGCCGGTGCGCGCCATCTGCGTCCAGAATGCGCGCGTGGCCGCGGCAAGCGTGAGCCCGTACGATTCCGCCACCTGGGACGCCTGCGCGATCACCTCCTTGCTGGCGCGAATGGCCTTGGATTCAGTTGCCGGAGCCACAGCCGCCTGAGCCACAGCAGGAGACGCAGTCGCGGTGGAAGTCATTGCCGTATCCATGGAAACCTCCTTGTTTGTTTACTGATGTGGTTAATAATACCACATCCGTGCACATACTCGAATGACACCTGCATTCCACCACCCACGCCGGCATCCCCCATAACGGCCATGCGGACGCTATAGTGGGAGCGGTAACATCGCCTCTGTCACAAAGGAAGTGCCACATGGTTGCGAAGAACATCCCGCCGCGCACCGGCCAGCAATACTCCATCGCGTACGGCGACTACAAGGCCGTCGTCACCGAACTGGGCGCCACGCTGCGCAAGCTCACCTATCAGGGCAAGGACGTGACGGTGCCGCTGGGTCCCGACGACCCGGTCACCTGCTGCCACGGCCAGCTGCTGGTCCCGTTCCCCAACCGCATCGAGGGCGGCGAGTACACGTTCGAGGGCAGGACCTACACGCTGCCGATCGACGAGCACGATCGCAACACCGCCATCCACGGCTACGGCTACCGCTCCTACTGGAAGCTTGAGTCCCTCACCGAAACGTCCGTGACCCAGTCCTGGCGCGTGCCGTTCCTGCTGGGCTACCCCTTCGACCTGATCGTCACGGCCACGCACGAGCTGGGCCCCGACGGGCTGACGGTGACCGTGGAGGCCTACAACAACGGCGGCGAGAACCTGCCGTGGGCGCTGGCGATCCACCCGTGGCTGTCCAACGGTGAAAAGGGCTACGGCGACGAGATCGACGGGCACAACGCCAAGTGCCGGGTCACCATCCCGGCGGACACGCACGTGACCGTGGACGGCAACCTCATCCCGACCGGCACCGAGCCGGTGGAGGGCACGAAGTACGACTTCCGCGAGCCGCGCCTGCTGGTGGACCAGCCGTTCGACGACGCGTGGACCGATGTGCATCATGATGCGGACGGGCGCGTGTTCGCCACGTTCGAGCGCCCGGACGGCCTGACCGTGCATGTGGGCGGCGACGAGACCATCACGTCCTTCCAGATGTGCACCGGCACCGGCTTCCCGGCGTTCAAGCACCCGGCCGGCACGGCGATCGAGCCGCAGACCGCGTACGCGAACGCGTTCAACACCGGCAACCAGCTGATCGTGGTCAAGCCCGGCGAGACCAGCGTCACCAAGCTGTTCATCAACGCAACGCAGGCCTGAGTTGCCGAAATCGACGGGTTGTGCCATAATTCCGTAGGCTTATTCAAAATCCAGTAAAGGAGTCCATCATGGGCATGCGCGGACGCAAGCGCAGGGATCGCCGCAAGAAGGCCGCCAACCACGGCAAGCGGCCCAACACCTGATCCTTTGCCGCTGTAACAACGGCAGAATAACAAAACCCGCATCTCGCCACAGGCGAGCAATGCGGGTTTTTTCTTTTGTCGGAAACGCCTGCCGTCAGCCGCGCCGGCTGCAGGCCTCACTGCCCGCAGCAGCGGTCCAGCACGGCGTTCAGCTTCGCCATCAGGCATTCGGGGGCCTGATCGGGGCGCAGATACGCGCGCAGGGCCGCGATCATGGCCTTCTCCCGCTCGTCGCAACTGGCATCCACATCAAAGCAGCCGCAGCCGCAATCGCCGGATGCAACGTCGTGCGCCGCATGCGTCTTGGTGTCCGATTGCGCGACGGCCGCGGCGGACGCGACGGCGGGCACGGCGGAATCCACCGGCCCCCTGCACACCTGCGTCACATGTATTTCGGTACGGGTCATGCCGTCGTCACTGACGGTGCTCACCGACGTGGTCCGCGTAATCGACACGCGGGACTGACAATCGTCGTTCATGCCTGCTCCTTTCGCTCTTCCCCTCCATTATGGGGGTTTTCGGAAGTCCCGGCCGCGGTTTCGCCTGTGGAATGATTCGCCGTGGGCGAACCAGTGCCCGAACCCGCGCGGGCCCCAGCGCGCGAACCGGTGTGCGGGCCCTTCCCCGCCGTATCCGTCACATAGCCCCGAGCCGCCGCATAGGATGCGAGCTCGCGCTTGAGCTGGGTGCGCGCGCGGTTGAGCCGGCTCATCACCGTGCCGATCTTCACATGCTGCTCGTCGGCCACCTGCTGGTACGACTTGCCGTCGATCGCCGCGTCGATGAACACCTGACGGCGCTCGGGGCTGAGCTTGTTGAGCGCGGCGAGGATCTCCTCCGGCGCGAAGGCGTCCAGATACTCCTGCTCGGCGGATTTGAGCCCCTCGCTCGAATGCTCGGCCGCATCGTAGATGTCCCAGTCGTCATACTCACCGGTCTCGTCGTTGGCCCGCTGCGGCCTGCGCTTGTCCTTGGCATACTGGTTGAAGTAGGCGTTGCGCTCGATCGTGGTCATCCACGCCTCGAAGTTGCTGCCCTCCTGGAACGAATCGAAGGCCTTGAACGCGCGCTCGAAGGTGTCCTGCACCAGGTCCTGGGCGTTGTCCGGATTGTTGGTCAGCTTCATGGCCTGCCGGTACAGCGCATCGACGACGGGCATGGCAAGGGCCTCGAATCGGCGTCGTTTGTCTTCCATGCTTTCAGTCACAGACCGTATTCTAGCCGACTGGCTATGGTGGAGGATTATGAATGACGAGCTGATGAAAGCGATCGAGGCGATCGCACCCCAGGACGAATCCACCACGCTGGCCGATTCCATGCTGCTGGGCTTCGACACGGAGACGACGGGCATCGCGGCGGGCAGGGATGCGATCGTGTCCGCCACGCTGGTGTTGCGCGACCCGTCCAAGGGGTACGACGGCGATGTGATCGCCACATGGATCGTGAACCCCCATCGCCCCATGAACCCGCGCGCCAGCGAGGTCAACGGGTTCACCGACGAATTCCTGGCCGAGCACGGCGCGGAGCCCACCGAGGCGATCGACGAGATCGCCGCGCTGATCGCCGCCGCCCAGGCCCGCCGCATCCCGCTGCTCGCCTACAACGCCCCTTTCGATCTGGCCATGCTCAACGGCGATGTGACCCGATGGAAGCTAGCCACGCTGGATGAGCGCCAGGCGGCCGAGGGGGTCTCCCCCATGCCGCTGCTTGTGGTGGACCCGCTGGTGATCGACCGCAAGGTTTCACGCCGCAAGGGCAAGCGCACCCTGACGGACACCACGTTCTACTACGGCGTGGAGCCGCACGGCGATTTCCACGATGCGACGGCGGACACGATCGCCGCCGTGGACCTGATCGCCCCGATGAGCACGCTGTACCCGCAGGTGGGACACCTCGCGCTGGGCGATCTCATGGCATGGCAGCGCGCCGCATACGTCGATTGGCGCGACTCCTTCAACGATTGGCTCTCCTCCCGGGGCCGCGCGCCCATCCACGGCGACTGGCTCTGACGGCCCGAACCGCGTGGCGGAAGAAGCGCCGGACGGCCCTACAATGAACACGAATCGATCGGAAAGGAACGACATGGCTTTGACCCTGGCCTCGGCGGCCGAACTGCTCAGGGCGCATCATCTGCTGCGCGAGATCATCCACGGCGACGCGTGGACCCTGGACCCCGCGCGCGTGGAGGGATCGGATGTCCCGTTCGCGGACGTCACCTACGACACCCGCACGGTGGAGAAGGGCTCGCTGCTGTTCTGCAAGGGCAACTTCAAGGCCGCATATCTCGACGGCGTGGACGCCAAGGGCCTCGCGGCCTATGTGGCCGAGACCGATCTCTCCGACGCCACCAAGGCGCCGGGCCTGATCGTGGACGACGCGCGCAAGGCCATGAGCCTGCTGTCCGCCGCCTTCTTCGGCCGACCGCAGGACGAGCTGACCGTGGTCGGCATCACCGGCACCAAGGGCAAGACCACCACCGCCTACTTCACGCAGGCCATCCTCAACGCCGCATCGGAAGGCCGGGCCGCGCTGTTCTCCTCCGTGGACAACTGCTTGGACGGCCACACGTACAAGGAATCCGATCTGACCACCCCCGAATCGCTGGACGCCTTCCGCATGATGCGCGAGGCCGCGAACAACGGCATGAAATACTTGGTCATGGAGGTCTCCTCGCAGGCCTACAAGGTGGACCGCGTGTACGGCCTCACCTTCGACGTGGGCGCGTTCCTCAACATCTCGCCCGACCACATCAGCCCCATCGAGCACCCCACCTTCGAGGACTATCTCAACTGCAAGCGCCGGATCACGGCCAACAGCAGGACGCTGGTGCTGGGCGCCGACTGCGCGCACGCGGATCTGATCCGCGAGGATGCGGCCGCCGCGAATGTGCCGGTCACCACCTTCGCGCTGCACAACGCCGGCCGCGACGAGGGCACTCCGGCGGACGTCATCGCATGGCCCGCCAACGCCGACCACAGCGCGTACGATCTTGCCTCGGACGGCGCCGAACTGGGCGCATTCCGCCTCGCGCTGGATGGCGACTTCAACTACGCGAACGCGGCGGCGGCCATCGCCATCGCGCATGCGGCGGGCGTCCCGCTGGATGACGCCACTGCCCTGCACGCGATCGAGCCGATCACCATCGCAGGCCGCATGGAACGTTTCGAGGATCCGCAGTCGAACACCATCGCCATCGTGGACTACGCGCACAACTTCGCGTCCGTGACCGCCCTGATCGACTTCGTGTACGAGCGCTACGGCAAGCGGGATCCGCGCATCACGCTGGTCACCGGTTCCGCCGGCAACAAGGCGGTGGATCGCCGCAAGGAGATCGTGGAGGCGGCCGAGCACCGCATCGCGAACTTCGTCTTCACCGCGGAGGACACGAACACCGAGCCGTTCATCGACATCTGCATGGAAATGCAGGGCTACATCACCGACCCGAACGTGACGTCCACGGTCATCTCCGACCGTGGCACCGCCATCACGAACGCGGTGTACGACGCCCGCGCCCATGCCGACCGCTTCAACGTGCTGCTGCTCATCGGCAAGGGCAACGAGCGGTGGATCAAGGACCGCAACCGCCATGTGCCGTACGAGGGCGACGATCACGTCATCGAGCGCCTGTTCGGACTGAACCAGAAGTGAAAGTGACAAAGGAACACATCGCATGATCACCATCGAATCCATCGATCTGCCGGACCTTGAGCGCGAGGCGGCCGGACTGGGCATCACCCTGCCGATCGAGCAGACCAAGGTCTGGGCCGATTTCCAGGCGGAGATTCCCGGACGCACGCCGTGGGGCGCCTTCCGCATCAAGCGGGGCGCCGAGGTGCTGGCATTCTGCTCGCTCATCGACATGGACACGCACGGCTACCACTATCTGCGTTCGATGCACGGCCCCACGTGGGTGAACAAGCCCGCGGATGCGGCCGCCGAGCATGAGGTGATCGACGCGATCGCCGCCGAGGTGAAGAAGCGCGACCACAACGTGGCGTTCCTGCGTCTGGACACCTGGTTCGAGGACGGCTACGAGCGCGCGCTGTCCACCGTGCCGTACGACCGCACCGTGGTGATCGACATCACCGGCGGCGACGACGAGATCCTCGCCCGCATGAAGCGCCGTGGCCGCCGCGATGTGCGCAAGGCCCTGCGCGAATGCCCGGCCGAGTGCGCGGACGAGACCGCTCAGGCGATCGTCGATTTCGCCGAATACTACGACGTGATGGTGGAGACCGGCAAGCGCGACGGCTTCACGCCCGCTCCGATCACCGATTATTCGGATATGATCGCGGCGCTGGGCGCCGACCACTGCCGCGTGTTCGCCGCCCGCATCGAGGGCCGCGTGGTCGCCTGGTCGATCGTGACCGTGAACGGCGATCTGGCCGTGCGCTATTACGCCGGCATGCGCAACGACGTGATGCGCCTGCACGTCACGGACAAGCTGCTGTACGACGAGTGCTGCATCCTGGGTTCGCAGGGGCTCAAGCGCTACGATCTCATGGGCATCGGCTCCGACTTCGCGCCCAGCCTCATGGGACTCAACGAATTCAAGACCAAGTTCACCGAGGAGGTCACCGAAGTGGCCGCCGGACACGACATCCCGATCAAGAAGGTGTTCTACAAGTCCCTGCAGGTAGCCAAGACCGTCAAGGACAGGATCCGGTAGGAACCGTTTTCACGCCGTTTTTCACAACGAGCGCAATACGGCGTCGGCCACGGCATGGGCCGTCCGCTCGCTCAGTTCGGTGGGCAGGCAGACGGCTCCGGCCACCAGACGGCCGGTGGTTTCCAGCCGCGCATGCACGTCGCCGTCCACCCCGTAGCGGGCCGGATCGGTCACACCCGGGAACAGCTCGGGGCGGTACCAGCGCTCGGCGTATCCACCGGCCTCGCGCACGGCCCCAAGCACCTGCTCGGCCCGTTCCGTGGTGTCCATGAACAGCGGGAACCGCAGCAGCGGCTGTGGACGGCCGGTCATCGCGCCGGCGGGGATGCCGAGCCGGTCCGCCACATCCCCCAGACGCTCGCGGTAGATGGCCACCACATGCCGGCGTCCGTTCTCGTTGGAGCTCAGCGCGCTGATCGCCTCGGTCGCCTTGCGTTCGATCCACTCCGTGGGCTTCATGGAGGCGTAGGCCAATCCGCCGGCCCGTTCCACGTCGGCGATCGGCGGCTCGTACAGCCCGATGCCCGTGAAGCCGCGGCGCATATTGCCACCGAGCGATCCCAGACGGGAGAACACGCGGTTCTCGTTGATGTAGGCGCGCGTGATCGCATCCAGCCGCCTGTCCGGCCGGGGCAGCGCCTCCAGCCGGCCGCGCAGTTCCGTGTCCACGGCCGGATCGGTCTCGGTAAGACGGGGGTTGACCCAGATCGCGCCGCCGAAGCGCGTGGGCAGGATCTTCTCCACGCCGAAGGAATGCACGGACACGTCCGCACGCGGGCTGCCGTCATCGGCGCGGGACATGCGGGCCACGCAGTGCGCGCAATCCTCCACCAGCAGCGCGCCGGGCAGTTTGCGTGTCGCCTCGGCCAGATGCAGATCGGCTGCGTTGTCGATGATGCCGAAGGTGTGCTGGAGCATCACCGCGCGCGTGGGCGCGTCTCCCCTGCTTTCGCGCAGGGTGGACGCGTCAATTGACAGCGTGCGGGGGTCGATTTCCTCGTACCGCGGCTTCAGGCCCGCCACGATGATCGGGTCCACCGCCGTGCAGCAGGTGAACAGCTGCGTGCGCACCACGCCGCTGCCGTGCGCCTTCCTCAACGCCGAGAAGGTCTCCAGCATGCCGTAGCGCGCCTTGAACACGGGATACCAGTCACGCGGGCTGGTGCCGGTGCGGTTGGCCAGCGCCTCGCGCAGTCGCTCCGTCGAAGTTGCCTCGGTCATATGATCCTCCGTGTCCGTCGCATTGGTTCCCGCTGTTGCGGTCTGAAGCCAACTGTATCGCGGAATGCGCCGGGATGGAGCTATATGGGCTGTGCGGAATGGACGGTCCCGCGTATAGTGGGTGGGGTTGACGATGCAATGCAAGGAGAACAATCAGATGACGGCTTTCCAACCGGTGATTCTTGGCGGCGATCTGGGAGCGTACGCGATGGCGCGCGAGCTCAACGAGGCGTACGGCGTCAAGCCCATCATGGTGACCGCCTACAACCCCTCGGCGATCCGCGATTCGGCGATCATCACGCGCCACGCCTTCGACAAGGCCAACGAGGAAGGCCCGCTGGTCGACGAGCTGCTGCGTCTGGGCGCCGATCTCAAGGCCCGCAACCCGCGCCGGCGCCTGTTGCTGCTCGCCAACACCGATTGGCGCATCCACGTGCTGGCCACGCACCGCGCCGATCTGGAGCGGTACTACGTGGTGCCGATCCCGCCGCTGGAGGTGATCGAGCGCGTGAGCGACAAGCAGGAATTCGAGCGCCTCGCCACCGCGCAGGGCATGCCGGTGCCCAAGTCGTTCTACGAGGACTTCTCCGGGGCGGATTCCCCCGAATGGCGTCCGCAGCCCACGCCCGCCGATCTGCGCTTCCCGATCGTGGCCAAGCCTGCCGACAGCTCGCAGTACGAGAACCTGCTGTTCGAAGGCCGCCAGAAGGTGTACCGCATCGACACCCCGTCGCAGCTGAGCGCCCTGTGGTCCACGCTTGCCAAGGCCGGTTTCCGCGGCACGTTCGTGGCGCAGGAGCTGGTGGAGGGCGACGACACGCAGATGTATTCGGTGACCGCCTATGTGGACACCACGGGCACGGTGTCGCTGCTGTGCTCGGCGCATGTGCTGCTCGAGGAGCATCATCCGGCCACGCTCGGTAACCCGTGCGCCATGATCACCGAGCCGATCAAGGAAATCCTGGAGCCGGCCCGCCGGTTCCTCGAATCGATGCCGTACCGCGGATTCGCGAACTTCGACGTCAAGCGCGACCCCCATACCGGCCGGTTCTACTTCCTGGAGGTCAATCCGCGCATCGGCCGCAACAGCTTCTACGTGGTGGGTGCCGGCATCAACCCCATGGAAGTGCTGGTCTCCGACGTGATCGAGGGCCATCCGATGGCCCCGCGCGTGGCCGACGACGAGGTGCTGTACTCGATCATCCCGAACCATCTGCTGCGCCGCTACGTGGTCGATCCGAAGCTCCGGGAGCAGGTGGTGCGACTGCAGAAGGCCGGACGCATCAGTCCGCAGCGCAATCCGAAGGACATGAGCCCCAAGCGCTGGCTGCATCTCATGGAGTCCGAGCTCAACCAGTATCGCAAGTTCGGCAAGTACTATCCCAAGCCCACCAACACCGGGTTCTAGGCCTTCCCAACGTCATCCTGAGCGCTGAGCCGTTAAGCGGAAAGCCCCGTCATCCTGAGCGGAGCGCAGCGGAGTCGAAGGATCCTTAACTTACTGCACAAATCAAGGATCCTTCGACTTCGCGCTACGGTGTCCGGCTGCGCCGGACCGTCGCCGCCTTGGCGGCGGCTCCCTTCGCCTACGGACAGCCCACCGGGCTGTCCGCTTAACGGCTCAGCGCTCAGGATGACGTTGAACCAGCATGTGCCAACCGCTGACTCACCACGGCGGTCACACCATCCGCACGCATCGTTACGCCGTACAAGGCATCCGCAATGCTCATCGTGCGCTGCTGATGTGTGATGACAATCAGCTGCGCATGCTCGCGCAGATCCTCCAGCGCGTTGAGCAGCCGGGTGAGGTTCACATCGTCGAGCGCGGCCTCCACCTCGTCCATCACGTAGAACGGGCTGGGACGGGCGGTGAAGATCGCGAACAGCAGCGCCAGCGCGGTCAGCGACCGCTCGCCGCCGGACAGCAGGCTCAGCTGTTTGACGCGCTTGCCCGCGGGGCTGGCCTCCACCAGCACCCCGGTGGTCAGCGGGCTGTCCGGATCCTCGAGCCGCAGCCGTCCGGTGCCACCGGGAAACAGCATGCCGAACATGCGCTCGAAGGCCTTGGCGGTGTCTTCGAAGGCCGATCGGAACACCTCCACCATCGTGTCGTCCAAATCCTTGATGATGCCCATGAGGTCGTCGCGCGACTGGACCACGTCATTGCGCTGATCGTTCAGGTACTGGTTGCGCGTTTCCAAAGCCTCGTACTCCTCGGTGGCGAGCGGGTTGACCTTGCCGAGCGCGGCCAGCTCCCGGCGGGCCTTGTCGAGGCGCTTGCGCTGTTCGTCGCGGTTGTACGGCACGGTCTTGACCGGCCGCTCATGCTCCGGCTGCGCGTGGTCCGTCCCGGCATCGGCATCCGACCGGTCGTCCGGCACGGGCACCGGCTGGTCCGGCCCGTATTGCGCGATCAGTTCCTCCAAGGTCATGCCCAGCTCGTCGGACACCTTCTGCGTGATCTGACCGTACTGGCCGGCCACGCGTTCGCGTTCCACGTCCAGGGTGTGCTCGCGCGCGGCAAGATCGGCCACCTGCGGGTCGATGCGATCCCGTTCGGCGCGCAGGGCCCTGAGCTCGTCGTCATGGCTGGACGCCTCGGCCTGCAGGGCGTCACGCTTGGCGGTGGTCTGGTCGATGTACTCGCCGATCATCTCCGCGATCTGCCGCGCATCATCGGCCACTCCGTTCGCATGGGCCGCCTGATCGCGGCGTTTGGCGTTGAGCGCCTCCACGCGCGTCCGGCGCTCCGCGGCCTCGCGCGACTGATCATGCAGCAACCCGGCCTGACGTTCCAGCGAATCGGCCTTGCGCGTGGCTTCGGTCCATGCGATCTTGGCCGTGACCTCCTGCTCGCGAGCTGCGGACAGGTCCCGTTCCAGCACGGTCTCGCGCTCGGCGAGCTCGTCGGAATCGGCGTGCTCGCCGTCCGATTCCCCAGCCGCTTCCAGTGCCACGCGCAGATCGTCCAACTTGAGCCGGTGGGTCTGCCGATCGGACTCGACGGATGCGATCTTGCCGTCCATCGCCTTGATCTGCCGTTCGAATCCCGCCACGCGATCGTCCGCCGATTTAAGCGATTTGGCGGCCTGCTGGGCCTTCAACCGGGCTTCCGTGCGCTTGGCCGATTCACGATCGACCGCCAGCCGGGCCTCATCACGATCGGCTGTGGCACGCGCCACGCGATCGTCCAGCACTTTGAGATCCTCAGCCAACGCCCGGGATTCGGCCAGCGCCTTGTCCCTCCTTGCGGCCAAGGACAGATCGGACTGGGACAGCGACGAGCCTCCCGCCGCCGCGACCGCGTTGACGATCTCCCCGTCCCGCGTGGCGGCCGTTCCCCATCCGGCGGCGAGCGCCGATCGGGCATCATCCAGCGTATCGACGGCGGCCACGTCCTCAAGCAGCCGGCGCACGGCGGCCGTCACGCCCTGTGCAACGGCTGGATCATGCGAGGGACCGGCGTCCGGACCGTCCTGCTTGGGATCGGCCTGCATCACCAGCGATCCGAGCGACGGGAATCCACCCATCCGCCGGTTCCCCGGATCTCGGCCATCCGCATCGCCGTCCGCGAATCCCCCGTCCGCGGCCAGCACCACGGCACGGCCCAGCCTGTCCTCCCTCGCCCGGCGCAGGGCATGCATCATCTGCTCCGCGCCCGGCACCACCATCGCCCCGGCGAAGGCATCCAGCGCGTGCGCGACGGCCTCCTCCCAGCCGTCCTGAATGCGGATGAAGTCGGCGAGCCGGCCCATCGCGCCCACCTGCCGGTCATGCTCGAGCTCACCGGATGCGGTCCGGCTTTCCAGCGTATCCGTGAGCGCATCCGCCTTGGCCTTGAGCGAGATGATCCGGCCATTGACGCCCCGCTGTTCGTCCAGCAGACCGTCCAGCTTCTCCTGTGCCGCGGCGAGCGCGGATCTGGCCTCGTCCAGCGCCTTGCCGTCATCGTCCGCCATGATTTCGGATTCCCGCCTCAGCTGATCCGCCTGCGCCTGCGCGTCCCCGAGCTGTCGCTTCAGGGCGTCACGCTGCGAGGCGAAATCCCGGGCACGCGTTTCGGCGAGTTCCACGGCCGCCGATTCCCTGGCCGCGAGCGTATTGAGCTCACCGACCCGAGTCTCGCGCTCCCGCGCGCTTTTGCGCAGTTCGGTGAGCGTCTGCCGCACGGAGGCGAGCTTCCGTTCGCCGTCCGCACGCCGTTCGGTGACCCGATCGTACGCCAATCTGGCATCGGAGACCGCGTCACGCTGCCGCCGGGCCTGACCGTCCAGTTCCACGGCCCGGCGCTCCAGCAGCTGCGGATCCTCGCCCGGCTGCTCCACCACCTGCCCGAGCAGCGACCGGGCACGCTCCCCCGCCACCTGCGCGAGCGACCGGTAGCGCTCCTGCAACTGCGCGTAGCGATGCCAGATCTCGTTGACGCGCGCGATGGCCGGACTGGATTCGCTCGCCAGCGCCTCCACCTGCTCAATGCGCACCTTCACGCCTGCCAGCTGCCGCCGCGATTCGATGAGTTTGGCGCGCACGTCCGCCAATTCGGCGCGGGTCGCATCGCGACGCCGTTCCACAGCGAGCGCGTCCTCGGCGTACAGGCGGGACTGCGCATCACGCACGGTGGCTTGGATCGCGTCGGCGCGGCGGGAGATGCGCGCCTGACGGCCCAGAGGACCCATCTGGCGGCGGATTTCGCCGAGCAGATCGTCCAACCGGGCCAGATTGCGCTCGGTGTTGGCCAACTTGCGCAGCGCGCGCTCCTTGCGCTTGCGGTGCTTGAGGATGCCGGCCGCCTCCTCGATGAAGGCGCGGTGGCCGGACGGGTCGGCCCTGAGTATCGCGTCAAGCCGCCCCTGCCCCACGATCACGTGCATCTGCTGTCCCAGACCGGTGTCCGAAAGCAGTTCCTGGATGTCCAGCAGACGGCAGGGCGAGCCGTTGATCGCATATTCGGAGCCGCCATTGCGGAAGATCGTGCGGGAGATGGTGACTTCCGTGTACTCGATGTTGAGCGCATGGTCGGTGTTGTCGATCGTCAGGGTCACCTGCGCGCGTCCCAGCGGCGGACGCGACGACGTGCCGGCGAAGATCACGTCCTCCATCTGGGCGCCGCGCAGGGCCTTGGCCCCCTGCTCGCCCATCACCCAGGCTAGCGCGTCCACGATGTTCGACTTGCCCGAGCCATTGGGCCCCACCACGGCGGTGATGCCGGGCTCGAAGCGCAGCGTGGTCGCGGAGGCGAAGGATTTGAAGCCCCGAAGGGTCAGCTCCTTGAGGTACACCGCGACCCGCTATGCGCCCAGATTCGGCTCGATGCGGCCGGCGTCCTCTGCGGAATCGTCCGCCACGCGCTCGGCCTTGGGCTTGGCCAGATCGGGGTTCATGTGCTCCTTGAGCAGCGTGCGCGCGTCGCCGGCGGTCACGAAGCTGCCGCAGATCACCACGCCGCGGCCGTAGCCCACGCCGGTTTCATCGGCCGCATCCACCAGATCCACGGCCGTCTGGATCGCGTCGGGCAGATCGTCGCGGCGGATCACGCGGTCCGGCCCGAACACCTTCACGGCGATCTTCTCCAGCTCGTCGGCGGGCATCACGCGATCGCGCCACGAGTTCTCGGTGACCACCACCTGGCTCAGCACCGGCTCGAGCACGCCCAGATACTGCTCCACCTGCTTGTCGTGCATCATCGCGACCACGCCCACAAGCTGCTCGAACTCGTAGTTCTCCTCGATCGCCGCGCGCAGTGATTCGGCCGCATTCACGTTGTGCCCGCCGTCCAGGATGATCGTGGGCGAGGTGCGGATCTGCTCGATGCGCCCGGGGATCTTCACGCCGCTGAGGGCCTCGGCCACGGCATCGCCGTCCAGCGCGCCGGCCACGGGGATCACCACCTCGGCGGCGGCCAGGGCCGCGAGGGCGTTGTGCGCCTGATGCTCGCCGAACTTGGCGATCGGGACCTCCGTGTACGTGCCGCTCGGCGTGCGCAGCGTGGCGACCTGTCCGCCCACGGCCGGCATGCGCGAGACGACCTCCATCTCGTAGCCGTCGCGCACCAGACGGGCGTGGTTGGCGCGCGCGTGCTCCTCGATGATCGGCAGCACCTCGTCCTCATGCGGCTGCGGGCCCACGATCACCGTGCAATCGGGCTTGATGATGCCGGCCTTGTGCTCGGCGATCTCCTCCACCGTGCCTCCCAGCCACTGCATGTGGTCCATGTCCACCGGGCCGATGATCGCCGCATCCGCGTTGAGCACGTTCGTGGCGTCGTCGCGGCCGCCCATGCCCACCTCCACGACGGCCACGTCCACCGGCGCGTCGGCGAACTTCCAGATGGCCATGGCGGTGAGCACCTCGAAGAAGCTCATTTTCGGCTTGCCCTGCTCAGCCATTTTGGCGTCCACCAGATCCACCAGATCCTTGATCTGGTCCCACGCGTCCACGAAATCGTCGTCGGAGAGTTCCTGCCCGTCGATGGCGATGCGCTCGTTGATCCGCTCCAGATGCGGCGACGTGTACAGGCCCGTGCGCAGGCCGTACGCGCGGCAGATCGCCTCCGCCATGCGCGCGGTGGAGCCCTTGCCGTTCGTGCCGGTCACATGGATCACGCGGAACGACTCCTCCGGATGCCCCAGGATGTCCAGCATCAGGGACATGCGGTCCAGATCCAGATTCGTGGTGTTGTGCTCCGGCGGGCGCTTCATGATCTCGCGCTCCACCTCGCGGATCGATTCGCCGTTCCTGTTCGGATGCTCGAATGACATTCCGTTCTCCTCCTGCCTCAAAACCCTCCCCAGTCTAGACGGCCCCTTCAACCGGACCGGTGAAGCCCCGGTTCCGGTGCCGGATTCGGCCCGGCGCGGAAACGCGAATGCAATGCAAGCGGTTAGGATAGGCGTTGTATGTGAACCATACCGTCAAAAGGAGCATTGATGACCGACGTGGTGACCGCAAAGGACAAGGAATACGAAGCTGAGGAGGCAAAAAAGGCCCCGGGCGACGACCAGCCGATGAAGGACCGTGTGAACAACCGTTCGCTGCGCCCCTTGGGCAGCGCCTTCAAGGACTTCATGAAGACCGGCTGGGATGCCTCCGAGCCCGAGGTCGAGCCCCTTGAGTCCTCCAAGTTCATCCCCGAGCGCATCGCGGCGCTGGGCGCCCAGTTCCCGGGCGAGCGCATCGTGATCCCGGCCGGCCAGCCGAAGGTGCGCAACAACGACTGCGACTACATGTTCCGCCCGGACACCACCTTCGCCTACTACACCGGACTGGGCGTGGACTACGAGGCGGGCGCCGTGCTGGTGCTCAACCCCACCGATCCGGACTCCGATGAGGCCAAGGCCGGCAAGACCCATGTGGCCGAGCTGTTCGTCGCCCCGCGCGCAGACTACCACACCGCCGACTTCTTCATGAACGCCCATTACGGCGAGTACTGGGTGGGCCCGCGCGCCGGTCTCAAGGAGCTGGCCGCTATGACCGGTCTGGAGACGCACGACATCGCCCAGCTGCCCGACGCGCTCGGCAAGGACGTTGGTGCCGAGGCCGGAGCGGTCCGCGTGCGCGTGGTGCGCGACACCGATCCGCAGATCACCGCGATGGTCGAGGGCCTGCGCGAGACCAACGGCTTCCCGGATCCGGACACCAACGCCGCGGCCGACGACAAGCTCAAGGAGTTCACCTCCGAGGCCCGCATGACCAAGGACGCCTACGAGGTGGGCGAGATGCGCAAGGCGATCGACGCCACCAAGCAGGGCTTCGATCGTCTGCTCGAGAACCTGCCGCGCGCGCTGGACAAGCCGCGCTCGGAACGTATCCTCGAAGGCGCATTCAACGCCGTGTCCCGCGAGGTGGGCAACGCGGTGGGCTACGATTCGATCGTCGCCTCCGGCGCGCACGCCCCTATCCTGCACTGGATGCGCAACACCGGTGTGGTCCGCCGCGGCGACATGCTGCTCGTGGACGCCGGCGTGGAGGTCGATTCCCTGTACACCGCGGACATCACCCGCACGTTCCCGACCAACGGCAAGTTCACCGATTTCCAGAAGCGCCTGTACGAAGCCGTGCTCGACTCCCAGCAGGCCGGCTTCGAGGCCGCGAAGGTGGGCGCCACCTATTCGGACATCCATCATGCCTGCATGCGCGTGATCGCTGAGCGCCTGCACGAGTGGGGCCTGCTGCCGGTGAGCGTGGAGGAGTCCCTGTCCCCCGAAGGCCAGCAGCACCGCCGCTGGCTGGCGTGCGGCGTGGCCCATCATCTGGGCCTCGACGTGCACGACTGCGCCCAGGCCCGCTTCGAGGCGTACCAGGGCGCGCCCATCCGCCCGGGCATGATCTTCACGATCGAGCCGGGCCTGTACTTCCGCGACAACGACCTGCTGATCCCGCAGGAGTACCGCGGCATCGGCATCCGCATCGAGGACGACGTGCTCATGACCGAGCACGGCCCCGAATGGCTGTCCGCCGGCATCCCGAAGCAGCCCGCGGACGTGGAGGAATGGATGGCCGACTGCGCGGCCAAGGCGCGCTGATCCCCGCCGTCCGCGTCATCCTGCGCAGAGCGTGGCCTACGCTGTCATCCTGAGCGCTGAGCCGTTAAGCGGACAGCCCGGTGGGCTGTCCGTAGGCAGGCCGAGCCGTGAAGCGAACGCCGGAGGCGTTCGCAGGCGAGGGCGAACGACAGTGAGCAATTAAAGCTACGACCGCAGGCCGACCGCAGTTGCGGTCGAGCCGCCGCCAAGGCGGCGACGATCCGGCGTAGCCGGACACCGAAGGGCGAAGTCGAAGGATCCTTGACTTTCTGCATTGTGGCTTGCGAGGAAGGTTAAGGATCCTTCGCTTCGCTCAGGATGACGGAACGGGACGCTCAGGCGAAGTGAGCGGCCGCCAAGGCCGCGAAGGATCATGGCCACAACCGGAAAGGACCCAAAGCCATGCCAACACCAGAATTCGTACTCGAACTACGCAAGAAAATCGGCCATGCTGAGCCGTGAAGCGGACAGCCCAGTGGGCTGTCCGTAGGCGAGGTGAGCGGCCGCCAAGGCCGCGAAGGATCATGGCCACAACCGGAAAGGACTCAAAGCCATGCCAACACCAGAATTCGTACTTGAACTGCGCAAGAAAATTGGCCATGATCTCCTCTGGCTCACCGGCGTGACCGGCTACGTGCGCGACGGCGAGGGCCGCGTGCTGCTGGGCCGCCGATCAGACACCGGCGAGTGGGCGCTGGTCTATGGCATCAACGAGCCGGGCGAGCAGCCGGCGGACACCGTGGTGCGAGAGATCAAGGAGGAGACGGGCGTGGACGCGGTGGTGACCGATCTGGTCGCCGTCGTCTCGTCCGATCGCGTGATCACCTATGCGAATGGCGACAACACCATGTACATGGATCACTCGTTCCTGTGCGAGCTCAAGCCCGGCGGCAACGCCCAGCCGTTCGTGGGCGACGAGGAGAGCCTGTCGGTCGGCTGGTTCGATCCGGACGATCTGCCCTCCCCGCTCGCCAAGAGCACCGTGGAGCGCATGGCGATCTTCCGCCGCTATCTGGAGAACAAGGCCCGCGGCGACGTCCACGCCATCTTCGTGACCGACGGCAGGATGATCTGACGGGGCAAGCCGTCATCCTGAGCGAAATCCGAAGAGACATTCCCCAGTCATCCTGAGCGGAGTCCGAAGAAACATTCCCCAGTCATCCTGAGCGGAGCGTAGCGGAGTCGAAGGATCCTTGGACTTGTGCACAACGTTAAGGATCCTTCGACTCCGCCCTTCGGGCTTCGCTCAGGATGACGAAAAACGACTCCGCCCTTCGGTGTCCGGCTACGCCAGACCGTCGCCGCCTTGGCGGCGGCTCCGCTCGCCTACGGACAGCCCACCGGACTGTCCGCTTAACGGCTCAGCGCTCAGCATGACGGTAAGCCCCGTCATTTCACCGCTTCGCCCTCGTCCAGATACCGCAGCGGATTGTCGATGAACCGGCGCAGACCCACCTCGGCCGCGCCGCGCAGCGCCGGGCGTTCGGACACGGGCGGTTGCACCACCTGCATGGCCAGCTCGCGCCCGGCGAGCACCTGACCGGCCACATCGCGTGTGAGCCGATCGGTCAGATCGGTGCCGAACTGCTGCCAGAAGCCGCCCAAGATCACGGTCTGCGCATCCATCAGATTGATCGTGGAGGAGATCGCCGAGCCAAGCGCCCTGACCGCGCGCTCGATCGTCTCCACGGCCTTTTCATCGCCCCTGCGCCACCGCTCGTACAATTCGATCGCCGCACCCGATCGCGCCGCGTCGGCTCCGGTCGCCACGCCGGCAGCCTCCACCATTGATCGGCGTCCCGCATACGCCTCCAGGCATCCGCACCGGCCGCAACGGCACTTCGGACCGTCCATCGAAACGGACAGGTGACCGATCTCCCCGCCAAAGCCATGATCGCCGGTCACCACGCGCCCGTCGCGCACCAGAGCGCCGCCGATGCCCACGTCGGTGGACACGTACAGGAACGATCCGCCCGCATCGATGGGTGACTCCCCGCCCCCACGGCAGGTGGCATATCCGGGGATCTGCGCGAGTGCCGCCATATTGGCCTCGTTGCCGGCGGCCGCATCAAGACGGGTCACCACATCAAACTCCTGAAGATCGACCATGCCCCAATCGAGGTTCGGCGCGGACAGCAACCGCTGGTCGTCGGTGACCAGGCCGGGCAGCGCGAGTCCGGTGCCCACCACCCGGTACCCCAGATTGGCGAGTTCGCGTTCCGTGGGCGTCACGAGGGCATCGAGGCGGTCGAAGATCTCCTCGGGACTGCAGCCGATGGGGCTTGACGGCTCCCACTCCTGCGCGATCACACGGCCGGTCAGGTCCAGCACGATGTATCCGTAGCCGTCGGTGTTGATCTGCAGGCCGATGCCAGCCCAAGTTCCGGCTGCGATGGCGAGTGGCGTGGACGGTCTGCCGTAGTTGCTCTGCATGGTCGGATCGCCCTCCGTCACCACCCGGCCTTCGAGCAGCATGGAACCGAGCAGCGACATCGTGGCCTTGGTGAGTCCCGTGGCCTTGGCGAGTTCGGCACGGCTCATCGGCACGGTGGATTGCAGCAGGGTGTCGATCACCACGGACAGGTTGTGGTTGCGCAAGTCCTCCTGATTGATGCGTCTGAGTGCGGCCATGGACTCTCCTTCCTCTGGGGCGCGGCCCGGTTCCGAAGGATCGGGTCGGCATCCGTCGCACGCGTCCGCGATGACACGCACGCCTTAGTTCGTTCATTTCACAATAGCGCGGTTTATGTGCTACCATGATATTAGTTCATTGATCTAACATTTATTGCCGGCGGCGGCCGGCACCGTCCGGAACCATCAGGGCGAAAGACGGCACAGCATCAAGGAGGATGGCATGGCACGAGTTCTGGTAGCGGGCGTGGACACCTCGACCCAGTCCACCAAAGTCCGCGTCACCGACGCCCTGACCGGCGAGACGGTGCGCTTTGGGCAGGCGAAGCACCCGGACGGCACGAGCGTGAACCCCGAGGCATGGTGGGAGGCCTTCCAGGCCGCCGCCGAGCAGGCCGGCGGGCTTGACGACGTCTCCGCTCTCGCCGTGGGCGGCCAGCAGCACGGCATGGTTCTGCTCGACGCCAACGGCAACGTGGTGCGCGACGCCCTGCTGTGGAACGACACCCGCTCGGCCCCGCAGGCGGCAGCGCTGATCGAAACGCTCGGCAAGGCCCCGGCCAACGCGGACGAAACGGCCCTTGGCATGCCCGCGGGCTCCGACGACGCCAGTATCCAGCTGCGTGGCAAGCAGCGCTGGGTGCGCGCGGTCGGCTCATCCCCCGTCGCCTCCTACACGCTCACCAAGGTGGCATGGACCGCCGAAGCGGAGCCGGAGAACGCCCGCCGCATCGCGGCCATCGCCTTGCCGCACGACTGGCTGAGCTGGCGCATCGCCGGATACGGCCCGGTCGCCGAAGGCGAGGACGCCCATCTGGACTCCCTGTTCACCGACCGCTCCGATGCCTCGGGCACCAGCTACTTCGACGCGGCCACGAACGTATACCGGCGCGATCTGTTGGCTCTGGCCCTCGCACCGGCCTACGGCGACGCCGGCTCCGTGGATTCGTACGGCACCGTTTCGGCCCCCACCGAGGCCGCGGCCGCCGCCGACCGCATCACGCTGCCCGCGGTGCTGGGCCCGCGCGACGCCGCCGCGGTCAAGGCCAGCCCCGCCATCGCCGGCAAGGATGTGCCCGGCGGATGCATCCTCGCACCGGGCGGCGGCGACAACGCCATGGCCTCGCTGGGTCTGGGCATGGCCGTGGGCGATGTGTCGATCTCCCTGGGCACCTCCGGCGTGGCCGCAGCGATCGCCGAGAACCCCACCTATGACATGACCGGCGCGATCTCCGGATTCGCCGACTGCACCGGCCATTTCCTGCCCCTCGCCTGCACGATCAACGGCTCGCGCATCTCCGACGCCGGCCGCGCCGCACTGGGCGTCAGCTACGACGAGCTGGCCGATCTGGCCGCCCAGTCCACCCCCGGCGCCGGCGGCATCACGCTCGTGCCGTACTTCGACGGCGAGCGCACGCCGAACCGCCCCGACGCCACCGCCACGCTCAACGGCATGACGCTCGCGAACACCACCAAGGCGAACATCGCCCGCGCGTTCGTGGAGGGTCTGCTGTGCTCGCAGCGCGACTGCCTGGAGCTCGTCAGGAACCTGGGCGTGGACGTCAAGCGCATCCTGCTGATCGGCGGCGGCGCCAAGTCCGCGGCCGTGCGCGCCTATGCGCCGGGCATTCTGGAACACAGCGTCGACCTGCCCGCCACCGACGAGTATGTGGCGATCGGCGCCGCCCGCCAGGCCGCGTGGGTGCTCTCCGGCGAGGCCGAGCCGCCCGCATGGCCGCTCACCATCGACGAGACCCTCACCGGCGAGCCGACACCCGAGGTCTACGCCCAGTACGCCAAGTACCGCGGCTGAATCCGGCTCATCCTGAGCAAGCCCCTCATCCTGGATAGGCCGTCATCCTGAGCGAAGCGAAGGATCCTTAACCTCCTGCACTATGACTTTGTGTGTAATGACGAAGGATCCTTCGCTTCGCTCAGGATGACGGGCAGCAATGCCCATCCCCAAGGAAGCCCCGAATGACAGGGCAAGCACATCCCCCACGTTCAACGAAGAACAGGACACACCATGACCACCACTTCCCACACCCTTTCCGCAGCCGCAATCACCGCCGCGATCATCCTGCTGCTCACCGCGCTTGTCGTCCTCGACGTGCTGCTGCTCAATATGAGCGCCGGCGCGGTGTTCGGCTCCTGCCTGACCCTGCTAGCGCTTGTGGCCGGGTACCGATTCCGGGCCCGTTGGCGCAGGTGACCGCAGATTTCCGGTTCACGCAATGAAATCGCGAATGTTCAGTGAACTGGAAAGCGCACATTCCCAACCATAAACAAACACGGGGATTGCCGGAATTCCGGCAATCCCCGTTCCAATATGCACAACCGGTCTGGTTCACTCAACAAACGCACATTCATTGCGTGAACCGGATCCGCATGCCATCACCTTTCCTCATAGGCAAAATCCATGAATTTCGCCGGCGTCCGATACCCGGCGAGGTCCACGCAGGCCAATCCCACGAATGCGCCGGTGAAGAACGCGCCGGTGCGGCTCAGCACATAGTCGTCGGAGAGCTTCGCGGCGTCATATACGCCCGGCAGAGTGGTCCACGTCTCATGGTCGAAGGAGACCTCGTACACGTAGCTCGACGTGCGCACACGCGTGCGCAGCCACACGCCCGTGGCGCCTTCCGGCACCTCGACGGCTGCATCGCCCAAATCCGTGTATGCTCCAAAATCGTTCTGAGCTGCGCCCACCACACGGCGGCCGCGCTTGTCGTCCCATGTCACATACGCCCAGCTCCATGAACCGTCGCAGTAGTAGTTCGTCAGACCCGCCATCTGCATGTAGTTGAACGGGTCGAATTCCACGCGCACTTCGGCATCGAAGCCGAACGCCTGCCAGCGACGGGCCACCAGGGACAGGTCGAACAGATTGCACAGCGAGCCCTGACCGTAGAGGGTCAGAGCGCCGTCGCCTGTCGAGCCCATGACGGGCGTGAACGGCACGCGCAGAGTGTTCCAGTCGGGGCCGAGTTCCGCTGCGGTGAAGTCGTCATGGTGGTCGCGCGTTTCGGGCGCGGCGGTCGGTATCGCGTCCGCAGGGGCGTCCACCACCGCGAGTCCGCCATGTCCGCCCACCACGTACGGCCATCCGTCGGCATCCCACTCCACCTTCTGGATCGCGGTTTCGCGGCCCAGCGTGCACCAGCCGCGGCAACCGTTGAAGGACTCGTCATCACGCCTCCACGGACGGCCCGTGAGCGAGGCGTAATACCACTCGCCGCCGGGCGTGGAGACGAGCGCGCCGTGGCCCTGTTTCTGCAGGTAGGTGCGTGGGGTGTCGAAGTTGGTGAGGAACGGGTTCCTGGGGCTGACCTCAAAGCTCAGCGCGTCAAGCGTGCGCGAGCGGGCCACGGACTCCTGGTGCTCGTATGACGTGCCACCCTCGGCGCAGAACAGGTAGTACCAGCCGCCGATCTTGTAGATGTGCGGACCCTCGACCACTTTGACGTCGGTGCCCGCCCAGATGGTGCGCGTCGTTTCGGGCTTCAGCGTCATGGTCTCGGCGTCGAATTCCGTCAAGGTGATGCCATCGAAGCGGTGATGCCCTGCGCGGAAATCCCAGGTCTGCTGGACCAGGTACTTGCGCCCGTCGTCATCATGGAACAGCGAGGAGTCGAAGCCCACGCCGTTGAGGCGGATCGGGTCGGACCACGGGCCGCGCACATCCTCCGCCCAGACCAGATAGTTGGTGCAGTCCTTGAATGCGCCGCCCACCACCTTCACATCCGTGTAGACGAGCCAGAACCTGCCGTCCGCGTAGGACAGGTCGGGCGCCCAGATGCCGCCGGAGGACGGGTTGCCGCGCATGTCGAGCTGCGAGGTGCGGGTGAGCGCGCAGCCCGCATAGTTCCAGTGCGCGAGGTCCTTCGACTCGTGGATGCGCACGCCGGGCCACCACTCGAAGGTGGAATTGGCGATGTAATAGGTGTCGTCCACACGGATGATGGACGGGTCCGGGTGGAAGCCCGTGAGGACGGGGTTGTGGATTTGCATCGTTGCCTGCTCCTTGTTTTGGCTGTGTTGGGTTATGGACGCGTTGTGTTGTTCAACAGTGGAATGGGCGCATTCAGGCGATCAGGCCGAGCGCGGTGGGGACGAGCACGCCCAGCGCGCCGCCGATCAGCGGCCCGGCGAACGGCACCCAGGCATACCCCCAGTCGGAGTCCCCCTTGCCCCTGATGGGCAGCAGGAAATACGCGAGGCGCGGTGAGAAGTCGCGGGCGGGGTTCATGGCCGCGCCGGACACACCGCCCAGTCCCATGACGAGCACGGTGATCACCAGCGCGATGCCCAGAGGCCCCACCGCCGTGGGCGTGCCGCCGTTGACGAAGACCCAGCACACCTGGATGAACGTGGCGATGATCTCGGTGATCATGTTCCACAACGGCGACTTGATCGGCGGCTTGGTGCAGAAGATCGTCAGCTTTGCATCCGCAGGCGCCGGCTCGTCGAAATGCTTGCGAATGGCCGCCCAGCCAAGGCATGCCCCGGCGAATGCGCCGGCGAACTGCGCCGCGATGTACACCACCACGGCGGCCGCGCCCACGGGCACACCGCCGTCGGCGAGCGCGACGCCGTTCATGGTCACACTCGGATCGAATTGGTGGCGCAGCACGCGGGCCAGCGTGATGATCGGATTGAGATGGGCGCCCGATCGCCAGCCCACATACACGCCCACATACACCGCCAGGCCCCATCCGAGCGCCGCATTGATCCAATCGCCGCCGAACGCGCCGGTTCTGGGCAGCGCGCGGCTGCCGCATACCATGACCGCCACGGCGATCATCAGACAGGTCCCGATGAATTCGGACCCAAACACCGTCCACAGGCTCACTTCGTCAGCTCCCTGTAGTCGAAGTAATCGAACTCCGCCACGGCCCCGTACCCGGAATAATCCGTGCACGCCAGTCCCACGAAGGCACCGGTGAAGTACCCGTCGAGCTTTTCGAACACGTAGTCGTCGGAGAGGATCTTCGCATCCAGCGTGACGGGGATCGGGGTCCAGGAGACGCCGTCGAACGAGTACTCGTAGGTGTACGTGAACGTCCGCACGCGGGTGCGCAGCCAGACGTCGGCGCCATCGGGGACCGCGATCGCATCGTCGCGCAGGAATGACGTGTAGGCGTTGCGGTCGGACTGGGCCACCTCGATCACGCGGCTCCGGCGCTGCTCATCCCAAGTGACAAACGCCCAGCTCCAATTGGCGTCGCTGTAGTAGTTCGTCAGTCCCGCCATGGCCTGATAGGTCTTGGGATCGAAGCGCACGCGGGTTTCGGCGTCGAAGTCGAACGCCTGCCAGCGGCGGGCCACCAGGGACAGGTCGAACAGGTTGTGCAGCGAGCCCTGGCCGATCAGGCGCAGCGATCCGCCTCCCACGGACCCCATGGCCGGACCGAATGGCACGCGCAGGGTGTTCCAGTCGGGACCGAGCGTGTCCGCTTCGAATTCGTCGTGCTGGCTGTGATCCGTTGGCTCGCCGCCATCCGCAGAGACCGCAGGCGCGTCGATCGGCGCCTCCACCTCCGGCAGGCCGCCATGCCCGCCGACGATATGCGGCCAGCCGTCGGCGTCCCATTCCACCTTCTGGATGGAGGTCTCGCGGCCCAATGTGCACCAGCCGCGCGGGCCCACCACGGATTCGGTCTCATGATGCCAGGGCCGTCCGCACAGCGAGGCGTAGTACCACTCCCCCGCAGGCGTCTGGACCAGCGAGCCATGCCCCTGCTTCTGCAGCGGCGATCGCGGGGTGTCGTAGTTGCCCAGGAACGGCTCGTCGCCGGGCATGGTCTCGAAGCTCAGCGCATCGAGCGTGCGGGAACGGGCCACGGTCTCCTGATGGAGGAACGTGGTGCCGCCCTCCGCGCAGAACAGGTAGTACCAGCCGTTGATCTTGTAGATGTGCGGCCCCTCGGTGAGTTTGACGTCGGTGCCGGCCCAGATCGTGCGCGCGGTCTCGGGCTTGAGCCGCATGGTCTCCGTGTCGAGCTCCGTGAGGGTGATGCCGTCGAAGCGGTGGTGGTATTCGCGGTGGTCCCAGGTCTGCTGGACCAGGTACTTGCGCCCGTCGTCATCATGGAACAGCGAGGCGTCGAATCCCACGTAGT
Organism: Bifidobacterium vespertilionis; assembly: GCF_008698145.1. Lineage (GTDB taxonomy): Bacteria > Actinomycetota > Actinomycetes > Actinomycetales > Bifidobacteriaceae > Bifidobacterium > Bifidobacterium vespertilionis. Next base: position 40,181 of record NZ_RZNZ01000018.1, read on the forward strand.
TGAGTTTGACCGGCTCTGCCCACGGGCCGTGGATGCTGTCCGCCCAGGTCAGATAGTTGGTGCCGTCCTTGAAGATGCCGGTGACCATCTTCATGTCCGAGTAGACCAGCCAGAACCTGCCGTCCGCATAGGACAGGTCGGGCGCCCAGATGCCGCCGGAGGACGGGTTGCCCCTGAGATCCGCCTGGGAGGGGTCGGTGATCGCATAGCCGGTGAAGTCCCAGTGCGCAAGGTCCTTCGACTCGTGGATGCGCACGCCGGGCCACCACTCGAACGTGGAGCTGGCGATGTAATAGGTGTCCCCCACGCGGATCATCGAGGGATCGGGATGGAAGCCGGGTAGGACGGGGTTGTGGATCTGCATCGTTGCTTGTCTCCTCTGGTGTCTGTATCGTCGATCAGGCGTAGATCGTGCGCCCGTGCTCGTCGTCCACGCCGCTCATGCGGTGGAAATAGGTGTTGATCTGGTCGCGCCAGGCGACGGCGTTCTCCCGCTGGCGTTGCAGCCGTTCGGCCACGTTCGCCCAGTCGTCCTCGCCGATCGACCCGCGCACGCCGTCCCATGCCCTGATGTAGCCGTCCACGGCCTCCACGCCGGCGAAATGCGTGTCGTAGATGTGCTGGATGACGGTCTTGCCGCTGTGCAGCACATGGCCATAAGGCACATGATGGAAGAAGAGCAGCAGCTCGTCCGGCGTGGTGTCAAGCCCCTCGTACATGGCGGCGTTTTCGGGACGGTACTGCGCGGTGTATCCGGAGCCGGTGGCCACCGTGCGGTCCACGCCCATGCCGTCGCGGTCGGCGAAGTGGTAGGTGCCCCAGCGGTCGTATTCGTAGCCGTTGACGGAGACGCCGTAGTGCAGTCCGGGCACCACCATGAAGCCCACGCCCAACGGCGCGCAGTAGTTCTCATACGTCTGGTTGGAGGTGAGCATGATCCCGCGAATCGCCTCCAGCGCCGCGGCACCGGCCTGCGGGAAGGTGAGCGCGAGCCACTCGTCGAGGATCGACTCGGCGGTGGCTTCCCCGTCCCAGCACATGCGCCCGAAGCCGTAAAGGTTGGCCTGGGCGAGCTTGTTGCCTGTCCAGTTGTCGTCCATGCCCACGTTGGCCACGCCCGCATAGCCGGAGCAGCTCGGGTTGGGGCTGAGCCGCGGCACGATCGCCTTGACGCGGGCATCGCCGGCCTGGCCGAGGAGTTCCGCCGGGGCGGCCGTGTCGAAGTTGGCCACGCGCAGCCACTGCGGCAGCACGTAGTTGACGTCGATCTGATGGCCCAAGTATTCGGCGGTGATCTGGAACTCCACCATGAGGTTGGTGTGCTCGAGCGTGCCGATGAGCGGGGTGAGGGGTTCACGCACTTGGAAATCCATGGGGCCGAATTTGACCTGCAGGATCACGTTGTCCGCAAACTGGCCATCCAGCGGCGCGAAATTTTCGAAAGCGGCTTTGGCACGGTCCGTGGTGCGATCACGCCAGTCCTGCCTGCAGTTGTAGACGAAGGCGCGCCAGATCACCGCGCCGCCATGACGGGCCATCGGCTCGGCCAGCATGTTGGCGCCGTCCTTATGGTCGCGGCCGTACTGCATGGGTCCGGGTTCGCCCTCGGCGTCGGCTTTGACCAGAAAGCCTCCGAAGTCGGGAATCGCATTGTAGATGCCGTCGATCACCCCGGACCACCATGCGCGCACGGCCGGGTCGAGCGGGTCGGCGGTGTCAAGTCCGCCGAGCTTCTTCGGGGCGGCGAAGTTGATGGCGAGGAACAGCTTGATGCCGAATCCGGAGAACACGCGGGCGATCCGCGCCACGCGGCCGAGCAACGGCTGGACCATGAGTTCGGCCGCGCGGCCGCGCACGTTGACGTTGTTGAGCGCGATCGCGTTGATGCCCACGGAGGCGAGCAAGCGGGCATAGGACTCGATACGGGCCATGTCGCCACGGAACGGATCGCGGCCCGGACGCTCAGGAAAGTCGCGGAAATCGGTGTGGTCGTTTGAGTCGAGATCGCCGAAGAAGATCGACTCTCCAGCATACCCGCGCTCCACCGATCCGTCCACCTGATCCCAGTGGTCGATCATGCGCATCGCCTGCTGCGGGACGGACGCATAGCCCTCGGGCCCCTCCGGAACGCCTTCGCCGGTCGCGGTGCGACGAATCCATGCATACAGGCCATACAGGGCGGCGACCGCGGTGTTGCCCTCGATGACGATCGACTCCGCGCTCGTCCCCGCACGCCGGATCCGGAAGGCCTCGCCGCCGTCAAGGCCGGCATCCGCATATCCGATCCGCAGCACCACGTCGGCCTCGGATGGATCGGAGACAAGCGGCCGCTTCATGAATTCGACGATCTCCGAACGCAGCCGCAGCGACGACGCATCCTCGGCCCCGGCGTTGTCCACGCAGAAGACCCGTCCGCGGGCCGCGGCGTCGACGGCCTCTTCGGTCAGCCACATCGCATCAGCCATAGCACACCCCTCACTGTTCATTTCGACCTGCGACCTCGCATGTCGAATCGGTACTTTCGAACTTAATTTCGTAATTTTACATAGTCATCCATGGGCTGTCAAAACCATATGTCCGTGCGAGTCGCAACCGATCTGACTCCCTGAAACCGCCTTCCATCCACCATTTCACACCCTGCGACCGCCGTTTGCCGATTCTGAAACTTTCGATATACTATGAGGCAATATGTTCCAAAGACGGTTCCGATGAGAAGGGATTTGCCATGCCGGTACAGCGCGAGCTCAAAATGGCGGACATCGCCAAAGAGGCGGGGGTTTCCATAGCCACCGTGTCCAAAGTCGTCAACGGACGCTCCGACGTCGCGCAGCGCACCCGAGCCAAGGTCGAGGCCCTGCTCAAGAAGTACGACTACCAGAAGCCCCTCATCAAAACCGCGGCCAGCAACTGCATCGAGGTGATTCTGGAACGCATCGACACGGTGTGGACGCTGGAGGTCCTCGACGGCGTGAGCGAAAGCGCCACCAGACATGGCCTGAGCGTCACGCTCACGCTGACCGGCATGGATCCCGACCAGCCGCACGACTGGATCCAGGGCACACTGGAACGGCGTCCGGTCGGCGTGGTGTTCGTGCTGCTGGACGGCAACGCCGAGGACAAGCAGCTGCTCGATTCCCGCAAGATCCCCTACGTCACCGTGGACTCGCGCGGCGACGCGGATCCGAACTGCGTTTCCATCCGCGCGGACAATTGGACGGGCGGCATGCTCGCCGCCAAACACCTGCTCTCACTCGGACACACGCGCATCGGCGTGATCGCGGGGCCGGAGAACATGACCTGCTCCAGGGCCCGCATCGACGGCTTCACCTCCACCCTCGCCGCGGCCGGCGTGGAGCTCGACCCGGACCTCATCCTGCCCGGCGACTACACCGTCGAATCCGGCCAGGAGCAGTCCATGAAGCTACTCGACCGCCCGGACCGCCCCACCGCCATCTTCCTGGGCGACGATCTGCAGGCCATGGGCCTGTATGAGACGGCCCGCCAGCTGGGCCTGGCGATCCCGGACGACATCTCGGTCATCGGCTTTGACGACATCCGAACCTCCCAGTACCTCGGCCCGGGGCTCACCACCATCCTCCAGCCCATCAAGACCATGGCCCAGACCGCCGTGGATCTGCTGGTGGACATGAGCGAGGGCAACACCGTACCCAGCGAAACCGTCCTGCCCACCAAGCTGGTGGTCCGCGACAGCACCGCCGCCCTGTAAATCCGCCCTCCCCGGATACAGGTCCGCCCGGAAGCCGGCCAAGCGCCGAACTTCCGGGCGGATTCATGAATACTGTAGCGGTCAGGCCACAGCCGAGCCGCGGGCAATCGCTACTTGGCCACGATCACCTGCGTCGCGGAGCGCATGCCGGGCGCATCGGCGGCGAGGACCACACGGCCCGCCCCCTCAACGCGCACGAGCACGGAGGCCACGCCCTGATGCATGTGGATCGTGTCATTGCCATACGGTTCGTTGCCCATGAGGTTGCCGTTGTCCACGGCGACGATCGACGCCGGGCCTTCCACGCGGAAATGCACGGGCGCGAACTCGCGGAACACCGGGTTGCCTTCGGCATCCAGCGCCTGCACCGAGAACAGGCGCTCATAGCCGCCGCGGCCCTCACCCGCGAACGCCGGCAACTCCACGGTTTCGGGCAATGCCGGGCGGCCCGGTTCGGTCACATCGGCGAACCGCAGCTCCACGGCCGGTGAAACGGGCGTGACGGTCTCCTCGCGGCACACCTCCACACCGTCGCGGTAACCCACCACGGTGAGCGTGCCCGGCTGGTACGGCAGATACCCGGTGACCACGCGGTTCGGGAACTCGGCCACGGGGGCGACGAAGATCTCGCGCCAGTTGACCCAGATGCGCACCTCGTCGCAGTTCGTGGCGATCATGTACGGCACCACGTTCTTGTGGTACTGCGGGAAGTGCCAGTGCCCCACGAACGGCGGGATGTCCCAGTGCTCCTTGACGTTCTCGTCGGCCTGGGAATAATCGGCCACCATGAAATGCGCGAACGGCTCGCCGTCGGGCTGCCAGTAGGACTTCATGAGCCAGTAGCCGGCCTTGGGTACGCCGTTGGTGCGCACAAGCGCGCCGGACCAGCCCTTGGACGGCCATCCCATGGACTCGCCCAGATAGTCGAAGCCGGCCCAGATCGTGCCGCCCACCACGTACTCCTTCTCCTCGGGCACGAGATTCGGGTTGGCGGAAATGTAGTCCTGCATCTGGTTGTCGTGCCCAACGAACCACTGGTAGACCTCGGAGCCGAAGATCGGCTTGTCCGGTACGGCCTCGTGGACGCGGTCGTACCACTGCTCGGAGTAATTGAGCACGGTCACGTCGGTGATGTCCGCGATGAGCTTGATGCGCTCCACACGCTCGGCGGGATCCTCGATCTCCTGATCGGCCGGCGTCTCGTCGGTGGCCTGGATGATGCCCTCGGACTGGGAGGTGTCCGCGGCCTCGGTCTGGAAATGCGGGCTCATCGCGCATCCCACTGGACGTCCGGTGTCATCCAGCCTGTGGGCCTCGTCCACCAGATCGCGCAGGATCGCGAGCATCGAGCGCTTGGCCTGGTTCTCCACCTCGTTGCCCACGCCCCACATCACCACGCTCGGACGGTTGCGGTCGCGCTTGATCATCGCGGCCAGATCGCCCCTCCACCCGGCTTCGAAGTAGCGCTTGTAGTGGCCCGACTGCCACTTGTCGAACGGCTCGGAGTAGACGTAGAAGCCCATCTCGTCAGCCAGATCGAGCATCTCCTCGGGATGGACGTGGTGCGCCAGACGCAGGCCATTGCATCCCATCTCCTTGAGCTGGACCAGACGGTCCCGCAGCAGTTCACGATTGGTGGCCGAGCCGACGCAGCCGCCGTCCTGATGCAGGCAGACGCCGCGAAGAATCGTCTTGACGCCGTTGACGAACATGCCGTGGTCCGGGTCGAAGGTCACGGACCGCAGACCGATGCGGATGTCGATCGAGTCATCGCCCAGCGCGAGGGTGAGCGTGTACAGGTACGGGTCCTCAGCGCTCCATAGGTGCGCGTCGGCAACGTTTAGGGCGATGCGCGCGGCACCTTCTCCAGTTGCGACCTCATTGCCGTCGGCGTCACGCAGCACAGCGGACACCACAGCGCCCTCGCCGACGCCGGTCTCCACGTCGACCGCCACGGAACCGGTTCCGAGGTCCACATTCTGGCGCACGATCACCTCGCGCTCGTCCAGATGCGCCTCGGGCACATCGATCAGACGGACCGTGCGGTAGATGCCGGCACCGGAATACCAACGGTCGGTGGGCGCGTCCAGATTCTCCACGCGGATCAGCACATCGTTGTCGCCATCGTGCAACGCCTCGGTGGCATCCAGTCGGAACGGCGTATAGCCGTAGGCCTGTCCGCCGATCTCAACGCCATTGACCCACACGGTGCTGTTCTCGTACACGCCGCCGAAGTCGAGGTAGTACCGTCGGCCCGGCTCCACGGCGTCCAGATGCAGGGACTTGCGGTACCAGCCGATCCCCCACCAATCGCGGAACGCCTGATCGACGCCCCAGTCCATGGGATTGACGATCGGACGGTTGATCGCCCAGTCGTGCGGCAGATCGATCGGCTGCCCCTCGCCGGCCGGTTTGGCGGTTTCTCCGGTGGAGAATTCCCAACCGGTCATGATCGTGGTGACGTTGCGGGTCATGGATTTGGCTCCTTTGTCTGGTTGTTGTATTTAAGCGTAGCGGGAACGGCCCGGACGCTGATAGTTGTGGACGTTTGTTGACAGATTTCTCCCAACGTCATCCTGAGCAAAGGCAAGGTTCCTTCCTCCGTCATCCTGAGCGAAGCGTAGCGGAGTCGAAGGATCCTTGATTTGTGCAGATAGTTAAGGATCTTTCGACTCCGCCCTAGCGGTGTCCGGCTGCGCCGGACCGTCGCCGCCTTGGCGGCGGCTCGACCGCAATCACGGACGGCCTGCGGCCGCAGCATTATTTGCTCACTGTCGTTCGCCTTCGCCTACAAACGCCACTGGCGTTTGCTTAACGGCTCAGCCTGCCTACGGACAGCCCACCGGGCTGTCCGCTTCACGGCTCGGTGCTCAGGATGACGAAAAAAGACCGCTCTCCTTCCCCCTCAGCTGATTTCGATCTCGAACGGCGAGGCGAGCAGCCCTTCGGCGTTGCGCAGCGTGGGATGCGGCGAATCGCCCCACGCATACCGGATGAGGGATTCCGCCCCAAGCACGCGGTCGCAGGGCAGGCTGATCGTCACGGTGTCCGGCGAGGAAATGCGCCCGGGCAGCCTGTCCGCATGAACCGCCGCGAAACCGTAGCCGGCGTCGATCACATCGAATTCCAGCGGCGTGCCGTCGGTTTCAAGTCCCGCAGCGCAATGCGAGAACCGCAGCACGATCGAGCCTTCCGAAGCTTCGGCGGTTGCGATGACCGGGCCCATGGCCTCATGATCGGCTCCATAGACCAGCGATTCGGCCGCGACGGCGAACCGTTCGCCCACCGTGGCCTTGTCCGAAGGATGCAGATCGTTGTCCTCGCCCGCGTCCAGCAGCACGGTCATGGCGGTGTTCTTCAGGCTCAGGGCCTTGCGCTGCTCGTCGCGCAACCTGGCCCATCCGCGAGCCCCGAAGCCGATGCCCGGCAGCTGCGCCCAGATGAACGGCATGTCCGGCTCGTCGAAGGTCTCACGCCAGCACTGCACGAGGGCGATCATCTTGTCCGCATACCGCACGGGCGTGCGCGTGGCGTTCGATTCGCCCTGATACCACAGCGTTCCGGTCACGCCGTAGCGGGCGATCGGCGCGATCATCGCGTTGTAGCAGGAGGCGGTGAACCGCGACAGGAACGTCTGCTCGGGGGCCTGCGGGGTGCGCGCGGCCACGGCATACCGCCACGGGCCAAGCGCGTCCACGTCGATCACTTCGTCGCCGCAGACGATCACATGCCGCTTACCCACGCGGAATCCGCCACCGATCGCCGTGTCGATGCGCAGACGGAAGGCGATGGTCATTCGTTCGGCGAGCGCGGGGATGACGTACTCACGCGGCGGGTACTGGTAGCCGGTCTGGCCGATCATCTCGCCGTTCACGTAGCAGTCGTCGGCGTCGGTGAGGGTGCCGAAACGCATGATCGCACGCCTGCCCACCAGATTCGCCGGCACGTCGATGGTCTTCCGAAACCACACCACGGCCGGGCCGCTGAACGCGGCATGCGGCGCATAGGCATCCCTGAGCTCGATCGCGTCCCAATCCGCATCGTCGAACGCCGGGTCCTGCCAACGCTCGGCAAGTCCGCGGTCCAAGGCGTCCACATCGGCTACATAACGGCTGAACGCGGCGCTGTATTCGTCCGCGATGGCCTTGATGTAGGCATCGTTGCGCCACTTGCCGTGGTCCGCGGGCTTGAGTCCAAGGTGGTCCATCCACGGCTCGCTGATCCACGTCTCGATGGTGGTGCCGCCGATCGCGGTCTGCAGCAGGCCGATCGGCACATCCACGCGCCTGCGCAGGAACTTGGCGAAGAAGTGCCCGGCGCCGGAGACCATGGAGCAGTCATCCGCGCCCTCCTTGAGCCATGAGCCGCCTTCAGGCAAGGCATTGGACGGCCCGTGGAAGTTCTCGGCCTCGGGCACGATGAAGCAGCGGACATCGGGATCCGCGCCGTCGACCAGCTCGTTGGGATAGCGCTCCTCAAGACGTCCCATCCACAGCTGCATGTTCGACTGCCCGCCGAGCACCCACACATCGCCGTAGAGCACGTCATGCGATTCCGCGGTCTCCATCGCCTCGCCGGATCCCAGTCGGACGACGAGCGTGTAGGGACCTCCTGCGGGATGCGCGGGCAGGACGGCCTGCCAATCGCCGCTGGCATCCGCGACGGCCATGGATTCCATATCGTCGATGGACACGGTCACCCTGGCACCGGCGTCGGCCCGGCCCCACACGCGCACCGGCTTGTTGCGCTGCAGCACCGCCCCATCGCCAAACAGCGGGTTCAATTGCAAGGTCATCGTCATCATTCCTTCCAGCTCATACGGCTTAGAACTCCACCGTGGCCTTCAGCGGCTCCACGCCGCACAATTCCACGGATCGGCGGTCGGGCTGGCTCACGCCCACAAACAGCTCGAAGCGATTGCCGTCGATCACACGGTCGCCGTTCCCGTCCACCACGGTGAATGCATCGGGATCAAGGCCGATCGTCACGGTCCCGCGCTCCCCCGCTTCCAGTGCCACGCGCCGGAATCCGGCGAGCTGCCAGTTGCGCGGAGCGAGCGGCGACTCGCAATTGCGCACATACGCCTGCACCACCTGTTCCTCGGCGCGCCCGCCGGTGTTGGCCACGTCGATCGTCACGGTCGCCGTACGGCGGTCCGCATCCGGGCTCACGCTCAGATCCGCGAGCGCGGTGGTGGAGTAGGTCAGGCCGTAGCCGAACGGGTACAGCGCTTCACCCTCCATGAACTTGTAGGTGCGGCCGGCCATCGAATAGTCCTCGAAGTCGGGCATGCCCTCGCAGTCGCGGTAGAACGTGACGGGCAGTTTGCCGGAGGGCGCGGCCTTGCCGAACAGCACGTCGGCCACCGCGTCGCCGCCTTGACCGCCCGGGTACCACACCTGCAGCAGGGCCGCCAGATTCGGATGGTCCTCCAAACCATCCAGCGTGAGTGCACTGCCGGCCGCAAGCAGGACGATCACCGGCTTGCCCACCTCCAGCAGACGCTCCAGCAGATGGCGCTGACGGCCCGGCAGGCTCAGATTCGCCTTGTCTCCGGCGCCCATGGAGTTGCCCGCGTCACCCTGCTCGCCCTCGATCGTGGAGTCAAGGCCCAGCGCGGCGATGATCACATCGGAGTGCTCGGCGTTGATCACCGCTTCGGATTCGCGCTCGTTCTCACGCGACAGTCCGGATTCGGCATGGGTGCCGAACAGCGAGCAGCCCAGTCCGGAGTAGACGCGCACGTCGTCGCCGCAGGCCCGTTCGATGCCTTCGAGGATGGTGGACTTGTGGCTGGGCCGGCCGAAGTAGTTGCCCAGGATCGCCTGCATCGAATCGGCGTTGGGGCCGGTCACGGAAATGGCGTTGAGTTTGGTGCGGTCCAGCGGCAGGATGCCGTCGTTCTTGAGCAACACGAAGGTCTTGGGCGCGATCGCGCGGTTGTAGGCACGGTGTTCGGCGGAATCGTTAGATTCGTAGCCGATCGCGTCATACTCGCAGTCGCCGGCGAACATGCCGAGCCTTACGCGCGTGGCATACAGCTTCTCCACCGCCTCGGTGACCTCCCGCTCGGACACCAGCCCGCGTTCGATCGCCTCCTTGGTGGCCCCGGAGCATCGCCCGGCGCACAGGTGCAGTCCCGCCTTGATGGCGGCGGCCATGGTTTCAGCGGCATCCTTGGTGTAGTGGTGGTTCTCGTGCACGTCCTCAAGCGCCATGAAGTCGGAGACCACGTGGCCCTTGAAATCCCATTCGCCGTACAGATGATGCCCCAGCAGATCGTCGTTCACGGAGCAGGGCTGGCCGTTGGTGGAGTTGTAGGCGGTCATGATCGTCTCCACGTCGGCCTCCTCCACGGCGGCCTTGAAGGCGGGCAGATAGGTTTCCGCCATGTCCTTCTTCGATGCGACCGCATCGAACTCGTGCCGCTTGGCCTCGGGACCGGAATGGACCGCGAAGTGCTTGGCGGTGGCGGCGAGCTTCAGATACCTGCCGTCCCCCTGCAGGCCGCGGATGAATGCGACGCCAAGGCGGGAGGTGAGATACGGATCCTCGCCATAAGTCTCCTGGCCGCGTCCCCAGCGCGGGTCGCGGAAGATGTTGACGTTCGGCGACCAGTACGTGAGGCCCTTGTAGATGTCGCGGTCATTATGCGCGGCATACTCGTTGTACTTGGCACGCCCCTCGGTGGCGATCACCTGGGCCACGCGCTCCAGCTCGTCCGGATCGAACATGGCGGCCAGGCCGATCGACTGCGGGAACACGGTGGCCACGCCGGCGCGTGCCACGCCGTGCAGCGCCTCGTTCCAGTAGTTATACTCCGGAATGCCGAGTCGTTCGATGGCGGGGGCCGCATAGTTGAGCTGGCCGATCTTCTCGTCCAGCGTCATCTTTGCGACGATCCCCCTCGCCTGCTCCAGCGCCTCCACATGCGTCATGCGGGTTGCCTTGGTCATGATGCTCATCACCTCATTGTGTTGACGGACAATACAAGTTAATTGATTTGATTTACAGTCTAACCTGATGGTTCGATAGTTTCAACCAACACGCCGAATGTTTCGATGAGGGCGGTTCCGGTCATCCTGAGCGGAGCGCGGAGCCGAAGGATCCTTCGACTACGCCCTATCGGGCTTCGCTCAGGATGACGAGAAGTCCCCTGCTGTCATCCTGAGCGGAGCGCAAAGCGCGAAGTCGAAGGATCCTTTGTCAACTCGCATTGGTCATTGTGGTGGGATGACCTCACGCATCGCAACGCAGAGTCACAACGTACGCCCCGCAGTGTGACGGCTGGATCTGCCCAGTTTGTAATAGAAACCGAGCAGACTGGGCAGACTGGGCCTCAATGTTTGCAAACTGGGCGAATCCGGTCATCTGGAAGCCGATTTGGGCGTCCAGATGACCCAGCCTGCCCAGTTTAAGAATTGAGTACCCCAATCTGCCCAGTTTGCAATCATGCGTGCCGATCTGCCCAGTTCGTAACTATCGAGTTCGTAACTGTTCAGTTCCGATTTGCCCAGTTTGCAGCGCAGACTGGGCAGATCAGGTCAGCCCCAACCGGACGATGTCCCTCACCCGACAGCCCTGCGCTTCGACAGACCACATACGCATGATCTGCCAGCAAGTCGATCGACTTCCCGTCTTTCTGGCAGATCTTGTTCCGTAGCAGCATCGCAATCCCTCTGAGATGCAACATCTGCCAGCAAACCTGCAAGTCGGCGAACTTGCTGGCAGATCATGCGCGTCTGCCGAATAGAGATGCCGACCATAAAGAAATGCCGTGCATGCCCACGAGGACGAGCGTCGATGGGGAGGCATGCACGGCACGGTTGGAAAGGGGTGGAGTTATGAAGACTGGGCAGAGTGGGCTCAGAGGGTGCGCTCAAGGCGGTCGGACCCTTTCGAGTTTTGTCTGCGGGGGCCCACAGGGTTCCTCGCTTAACGGCTCGCCTTCGGCCCCTGCAAGTAGGGACTCGCCCTATGGGCGAGGCTCAATCCAACCTTCGCCGCCTTAGCGTCAGCCCTTCACGGCTCCGATCATCACGCCCTTATCGAAGTACTTCTGCAGGAAGGGGTAGATGACCAGCAGCGGAAGCGTGGCCACAATGATCACGCCGTACTTGATCTGATCGGCGAACTGTTGGGCAGCCAAACCTGTCATAGCGGTATCGGTGCCCATCTGGTTCGTCTGATTGGCCAGCAGGATCTGCTGAAGAACGTTCTGCAGCGGCAACTTGTTCTGCTTGGTGATGTACAGAAGGCCGTTGAAGTAGTCGTTCCAGTGACCCACGAAGTAATACAGGCCGATCACGGCGATGATGGCGCTGGACAGCGGCAGAACGATCCTCAGGAAGTATCCGAAGAAGCTCAGGCCGTCGATCTGGGCCGCATCATGCAGGTCCTCCGGGATGGAGGTCTCGAAGAACGAGCGGGCGATGATGAGGTTCCACACGGACACGGCACCCGGCACAATGAACACCCACATGGAGTTGAGCAGACCAAGCTGCTTCATGAGCAGGTAGCTCGGGATCATGCCGCCGGAGAAGAACATCGTGAACGTGAACAGGAACATGATTATGCGGCGCGGCTTGAACTCGGCGCGGGACAGCGCGAAGGCGGCCGGCATGGTCACGACCATGTTGAGCGCGGTGCCGAGCACGGTGTAGATGATCGTGTTCTTGTAGCCATTCCAGATGCGAGCGTCACTGAACATGGTCTGGTATCCATACAGGCTCACGCCCTTGGGAATGACCGTCACCTCACCGGCGGAAACCGCGGCCTGGTTGGAGAAGGACGCGATGATCACGAACCACAACGGGTAGATCACCGCGAAGACCACGGCGGCCAGGATCACCCAGATCACGATGTCGACGATCCAGTCGCTGATCGACTTTTGCTGACGAACCTTCGGATTGAAGGGGATTTCATCGGAAGAGAGCTTGGGCGCACCCACGTACTGGGCGGAATTCGTTGCAGTGGACATATTGATCGTCTCCCCTTAGAAGATGCTGGTGTCGGAAACCTTCTTGGACAGGAAGTTCGCAAGCACCAGGAAGAAGAAGTTGATGACGGTGTTGAACAAGCCGATGGCCGTGGAGTAGCTGAACTGGAAGCTGATCAGACCCATCTTGTAGGTGTAGGTCGAAATGACCTCGGAAGCCGTGGAGTTCAGCGTGTTCTGCATCAGGTAGACCTTCTCGAAACCGACGCCGAGCACGTGGCCCATGTTGAGCACGAGCAGGATGACGCAGGTCGGAAGAATGGTGGGGATGTCGATGTGGCGGATGAGCTGGAGACGTCCGGCACCATCCATCTTCGCGGCCTCATACAGGGAGGTGTCCACGGAGGACAGGGCCGCCAGATAGATGATGGAGTTCCATCCGCAGTGCTGCCAGATTTCCGAGATCCAGTACAGCGGTGTGAAGGCGCTCGCCACGCCGAGCAGACTCTGATCGCCCAGGAAGCGGCCGATCAGACCGGTGTCCGGCGTCAGGAAGATGTTCAGCATGGACACCAGCACCACCGTGGAGATGAAGTGCGGCATGTAGGTGATGGTCTGCACGAAGCCCTTGATCTTGCGCGAGCCGATCTGGTTGATGAGCAGGGCCAGAATGATCGGGGCGAAGAATCCCATGACCAGCGTCCACAGGGAGATGCGGAAGGTGTTGACGAGGATCTGCGCGAACTGCGGATCATTGAAGAACTGCTGGAAGTATTTGAAGCCCACGAACTTGCCGCCGGTCAAACCCAGCTTTGGGTTGAATTCGCGGAATGCGAGCTGGATGCCGTACATCGGCACGTAGGCGAACAGAGCCACGAAGCACATGGCTGGCAATACCATCAGCCAGTGCTGCCAGTAGCGGGAGAAATGGAAGGCAACTTTGCCGGTGAAAGTGGTCGGCACGCCGGATGCCACTTCCTTCTTTGCTTTGCGGGGCTTCGATGCCGCCGCGGAATTATTGACGCTCATTACAATTCCTCGTGTGATATCCCGATTTTGGAATAGGAAAGTCCGGGTACCGTTTCCGCGCAGATGGCGACTGCGGTGCCCGGACTTATGGGACCGGATGCTTCCACCCGATTTCAGCTGATATGAATCAGATCACTTCACCCAGGTGTCGTAGGCCTCCTGCCAGAGCTGGACCTGCTGGTCGAGACCGGTGGTCTTGAGCTTCTGCACGTAGGTGTCCCACTCATCATCGATGTTGGTGTTGCCCTGAATCCAGTTGGCGGTGGATGCCATGGCGTAGTTCATGATCGTGGTGTTGAGGTTCGAGATCGTGGTGGCGTCCTCGAGCTTGGTCTTCACATACGCCGGCATGGTGTCCTTGACGTGGTCGTAGTGGGTGTAGTACTCCTTGTACACCTCGTCGGTGGCCTGCTGCTCGTCGGCGTCGGTGTCACCCTCGATCTTCATGTCGGGGGAGATATACGAGGCCATAAGCTGGGAGGGAGACATGGTCAGCTCATACTTCTCGGGCTTGATCTTGTAGGTCTTGTCGCCGGTCTTCTCAACGTAATCGGTGCCATACCAGGACTCGACGGACATGTCGGCGCTGTAGAACGTGTCGATGATCTTGAACAGGGTGTCCTTGTTCGGGGCATCGGCAGCCATGGCCATGGAGTTGGTCACGACCGGAGCGACCTGACCAGAGGAATCCCAGGTGATTTCGTCATCGGACTGGGATGCATCAGCCTTCAACGGGGGCAGAGCGACGTACTGGTCGTACAGCTTGTTGCCCACGCCACCACGCGGGGTCCAAGCGAAGCCCATGCCCACGCGAGCGGTCTCACTATCGCCCTTCATCTCGTTGGTGTAGGTGGAGGAATCCTGCGACAGCACATTCTTGGAGATCAAGCCCTCCTTCATGAGCTTGGCCAGAAACTTGGTGACCTGCTTGTACTCATCGGAGATGAAGAAGTTGGCGACCTTGCCATCCTTGACGTAGATGCCCTGCATGGACGGCGAGGAGTTGAAGTTGGTCACCAGGCCCAGGGAGTTGAGCAGCATGTACGGGGAGTACCACGTGATCTGGCTGGTCTCGAGCTTCGGGAAGCTCATGCCGATCTCGTCGGCCTCGCCGTTGCCGTTCGGATCCTGCGTGACGAAGGCCTTGAGAACCTCCTCCAGCTCATCCCAGGTGGTGGGCATTTCAAGGCCCAGCTTGTCCAGCCATGTCTTGTTGATGATCATGTGCTGACCGGTGGTGCTGTAGGCATCGCCCTTGTAGGTGGGCAGCGTGTAAAGCTTGCCCTCGTTGTTGGTGGCGATCTTCTGGACGTCGGGGTACTGCTCGAACATGGCCTTGACGTTCGGCATCTTGTCGAGGTCCTGCGAGAAGTCCTCGAACAGGTCGCCGTACTGGTCCGGGTCTCCGGTGTAGTAGGCACGGATGTTCAGGTCGGCGATGTTGGCACCGGCCAGAGTGGCGGACTTCTGCTGGCTCCAAGCCGAGCTATCCACCTCCTCCCATTCGATCGTGCAATCGCATGCGGCCTGAAGCTTCTCCGGCCACTTCATATCCTTGATGGCCGCCGTGTTGCTGTTCTTGACCACGCGGATCTTGACCAGCGGCTTGCCATTGGCATCCAAACGGGTGCCGTCGGATCCGGCATCGCCACCGCCACAGCCGGAAAGCGCCATGGTGACGGCAGACAGCGCCGCGATAGCAGTCACGGCCTTCTTCATTCCACGTCGTTGTGACATCTCTGTTCTCCTGTCCCGAAACTTTAGATGTTATCCTCGAAACGTTGAGGTGATTCTTTTATACAGCAGGGTGACTACTTTGTCAAACCATTGCACAAACGCTGCGCAGATCGGCGTGTTGCCTTAATTTCCAACGATTTGACGCTTTAGTCACATGGACTGAATGAAACGATCACCATCGCTCAGTTTCGAGCATCATGACCAGAATACCCCCCCCCCCCGCGACGTTTTCACGTCTCAATCAGCCCAAAATCCCCCACTACTGACGCCAGATTTTCGACTCACTTTCGAAACTAATGACCTGACACGTACCCCCACGCGCAAAGCACTTGACTTCATCTATGATATTGCATAGGAATTACATAAGGATGCTGCTTATGGCTCTGATCCAAATCAACGTCCCGGACGACATCAAGGAACGAGCGGACGCGGCATTCGCCCGCAACGGCATCACCACGCCAATGGCCATGAAGATGATGGTCACCCAAGTCGCCAACGAAAACCGGACGCCGTTCGACGGCATATTCAGCAATGGGACCAGCCGCGAGCTCACCGAAGACATGCGAAGGGACATGATTTTCGCCGAAGCCCAGGAATACGGGCTCATCCCGGATGACGCCACCGATGCCCGCGTCATTCCCAATGCAGACTGAAGCGCCCGGCCAGTGACGGCCTGAGCGACCGTCTTCATCCACGGAACTCGAATTTCCCGTCGAAACCGGCGGAATCCCAAGGATGGATTGAAGAAATTCGAGTTCCATGGATGAGAAGGACAGCTGAGAAGGGCAGAGGAGCAAGGCAGATGAGAGGGGCTGAAAGGTCACACTCAGATCAGGCCCCTCTCACTTCCGCCCAGCTTCTGCCGCATCGACGCCCGCCAGGCACCCCACGAACCCACCGGCACGATCGGTGCTCAGGAAGGCCGCAGGCAGATCAGCCACGATCGTCGCGTTCTTTGGCATCCCGGCCGTCAGCAGCATCAGCGCGTCCCGATCGTCCCGCAACGCATCCGGCGGCGGACATGCGAACGCCGTCAGACGATCATCATGCAGTCGCAGTCCGATCGCCGTATTCTCCGGCTCCGCCAACGCCATAGCCGATCCGACGGCCGATCCAGCGACC
The DNA here is from genome assembly GCF_008698145.1 of Bifidobacterium vespertilionis. Classification (GTDB taxonomy): domain Bacteria; phylum Actinomycetota; class Actinomycetes; order Actinomycetales; family Bifidobacteriaceae; genus Bifidobacterium; species Bifidobacterium vespertilionis. Next base: position 56,734 of record NZ_RZNZ01000018.1, read on the forward strand.
TGTTCACCGGCGGTCGATCCGCTCCGCCGCTCGACCGCAATCCGCCCATCGGCGTCAATCGCCACGTCCACGCCATGCGCATCGTTCTGCCGCAGGGACAAACCGCCAGCAGCCGGCGCGATCACCGTGAAATCAAGACGATCGACGCGGACGTACGCCTTTGAGCCATCGCCGCGGACATACAGCAGTTCAGGGTCGCCGGCGCGGACCACGCGATCGCCGAATGGTTCATCAGCCGTCTCAGTCTCACCGATCCGCTCGGGCAACCGCCCCAATCCGGGCGCCACCACGGGCCAGCCACTCTCCCAGCCCACCGGCGCGACGAACGTCTCGCGACCCAGATAGCTCACATGATCCCCCGTGGATTCGCGCACGCCCAGACAGGTGAGCCACCAGCCCTGCTCCGGATGATGCAGCAGATCGGCGTGCCCCACGCACTGCACGGGGTAGTCCGCACCCAAGTGCCGATGGGTGAGGATCGGATTGCGCTTGCATGCGCGGAACAGGCGGTTCTTCGCATCGCCGCCAGCCCCGATCACGCAGCGCTCCCCCGGCAGCGGACCGTCGATCGGATGCTCGGCCATGAAGCGGGACACCGCGGCGGCGAATCCACTGGGCGCATAGGCGCGCATGATCATCTCGCTGTGCTCCGGCCCGGTGCCGCCCTCCGCGGTCATGAGATATACGTAGTCGCCGTCCGGTCCGGTGCCGCCGAACCGGTACAGGTGCGGTCCCTCGGCCCACACGGCGTCAAGCCCATAGCCACGCCACAGGATCACCTTGCCCGCGCCGCCATCCGGCCATGCCGCAAGCTGCCACGTTTCGGGATCGATCGGCTGCGTCCACACCTCGGTCTGGCCATCCCATTGCGGGTCGGCTGCGGGTCTGGTCTGAGTCCAGAACACCGTGCCATCGCGATCCTCGAACACATCGGGATCAATGCCATGCGCGCCAGCCACCCAGTACGGTCCCTCCCATGGCCCTTCGATGGTTTCGGAGGTTATGACGAAATTGCCGCGCGCCGCATTCATCGCATCCAGTTCGGCCTGCGTATGACCGGCCGCGAGCGCCACTTCACCATCGATGCGCATGGTGGTGCAGACGATCACGTACCTCCCGCGGATCCGGCGCAGTGTGGGCGCATACAGCCCACCCGAGTCCCCCGCCACGTCGAGGAACAGCCGCTTGGCAAGATCGCCGCGCACCGCATCGGCCACATGGGTCCAATGCGCCAGATCACGTGAAACATGGATGGGCAGTCCGGGCGTCAGCTCGAAACTCGAATTGACGAGCACGGCCTCCTCCCGCAGCTCATCCCAGATCCAGCTGGGGTCCGGATGCATGCCGGCGAGGATGGGGTTGTTCATATTGTCTCCTTTTACGCGGCCAAACGGACGGAATCCGGGCTTTCTGCGGGGGTTAGACGCTTAGAATGCCACACGCTTAGAATGCCAAGCCATCAGGGGATTGGCACGGCACCGGGGCGCTCTCCGTCGGTCCCAGATACGATTCAGGCAGCGGTCGGCCGGCCGGATGGATCACCACGCGCTCAAGCACCACGTTGGGCGTCAGATGGATGAAGCGCACGGCATTGAGCCCCCTGCGGCAGCGGATCGTCACACTGCGCAGTTTGACTGCGTCGATGGCCTCGCGCGTGTACTGCGGGCTCATATAGAACGGGCGATCGTGATCCTCCACCAGATCGAGCACCTCGATCGGCCCGTCGTTGACGCGCATGGCGGCCAACTGCGAGCCGTCGCGGCCCACCGGCAGGGTGGGCGCCATGACCCACGTGAGCTCATAATCGCCATCGGCCGACGTGATGAACCGGTATTCCAGCCAAGGCGCGTCTTCGGCATGTTCCACGTCGCCCACCGAGGTTGCGGGCGTCACGCGCATGGCCACGCCGGTTTTGCCGTACGGGGCGATGCGCTCGAACCGCGATCCGTCCGCCCCCTCCCCGGATGCCGCCGCATGGTCGGCCTCGATGGCGATCACGCCGCGCGATTGCACGAACGCCGGTCCGTTCGTTCCCTCCGGAACCGCGGCGAGCGCGTCGACGATCAGCCCATCATCGACCTCGAGCGCGGTGAGCACGCTCACATGGACGCGGGCGTCGCACAGCTCGGGCACGGCATAGCCGCCCTCGGGCTCGCACATCAGACCCACCACGGTGAATTCGCCGATCATCCAGCCGTCGTCCGCCTGGGCCGCACACTCCGCCAGCGCCGTACGATCGATGGTGATCGTCACATCGTCATGCGAGACCGTACCACCCTGATAGCGCGAGAACGACAGCCAGGGGCACCCGTTCTCGATCCGATATCGCACCGGCTCACGGCTGCCGCAGGACAGCGTCATGGTCACCGCATCCACACGCGGATCGGTGAAATGGTCGATTGTCATCCGATCGTTCAGCCACCTCGAGCCAATGTTGTACGCATCCGATCCCTCGAACGAGACGATCAGACGCGGCAGCCCAGCCGGTTCCACGTATTGGCGGATCGGATACTGGTTGTTGTCGGCGCTCCATCCGCGGAAACCGAAGTGCTCGGAGAGGCCGAACCCGTCGAACCGCCCGTCGCCCACGTCGTGGAACGCGTCAACGATCTCACGATCACGGCGGATGCAATCGGCCACACGATCGGCAAGCGCGTTCGCATCCACACGGTTCTGCCGGGCATACAAGGCGTTGCGTCCGGCGAGCACCCACGCCATCATGAGGTTCGCGGTGCCGCACACCGGATACCACACCTGCTCGATGAATCCGGGCATAACGCGCTCCGGGCATCGGTCCTTGAGTCCGTCGCACACCCTCAGCAGCCGTTCGCAGGTCCGCAGCAGGTTCTCGGCCTCCCCATAATGCGCGGGGTGGTAGGTGTCGGCACGCATCACCTCATGCTTGCGCCGCTCCACAATGAGCAGATAGTCGTCCAGAACACCGCGGATCAGCGCCAGATCCTCCTGTCCGAAGGCATCGCCGAAGTTGCGCGCCACCCACCGATCCAGCCAAGCCTGCGCATTGTTCGGATGCGACGGACCATAGGCATCCATGTCGTAGGCCATGTCGAGGAAGTACGCCAGCGGCATCTCGTTGGTGGCGATGTCTCCCACGTTGACCACCCAGATCTCGCGCACGCCGAACTGCCAGGCGCAGCTCATCTGATCCCACACGCGCGGCAACGCCGTGGAGGCGATCCATTCATACGAAGCGGGGCCGCCATGCATGTCCATGTGGTAGTACATGCCCCAACCGCCGTTGCGGTAACGGTAGCGCTCTTCGGGCAGCGTGCGCATGTAGCTCACATTGTTGTCCGAAAGCATCACGGTCACGCCGTCGAGTTCCGGGTCGTCCGCCAATCCCGGCACCCCGGCACCGGGATCGCCATAGAAGAATCGCTCCACCTCGTTGAACAGGACAAGCTGCCGGGGCACCTTGGCCAGATCAGGGTCGATCTCCTCGCGCATGAGCTGGTTCTGGGTGGCAAGCACGTCGCGGATCAGCGCGATGTTCTCCTCCATCGTCGCGTTGGCCATGATTGCCGTATCGCGCTCGCCACGCATGCCCATGGTGATCACCTTTTCGAATGGCTTGTTGCGTTTGAGGCCGTCCCGCCAGAAACGCGTAATGCCCTCGCGATTGGCCAGGAAGTCCCAGGCGTCGCCGTAGGGCGAATCGGGGCCACGCATGAGACCGTACTCCTCGCCGGTGCGCATGCATGGCTCGTGATGGGAGGTGCTCATCACCACACCGAGTTCATCGGCGAGTTCCACCGCCTTGAGCCCCGGACCGTCCAGGGAAATGTTGTCGATCCACATGGCCGGCCACAGGTAGTTGCCCTTGAGGCGCAACAGCAGCTCGAAGACGCGCGCATAGCATTCCGCGTTCGCACCGCCAAAGTGGATGCGCGACCAGTTGCCGAAGGCCGGCCATTCGTCGTTAATGAAGAATCCGCGGTATTTCACACTCGGTTCGCGGCTAACGCCCTCCACGGACTCGGCCGCGAGCGCAACGGAGGCGCGACGGGCCGGTTCGATGCCGCTCCAATTGCGCAGCGGACTGACGCCAAGCAGCTCGGACAGGCGCAGCAGACCGTAGATCGTTCCGCGCTTGTCGCTGCCGGCGATCACGATCGCCCGATCGACGCCCGGCAGCGGCCGGTCCACGATCCGCGTCAGATGGCGTTCGCGACCGCCGGCGATGATCGCGGGATCGAGTACGGACTGGGCGGCGAGCTCGTCAATGAGATCGCCTTGGCCGATCGTGCCGTAGATCAGCGCGGTTCGGATGGGCCGGATTCCCGGGTTCCGGGACGGTGCCACGCGGCGCGGGACGGTTCCGATCACGGCGGCGATGTCGTCGGCCACCCAATCGGCCACGCGGCGCACGCCGGGCATGGCTCGCGGATCGTCGATCATGACAAGATCGGCATCCACGATGATGCCAGGGCTAAGGTTGGCATTCATGGCTCAGTTCTCCTTGCAGTCGTTGTTCGTGTTGGAATCGGCGCGATCGTCCCACTCGAAGCGGTATTCCCCGGCGAGTGCGAGGAAGGCGAAGGCGTAGAGGAAGTTGTCGTAGTAGCGGCGCCGGCCGATGCGGATCGGGGTGTTCCACAGCAGATCCACCCATGCGCGGGCATTGCGTTTGGCGTCCGGGAAACGATCCGGATCGGCATGTTCGGCGGCGATCGACCCTTCGGCAGTGGCGGCGATCAGACCGACCGGATGAAGCGTGACCTCGTCGAACGGGGTGCCGTCCACAGCGTAGACGCTGGTGCGATCGTGGGTGAGCAGAAAACGCTGCAGGGCGGCCACGCGGTTGCAGAGCTCGAGGCTGGCTCCGCATCCATTGGTTGCGTCGCCGTCGGCTACGTTACCATCATCAGCCACGCCACCGGAAGCTGCGCTCCACAGCACGTCGAGCCCAATGTTGCCGGCGGTGCGATAGGCATCCGAATAGAACCAGGTGTGTTCGCCCCAATCCACGGCGTGCGGGGTCCCGTCGAAGTCCGCATACTCGGGGTTGAGACCGGTTTGGGCATTGACGGCATTGGCCAAATGCGCGCGGGATGCCTTCGCGGCCGCTTTCCAGAACAGCCGGTCCGCCTCGCTGTATGTTGCGGCGAATCGCTCGAACTGCTCATAGAAGTGAGGCAGATGGTATGAGGGGTCGGTCCAATCCACATCCGGCACAAAGCGGATTTGATGATTGCCCGGATCCCACATCGCCCGACCGCGGAACTTGGGACTGGGCTTGCCGTCCGCAGTGGTCTCCGACTGACCGGGCTCCCCTTTGTGCAGGCAGATGTCCAGCAACTCACGCGCCTGACGGGCATAACCGCCCTGCCACCTGCGAGCGGCGAGCAGCAGTGCCATGGCGAAGTATTCCTCGCCGTCCGATGCCGGACCGAGCGAGTTCTTGGTGCCGTCGGGTTGTACGGACCAGGCGAAGTAGCCGGCATTGTCGCCCCCGTCCATGCGCATGTGGCGTACGGCCCATCCCCAGATGCGGTCGAAGACGTTCCGGTGGTCGTACTGGACGGCGAGCATCATGGCATAGCTCATGCCCTCGGTGCGCACGTCGTTGTTGCCGGTGTCCATCACATAGCCCAAGTCGTCGTCGCTTTCCCAGTAGATCTTGTTGGGACCTTCGAACATCTCGTACCAGTTGCGTTCAAGGCGAGACAGGATATCCTCGCGGCCATACCCAAGGCGTTCGAACACTGAGGGCGGGCGGGAATCCGGATAATGGGCAAATGAATCAGTCGAGGACATTGGACAGCACCTTTACTTCCACGTTCACGTTCTTCTAGAATTTCGGATATTTATTCGAAATTCTAATACAACGTTATACTACATATGCCGACCTTGTTTGTCAATCGGATGCATGATCAGAACGAGCATTCATTTGATATTCCAGTTCACGCAATGAAATCGCGAATGTTCAGTGAACTGGAAAGCGCGCAAAACCCACCACAGCCAAACTTCCAAATCCGCATCATTCAGCCATTTACCATCGCAAACCGCACAGGAGGCCCAGTTCACTGAATCGGCGCGCATCCATTGCGTGAACCGAACGCGAACTGCACCAAACGCCATCAAAGACAAAGGGCCCGGCCGAGGGTGAAACGGCCGGGCCCATTACAGAGGGGAAGGAAAGGAGTAAGGAAAAGTGGTGAGTATGCCGACCGCCCCGATGATCAGGAAAGGCAGGGCGGCCGGCATTGGCCCGACGCGCATTGGCGACGAGCCCAATATTCAGTTATGAATATTCAGTTATCTGCGTATATGCAAGCCGGCTGACGGTCCACCGGACCGTCAGCGAACCTCGGCCAGCAACCGCAATCGCAGACCGCTACGCGGGCTCAACATCACCTCGGGATCCGTAGTGGATCCCTCGGCGCTGGCCGGCCGACGGTCCACCGGACCGTCAGCGAACCTCGGCCAGCGCATCCACGATGTAGTTGTTGATCGTGGCCTTGACGGACTCGAGGTGATCGGACTTGGTGGCGGCGATCAGCTCGGACTGCGGCTTGTCCAGCGAGTAGGCCTCGAGCTCGGCCAGCGAGGTGGTGCCCTCGTCGATCTTCTTGCCGATGCCCTCGTTGTAGGAGCTGTAGCGCTCCGCCTGCAGGTTCTGGATGAAGCCGTCCTGGTTCATCTTGTCGGCGACCAGCAGGCCGGCGGCGTAGGTATCCATGCCGGCGACGTGGGAGCGGAACAGATCCTCCTCGTAGAAGGAGGTACGACGCGGCTTGGCGTCGAAATTCAGGCCACCGCGCGGACCGATGGAGCCGGCCTGCAGGACCTCCCACATCACGGCGACGGTCTCGTACAGATCGGTCGGGAACTCGTCCATGTCCCAGCCGATGAGCTTGTCGCCCTGGTTGGCGTCGAGGGAGCCGAGGAAGCCGGCCTCGCGGGCCACGCGGATCTCGTGCTGGTAGGTGTGGCCGGCCAGGTTGGCGTGGTTGCCCTCGAGGTTCAGCTTGAACACGTCGGTCAGATCGTGCGCACGCAGGAACTCGATGGCGGTGGCCGCATCGAAGTCGTACTGGTGCAGCGTCGGCTCCTTCGGCTTCGGCTCGATCAGGAACTGGGCGTCAAAGCCGATCTCCTTGGCGTAGTCGGCGCACATGTGGAAGAACTTGGCGATGTGGTCGGTCTCGCGCTTCATCTCGGTGTTCCACAGGTTCTCGTAGCCCTCGCGGCCGCCCCAGAACACGTAGTTCTCGGCGCCCAGACGCTTGCCGATCTCGAGGCTCTTCTTGAGCTGGCCGCCGGCGTAGGCGTAGATGTCCGCGAACGGGGAGGTGGCGGCGCCGGAGACGAAGCGCGGGTTGGTGAACAGGGAGGAGGTGTTCCACAGCAGCTTGACGCCGGTGGACTTCATGTTCTCCTCGATCTTGTCCACGACCTTGTCCAGGTTGGCGTTGGTCTCACGCAGGGTGTCGCCTTCGGGGGCGATGTCGCGGTCATGGAAGCAGAAGTACTCCACGCCAAGCTTCTGGAACAGCTCGAAGGCGTAGTCGACCTTGGCCAGCGCCTGATCCATCGGATCGGCGTACTTGTAGTACGGACGATGCGCGGTGCCGGTGCCGAACGGATCGACGAGCTCCTGGTTGAAGGTGTGCCACCAGGCGACGCCGAAGCGCAGCCAATCCTTCATCTTCTTGCCGGCGACGACCTTGTCGGCGTCGTAGTAGTGGAAGGCGAGGCCCTCCTGGGTGCCCCTCTCGCGGCCGACGTACTCGATCTTGTCCACATCCCACAGACCCATGGGTTGCTCCTTTGCTTGTGTCTTGCGGTTTTCTCTGCCCGACCGGACGTTCGTCCGCGGCGTTGATTACATAGTAAAACCAACTCACTATCTTTGTCAAATCAAAAAACTTATTTCGCCGCGATTGGTCCAAAACACTCGAGAGCCCAAGTACCACAAGCCCTCAGCGGCGTGTTGCGCAGGAGAACCGCACGGGACGAACGCACAGGAGTAGCGCCTCCAGCCCACGCCCAGCCCACGCCCCAGTCCGCCGCGCAGCCCGCACTCCAGTCCGCACCCCAGTCCGCCGTGCAAACTGGGCAAATCCGACCATCACATTCGCAAACTGGGCAGATCCTGCCATCTGGAGACCGATTTTGGGCGATTTTGGGCTCCAGATAACTGGATCTGCCCAGTTTGTTAAGCCGATGGCACGATCTGCCCAGTTTGCGACATAGTTACGGCACAATCTGGATCAAACTGGGCAAATGAGGACGTTTCCCCGGAAAACTGGGCAGATCGGTACATCTGGAACCCCAAAACGGCCCCCAACCGACAGGATCTGCCCAGTTTGCGAAACCAGCGTCCCGATCTGCCCAGTTTGCAGTACAGAATGCGCGCAGACTAGCACACCAGAGAGCAGCACGCCACGGTGCAACACGTCAGGAACAGTTGCCGGGCAGCAAAACCAGCAGGCAAACCGCCCAGTTTTTTTTCCCCCCCCCCGCCCAGTCCCCCCAGGGCGGGCTCTAGTGATCGTTGCAACACCTGACCGACCGACGGGAGGATCAGATGGAGACGGACACGAAGAGCGCGGCCAGATGGGTGTTCGAGGACGTGGAATACGCCACGCGCGGCGAGATGTG
>NZ_RZNZ01000019.1 GCF_008698145.1 Bifidobacterium vespertilionis
AGATGTGTATAAAGAGACAGGCCCACGTGGCGCAGGGCCAGGTCAACGTGGTGGATGTTGATGATGACCGTGATGTTGCGCTCGCGGTTGATGCGGCCGAAGTCCTCCATCACCTGCTCGGCGGTCACCGGGTCGAGGGAGGCGACCGGTTCGTCGGCCAGCAGGATCTTCGGGTTCTGCATGAGGGCGCGGGCCAGGGCGACGCGCTGCTGCTGGCCGCCGGAGAGCTGGTCCACGCGCGTGTACGCCTTGGAGGCGATGCCCACCTGATCGAGGGCCTTGAGGGCCTCCATCTCGTCGGCCTTGGGGAACAGGCCCAGCAGGGACCGCCACCACGGCAGGTCCGGCACCTTGGCGGCCAGCACGTTGCCGATCACCCTGGTGCGGGTGACCAGATTGAACGATTGGAAGATCATGCCCACATTGCGGCGGAAGCGGCGCAGCGCCTTGCCTCGCAGGGCGCTCACGTCCACGCCGTCCACGGTGAGGGTGCCGCCGCTGATGCCGATCATGCGGTTGATGGTGCGGATGAGCGTGGACTTGCCCGCTCCAGACAGGCCGATCACGGCCACGTACTCGCCCTGGTCGATGGTGAGGTTCACGTCGTGCAGGGCGGTGTATCCGTTCGGATAGGTCTTTTCCACATGGTGCATTTCGATCATGCGCGTGTCTCGATTCCTTGGGATCCGTGTGGTTTTCGGTGGGGGACGCGAATGCCCGGCCTCCCGGGTCGCGGGCGGCCGGGCATTCGTCGGGTCACTTCTTGAGCTGCTTGACGAGCTCCTGCGCCTGGCGCTCGTTGTCGTAGTCGGAGGACTTGGCGGGCTGGTAGCCCTCGTGGCTGTAGATGGCGATGACCTTCTTGCCCTCATCGGAGTTGCCGATGGCGATGAACGCGTCGGACAGGGCCTTCTTGAAGTCGTCGCTCATGATCTTGGAGTTCTTGGACACGCTCACCGTGTCGTTGTAGATGGCCGGGGTGACGCCGATGACGGCGGTCTCCTTCCAGATGTCGTCCTTGCGGCCGAAGTCGGTGGTCCACTTCTTCTCGAAGTCGCGGCGGGCGTCGGCGTAGGTGGCGAGCACGTCGAACTGGCCCTGGGCCAGGCGGGCGAACGCGGAGCCGTAGGAGTCGGACTGGGCGGCGTGGGTGAGATCGGGGATGGACTTGCCGAAGTTGTCCTTGAGCCACAGCGCCGGGTAGATGTAGCCGGCGGGGGAGGATGCGCCCATCACGGACCAGTTGACGTCCTTGATGTCGTCCCAGGTGAGCTTCTCGCCGCTGTTGACCTTCTTGGCCAGGGCCTGGCCCTTTTCGGACGGGCCGGCGATGATCAGCGCGCGGTAGGAGGTGGTCTGCTTGTCGGTGGCCTTGGTGGGCGCGTTGTCGTTCCAGTCCTTGGGGTTGTCGGAATCGATGCTCAGGCCGCTGCGGGTGGCGGTCAGGAGCACGTCCACATCATCGTCGTACAGCACGTAGGTGCCGCCGGGGATCAGGCCCACGTCCACGGTGCCGGCGCTCAGCGACTCGCCCACGGCCTCGTAGCTGGAGCCGACGGTGATGTCGACGTTGCCTACGGTGTAGCCCTCCTTGCCGAGCTGGTCCTTGAGGAGGTTCTTGAGCGGCTCGGTGGCGGTGATGATCTCCTGGGGGTCCTTGGAGGGGACGAACGCCACCTTGAGGGTGTCGATGTTCTTGGAGTCGGAGGCGGCGGAACCGCCGTTGGCCGCGGGGTTGCCGCAGCCGGCGAGCATGCCGAGGCACAGCGCGCCGGAGAGCACGGCGGCGGCCGCGGATCGCAGGGTCGAAATCTTCTTCTGGGTCTTCTTCGCGAACATGGTTCTTCAGTTCCTTTCGCAGGCTTTCGCCGAATCGTCATGCGCATTCCGCGCGGACGATTTCATGCTATGCCGTGAATTGAATGATTTTTCATGAAAAACAAAAACGTTGAATAATGTTTCGTCTCTGTTGGATCGCATGTAACCCTGCGTCCATCTTCGGGTCGAAGTACCTCGGGAGCGTCCGCGTGTCGTCCGATTTGCGTTCAAGTGGGGTTGAAGTGATGTCCTAGTACATGGTTGTACTAATGACGCATGGGCAGTTAAGGAGCACAGCAATCATGCAATACCGCAACGTGGGCAAATCCGGGCTCAAGGTGAGCGAAGTCGCTCTCGGCAGCTGGATGACCGACCTCAAGGGCACCGCGCAGGAGGATGTGGCCAGGCAGACCGTCAAGCTGGCGTTCGACAACGGCGTCAACTTCTTCGACTGCGCCGACGCCTACTCCGGTGGCGCGGCCGAGCGCTTCCTGGGCGAGACGCTCAAGCAGTACCCTCGCCGCGAGGTGGTCATCTCCAGCAAGGTCTACTTCGGCACCGGCCCCGGCGCGAACGACCGCGGCCTGTCCCGCAAGCACATCTTCGAGAGCATCGACCGCACGCTCAAGAACATGCAGACCGACTACATCGACCTGTACTACTGCCACCGCTTCGACAAGAACTGCGACCTGACGGAGACCCTGCGCGCCATGAGCGACCTCGTGGCCCAGGGCAAGGTGCTCTACTACGGCGTGTCCGAGGAGTGGGGCGGTGCCCGTCTCGAGGAGGCGCAGCGCATCATCGACCGCTACAACCTGTACCCGATCACCGTGGTCCAGCCGCAGTACAACATGGTCGACCGCTACATCGAGCACGAGATCATGGACGTGTGCGCCAAGCACGGCATCGGCATCACCGTGTTCTCCCCGCTCGCGCAGGGCCTGCTGACCGGCAAGTACCGCAAGGGCCAGCCGCTGCCGGCCGGCTCTCGCGCCACGTGGCAGTCCGATCACCAGATCAACGATCTGCTCACGGACGAGAATCTGGACAAGGTGGAGCGTCTGCTCAAGGTGGCCGACGAGCTGGGCACCAACCTCGCCATCCTCGCCATGGCGTGGATCCTGCAGCACCCGCAGATCAGCTGCGTGATCGCCGGCGCCAGCAAGCCCAGCCAGCTCGAGAACAACGTCAAGGCATCCGGCTTCCACATCCCCGCCGACGCCATGGCCGAAATCGAAACCATTCTGGACTTCCACCGCTTCGAGCGGCACGTGGGCTGAAGCCACCAAGGAAGCCCGGTGGGCTTCCGACTGGCTTCAGCCTGAGCCGCCGCCAAGGCGGCGAAGGTCGTATTGAGCCTCGCCCGTCAGGGCGAGTCCCTACTTGCAGGGGCCGAAGGCGAGCCAAGATGACCTCCCTGGTCATCCTGAGCACAGCGCGGCCGATTTTCGTCATCCTGAGCGCAGCGTAGCCGATCCCCGGTCATCCTGAGCGGAGCGTAGCCGATCCCCGGTCATCCTGAGCGCAGCGTAGCGGAGTCGAAGGATCCTTAACTTTGTGCGTAATATTAAGGATCCTTCGACTGCGCGCTACGCGCTCCGCTCAGGATGACAGTAAGCGGCTCCCGCGTCGTCCTGAGCACTGAGCCGTTAAGCGGATAGCCCGGTGGGCTGTCCGTAGGCAGGCTGAGCCGTTAAGCAAACGCCGGTGGCGTTTGTAGGCGAAGGCGAACGGCAGTGAGCAAATAATGCTGCGACCGTAGGCCGTCCGCGATTGCGGTCGAGCCGCCGCCAAGGCGGCGATGGTCTGGCGAAGCCGGACACCGAAGGATCCTTCACTTTGTGACTATGTGCGAGATATTAAGGATCCTTCGGCTCCGCCCTCCGGGCTGCGCTCAGGATGACGTGGGGGAGTCTGTCTGCTTCACGGCTCAGTGCTCAGGATGACAATAAGCGCCTCCCCGCTTCACGGCTCAGCAGGAGGACGTTGGAGGTGACGCGTGCGACGGTTCGCAGGCCATTACCGCCGCCCGTCCCACGCTTTTCCGCGGCGCTTCGCCCGATCGTCCCGCCTCTGCGGCCGATCGCCGCCGCAGCGACCCCGCGGCCGGCGGAAGGCATCGGACGCGCCGCCGGCCGATCTGCCGCCCATCCCGCCCGCGAACGCCCCGGCCTTGCACCATCCGCCGATTCCATCGCCAAGCACCGCGCGCAGCAGATCCAGATAGTGCGGGTGATACGCGTGCGCATCCGCCCGCAGGCCGTCGCGCAACGTCCCGTCCGACGGTCCTCGGAGCGATGCCACCGGCGGCGACACCAACCGCCATGTCCCGCGTGCCCGCGCGATGCGCGCGATCATCGCCCCGCCCGATGTCCCGTCCCATTCCGCGGCGATCGGCGCGTTGCGGACCTCGTAGACGTCGTCGTGCACCAGATCCTCCAGCACCAGCCGGCGTGAGGCCGCATTGGCCTCGCGGATCCAGAAGCAGGACGCGATGTTCGTCCGGTCGATCTCGCGCAGATCCCCGAGCTGCTGTCCGTCAATGTCCCCGTTTTCGCGCAGGCATTCGGAGATCATGCGGAACGGGGTGGCCCGCATGCCCCGGTCCTCGATCTCCTTTTCGTAGGTGAGCCATTCTGCGAACAGCGATTCCACGAACGCGCGCGACTTGGCGTCCCGCAGACGCCGCGTATCGACGTCCGTGGCCTTCAAAAACTCCTGATGCGCCCGGTTGTACAGCCGGTCGTCCACGATGTAGATCATGTCCGCCACATCGGCCGGGCACAATATGGAGGGACGCTTCATCCCGCTGAAATCCTGATATGTCGGCATCATCATCGGCTCCTTCTTCCGTGCGCGGAACGTCGATCGTCCCCACGTACCGCAACCGTATGCAGGCCGGTTCTGCCGTCGCAACGGGACGGCCCGGGGCGGTGGATAAGTGGACAACTCGCGCCGCGGCCCGATCCGGTGGACAACCGCCGGGCATTGCGGAACGCCCGCGCGCTCGGGATGCGGCCTGTGCCGGGGCGGGGTGAACGGATCATGATGCCGGTTGGGACGCCGATTGGCGTATGGGTGTCCCCGCGGCTATGCTGGGCCGTGTTTGTAGGATGATTGGAGCAATTCGTGACTGAACCCTCCGTCGTGAATGCCGAACTCGATTCGGCGAGCGATGCGTTTCTCACCGTGCTGGAGTACGGGGAGGACCTGATGATGTCCCCCGGCATGCAATCGGAGAAGCGTTATTTCCAGCATGGCAACACCACCACGTTCGAGCACTCCGTGGCGGTTGCCGAGCGCGCGGTGCGTCTGGCGAACTTCTTCTCTCTGGGCAGGCGCGTGGACATGCGCTCGCTGGTCGCCTCCGCCCTGCTGCACGACTACTTCCTGTACGACTGGCACGACGACGAGGATTGGCACCGGCTCCACGGCTTCATCCACGGCAGCATCGCGTGCATGAACGCGAAGCGCGACTTCGGCGACAAGATCGTCAACGACGTGGTGGCGGACAGCCTGATCAACCACATGTACCCGCTCACCAACGTGCCGCCGCGGTATCTCGAGGGCTGGCTGGTGTCCGTGAGCGACAAGATGTGCGCCACGTCCGAGACCGTGAGCCCCGGCCGGTTCCGCTACGATCGCCATCTTGAGAACGTGGACAAGCTGCCGCACGTGCCCTCGCTGGACGAGCTTTCGGCCATCGCGCTGACGCTGAACACCGTCAACAGCATCGGGTTCATCCGTTCGAGCGCGTACCGCATGCGTCTGGCGCTCAAGTCCCGCTGAACGGACGGCGTATGAAGCGTATTGTGGCGGGCATCGTCGCGCATGTGGATGCCGGCAAGACCACGCTGTCCGAGGCGCTGCTCTACCGCGCCGGGCAAATCCGCAAACTGGGCCGCGTGGACCATGGCGACGCCTTTCTGGACACCAACGCGCTGGAGAAGCGCCGCGGCATCACCATCTTCGCGCATCAGGCCGCCGTGGAGCACGGCGACCTCAATCTCACCCTGCTGGACACCCCGGGGCACGTGGATTTCGCGGCCGAAACCGAGCGCGTGCTGCGCGTGCTCGACTATGCGATCCTGGTCGTCTCCGCCACCGACGGCGTGCAGGGCCATACCGAAACCCTCTGGCGGCTGCTCGCGCGCTATGGCGTGCCCACATTCATCTTCGTGAACAAGTGCGATGCGGACGGTGCGGATCGCGACGCGGTGCTCGCCCAGCTGAAGCGCAGGTTGTCCGACGGCTGCACGGCGTTCGCGCCCATTGCGGACGGCACGGCGGGGGAGGACGATCTGGAAAACCTCGCCATGCAGGATGAGGCCGCCATGGACGAGTTCCTGGAGGATGGGACCCTGTCCGAAGACCGTCTGCGCGCGATGATCGCCGCCCGCCATGCGTTCCCGGTGTACTTCGGCTCGGCGCTGAAGCTCGAAGGCGTGGACGAATTCCTCGACGGTCTTGAGCGGTTCACGCGCGAGCCCGACTGGCCGGCCGGATTCGCCGCGAAGGTGTTTAAGATCAGCCACGACGAGCAGAAGAACCGCCTGACCTGGTTGCGCGTCACCGGTGGCACGCTCAGGGCCAAGGCGCTGCTGGGCGGCACGGGCGGCGACTTGGCCGGAAGCGGAGACGGAACCGGCGGGGCGGACGCCACTGCACCGCAAGCGCAGGCCGGCGAAAAGGCCGATCAGCTGCGTGTCTACAACGGTGCCAAATTCGAGACGGTTACGGAGGTGCCCGCCGGCGGCGTGTGCGCGGTCGCCGGCCCCGAGCGCACCTTCCCCGGCGAGGGGTTGGGATCGGAACCGGACGCCGAGCCGCCCAGCCTGCATCCGGTGCTCACCTACGCGGTCACCGCGCCCGGCGGCGGCTCGTTCGACGATCTGACCCTGCATCGGGTGCTGGTGGCCCTGCGCGAGCTGGAGGACGAGGAGCCGCTGCTGGATGTGGCATGGCAGGAGCGGCTGCAGGAGATCCACGTGCAGCTCATGGGCTCGGTTCAGCTGGAGATCATCCAGCAGCTCATGCACGACCGGTTCAATCTGGACGTGGCGTTCGGCGCCGGCTCGGTGCTGTACAAGGAGACGATCACCGCCCCTGTGGAGGGCGTGGGCCATTTCGAGCCGCTGCGGCATTACGCGGAGACGCATCTGTGGCTGGAGCCCGCCGAGCCGGGCAGCGGCATGCATTTCAGGACCGCGTGCAGCGAGAACGTCCTCGCCCGCAACTGGCAGCGGCTCATCCTCACCCATCTGGGTGAGCGCGAACATGTGGGAGTGCTCACCGGTTCGCCGCTGACCGACATGACGATCACGCTGCTCACCGGCAAAGCACATGAGAAGCATACCGAAGGCGGCGACTTCCGCCAAGCCACATACCGCGCGATACGCCAGGGGCTGATGGAATCTCGCGCCGGCGTGGTCGGCCGACCCACGGACGAGCAGATCGCCGCGGGACGGCCCGCCGATGGTTCCGAAGAAGATCCGGGGACGGATGAGGCTGATGCATCCAAGCCCGCCAAGGCGTCCAATTCCGCATCCAAGCCCGCCGACGCGACGAACGCCGACGCCGACGCGCCGAAGAAGCCGGTCAATCCCGGCAACTGCCGTCTGCTCGAGCCGTGGTACGCCTTCCGCCTTGAGGTCCCCGCGGACATGATCGGCCGCGCGATGTCCGACATCCAGCGCATGTCCGGCGACTTCGACCCGCCCCAATCGGACGGCTCCGGCGAATACGCCACGATCACCGGCCACGCCCCGGTCTCCGAAATGCGCGACTACGCGATGGACGTCAACGCCTACACGCACGGCCGCGGCCGCCTGTCCGCCACCTTCGGCGGATACCGCCCCTGCCACGACGAATCGCGCGTGATCGCCGAGGCCGCCTACGATCCCGAAGCGGACCTGGAGAACACCCCCGACTCGGTCTTCTGCGCGCACGGAGCCGGCTACCCGGTCAAATGGTACCGGGTGCCGGACTTCATGCACCTCGATTGGGCGGGGCCTGCGGTGGATGCGGCTGGCAGTCCGCGAGACTGAATTTCAGGTCATTTCGTCGGATTGAGGAACCAGGTGTCTTCGGCACCGTGTGTTTTCTCGAATCGATGGCCGTAGTACAGGCTGAGCGCGAACATGAGCACCATGTCCACAATGAGTACAGGTGCAACACCTAGGCCAAGCACCAGAACTGTTACGTTGCCGGTCATTCGGTATGCCACCAGCGCGGTGGCCCAAACCAGTGCGCAGACTATGAGCACGGCGGTGTTCACCTTAGGATACATGCGCGCACTAATCCACATGTCGTAGTTGGCGCGTGCGTTCGTATACGCTTGGCTGTTGCCCATATGGCGGGCTTCGTGCCAGGATGACCAAGCGAAACCCAGAAGAATCACGCCACCTGCCGTCTCACCCAATGCGGATGCGGTCTCTCCCGCGATGAAGTCGTGGATCGCCAGTGGAATGCATGCCAATGCCAGCAATGCGAAGATCAGAGTCCAGATTGTTGCCTTTCCGGATGGCTTATGGTCGTTCATTGTTTTCCTTTTTCTTCGGTGGATGATGAATTATTGACCGAAACATCATCGGATTTCGGAGGGAACGCACGCACGAACATCGCCAAAAGGATGATGATGGTTATGACGCTGGTGACCGCCCTGCGGATGTAACCCATCCTCAGAGCCTGCACGAACAGTGCCACCATGGCGATGGCCCCAAGAAGGCAGAGGATGCCTAAGGCGCGTCGCTTCCAGATGGATTTGCGGTCAGTGTTCTGTACTGGTTTTTCGGTATTCATGACGTGCGTTCCTTTCAAAGATCAAGTGCCTCGATTATAGGTCTACAGGAAGAACATGATGGTCTTGGTACAGAAGTTTGCCCACCAATCGTTCATGCCGATGGCCTTGCATGCACTGTAAATGATATGTTCGGTGGTGCCAGTGAAACTATCGATATAATCAAGGAAATCGCCGACCGGTCCGATGGCTTTCTGTACAGATGCAGGCAATTTCTTGAAAATTTTCAGAATTCCTTGAGCAAGCTTTGAGTATACGCCAGTTGTCTGAGTGGAATCATCATTAAGAGCATGTTCACCGGAAATCAGAATATGGTAAAGCTCTGCAATTTCGGATTCACTAAACTGATCCAGTTCTTCATCGGTGAATCCAGCACCTTTGAGTGCAGTACGATGATTATTGACAGAAGTGATCTGTGAATTCGTGGTATCGATGTTTAGTTCATCGGCCATAGCGGTATTCGCGCCAAGGGCGAGTGCTCCGCTCGTAAGCATGGAGAGGGAGAGCATAGCTGCGATGGTCTTCTTGGTGTAGTTCATGATGATTCCTTGTTTGTGTGTTGTGTATTGGTTGGCGCATCATGTGATGCGTTGGTTTCACAGTAGAGTCAATCCGGGTTCCGCCGCAGGAGGTTGTCGTACGGTTGGGTGACGGGTCGCCCGAACGGGTGACACGGGTTGCATCAGACAAGTCGGTCTACGATGATGGTGGATAGGACTTCGATGCACCAAGGATGGGGGAGCCATGTCGGACGCGGTTCGGTCTCGGATCGGCATATTGGACAATGATGAACTTACGTTGGCGGCCTTGCGCGCGTATTTGAGCGGTAATCTTCGTAACGCCCGGGTGGACTGGTCGGTGACGGATGCCAAGCGTGCGGTCTCGCTGTGTCTTTCGGACAGATCCCGTCCGGATATCCTCATCACGGACATGTCTTTGAACGAGTCCTCCGGCGTTCAGGTCATCCGCGATATCCGTGAGCGGACGGCACGTGTTCCGATCCTTGCGATCACTTCCTTCCCGATCGGCGAATATGCCCAGTCTGCGGCTGAGGCGGGTGCGCAGGGCATCATTGCCAAACGCGATCTCAATGAGATCTGCAACGCTATCAGCGTGGTGTTGGCGAATAGGGTCTGGATCCACGATGGTGGAGGATCTTCGGGGGTATCCCTTGCGGACTGTGGCTTCGAATCAGCGCGCGATGCGCATGCGCGGCTGGTGCGTGGCGACGAGAATGCGGATCGTGAACTGTCCGAACGGGAGTGTGCGGTGATTGATCTGTTCTCCCGTGGCCTGACTTCCAAACAGACCGCTGAGCATCTCGGGGTGAGTGAGAACACGGTTAAAACCTACGCGCGCCGCATTTTCGGCAAATTGGGCGCGAACACGAGGGGGCAGGCGATCGCCATCTGGATGACATTGCCGAAGCGAAAGCTGCGGGAGAACTGATATGAGTGCGAATGAAGGTCAAGAGCGGAATCAGACCGTTGGGGACGACGAATGGGAATCCATGTGGGGCGATGTCCGGGATTCCGCCAGGTCGTCGATATCGGTGCTTATGGTGGCTGGCCCGATGATATTGTGTCTCGCTGGTTGTCTGGTGCTGTGGAATTCGACTGGAAATGATATCTGGATTGGCTATGTTTGGATTTGCATCTTCATGGTGTTGTTCTATGGTGTTTACGTGCGATGGAATAATATGACAGGATTGTTGGACTCGCGTACAGGTTTTGCTAAGAAAAGACGATCTGAGTGTGAGATAAAAAGCATTGGTGGCAATAATGGGTCGTTAACTCGCTACTCGTTGACTTTGATTATTATTCCTCTCGTATTGCTAGTTATAGTTTCCGTATTGCGACTTTTTGATAATGCGATTTTTGATTATGTCAACAGCTGGTTGATTATAGGATATGCTGCATATATTGCATTGTTTATTCTCTCAACTTTAAAACAAGAAGTGAGTCACATTGTTGTTGACAGAGATAGACGTATTGACGAACTAACGAGACAGATGGCGATTATTGATCGTGATAATCGTATTGCAGGAAGAATGCATGATTCTGTTACAGGTGATTTATCTTACATTGCATTTGTGGCTCAAAATAACACAAGTAAAGAAAACGATAGTAAGAATAAAGACTGGAGATCTGTAAATCAGGTTGCACTTAAGGCGCTAGATGATATGCATGAGCTTATTGACCTTCTTAAGCATAATAAAACGTCAAAGAGTGATATCACCGCTAACAATGAGAATGATCACTTGTTTACTTTTATAAGAGCTATTGCGAATACGGTGGATGTTGGTGATGGTCGTATGAACGATCTGTGTATTCGTGGTGATTCAACTGTGAATGGATCCTGTTCGCTGCTGTTTGACGACGGCAACAGGAATATGAAGGAAGTAATCTCCTTTGTCAAAGAGGTGTATAACAACCTGATGAAGCATGCGGATCCTGATTTTCCATATATCATATTCATTTCGGTCGAACAGAACGAGGTGATCATATCCCAGCAGAATACATGCTTGAAGCATGAACGACTGCCTTCATCCGAGCGTGGCATGGGGCTGCATCGCAGCATGATCGAAATGCTGGGAGGTGAATTGAATGCCAATGCCGAAGACGGGGAATGGACGCTGTATGCGCGCATTCCGCTGACGACTCCCGTCTCTGCGAACGGCCGGTAAGATGGTGCACTGTTCGTCTATGTGAAGGAGACGGTTTTGGGCATCACCTCGTTCGGAAATCCGCATGACACCGGCCGCGCGTTCACCGTGCTGCCGCTGGAGATCGAGGACAATTGCTCCTCGTCGGTGCTCATGCGGGCGCGGGACATTGTGGACGACGCCAAGCGCAAGCTGTTCGACCTGACCTGCGAGCCGGGGCGCGATTCCAGCGATCTCATGACGATCCGCGGCAAGGTACGCGGGACCAGCGCGCCGCAGAACCTGTACCGCACGTGGGTGCGCTTCGATCCGGACACCGAGGAGTTCGACGACGGGGCCTGCACCTGCCCGGCCTTCACCGGGTACAAGTTCGACATCTGCAAGCACATGGCCGCGCTCGCGTTGTACTTCGCCGATCATCCGGGCGAATTCGAGGGCTTCCCGGGGGCCAATGCGGCGCAGTCCGCAGCGGGCAGCTCGATCGATCTGCTTGACTACATGGAGCGGCTGGACGAGGCGGAAGAGCAGCGCAAGCGGGCGATGCGCGGGGCGGCGGGCGTCGGTCCCGACGGGGCGGCCGGTGCGGGCCGAACCGGGGCGATCGGCGGACAGCCGGGTGGACGGTCGGGCGCGAAGACTCAATCCCGCGCAGCCGCGGTGGCCCCCGGGCAGGTGACGCTCGACCCGAATCTGACGTTCGCGGACCGCTTCTGGAGCGTGGACTTCCGCATCCGCAACCTCGCCAACGGCGCGTCCTACGTGCTCAAATCCATTTCGCGGTTCCTCACCTGCATGGCCTCCGGCATGTACGAACAGTATGGGCAGAAGCTGGCCTTCGCGCACACCCCGGAGATGCTGGACGACTATGGCCGCGCGCTGCTGGGCTTCCTCAAGCGCGCGATCGACGCCCGGGAGAACGCCATGCGGTTGGCGCGCTACTACATGCCCGCCACGGTGGCGCGCGATCTGCCGCTGTCCGAGGACGAGGTGACCCAGCTGCTGCGGCTGAGCGAAGGGCGGGATCTCTGCGTCTCCATCGACAACGGCGGTTGGGAGACCTTCGGCCCGGCCCGCGTGCCCGTGCAGGCCGACGAAATGCCGGTGCGCGTCGCCATGACCCGCGTGCATCGCGGATCCCACGCCGGGTACGTGCTGCGCGGGGATGTGGTGATCGATGCGATCGCGGAGGGCGCCGACGGCACCTACATGCTGGTCGCCCCCGCGCCGCCCATGCCCAGCGAGGCCGCGTTCGCCCGCGCCGACGCCGTGTCCACCGCTCGCGATCTGACGACGTTGGGCGCCAAGGGCATCGCCAATCTGCCCGAGGAGACCCTGAGGCGGCTCGGGGTGCTCAACGGCGCGTCCGACCCGTTCGATGCGTCCGACCCGTTCGGCAGGCCCTCACGTTCGGCGGGTTCCGCCCGATCCTATCCAGGCGACGTCGTCCCCGCGGGGCCGCGCCGGTTCGTCCGTCTGTCGCACGAGCTCGAACCGGTCGTGCCCGTCCTGCCCACGTTGTGCGACGGCAGTCCCGATGGACGGTTCGTGTCCGACGACGATCTGCCCCTGTTCGCCCGCACGCTGCTGCCCCTGCTGAACAAGGCCGGCGTGGATGGCGATGTGCCCCAGTCCGTGCGGGACATGCAGCCGCAGCCGTGCGAGCCCGGATTCTATCTGGACCGCACCGAGGACGGGGTCATCTGCACGCTGAAGTTCCGCTATGGATCCCGCGAGATCTCGCTGTTCCCGTACGGGGCGGCCGATCGCGGGGGAGCGCCGCGCGACTTCGCCACCGAACGGTACGCCGAGGATGTGGTGCGACGCTACTTCACCGTGGAGGACATCCACAAGCCCGCGCTGATCGGCCGCGACGAGACCTATGCGATCGTCGCCCTGTTCGATCAGGGCCTGGCAGCCATGCATGCGGCCGGATCGGTCTACACCACCCCGGCGTTCGATCGCCTGCTCGCCCCGCGCCCGCCCAAGACGCGCCTCGCCGTCACCATGAACGGCGGTCTGGTGGACGTCTCCCTGATCGCCGACGAGATCCCGCCGGACGAGGTGGGCGCCTTTCTGGCGAGTTACCGTCGCAAGCAGCGCTTCCACAGGCTCAAGGACGGGACGATCGTGCCGGTCGGCGAGCATGACGCCGATCTGGACGCGGCCATCGGCACCGCGCGCAACCTCGGGCTGGACCCGGACGCCTTCGAAAAGGGCGATGGCACGGTGGAGGTGCCCGGATTTCAGGCCTTCCTGCTTGACGCCGATCTGGACGACGCGGACAAGGACGCCTCCTTCCGCCGCTACGTGCAGGATGTGAGGGTGATCGACCCGAGTCGCTACCAGATGCCGGAGTCCCTGCATGGGGTGCTGAGGCCTTACCAGGTGGAGGGCTTCCGGTGGCTCCAGACCCTGTACGACAAGGGATTCGGCGGCATTCTGGCCGATGAGATGGGCTTGGGCAAGTCGGTGCAGTTCATCGCCATGCTGCTCGCGCGCAGGGGAGAAGCGGACGGTGCGGCCGACGGTGATGGCATGATCGGCGACCGCACCGATCATGCGCCGAATCTGATCGTCTGTCCGGCGTCGCTGGTGTACAACTGGGCCGCCGAATTCGCCAAGTTCGCGCCGTCGCTCAACGTGCAGGTGGTGGCCGGAACGAAGGGTCAGCGCAAGGCGATGCTGGCCGCGCTCAAGGGCGATGGCGATCGGTCCGCCGGCCGGGATGCCAGCCGTGGCACCGATCGTGGCGCCGATCGGTCCGCCGATCGTCCGGACGTGCTCGTCACCTCATACGATCTGCTGCGTCTGGACGAGGCCGACTACAAGGGTCTCACGTTCCGCGCAATGGCGATCGACGAGGCGCAGGTCATCAAGAACCACACCACCAAGGTGGCCAAGGCGGTCAAATCGATCGACGCGCGCCACCGCTTCGCCCTCACCGGCACGCCCGTGGAGAACCGGCTCGCCGAACTGTGGAGCATCTTCGACTTCCTCATGCCCGGTCTGCTGGGCGGATTCAAGCGATTCCACGAGCGCTACGAGCTGCCGATCTCCAACGACGCCTACGGGGACGAGGGGCGCGCGCAGGCCGCCAAGCTCAAGTCGCTGGTGGGCGTGTTCATCCTGCGACGTCTCAAGTCCCAGGTGCTCACCGACCTGCCGGACAAGCTGGAGAACGTGGTCACCGTGAAGCTGGAGGGCGAGCAGCGCAAGCTGTACGCGGCGCACGAGCAGCGGCTCAAGCTCACACTCACCCACACGCAGGCGAAGGACTTCAACGCCGACCGCATCCGCATCCTCGCCGAGCTCACCAGACTGCGGCAGATCTGCTGCGACCCGCGCCTGCTGTACGCCGACGCCAAGGACCGCTCCGCCAAGCTCGCCGCGATCGAGGAGCTGGTGCGCACCTGCATGGACGAGGGCAAGAAGGCGCTGGTGTTCTC
Organism: Bifidobacterium vespertilionis; assembly: GCF_008698145.1. GTDB lineage: Bacteria > Actinomycetota > Actinomycetes > Actinomycetales > Bifidobacteriaceae > Bifidobacterium > Bifidobacterium vespertilionis. Next base: position 14,729 of record NZ_RZNZ01000019.1, read on the forward strand.
CCAGTTCACGTCGTTCCTGGACCTGATCGCCGAACGGTTCAAGGCGCGCGGGATCGCGTACTACATGATCACCGGCGAGACGCCCAAGAAGCGCCGCGTGGAGCTGGTGGACAAGTTCAACGGCAACGATGTGCCCGCGTTCCTCATCTCGCTCAAGGCCGGCAACACGGGCCTCAACCTCACGGGCGCGAGCGTGGTGATCCACGCCGATCCGTGGTGGAACGCGGCCGCGCAGGAGCAGGCCACGGACCGCGCGCACCGCATCGGCCAGACCCGCGACGTCAACGTGTATCAGATCGTGGCCAAGGACACGATCGAGGAGCGCATGCTCAAGCTGCAGGCCGCGAAAAGCGAGGTCGCCCGTCAGGTGCTGGGTGGCGATGCGTCCGATGGCATGGCGACCGGCGTGGCATCCCTCACCCGCGACGATCTGCTCGGCCTCCTCTCCGCGTGAGTGACCGCTGTCATCCTGAGCGGAGCGGGACCTTCCCTCGTCATCCTGAGTGGGCGGGACCTTTCCTTGTCATCCTGAGCACTGAGCCGTTAAGCGGACAGCCCGGTGGGCTGTCCGTAGGCGAGGGGAGCCGCCGCCAAGGCGGCGACGGTCCGGCGCAGCCGGACACCGTAGCGGAGTCGAAGGATCCTTAATACTCCCGCACCAATGACCAATGCCAAATGACGAAGGATCCTTCGCTGCGCTCAGGATGACAAAGCATCACCCTGTCATCCTGAGCGCAGCCGGACACCGTAGCGCGCAGTCGAAGGATCCTTAATCTTGCGCACGGACCCGCCCCATCGCGGTCGACGGTTGTCAAAAAGTTATCCTTTGTTGATTTTTGTTGGCTTTTTATGACAAATATCGGCAACAGCCTACCCCTTATATGGGGGATGCGACTACACCTAGAGGTATGAGCACTACAGATAGCATCAAGGAAACCTTCGGCGCCGTCGTCGAAGCGTATGCCGCAGTCAAGTCCAACAATGACAAGCTCGCCCGTGACGTCGAGCACGTCGGCTTCTACGCCCAGCTGGGCGAGTCCGCTCCGAACTCTCAGCTGCCCAACCTGTGGAACACCCTCGAGCGCATCGAGAAGGCCATCAACGCCGACCCGCAGCTGAAGGCCGAGTTCGGCGAGACCGGTGAGAAGGCCATCAAGGCCGCCTTCACCGCCATCGCCAAGCGTCTGGCTCCGGCCGCCTGATTCCGTCCGATTCCGGTTGCACGGATTCCTTCATCTTCACTCCAAAGGGGAGGGCCTCCATCGAAGGAGGTCCTCCCCTTTGGTTTTTTGCGGTTCAATCGGAGCCCGTCAGCCGGAGCCCGTCACCACATCGGCACGACGGCCGCACCGATGCACTGCAGAAACGCGGCCACATCGCGCATCTCCGGCATGCTGATCGAATGCTCCATGCCCGGATACACCTTCTCCGTGAGCGTGCCGTGATCGGCCCAGAACGCGCCCATCGCCTTCACGTCCGACTGAGGGAAGATCGTGTCCGCGCCGCCGTGGCCGTAGAACACCGGGGGTCTGAGCTGCTTGAGCTCGCCGTCACCGGGCTCCACCGGGCCCGGAGCCAGCCAGCCGGAGAACGAGACCGCGGCCTTGTAGCGCTTCGGGTCCAGGCGCAGCAGATGCGCGGCCAGCAGACCACCCTGCGAGAAGCCCATCGGGATCACGTCGCGCGCCTGCGGGATGTTCGCGGCCACCCAGCGATTCACCGCATCGCCGGCCGCGCGCGCCTGATCATCCAATGACTCGCCCTCCGGCACGCCCTCATGCGCCCACGTGCCGAACCACGTGTAGCCCATGCCGTACGCGATCGGCGCGCGCAGCGAAGCGTAGTCGGCGTTCGGCGCGCAGTAGCGCAGCAGATCGGGCAGATCGTACTCGTTGGAGCCCCAGCCGTGCAGCAGCAGGAACACCGGACGGCTCTCCGGTCCGTTCAGTTTGGTGATCGCGCGCGTGATATCCATATTTCCCCCCTTGATCCGGGTTGCGGCCGTCGCCGCCTTCCGAGCCCAGCCTATGGCCGGGATGCGACCATGCCGAACGCGACCGAACTCGTTGGGCGGCTGGCCGCGGTCAACGCGCGTGGACCGGGTCTCGCGGGTTCACGGCCCGTGCACTACACTGGGGACTTAAGGCCTGCGGATAACGATGTCGCGGGCTGAAACCTCGAGGAAGGGGAACGCCATGATCGGATGGATCATAATCGGCGTGGTAGTGCTCATCATATTGATTCTGCTCATCGCGGCGATTTTCATCGTGCCGCAGCAGCAGGCGTACATCATCGAGCGATTCGGCAAGTTCCACAAGGTGCAGTTCGCGGGCATCCACGTGTGCATACCATTCGTGGACCGCATCGCCATGAAGACCAACATGCGCGTCAACCAGCTCAACGTGCAGCTGGAGACCAAGACGCTGGACAACGTGTTCGTGACCGTCGTCGCGTCCACCCAGTTCCGCGTCAACCCCAAGGACGTCGCCACCGCGTACTACGAGCTGCGCGACCCCGCAGGACAGCTCAGGAGCTACATGGAGGACGCGCTGCGAAGCGCCATCCCGGCCTTGTCGCTCGATGACGCCTTCGCCCGTAAGGACGACGTGGCCTTCGACGTGCAGAAGACCGTGGGCAACGAGATGAGCCGCTTCGGCTTCACCGTGGTCAAGACCCTGATCACCGCCATCGACCCGAGCCCGCAGGTCAAGAACGCCATGGACTCCATCAACGCCGCCCAGCGCGAGAAGGAGGCCACCCGCCAGCGCGCCGAGGCCAACCGCATCCAGATCGAGACCCAGGCGCAGGCCGAGGCCGAAAAGACCCGCCTCCAGGGTGAGGGCCAGGCCAACTACCGCCGCGAGATCGCCAACGGTATTGTGGACCAGATCAAGAGCCTGCAGGCCGTGGGCATGAACATCAACGACGTGAACAACGTGGTCCTGTTCAACCAGTACCTCGACGTGATGCGCTCGCTGGCCGAGTCGGACAACGCCAAGACCGTGGTGCTGCCGTCCTCCACGCCCGGCGGCTACAAGGACCTGTACGAGCAGGTCACCAAGGCCATGCTGACGGCCAACGAGACCAAGTAAACCTGGTAACGGGGGCGTCGGACGTCACTGAAGGGGCGGATCCGCATTGGATCCGCCCCGATTCATACTTGGAGTCGCTCTGATCTGCCCTGAGCACCTGCCCAGGCCGCTCAAACCCGCCCGCACCGCCCATGTAGTTTTGTATTTCCGATTTGTGTGGTTGTTTTCCGGGGTGGGGGCGAGTAGACCTGTTGGAATTTCGGCGTTATTTCAATGGGTCTACTTGGCGGAACTCGAAAATCGGATGCACAAATCGGAAATACAAAGCACTTCCGCGCGCCGGATCGCCGCTTCCCCGGCAATTTCGCATAGTTTGGCAGTAAATTACGTAGATTTTTCTCGATTAGTTCGGCAAAGCTCCGCACATCATCGTGGATGGCCTCGTGAATGACCTTGACGGACCTTGACAGCGGGTGATCCAAGCCATTGCCGGACCGGGCTCACCACAACCGTTCCATGGGCATGTTGGGCTGGCCGACCACGATGTTGTTGGCGATCAGGCAGGCTGCCGCGGCCATATTGTTGTTGTAGTCTATGCGGGGCTTGACGCTGACGCTGTCGCGGAACAGGTCGCGCTTGAGATCGTCCAGCGAGTATTCCTTCGGCACCGCGTTGCTCTTGTGCAGACAATCCAGCGAGCCCTCGTACGGGTTCTTCGCAAGGCTCTGATTGCCTTGCTGGACGCGGTAGATGGAATCGATCATCCCGGTGTTGAGGATGCCGCAGACCAGCGCGTCCCGTCGGTATTTGCCCTCCTGCTGCGACGTGCCCAACATGTGCCCGGCCTCGTTGCGGACCCCGTTGATCTGCGTGAGGATGATGATCTCCTTGTATCCCCGATCCAGCATGCAGGTCTTGTAATTCGACCAGATGAGCTCGTTGTCGGCCGCGGACATGAACCCGCGCGCCTTGGTGCGTTCGAGGATGGCGAGCTTCCTTGCGGTCGCTTCGCCGGTCGGGTCGTAGGGGCGGATCTCACGGTCGTTCCTGACGTCCTCGATCGTCTGATCGATGTAGGCCTCCAATGATGGGGCGAGTTGCTGGCCGAGCGAGATGTTGACATGCTGGTCGATCTTGCTTTCCGCATGCGCTGGACCATCCGTTGCCGGAGGCATGGTTCCGCACGCCGACAGCGATGCCATGCACAACGCCGCGACGGCCAGCGACGATGCGATCGTCGCGCATGCACGCGATGCGATGATGCCCGGATTGCCTGTCATGGTCCGCTCCTTCGTCGATTGCCGTTTGGACGGTTTGCCGTTCGGACTATTGCCCAGACTATGGGATTCGCTGATACCATGGGAGCGTATGTGCGTGCCCGTAGACGAATGTCTACGTGGACAAGGGGGTGGCGGCATGGCGACGATTGCCATCGTGGACAACGACCGGTTCACCCGGCGGGCGTTGCGGGGATTGCTGGAGGACTCGGGGTTGTGCGACGTGCTGTGGGAGCGGTCGGACGGACTGGTGGCCGAGCAGCTGGTGATGCGTCCGGAGTCGAGACCGGATCTGCTGCTGCTCGACATGTCGCTCGGGGACGTTTCCGGCGTGGAGGTGTGCCGGGCGATCCGCCGCAGAAGCGCCGGCGTGCGCATTCTGGGGATCACGGCCTTTCCTCCGCGGCTGTACGCGCCGGATCTGGCGTCCGCGGGCGCGCAGGGGCTGGTCACCAAGGATGTGGATGAGGAGCTGCTTGCCGGCGTGCGGGCAGTGCTGGACAACCGGACGTACTGTCCGAGCGTGCCGGGCGTCCGGTTCGACACGGCGTCGGCGGCATTCCGCCGTGTGAACGGTGTCGCGAACGGTGTTTCGGGCGGCGCTGTGAACGGTGGACGGGAAATTGGACAGGAAGGCGGGCAGGGCCGTGGACCGGGTGCCGGCCCGGATTGCGGCGTGTCCTCCACCGCCGCGGCCTCCATCCTTACCGATCGTGAAACCGCCCTGCTGGAGGGCTATGCGCGCACCGGATCGTACAAGGCCATCGCCCGCGAACTCGGCGTCACCGACTCGACGGCCCGCAACACCATGACCCGCATCAAGCGCAAACTCGGCGTGTCCTCCACCGCCGCGGCGATCCTCGCATGGCGCGACCTCAACGCCTGGATGGGTGGCCCCCGATGACTGCGCCCGCAGTGTCCTCGGTCCCCTCGGGCCCCGCGGTCCCCGGAACCTCCTCGGCCCATGCATGGATTCGCACCAACTGGCCGCGCATCCTGATCTGCCTGACGCTTGCGGCCCTGTGCGTCCATGCCGTATTCTTCTATCCGCGCGGCCTTCGCGTCGATGGTGCATTTCGCGCGGTTTGCGCGGTCGCGATCGCGCTGCTGGTCCTCGAAATCCCATTTCCTCGTACGGCGGGTGTGGCGATGACGCTGCTCGCCCTGTTGGGCGGCTTACTGGCGATGGACGGGCGCGGTCTGCCATCGCCATTCGCCATGGCGGATCTCATGGCCGCGCCCCTGATATGGACGTCCGGCCTGCTTGCGGTTCTGCTGCCGCTGTGGCTGTCCGCGATCTGCTGCGCGGGACTGGCATTCTCGCTGGTCATGCCCCGGCTGGATCTGTTCCTGTTCGAAGGGCTGATGCTGACCGACGGTCAGCATGCGCTGCTGTGCGTGGTCGCGTTCCTTGCCGGCTACGCGCTCAAGATGGCCATGATCGCGCGGCGGCGGGCTGATGCGGAGACGGAGAACATGCGGTTGCGGGCCGATTCCGAACAACTCGCGCATCTGCGCCAAAACGTGCGGTTGCAGCGGATCATCCATGATTCCGTGGCCGGTGAACTCACGTACATCGTGCTTGCCACGCGGCCGGGAGGGCTGCGATCGTCGGCCGACGGCGTCGATGATGCCGTGCCGATGGAGGCGATCCACGATCATGCCCGTCAGGCGCTGATCCGGACGCGCGAGGCGATCGCCCTGCTGGCGGACGAGGGGAGCGGGACGATCGGTGCCGATGCGCCTTGCTCCGATCCCATTCGTCCCAATGCCGATGATTCCTTGCGCCCGACCGCATCCCCGATTGCCCATCTGCGTGATCTTGCGGCCCAATGGGACGCCGATCTGCACGCCCTCGGATTTCGCGGCGAAACCACCGTGAGTATGGGCGATGGGTTCGTTGCCCACGCTGAGCCCGGTTGGATCTCAGACCCCGGCCGGACCGCCGCACCGGATTCGGTCATATCCGGCCTGATCCGCGAGATCTACGCCAACATCGCCGCGCACGGCAAGGCCGACGGCGGCTGGTATGCGGTGTCGTTCCACGTGGAACCGGGGGAGCTGCGCATCCGCGCGGAGAACGAGGCGGCGGACGATCGGGGTGGCTCGGAGCATTTGTTCCATTCCGGCACCGGTCTGGACCGCCAGCGTGCGCAGGTGGAGCGGCTGGGCGGCTCGTTGGACGTGTTCGAGCATGCCGGTGTGTTCAAGCTGTTCGTCGAAGTGCCTCTGGACTGTTCGGCGCGACGGGATGAGACTCGATCCGAGGGAGCCGCGCATTCGTAGACGTTCGTCTGTGTAATCGTAGACGTTCGTCTGTGCCTTCGTAGACGTTCGTCTATCGGACCGTCCGGCGAGACCGATCATGTATGCGAACGCCATACGATCGGTGCCATCGGTGGATTTCCGTAACCGGAACGGGCGCGGACATGGGAGGTGATCGGCATGATCGGCAGGGATTCGAAGCGCAGACGATTGGCGGAAATCGTCGCCGCGGTGCTGGTGATGGCGATGATCGTCGCGGGCGGCGTGGTGTGGAACGATCGGCGCATGGCGGCGGCAAGGCGACCGCTGGTGATCGCAGTCAAGCATGATGCCGATCGGACGAACGCGGCCGGCAGCGTGTGGGCGAAGCTGGTGGAACAGGCCTGCGGGTGCGCGATCGAATGGCATGATGTGACGCCCGGCACCGCGGAGTGGCAGTACGTGTACGACCTGTACAGCTATGGGAATCCGCCGCTGCGGAATGTTGCCGAACCGGACGTGTTCGTGAATTTCGAAAACGTGTCGGACCGCTATCACACGCTGTATATGCGCGAGCCGGATCAAGGTGACTACGTTGATTTCGCCAGGCATCTGGATCGGATGCCCAACGTGTCCGCGTATTTCCGTGATGTGCCGGAGGCTTTGGACATCGCGCGCGAGACCGACGGGACGATTCTGTCCATCCCCGGCGACGCGGGCGTGGATTTCTCCGGCGCGACCGAGCACATGTTCATCAACCAGACATGGCTGGATAAGCTGGGATTGGCGGTTCCCACCACATGGGACGCATTGCGCGACGTGCTGATCGCCTTCCGCGACCGCGATCCGAACGGCAACGGCAAGGCCGACGAAATCCCGATGGCCATCCGGCCCACGGCGGTGAATCCGGATCCGGATGGCGAGCAGAGCAAACCGATGCCTGATTCGTGGCTGCTCATGCTCAACGGCGCCGGCATCCCCACCCAGCTCAACGAGTATGCGGGCAACGGCGGATACTACGTAGTCGATGGGAGCATCCGCGACTTCGCCCGATCCGCGGAACTGCGCGCGACCATGGACTATCTGGTGGGTCTGGCCAGGGAGGATCTGCTGGACCGGAACGCCTTCACTGCAGCCTATGCGCGCAAGCGGCGCAATCAGGCCATGACCGGGACGGGTGATTCGGCGGGTGATCCGGGTGTTGTATCGGGCGGCGCCGGCGTTGGCCTGTCTCTGGACGAGTACCGCGCCCAGCTTACCGGGTCGGGGTCGTCCTCCGATGGCGTGGCGCTTGCGGGCGTGGCCTTTGCGCGCGATGCCTCGGCGTTCGGCGATCATGCCGGCGAATACCGGGCGATCGCCATGCCCGCGCGGCATGAGGGCGTGACGGTGACATGGGACCGGTCGAATCGGCTGCGGTTCAATCTCACCGGTGTTGCCGTGCGCGCCGGCACCGCCAAACTGGACGGGGCGCTTGCGGCGGTCGACGCACTGTTCTCCGAACCGGTTTCGTTGGCCCAGTACTATGGCGACGCGGCCACGATCACGCGGGACGGCGATCATGCCAAGGTCACGATGAATGGTGATGGGAATGGGCGCGGTCAGGGGTATGGCCGGTCGTTCGTCGGATGGATCCGCCCGGGCACGGTGATCGAGGGCGATGCGGAGCGCGATCTGCACAAGGCCGCGGAGGAGCCGTACGCCGCAAGCTATGCGGCGACGGGGACCAGCGTAATGCCGATTCCGTTCTATGCTGCGAAGGACGATTTCGATCTCAACAGTCGGGCCATGGGCGCGCGGGGCGTGATGGACGAGTACCTGTCCGAGCGCATCATCACCGCCGACTTCAACGGCGACGGGTCGTGGACTTGGGACGATTACGCGGACATGCTGGGCCGTGTTCGGCCTGCGGGCGATGCGGAGCTCTGGCAGGCGCGCTTCGAGGAGTACGCGTGATTGAATATGGTATGATGAAAACATCATTCAAAGAGGAAATATGAAACGTATATGGAGGGTTGTGATGTTAAAAAAATGGTTGCGGTATTGCTGCTGGTATTGGGTTGTGTGACTGTGTCTGGCTGTGCGACAACTGTGGAGACAATCAAACAGCCTAATGACGATTCCGTGGTGAGCGTACCTGATAATAAGCAATCGAATAGGGGCTCTTCGACGGAACTATTGAATGCCAGTCTTGGGAACGATGGAGCATATATTTTCTCTTCGGCGCATCCCAGTTATACCGTTAATTCCAGTGGTGAAAAGACGGTAATGGCCATTCTTGATCAGGATGCGGTTGATCATCGATCCGGGCTTTATTCCCTTACGACATCGTGCATTGGCGCCGGAACGTTGGATATTGAGTTCATGGTTGGAAACAATGTCAACAATGGTACGCTCGAATGCGGTTCGCAGCCTCGTTCCGTTATCGTGTCGACGCGCATTGAGCAGACGGGCAATGGCTTGCGAGTGAAAATCATCCCGAGCAAGGGAAGCGATGCGGAAATTGCGTATCGCGTAGACATCTCCTGATGCAGTCTGACGCATCCTGACACATCGGATTTGCTCATTCTGTGTGCGTGGAATCGCAGGATGAGCAAATTCGATGTCTTGCGGCCGTTTTTGGGCTGCAGGACAGCAGATTTGCTCATTCTGGCTTCGTGGGTTTGTAAAGTGAGCGGATCGGATGTGTGGGATGTGACGTGGTGTCCCCGATGGGTTTGATATGGATCCGTTGGGAGTTCAAGGCATTGGATTTGCTCATTCTGTGTGCGTGGAATCGCAGGATGCGCAAATTCGATGTCTTGCGGCCGTTTTTGGCCTCTAGGCCATCCGATCTGCTCATTCTGGCCTTGTGGGTTTGTAAAGTGAGCGGATCGGATGTGTGAGGCGTGCATCGGGACCTCCGATGGGGCCTAGGGGAGTTCAAGACAGTGGATTTGCTCATTCCGTGATTGGTGGAAGCATAGAATGAGCAAATCCGATGCGGGCGAGAGCCAGTCGAAAAAGCCGGCAGAAAAAACCGCTGAAAAAGCCGGCTGGATGAACCCGACGATCTGACGATCTGGCCATCCAACCGGCTGCCGGCTTTGCTACTGGAGCCTCCGCCTTACTGCGCGGCGGTGTAGAGCTTGCCGCCGTTCTCGCGGAACTTCTCGCTCATCTTGGCCATGCCCTCCGAGGCGATCTCGGCGACCGAATCGGCCACGACCTGCTGCTGCTGGGCCTCGTCGCCGAACTGCTTGCGGATGTTCTGCGAGATGGCCATCGAGCAGAACTTCGGGCCGCACATCGAGCAGAAGTGCGCCATCTTGGCCGGCTCGGCGGGCAGGGTGTCGTCGTGGAACGCGATCGCGGTGTCCGGATCGTAGCTCAGGTTGAACTGGTCGAGCCAGCGGAACTCGAAGCGGGCCTTCGAAATGGCCAGATCGCGATCCTGCGCGTGCGGGTGGTGCTTGGCGATGTCCGCCGCGTGGCAGGCGATCTTGTACGCGATCACGCCCTGCTTCACATCGTCCTTGTTCGGCAGACCCAGGTGCTCCTTCGGGGTGACGTAGCAGAGCATCGCGGTGCCGTAGCGGGCGATCTCCACGCCGCCGATCGCGGAGGTGATGTGATCGTAGCCGGGCGCGGTGTCCGTGGTCAGCGGGCCGAGCGTGTAGAACGGGGCGTCGTGGCAGATGGCCTTCTCCATCTCGATGTTCATGCGCACGGTGTCGAACGGGATGTGGCCCGGGCCCTCGATCATCACCTGAACGTCCTTGGCCCACGCGCGCTTGGTGAGCTCGCCCAGGGTCATGAGCTCGGCGATCTGGGCCGCGTCGTTCGCATCGGCCAGGGAGCCGGGGCGCAGGCCGTCGCCCAGGGAGAACGCCACGTCGTACTTGGCGAAGATGTCGCACAGCTCGTCGAAGTGCGTGTACAGGAAGCTTTCCTGATGATGCTGCAGGCACCACTCGGCCATGATCGAACCGCCGCGGGAGACGATGCCGGTGACGCGGTTGGCGGTCAGCGGTACGAAGCGCAGCAGCACGCCGGCGTGGATGGTCATGTAGTCCACGCCCTGCTCGCACTGCTCGATCACGGTGTCTCGGAACAGCTCCCAGCTGAGCTTGGAGGCGTCATCCTCCACCTTCTCCAGCGCCTGGTACATGGGCACGGTGCCGATCGGGACGGGGGAGTTGCGCAGGATCCACTCGCGGGTGGTGTGGATGTCGTTGCCGGTGGACAGATCCATCACGGTGTCGGCGCCCCACTTGGTGGCCCAGGTGAGCTTCTCCACCTCCTCGTCGATGGAGCTGGTCACGGCGGAGTTGCCCATGTTGGCGTTGAGCTTGGTGAGGAAGGCGGATCCGATAATCATCGGCTCGGCCTCCGGGTGGTTGATGTTGCAGGGCATCACGGCGCGGCCGGCGGCCAGTTCGGAGCGCACCAGCTCCACGTCGCAGTTCTCACGCTCGGCCACGTACTTCATCTCCGGGGTGATGATGTTGTGGCGGGCGTACCACATCTGGGTGACCGGGTGGTCCTTGGCCTTCATCGGCTCATGCTTGCGGCCGCGCCACTCCTTGGTGGCCTTGCCGCGCTTGATCGCGCGCTTGCCGTCGTCGGCCAGATTGCGCCGGCGACCCTCGTACTCCACCACGTCGCCGCGGTCCTTGATCCAGTCGAGGCGCAGGGGCTTCAGTCCCTCCTTCGGATCGCACTTGGGGCCTTCGGTGTTGTAGTCGATGAACGGCGGGTTCGGGCCCACGCCGGGGGTGTCGGACAGCTTGATCTCGGTGTAGGGGACCTCAAGGTCGTACGCGCCGAACTGGTTTTCGAAATGCACCGACTTGGTCTTGCGGATGTGGGCCTTGTCGCGCTGCTTGGAGCCGCGGGCCGCGATGTCCACCGCCTGCTGCTTGGCGAGGCGCTGGGCCTCCTTGGCCTCCTTGGCGTTGGTGAATTTCTTTTCGGCCGGGACGCCGTTCGCGCCGGTCTGCGCGGCTTCGGCGTTCGCGGTGTCTTCGGGTGCCGCGATCACGCGCTTGGCGTAGCCGTGCTTCGCGTTGCCGCGTACGGCCTTCCATGCGTCCACCAGCTCGCGGGTGGCGGCCTGCGGGTCGTCGGCGCCGGCGATCGCGGAGATCACGAACCAGCCGGCGGCCTTGGTGCCGGCCAGCATGGGGATGTCCGCGGCCTTCACGCCGCCGCCCACCACCACGGGGAAGTCGCAGGCCGAGCAGATCGTGTTGATCTGCGCCTCGTCCAGCGTGCGGCCGGAGCCGTCGTTGCCGCCCACCGAGGCCTCCGGCTTGGTGGTGGAGACGTGCAGCGGGCCGGCGCCGATGTAGTCGATGCAGCCGTCGGGCAGCTCGTTGATGAGCTTGACCAGGCTCTCGGTTTCTGCGGACAGGCCCACGATCGCATCGTCGCCCAGCAGGGCGCGGGCCTCGCGCGGCTCCATGTCCGTCTGGCCGATGTGCACGCCGTCCACCTTGATGCCCTTGTTGCGGCACTGCCAGACCACGTCCACGCGGTCGTCGATCACGAAGGCCACCGAATCGGACTTGTCGTTGTCCTCGATGATCTGTGCCACGTCCTGGGCGAGGGAGGTGATCTCCTTGGCGTCCGCGTCCTTGGCGCGCAGCTGGATGAAGGTCGCGCCCCCGCGCAGGGCCTCCTCGATCACGTCGGTGACCGGTCGGTCCTTGGTGTCCTGCGGGCCGACCACGAAGTACGCGGACAGGTCGAAGCTGTCGCGCATCGAGGCGAATGGATAGTTGTTCATCGGTGCTCCTTTATGGTTGTGATGAAGTCTTGCAAAATACCGGAACGGCCTACACCGCGAGGATCGGGCTGGCGGCCACCTCGTCGGCGGTGAGGTTCCACAGCGCGTCAAGCAGCGCCACTTGGAACGAGCCTGGCCCGTGCGATTGCCCGGCCGCGATCTGCCCGGCGCGGTTGAACAGCGCGCTGGCGGCGAGGGCGGCGGTGAGCGGGTCGGCGACGGCCAGATAGGTGGCCATCACACCGCCCAGCGAGCAACCGGCACCGGTGATCTTGGTCATCAGGGCGCTGCCGCCGGGCAGACGGAACGTGCGCTCGCCGTCGGTCACCAGATCGACCGGGCCGGACACGGCCACCGCCGCCTTGCCGTTCGGCGCGGTGCGGGACAGGGACTTGGCGAGGGCCACGGCGGCGGAGGCGGCGGAATCCACATCGTCCACGGCCTCCACGCCGGCCGGGCGGGTGTGCTCGGGGGCGGCTGCGGTTTCGGTGGTTTCGGCGGCTGAAGCGGTTTCAGCGGCGGAGGCTACGGGCCGGATGCCCCACATATCGGTGAGCGCCAGGATCTCCGACGCATTGCCGCGCACCACGGTGGGCGGGGCGAATCGGAAGGATTGAAGGATCTCGGTGCGTGTGGCGCCGATGCCGGCCGCGACCGGGTCGAGCACCCACGGGTGCCCGGCTTTGGCGAAGCCGCGCGCGATCTGCGGCAGCGCGTCCTTGTAGAACGGTAGCAGCGTGCCCACGTTGATGTAGGAGGCCTTGGCGATGTGCGCGGTGTCCAGCACGTCGTCCGGCAGGAAGCTCATGGCCGCCGTGCCGCCCGATGCAAGCTGGGCGTTGGCCACAAGGTTCATGGTCACGAAGTTGGTGAACGACTGGGCGAGCGGCGTCTGCTCGCGCACGTCGCGGACCGCCTGCGCGATGCGCGCGCGGATGGGGTCGCCTTCGGGCAGATTCGTGGATGGGTTGATGTCCGCCGATGCGTTGAAGTCTGCGGCGCTACCGCTTTCGCTCATATCACTGCTCCCTACGCTGGTCTTAACCAACAGGTTCAAAGGGTCAGGCCGGATGCCTATCTCAACTCGCCGAGTGGGTGCGAGTTCCCCTGCATTACGGCTACAAACTTATGCAAAACTCTGGACAGAACATTGATTTCGTGATAGAAACGTAGTTTTCCCGATTGGGATGGGCGTATGCGGGCTGGCGCTGGCATGGTGCGCGGCTTGGGGCCCACCGCTGATGAGTGCGGCGGCCACCCAGGTCCACCCAAACTGGGTAAATGCGGACGCTGAATTTGCTAACTGGGCAGATCTGGCTATCTGGAGCCCGAATTGGGCCCCTAGATGGCCGGATCTGCCCAGTTTGCGGCGGCCGCGTCCCGATCTGCCCAGTTTGCGAACAAGCCAGTCAGCTTTCAAAGTCAGCTTTCAAAGTCAACCGGGCGAATTGGGATCTATCCGGGCATGCCGTGAGCTGCACGGTTGGCTGCGTGCAGACATGCACATGGGCGATCCGGGGGGTATTTGCATAGCCGAGGGCGGATTTGGGGCTTTGCGCGATGCCAACTGCCGTTCCGAGGGCAGCTCGTTCGGGCGATCGTGCTGAAATTGGACTGGCGCGAGCTTGGCAAGGCATGCCGATCGTTGAAAATCCGCGTTTTTGTGCGAACGTCGTTGTGGCTGGATATCGCAATCAGGCATTCTGCAATGCAATGAGGTGCCCTAGGAACGGCGAATAGCATTTCGCGGACCTCCAAATCCGCCCCGGGAATGACGATTATCGAATGGCGGGTGCCGACGCGCGGCGACGTTGCGGTGTTGCGACTGGTCCGGTTGATTCGGCGGTGCCTCATGGCGGGATACGGGAACCGCCTTCCGCCCGACCGGTTTGGTATGGTCGTGGTTGCCAATGGATGCATTGAGTGGTCGCAGAGGAACAGGGAGGTTCGCAATGGGCGGTGGCTACGAGGATCGTGGGTATGGAAGGTCGGCGTCGGCTCTGCCGGAGCCGGTGCTGCTGCCAAGGCCGGCGAATGTGACATGGGGAGCCGGTCGGGTGGCAATGCCGCTGTCCGCAAGCATTGCGGAGTGCTTCCCGGACGATGCCGTCGAGCCGGGTCTGCGATCGGTGCCCGCCTCGCAGCTCCTCGACGATCTTCGCGAGACGGCGGGATTGCGCTGGGACATCGCGCGATCGCCCCGGTTGGACGCCTTCATCACGCTTGCGATTGACGGGGCCGGCGCCGATCTGCCCGCGGACGGCTACGCGCTTGCCATCAATGCCAACGTCAATGCCGAAACCGATGTCGCCGCCAACGCCGCCTTTTCAGCCGGTGATACCCGCCCGGGCGTCACCATCACGGCCGGCGGATTCGAAGGGCTGCGCTATGGCGTGCAGACCCTGCGCCAGCTCATCCGCCAATGCGCGCCCGTGCTGCCCGAAGTGCGCATCGAGGACCGCCCGGCGTATCCGATCCGCACCTATTATCTTGACGTGGCGCGCGGCCGGGTCCCCACGCTTGATTGGCTGAAGTCCTTCGCGGACAAGCTCGCCCTGTACAAGTACAACCAGTTCCAGCTCTATGTGGAGCACTCGTTCGACTTCAACGGTCTGAGCGAGATGTGGCGCGGCGCGAGTCCGCTCACGGGAGCCGATCTGATCGCCCTTGACGGGCACTGCGCGCGGCTGGGCATCGACTTCGTGCCGTCGCTGTCCACCTTCGGCCATCTGTACAAGGCCCTGCGCACCCGGAAACTGCGCGCGCTCGGCGAATTCCCCGATCAGGCGGGCCGCCCGCACAGTCTGATCGAGCGCCTCCAGCACCACACCATCAACGCCGCCGAGCCGGAGTCCCGTCGGGCGGTGAAGGCGATGATCGACGAGTACGCGCCGCTGTTCCGGTCGCGATCGGTCAACCTGTGCGCCGACGAGACCTTCGATCTGGGCCGTGGCGCGACCGCCGCGCTCGCCGCCCGCGTTGGCAAAGGCATCCTGTACGCCGACTACGTAGCCGATCTGTGTGCGCGTGTCACCGCATCGGGCCGCGCTCCGATGATCTGGGCCGATGTGGCGATCGAGAACCCCGCCATTCTGGACCGCCTGCCCAAGGATGTGACCCTGCTTAACTGGTTGTACGAGCCCGACGTGCCGGAGGACAAGGTGTCGCTCGTGGCGCGGTCGGGTGCCCGGCAGATCGTCTGCGCCGGCCTGTGGACGTGGGACCAGCTGGTGCCCAGATTCCGCGATGCGTGGCGCAACGTCACGCGACTCGCCCGGTGCGGTCTGAAGTATGGGGCTGCCGGATTCATGGTCACCGATTGGGGCGATTTCGGGCACATCAACGATTCGCGGCTGTCCGTGCCCGGCATGATCGCCGCCGCCGATGCCGCGTGGACTGGCGGCGGGGCTTGCGAGAACTGCGATGACTGCGATGACGATGCCGCGTTCGACGCGATGAACGCGGCCATCTCCCGATTGGAATATGGCGATCCCACCGGACGATTGGTCGGTGACTACGTAGCGGCGGGGGAGTGCGGCACGCTCGACTGGGGCGCGATGGTCCGCTATGCCGAACTGGTGTTGGGCGGCGACGTGTCCGCGGGAGACGGCGGGGAACCGGGCGATGCGGGATCCGACGCCGTCCGCGCGCCGCTGAATGATCGCGCGCCGCTGAGCAATTGTGCGCCTCTGAACAGCGAGGTCGCCCGATTCGTGGACTCGCGGATGGGCGGCAACCCGGTGATCCGCGAGCGGCCGCTGTCCCAATGCGCGGACGGTCTGGAAGCGCGTGATCGGTTTGTGCGGGCGCTGGTCGCGGACGATCGGTTCGCGGCCCGATTCGCCGACTATCCGGCCGCCCGATCGCGCTTCGACCGTGCGCGCTTGGCAGTGGGGACCGATCTTGCTCGCGCCGGTCGCGTCGATGCCCGCACGCGCGGGGCGATCTGGACGTCCCTCGAAGGCCAGCGGGTGGTGGACGATGCCTTCGCGGCGCTCGCCGGCGTTTCCGGGGCTTCCGATCGGGATGTGGCCGCCGAGTCGCTGGAGGTGTGGTTCGAGCGCTACGCCGACGTGTGGCGCGAAGTGAGCCGCGAAGCCGAGCTGCGGCATGTGTCCGGCGTGGTCTGGGCCGTCGCCGACGCGTTGCGGTCGTGACGCGAGCGGGCGCGGACTGTTGCGCGTGCCGGCGTCGGTCTCACGCACGATCGGCCGCACCAAATCTGCCAGCAAGTCGTTCGATTTGCATGATTGCTGGCAGAAGTTGTAAGAACCGGCTGCGGGATGCGAATCGGATTCGCAGTCGGATTCGCAAACTGGGCAGATCCGGCCGTTGCGCTTGCAGACTGGGCAGATCGGGACATTTGGACCCCAAAATCAGCCTCCAGATGACCGGATCTGCCCAGTTCGTGAATCCGGCGTCCCGATTTGCCCAGTTCGCGTCTGTTCGCGCCCGGTTCGCGTCACAAACCGGGCAAATCCGGTCATTTGGAGGGGACGCCCAGAGGGGACTCCCAGGGCTGCGGAGGAATTCGAGAGAAGGTTCGTGTAGTAAAAACGGACGTTTTCGGGCCCATTTCTGTCCGTTTCTACTACACCTGTGACGTAGCGTGTGACCTGGAGTGTGACGTGTGACGTGTGACATGGACCGTGACTCGGCGTGCGACTCGGCCCGCGTCATGTTCGATGTCGCGCCCGGCGATGGTCTCAGTCGGCCTAGCGCCCTGTGACGGGGCGTCCCGCGGCGAGCTCGGCGATCGGCCGGTACGCCTCGATCAGACGGTCCAGCGACATGCCCGCATTGGCCGGGCTCGTGGACGGCAGCGCGGTCATGGCAACGCCGTCCAGCCCGGCCGATGCCATCATCGGCGCGACCAGACGGCGGTAAAGCTGCGCGGCCTTCTGCCCTGTCGTGAAGATATGGGTCACGCCTGAGCCGCGCACGATCGAGGGGATGTCGTTCGGCACGGTGTTGCGGATGCTGGCGTCGCTCGCGCCCGTGATGTCGCACGATGCGATCACGTCCCACAGCGCGAGATGGTGCCGCAGCGCGAAAGCCCGCCGCGCGGCAACCAGATCGGCCAGACCATCCGCCGTGGAGGGCCAGGTCGCGCAAGTCCGAGCCGAGCCGCCTGGAGGCAGGCACGAATCGTCCCCGAAGATCGCCGCCATCACTGGCCAGAACCGATTGAAGCGATGCATATAGTAGAACGCCGCCTCGCGCGACTTCGGACTGGGCATGGACCCCAGCACCAGCACCTGCGAGTGGCCGTCCCACACCGGACCGAATTCGTGCTCCACATGCCGCATATGCGCGGACCGCTCCGTAGCCGTCATTTGAGAAGGTTTCACGAGGCAATACGCTAGTCCGCCCCTGTCACCATGTGACGGTATGCTAGCGGCGTTAACTTTAAGTCCCCAAACCGTTCAAACCAGAAGGTGCATTGTGGCTCAGTCCAAACTTGATGAAGTAGTCTCCCTTGCGAAGCGTCGCGGCTTTGTGTTCCCCGCGGGCGAAATCTACGGCGGCACCCGTTCCGCTTGGGATTACGGCCCGCTCGGCGTTGCGCTGAAGGACAACATCAAGCGCGAGTGGTGGCGTTCGATGGTCGTCACCCGCCCGGACATCGTGGGCGTGGACACCTCCATCATCCTGCCCACCCCGGTGTGGGTCGCCTCCGGCCACGTGGCGGTATTCAACGACCCGCTGGTCGAGTGCCTCAACTGCCACAAGCGCAACCGCGCGGACAAGCTCGAGGAGTCCTACGCGGAGAAGCACGGCGACAAGCTGCCGGAGAACGGCATGAAGGACATCGTCTGCCCCGACTGCGGCGCCCGCGGCCAGTGGACCGAGCCCCGCGACTTCAACATGATGCTGCGCACCCACCTGGGCCCGGTGGAGGACGAGAACAGCCTGCACTACCTGCGCCCGGAGACCGCCCAGGGCATTTTCGTGGACTTCAAGAACGTCATGACCTCCTCGCGTTCCAAGCCGCCGTTCGGCATCGCGAACATGGGCAAGTCCTTCCGCAACGAGATCACCCCCGGCAACTTCATCTTCCGCACCCGCGAGTTCGAGCAGATGGAGATGGAGTTCTTCGTGGAGCCCGGCACGGATGAGGAATGGCACCAGTACTGGATCAACGCCCGCACCCAGTGGTACCTGGATCTGGGCGTCAAGCCGGAGAACCTGCGCCACTACGAGCATCCCAAGGAGAAGCTCGCGCACTACTCCAAGCGCACGGTGGACATCGAGTACAAGTTCGGTTTCCAGGGCTCCGACTGGGGCGAGCTCGAGGGCGTGGCCAACCGCACCGACTTCGACCTGTCCGCCCACGCCAAGCACTCCGGCGAGGACCTGAGCTACTTCAACCAGGCCACCGGCGAGAAGTACGTGCCGTACGTCATCGAGCCGGCCGCGGGCCTGACCCGCTCCCTCATGTGCTTCCTCGTGGACGCCTACGATGTGGACGAGGCCCCGAACACCAAGGGCGGCGTGGACAAGCGCACGGTCCTGCGTCTCGACCCGCGTCTGGCCCCCATCAAGGCCGCCGTCCTGCCGCTGAGCAAGAAGCCGGAGCTGCAGTCCGTGGCCCAGAACCTGGCCGCCGACCTGCGCCAGAACGAGTGGATGATCGACTACGACGAGGCCGGCGCCATCGGCCGCCGCTACCGCCGCGAGGACGAGATCGGCACCCCGCTGTGCATCACCGTGGACTTCGACACCCTCGAGGATCAGGCCGTCACCATCCGCGACCGCGACACCATGAACCAGGAGCGCGTGGCCCTGAACAAGGTGGCCGAGTACGTGGACGCCCGCATCGGCGAGCACCGCACCCGCGTGCCCATGAAGCCGGTCGAGCTGGGCGGCGAGCCCTTCGGCGACGAGGTCAAGATTCAGGAAGCCGGCGGTCTGTACTAAATTGCGGACCGACGAAACCGTGGTCGACGAGCGCGGGGACTGCCTCACCGGGCAGGATCCGCGCTCGCCGCGTCATAGAGACCCGGCCCGCGTGGCCGAAACACCGTCCGTGGCCGAAATGGCCCGCGTGATCGAAACAGCGTCCGCAGCCGGTCAGGCAGCGGACGAAACCACACCCGCCGCACCCTGCGAGCCGCTGAACATCGCCCCCGTGCGTCTTGGCCCCGTGGATGTGCCCACCCCCGTGGTGCTTTCGCCCATGGCCGGCGTGACCAACTGGCCGTTCCGCGTGCTGTGCGAGGAGTACGGCCCCGAAGGCCTGTACGTGGCAGAGATGATCACCGCCCGCGCCCTGGTGGCCCGCAACCCCAAGGCCCTGCGGCTGTGCCACTTCGCGCCCAGCGAGCGCGTGCGCTCCCTGCAGCTGTACGGCGTCAACCCGTCGATCACCGAGCAGGCCGCCCGTATCGTGGTGGACGAGGGCATGGCCGATCATGTGGACCTGAACTTCGGATGCCCGGTGCCCAAGGTGACCCGTCGCGGCGGCGGATCCGCGCTGCCGTGGAAGACGGACATCTTCACCGAGCTCATCCATCGCGTGGTCGCGGTGTGCGAGCCGGCGAACATCCCGGTCACCGCGAAGATCCGCGTGGGCATCGACCATGCGCACGAGACGTTCCTCGAGGCCGGGCGCATCGCGCAGGAGGAGGGCTGCAAGGCCGTCACCCTGCACGCGCGCACCACCGCCGAATACTACGGCGGCCACTCCGATTGGAGCCGGATCGGCGAGCTCAAGGCCGCCCTGAGCATCCCGGTGTTCGGCAACGGCGACATCTGGGGCGCCGAGGACGCGATCGACATGATCCGTCAGACCGGCTGCGACGGCGTGGCCGTGGGCCGCGGCTGCCAGGGCCGTCCGTGGTTGTTCGCCAACATCCGCAACGCCTTCGCCGGCAGCCCCGAGCGCGTGAACCCGAATCTGGGCGAGGTGTGCCGCGTGATCCTGCGCCATGCCGAGCTGCTCACCGAGTTCTACGAGGGCGACGAGCGCATGGCCGTGCACGATCTGCGCAAGCACATCGCCTGGTACCTCAAGGGGTTCCCCGTGGGCGGATCGACGCGCAAGGCGTTCATGGAATGCGAGTCGATCGCGGACGTGAAGCGCGAATGCGACCGACTCGATCCGAGCGTGGAGTACCCGCCGCGCGTGATCGACAAGCCCCGCGGCCGCGTGCGGTTCGCCAAGAAGGTCCATCTGCCTTACGGATGGCTCGATTCGCGCACCACCACGCATCAGGAGCGCGAGACGCTGTTCGGGGACGATCCGATGGACGCGAGCTACTGAAAGGGCATTGGCGGCACAGGGCGAAGGGGAATCGGTGCCCCTGTAAAAGCCCTGTGCAAGCCCTTGTGAAAACCGGTGGAAAACAACCGGCACACGCCATAAAATATCCATAATCTGGTTGAGACACTGCGATAGAGTGAGACATAACCGTGAGTGACAGGAGCCAAACCGTGAGCGAGATTGCCCAGGAAGAATTCAACGACCGCACCAATATCAAAGTCGTAGGCGTAGGCGGCGCCGGCGGCAATGCGGTCAACCGCATGATCGCCGAGGGGCTGCAGAACGTGGAATTCGTCGCCATCAACACCGACGCCAAGGATCTGCTGCGCTCGGATGCGGATGTGAAGATCTCCCTGTCGGACAAGACCAGCCGCGGCCTGGGCGCCGGTGCGGATCCGGAGAAGGGCGCGAAGGCGGCCCAGGATCACCAGTCGGACATCGAGGAGGCCCTCAAGGGCTCGGACATGGTCTTCGTCACCTGCGGCGAGGGCGGCGGCACCGGAACCGGCGCCAGCCCAATCGTCGCGCGCGCGGCCCGCCAGCAGGGCGCCCTCACCATCGCCGTCGTCACCCGCCCGTTCACGTTCGAAGGCCCCCGCCGCTCCGCGTCCGCAGAATCCGGCATCGCGAACCTGCGCAAGGAAGTGGACGCGCTCATCGTCATCCCCAACGACCGTCTGCTCGATCTGTCCGATCGCACGGTTTCCGTCATGGATGCGTTCAAGACCGCGGACACGGCCCTGCTCGCCGGCGTTCAGGGCATCACGGACCTGATCACCATGAATTCGTACATCCACGTTGATTTCTCCGACGTCACGGCCATCCTCAAGGACGCCGGCACCGCGCTGTTCGGCATCGGTGCCGCGCGGGGCGAGGACCGCGCCACCCAGGCCGCGGAGATCGCCATCAGCTCCCCGCTGCTGGAGGAGAGCATCGAGGGTGCCCACGGCGCGCTCATCAACGTGGCCGGCCCCACGGACCTCAGCATGCAGGAGGCCTCCGCCGCCGCCCAGCTCGTGCAGGACGCCATTCATCCCGAGGCGCAGATCATCTGGGGTCTGGCGCTGGACGACTCCTATGGCGACGAGGTGCGCGTCACCGTCATCGCCGCCGGCTTCGATCCGAGCACCAAGAAGGACGGCTCGGCCGAGGAGGAGGAAACCCCGGACGTCAAGCCGCTGACCGATTACACCGCGCAGCCGGCCCAGCCCGCGCCCGCCCAGCAGCAGGCCCCGGCTCAGGCCCAGCCCGTGCAGCAGCAGGCCCCCGCCGCGGCCCCGCAGCAGGCGCCCGGCTATGATGAGACGAGCGAGCATCGCGTGGTGCGCCCCGCATCCCCGCAGGTGCCGAAGATCGACCCGATGAGCGATCTGGACATTCCGGATTTCCTGCGCTGAAACCGCGGGCCGCAAACGTAAAGGAGCTTGACAATGGCTGGATTCATGAAGAACGCCATGTCCTATCTCGGCATGGCGGATGTCGTTGACGACGATGACGACTACGCCGAGGCTCCGGAGCCCGCGTCCACGACGTTCGACTCCGACCACTCGGTGACCCCGCAGCCCACCCCGGCCGCGACCGCCGCCCCGCGCGAGACCGCGAACCCGTTTCAGGGGCGCATCAACCGCATCACCACCATTCATCCCAAAACCTACGAGGATGCCCAGCTGGTGGGCCGCGCCATCCGCGACGGCGTGCCGGTGGTGCTCAACCTCACGGGTGTGGCGGAGGCCGTGGCGTACCGCATCGTCGACTTCTCGGCGGGCGTGGTGTTCGGCGTGCGTGGATCCATCGAGCGCGTCACCCCGCGCGTCTTCCTGCTCAGCCCCGCGCAGGTGAACATCAAGGTCGAGGAGCCCCAGCAGGCGTCCCCGACGCACGATCTGTTCGCGGACTGACGTTCAGTCGGTTTCAGCGGCTCCCAAACGGTTTATAACGGTTCATGGCAACGGCTCCCCTTCGTTGGGGAGCCGTTGTTCGTTGCGGCGGGTTGCCGACGAAGGGGAGCCGTTGCCAGCATTCCTTCAGTCCGCTCCCAGCTGACCGCCCCGACCGAATGCTATGGTGGGCGCCATGCTGCTGTATTTGATTCGTTCCATCATCGATCTGCTGATCGACGCGTACATGCTCATCCTGTTCATCCGCATGATCCTCGACTGGGTGAGCGTCCTGTCCCCGCGCTGGTACCCGCGCGGTGTGGTGTCCACGCTCGTCGCCGCGGTCTACAATGTCACCGAGCCGCCGCTGAGGTGGCTCAGGCGCTATATCCGGCCGATTCCTATGGGGCCCATGTATTTCGACGTGAGCTTCATGGTGTTGTGGTTCGGGCTCATCGTGCTGCGCATGATCATCTGAATTGCCTGAATGTCGGGCGATCGCGTGCTGTGTCCCGCGGGGAAACATGGCGGAAATCCCGGCGGAAATCGCGGTTCGCAGAGACGTAAGGGCCGCCATCGTGATAGCATCAAAACTTGAAGCCAATGTGTAAGGCATTGTAAGGCATAGCCCCAAAGTGAGGTGGGATTGAATATGGCTCTGTTGACGCCCAAAGATATCAGGGAGCATACCTTCCAGACCGTTCGTTTCAAGGAAGGCTACGATGTCGACGAGGTCGACGATTTCCTGGATCAGGTTACCGAGACCGTCGAGGCCCTGAGCAAGCAGGCCGTCGCCGCCGGCGCCTCCACCCAGTCGCTGGGCCCGGACGTGGCCCCGCTGAACGCAAAGATCTCCGAGCTCAGCGCGCAGCTGGACGCCCTCAAGGCCGAGAACGCCCAGCTCAAGTCCGGTGCCACTGGCGCGCAGACCGATGCGGCGGCCGCCGCCGGCAAGATCGCCGAGGCCGAGGAGAACGCCAAGGCCCTCGCCTCCCAAAACGAGCAGCTCAAGGGCCAGGTCGACCAGCTGAACAAGCAGATCGACCAGCTCACCGCGCAGGCCGCCCAGGGCGGCGACAACGCCAAGGCCCTCGCCGACCAGCTCACCGCCGTGCAGAACGAGCGCACGCAGGCCCTCAACCGCGCCGAGCAGCTCACCAACGAGCTCGCCGAGGCCAAGAGCCAGGCCGCGGCCGCCAACGCGCAGGTTGAGCAGACCGTCGCCCAGGCCCGTCAGGCAGCTGGTCAGGCCAACGCCCAGATCGAGCAGCTCAACAAGCAGCTCGAGGAGTCCAAGCAGCGCGAGGAGGCCCTGCGCGAGCAGGTCTCCAAGATCGAGCCGTCCACCGAGACCGGCAGCCTCAAGAAGATCGCCGGCGCCGGCGCGGACGCCAATTCCGAGCCGGAGCGCGCCACCGCCATGCTCACCCTGGCCATGCAGCTGCACGACCAGTACGTGGACAAGGGCAAGGCCAAGGGCGCCGAGCTCATCGCCGACGGCCAGGCCAAGCACGACGAGGCCGTCTCCAAGGCGAACGACTACTCGCAGCGCACCCGTACCGAGGCCGACGATTACTCCAAGCGCGTCCACAACGACGCCGATTCCTACTCCGAGCGCGTGCGCTCCGAGGCGGACGGCTACTCGGTCAAGACTCGTCAGGATGCGGACGTCTACTCCAAGAACAAGCACAACGAGCTGGAGACCTACGAGCAGGAAGTCCAGAAGCGCGCTCAGGAGTACGACAAGCAGACCCGCGACGGCGCGGACAAGTACGCCGCCGACGTCAAGGACAAGCTCATCACCCAGTCCAAGGTCATCGAGGGCAACATCCAGGGACTCAAGCAGTTCGAGGCGGAGTACCGCAGCCGTCTGACCGAGTTCCTCGGCCAGCTGGTCAACCAGGTGTCGGACACCAACGCCTTCCAGAACGTCGAGTCCAAGTACCCGGGCAACAAGCACTGAGGTTATGTCCAATCACATTGAGGCGGGACGGCTGCGCGTTCGCGTGGCCGTCTTCGCATGCGTGGCGGTGGCGGCCTTGGCGATCGACCAGATCACCAAGGCCCTTGCCCTCGCGCATTTGAGCGAAACACAGTCGGTACGCGTCATTCCGGGACTGCTGTCCCTAAGGCTCGTCCACAACCCGGGCGCGTCGCTGGGCATGGGCGCGGGCGCCACATGGCTCATCTCCCTGTTCGCGATGGCCGCATCCGCGGTGCTGCTCGTGATGGGCATGCGTACCGTCTCCACCCGCTGGAGCGCCCTGCTGGGGCTTGCCTTTGCCGGCGCGGTCGGCAATCTGATCGACCGCATCGCCTATGCCGATGGCTTCCTCAACGGCAAGGTGGTCGATTTCCTCGACTATGGCTGGTCGATCGGCAATGTGGCCGACATCTTCCTCATGGCTGCGGGCATTGGCATTGTGGTGCTGATCTTCCTTGGTGTGCCGTTCAGCCAGAAGGAGCTGGACGAGCACAATGCGAGGATCGCCGCGGGGGCTTCGGGGACTTCGACGGTTTCGGGTGCTTCGGACGCTTCGGATGCGGAGGAGCCTGCCGCCCGATGAGTCGTCTGTTTCCCGCTCCCGACGCCCTGATCGGCAAGCGGCTGGATGTCGCCGTAGCCAAGATGCTGGGCGTGTCGCGCGCCAAGGCCAGTGAACTGATCGCCTGCGGTCAGGTGCGCTCATTGTCCCGCGACATCGCCAAATCCTCCACGCTGATGGCGGGGGAGACCCTTGAGGTCAGTCTGAAGGACGAAGCCCCCGCGCCCGAGCCGATTTCGCACGATATGGCGATCGTGTACGAAGACGACGATGTGGTGGTCGTGGACAAGCCGGTTGGTGTGGCCGCGCATGCCTCAGTGGGCTGGACCGGTCCCACCGTGCTCGGCAGCCTGCTCGATCGCGGCGTGCACATCACTTCGTATGGCGCCCCGGGGCGCCAGGGCATCGTCTCGCGCCTCGACGTGGGCACTTCCGGGCTCATGCTCGTGTGCAAGTCGGAGCTCGCCTACAAGGAGATGCGTCGGCAGTTCGCCGAGCATGAGGTGAAGAAGACGTACCACGCGCTGGTCCAGGGCAACCTCAAGGAGGACAAGGCCACCATTGAGGCGCCGATCGGCCGCGCGAAGGTGTCCGACTTCCGCTTCACCGTCACCCCCGCCGGCAAGGAGGCCATCACGCATTGGGACGTGATGGAGCGCTTCGGCGAGGCGACGCTGGTCTCCGTGAACCTCGAGACCGGGCGCACGCATCAGATCCGCGTGCATTTCTCATCGATCGGCCACCCGCTGGTGGGAGACCCGATGTACGGCGCCAATCCGGTGCTGTCCGCGGCTCTGGGGCTGGACCGGCAGTGGCTGCATGCCATGCGCTTGGAATTCCGCCATCCTCGCACCCGCGTGTGGACCACGGTGGAAAGCCATTACCCGGCCGACCTGAGCCACGCGCTCAAGGTGATGCGCGAGCGCGCCGCCGTCCGCCTCGAACCCGCCGTGTGAACAAACGCCCTCCTGAGTGGGCGGAATGGTCTCCCTCGTCATCCTGAGCGCAGCGCGATGGTCCCACGTCATCCTGAACGGAGCGCGATGGTCCCACGTCATCCTGAGCGGAGCGTAGCGGAGTCGAAGGATCCTTGGCCATTTCGCATTGGTCATTGGTGTGGGGAGATTAAGGATCCTTCGGCTCCGCGCTTCGCGCTCCGCTCAGGATGACGAGAAAGGGTAATAGGTGTACTTGCGGGGCTGGAGACAATGGGTGCTCAATGTGTCCACGGTGTACCCCCCATTGTCACCAGCGGTTTTTACTGGTGTGTCATCCTGAGTGGGCGGAATGGTCTCCTTTTGTCATCCTGAGCGCAGCGCGCAGCGCGGAGTCGAAGGATCCTTCGTCATTTCGCACAAGGTCATTGATGTGGAAGTGTTAAGGATCCTTCGCTTCGCTCAGGATGACGTGGGTCACCGCTCAGGATGACGGAAGCCCTCCCGCCGGGCCTTGTCAGTGCGCGTCGTAGGTGTCCAGCAGGTTTTGGTACTCGCGCTCGGTGATCGGCAGAATGGTGCCGTGGCGCTTCTTGACCGCGCCGAAGTCGATGTCGGCGGCGGCCCAGTCATGCGCATCGGTGCTGGACAGGTCGGCCGTGCGGAAGGCGATGTACCCGTTGTGGTCGTTGTACCGGTCGCCCATGAGCCCGAATGGCATGCCATCGGCGTCGGCGTCGTTGAAGCGGAACAGTTCGGGGCCTTCGAGCCTGTGCGACTCGGGGTTGCCGCCACATAGCCGGTTGAAGTCATCCCCGAAGATGCGGTCCAGATTGGTCATGAACTGCCACTGGCGCTCATCGGCGTTGGGATCGCCGGCATGGGGCTCGTCGTCGAAGCTGGGGACCGTGGACACCGCGTACGGGTCCTTGGACCGCTCGATGTGGATGTAGCTGTTGCCGGCCGAGGCGCGGTAGTACCAGTCGTCCACGCGCAGCATGGTCGCGTCGATGGCCTGCACGGCGCGATCGACCCACTTGACAGGCTCGCTGATCGTGCGGAAGTCGGTGGTCGTGGCGTAGTACATGTTCGTCGCGTTGCCGAGTTCGTTGTCCTCATCCGACCGCGTGGCCCAGAACACCATGTACACGCCTCGTTCGGCGTCCCAGATCGCTTCGGGCGCCCACGCCATGCCGGCACCGGGGATGCGCGAGGCCACGTCCAGCAGCCACGGCTCGCTCCAGTGCGCCAGATCCTCCGACTCCCAGACGATCAGGCTGGTGCTTCCGTTCTCGTTGGCGCGGGCGGTCTTCCACGAGCCGCCGCGGTGGTAGATGCTCAGATCGGTGGCGATGATCCATGTGCGGGATCCGTCCGCCGCGCGCACCAGATACGGGTCGCGCATGCCGCGCTCACCGAGGTTGCTGGTGAGGATGGGGGAGCCCTCCGGGCGCAGATCGTGCCAGTGCAGGCCGTCGCGGCTGACGGCGAAGTACAGCTGCTCGTCGGTCTCGCGCTGCTCGGTGCCGGTGAAGTGGCAGAACAGGTAGGCGGTGGTGGGTTCGCCGACGGGCGTGCCGGCGACCGAAGTGGTGGTCATATCATCAGTCCTTTCTGAACCAGACACCTGTTGTGGGGGCTCTATTTGTGCGGTTCCGGGCATTCGCCCGTGGATTCGCGCACGTTGAATGCGCCGGGGATGACCGTGGTGGTGGGCACGAACGGTTCGCCATCGGCCTGACGCTTGAGCATGTCGATGAGGATGCGCGCCGCCTCGTGACCGACTACCTCCTGATTGGGGGAGATGGTGGAGATGCTCGGGCTGAAGGACTGGGCGACCAAGCCGTCATCGGCGCCGATGACGCTGATGTCCCTTGGGGTCTGGACGCCGCGTTCGGCGAGCCGGTTGATCAGGGCCGCGGCCATGTTGTGGCCATAGGTGATGATCGCGGTGAAGCTGCGGTCCAGCAACACGGCGTCGCCTGCGTTGATGCCGCCCATGTAGCCGTCCTCGAACGGGCCGAGCACATGCGGCTCCAGATCGAATCCGGCCATGATCTTCTCATAGCTGGCGCGGCGTCTGCGGGCGGTCCAGGACTGTTCGGGGCCGGCCGCGTAGGCGATGCGGGTGTGCCCGTAGGAGACCAGGTGCCGGATGGCCTTGAGCATGCCCTCGTCCTCGTCGAAGATGACGGAGGAGTACCCGTCGACGGCGCGGTTGGCCAGCACGGTGGTCTCAACGGGGTAGATGCGCCGGATGTCGTCGTCTGACAGCTGGCATGAGACGGGGATGAAACCGTCGCAGTCCTCACGCAGATGGTCCACGAGCTCCTCTACGGTGTTGCCCGGCGTCCCGGCGTCCGCGACCATGAGACGGTAGTCGTAGGTTTGGGTCTGCGCGATCGTGCCGGCGATGATGTCCGGGCAGTAGAAGCGGATGAGCTGGTTGACGACCATGGCGATGTTGTTCGTTGGCGCATCCTCGGTCTGCTCCCTGACCTGGCCGTTGACCGTGTACCCGAGTTTGTTCGCGGCGCGCAGCACCTTCTCGCGCGTGGCCTGCTTCACGGTGCCGTCATTGAGTGCCCGGGAGACCGTGGCTGGGGAGACCCCGGCGGTCCTCGCCACGTCAAGAATGGTCGCCATCTGTGCTCCTTGTTGATGTTTTTCAGTTTCCATTGCACGTTTTCAATGCGCCTGCATCTCAGTATACACGATGAAAACCGTTTGAAGTGGCTGAATTTCGGCTTTTTGACGGATGCGCGGTAATCTGCATGAAATCATGGATTTCATTTCATGAAAATATGAGCGTGTTCTTTTCATTTCGATGATATTCTGTGAAACATGACTACTTCAACCATCCTCAATGGTGTGCCGTGGTTCGATGACAATGGCGACATTGTGAACGCGCACGCCTCATGCATCCTCGAAGATGCGGGCACCTATTACCTGTTCGGCGAGTACAAGACCGATGACGTCAACAGGTTCAACGGCTTCTCCTGCTATTCGTCGCCCGATCTGTCCCACTGGACCCATCTGGGCATGGCGCTGGCCCCCCAGCCCGATGGCCTGATGGGCCCCGATCGCGTGGGCGAGCGCGTCAAGGTGATGCGCTGCCCGTCCACCGGGAAATACGTGATGTACGCTCACTCCGACGACATGCGCTACATGGATCCGCACATCATCGTGGCCCAGGCCGATGCGGTCGCCGGCCCCTATACGGTTCTGGGCGCGCTGACATGCAACGGAGAGCCGATCCGCAAGTGGGACATGGGCACGTTTCAGGACGATGACGGCACCGGATACCTGCTGCTGCACGAGGGTGACATCTACCGACTGTCCGCCGATTACCTGACCGCCGAGGAGCTGGTGGCGCACGAGGTGGCGGTCGGCGGCGAATCCCCGGCCATGGCGCACATCGGGGATGCGTATTATCTGATGTTCTCCAACAAGACAGGCTGGGATCGCAACGACAACTACTACCTGACCGCCCCCACGCCGGCCGGACCGTGGACCAACCGCGGACTGTTCGCGCCGGAGGGGACGTGCACGTGGGATTCCCAGTGCTCGTTCATCTTCCCGCTCACTCTGGCGGACGGAACCGTGCGGCACGTCTACACCGGCGACCGTTGGTCCTACCCGCATCAGGCATCCAGCGCCACCTACGTCTGGCTGCCGCTGGAGGTGAAGGACGGCGCGCTGCGGCTGGACGGGTATATGCAGGTGTGGGACTCGCGCACCGCGAAGCCGGTTGCCGATGAGATACGGGCGCTGCCGCTGGTGTTCCGTTCAAATGTGCGCGGTGCCGGCGCCCACGCATCCGTTGACGTGAATGCTGGGGAGCGGGTGCAGGTGCTTGGCCTGCGCACCGGGTCGAGCGGCTACGCCACCGTGGAACTCACCGGGTCGGACGGATACCGTTTGCACACCACGGTGGACTTCTACACGCCCGCCTGCGACTGCGGCGAGCGGATCATGTTCGAAAGCCCGGAACTGCCGGCCGGACGGTACGATCTGAGCGTGACCGTGGATGGCGAACACGGTGTGTGGGCCACCAAGAACGGCACCGCATACGGCAGCGATGACAATTGGGTGACCGTCTCCGCCGCCGCGGTGGTGGAAGCGGGGCGCTGATCGCGTCATCCTGAGCGGAGCGTAGCGGAGTCGAAGGATCCTTCGTCATTCCGCACAAGGTCATTGGTGGTGGGAGTGTTAAGGATCCTTCGCTGCGCTCAGGATGACGAAGAACACCCCCGTTCCGACTTTGCGCGTCACGGGGAGCGAACCAGCCGTCACGCGGCGCGGATGGCGTCACGGGGTGCGATCGCGCCGTGTGACGCAAGTCGCTCCGCGTGACGCATCACCCGCTCCCCGTGATGCGTGAGTTGCTCCGAGTGACGGTCAGTCCGCTCCCCGTGACGCCTCGTTTCCGCTCGTGAGCCAGTCGAGTGCGTTGACCACCTCGACGCCGTCGGTCGTACCCAGTCCGAACGTGTCCAGCGTGAGGATCATGCGCCGGCCGGGGACGCCTGCAAGACGCGCGAACGGGGCGAATTCGCGTTCGCGGGTTCCCTTGTCCAAAATGCTGGCGCTTACCTGGATGAACATTCGCTCGACGCTCATGTCATCGCGCAAGCGTGTGGCGACGAAATCGATCTCCAGATCGTCCATCTTGCCCACCTGGATGCTGTAGCCGCGCACCCTGAGCTCGTTGTGGACGACGTTCTCCAGCAGGGGGCCGAAATCGCCGCCGGGGAATCCGAGCAGCATGTTCCTGATGCCCGGGTCGGATGGATAATATTTGCTCAGCCCCTGCAGGTAATCGCCGCCCCTGACATTGATGCGCTGGGCCCTGTAGAACAGGAATGCGTCCATCAGGCCCGAGATGTATCGCTCGATGGTCTCGTTGGCGGTCGGCCGGCGCGCGCTTTTCAGCCGATGCTCGATCTTCGTGACCGACACGGGTGATCCCGCGACGTCGGCAAGATATCGGGCCACGTCATTGAACACCAGTGGGTTGCGGATCTGCAGGTGTTGGGCAATGTCCCGCACGAAGATGGTGTCGTAGATGCCTGAGAGCACGGTGCGCGCCAACGCTTGGTTCGTTCCCTGATCGACGACCGGCGGCAGACCGCCGTATGTGGTGTATCGGGTGAACGCCTCGCCGGAGCTTGCCTGCCCTGTGTAATCGAGGAACTCCGAGTAGGTCAGGGGGAATACGCCGATCTGGACGTATCTGCCGGATAGCAGCGTGGAGAGCTGGCTGGAAAGCAGGTGCGCGTTCGATCCGGTCAGGTAGATGTCGGCATCGGCTTCGACCCGCAGCGCGTTGACCGCGCGCTCCCATCCATCGACCAGCTGCACCTCATCCAGCAGGATGTAGTTTCCGCCGCCTTTGCCAAGTCGCTCGGCGATGTGCCGGTGCAGCCGTTCGGCGTCGTAATCCGCATACTCGAACTCCTCGAGGTTGATCGCGATGATGTGCTCGCGGTCGACGCCGTCTTGCGTGAGGCGCTGTTCCAGCAATGCGAGTAGCGAGGACTTCCCGCATCGGCGCATGCCGGTGATGACCTTGATCAGGCCGTTGTCCCGCAGCGCGAGCAATTTATCCAGATACATGGGCCTTGGCTTGAGCTCCATCCCGTTCCCCCCGTTCCGCGCTGTTATTCCTATTCCACGCATTTGCGCGCGATACTTTTACTAGTATAACCGGGAAAGTATGGTTATCGAGGATACTTTTCCGGTTATGCTAGTAAAAGTCTGGGCTTCGAATGGCCGGGCCTGTGCAGAAGACAACGTCATCCTGAGCAGGGTTGTAGCCCCGCCCCGTCGTCCTGGGCGGACGGGATGGTTCCCATTCTGAGCGGAGCGTAGAGGAGTCGAAGGATCCTTCGTCGTTGTGCATTGGTCATTGGTGCACAAGTTTAAGGATCCTTCGCTCCGCTCAGGATGACTGGGGACTGCGTGCTCAGGATGACTGGGGACTGCGCTCAGGATGATGGCGGGAATACCTGCTGAGTGCTGGTCATGGGATTCCTTCCGAAGGTTTTCTGATTCGTTTCAGAGCGTGTCGAGGTGCAAGCATGCGCAATCATGATTTAAACTGGCCGTATCTGATCGTTTTCTGCGATGAGAATGATCGGATATGGAAAGAACAAGGCGTTTTGGGTATGCAGCACGCGGTGCGGCGTTAACAAGGAAGGAGTGTTTGCCCGCGTTTGTATCACCATGTCTGAAACGTTCAAGTATGGAACAGCAATGATGCAAAGGAAGAGTATGACAAGGAAACTACGGGTCATAGCGGCGGCCACGGCGGTCGCCACGCTTGGCGCGGGTCTCGTCTCGGGCACGGCGATCGCCGCCGGATCCGCGGATGCAGTCGCCACCCAGGCCGTCCAGTCCTCGCAAATCGAGGTTGGGCCGTCCTGGAAGGACACCGATGGGAATCTGCTGGAAGCCCACGGTGGTGCCGCCAACAAGGTCAATGAGGCCGAGTTCGGCATCGACGTGACCGGCGATGGCGACACGGACGACGACGTGTATCTGCTCTATGGCGAGAAGAAGACCAATGCCACCCGTCCCGTGGACGGCATCAACGGCTACTGGTCCACTGATCTTGAGAACTGGCACTACATGGGCAATGTGCTCCGGACGCACAACGTGCTGCCCAACAAGGTGATCTCCATCAGCGGCGACGAATCGTATACGGACTACGACTCGCAGCAGTACTTCGCCGATCACAAGGTGTCCCAGGACGGCAAGACCACCAACTACGCCGCGGGCTCCCAGAAGTACACGGTCCTCGATGAGGCGAATCTGCAGACGCTCAAGGATCTTGCCAATTCCGGTGAGGACACCGAGGACGCCAAGTCGGCCAAGGCGTTCATCGAACCGTACGTGACCGAGCGTGATTCCAACGGCAAGGCCATCGCATATGACGAGGCCAGCCTGAAGATCGGGTTCGAATACCTCTACGGCATGTACAACATCGTGGAGCGTCCCAAGGTGGTGTACAACAAGGCCACCAAGCAGTTCGTGGCGATCTTCCACTCCGATGGCGCCGTCAACGCGAACGCCGACCGCATCAAGTGGATCGAGGGCCTGACCAAGTCCGGCCTCGGCGTCACGGGCGGCAAGACGTACTTTGAACAAGGTATCGCCAACAACGACGCGACGGCCAAGAACACCGGGTCGCGCTACTCCCGCGCGCAGATCGGTTTCGCCGTTTCCGACAGTCCGTTCGGACCGTTCAAGATGGTCAATTCCACGCGCATGAACTTCGACAAGTCGCTGCACGCCACCCGATTCGGCGAATCGCGCGACATGACCGTGTTCGTGGACTACGGCCACGACGTGAACAACGATGGCGCGGACGACGCCTACGCCGTCTATTCCTCCGAGATGAACGCGAAAATGTACATCTCGCTGCTCAACAAGGAGTACACCGCGCCGATCGCCGCCGGCGATTCCGAACCCGAGGGCGACCATACCTGGCGATCTCGCGTACTGCCGGACAACTCCCGCGAGGCATCCGCGCTGTTCTACCACGACGGCTGGTATTACATGATTACCTCCGGCACTGATGGCTGGAATTCCACGCCGGTGATCTACTACCGCGCCAAGAGCGTGCTGCAGGATGCCGTCTGGGAGAAGCTCGGCAACCCGTTCACCGGCGACAATCCTTCCAAGGGATATGATTCGCAGCCCACCTACGTGCTGGTGGAGGATCAGGACAAGGGCCAGTTCATCTACATGGGCGACCGCTGGGTGGTGGACGGCAGGACCGGTTCCGCCGGACAGAATTCCAAGCTCATCTGGCTGCCGATCGAGATCACCGGCAATGCCGATAAGCCGATCAACATCTCCGGTCGTGCGTCCTGGAACCCGTTCGACGAGTCGCTGTATTCCGCACCGAAGGATTATGGCTCGATCGTGCTCGAGCAGGGATCGCTGCTGCCCGAAACGCTGAAGATCGACGGCAGGGACGTGGCGGTCTCGTGGGCCGATGGTGCCAACGATCAGGTCGTCTCCGCGGCCGCCGGCGCCACGCTGTCCCTTAACTTCACGGTGGATGGCGCCCGTTACAACGTCTCCGTGCAGATCATCGCCCCCGGTCTGACCTACTACGTCGATTCCGGCGCCAAGGATGAGGCCTCTGCCTCCGACTACGCTGCTGTGAAGGCCGCGGTCCCGGGCCTGAAGAACGCCACGCCCGATCAGGTGAGCGACGGCACCGGCTGGGGCTACGTGAGCAGCAACGTCGTCGCGAAGTCCGACGCCGGCAACGGCAAGGCGGACACGGGCCTGTACACCAATAACAGCGGAACGATCATCTCCTACAAGCTGCCGCTCGATGCCGGATCGTACACGCTCGACGCGGGCTTCCACGATTGGTGGGCCCAGTGGACCGACAACCGCGCGATGGACCTGACGGTCGCCGCCGCCGACGGCGCCGAGCTTGGCAAGGGCTCCGCCGCCACCAGCAAGAGCGCGGCCGATGCCACCGGAACCGTGTCGTTCACGCTGGACAAGGCGCAGACCGTCACGTTCTCCGTGACCCGCGCCGCGAACGCCACCGCCGACCCGATCCTCAACTGGTTCACCGTCTCCAAGAAGGCGACCGTCCTTGACAGCACCATCGTCGCGACCGCCGGCAAGCTGCCCGCGACCGTTTCGATCGACGGCAAGGACACCGCCGTGACGTGGTCGGCCGCCTCCGTGAGCGCCGCCTCCGCCAAGGCCTCCGTCGTGGCGAGCATCAACGCGACCGGTTCCGCCGACGGCACCCCCGTTTCCGCGACCGTGCTCAACGTGCCCGCCAACACCGTGTACTTCGCCGATTCCGGCGCGGCCGCTTCCGCCGCCACGCCCGACTACGACGCGGTGAAGGCCGCTCTGGGCGACGCGCTGCTCAACCAGAGCGCCGACCAGCAGTGGGATGGCAAGGCATCCGGCAAGACCTGGGGCTACTCGGGCGGCACCGGCACCGGCGTGGTCGACGCGAAGTCCAACGGATGGAACAACTCCTTCGTCTCCGCCGACTACGACTCCAAGAACGGCCAGATCACGTACCACCTGACCCTCAAGGCCGGCAAGTACAACATCGGCGCCGTCCAGTCGCACGTCAAGTACCCGAACGGCATCTACTCCACCGTGAAGGTGGGCGATGAGACGATCGGCGCTCGCAAGACCCTCACGGGCCTGAGCGACGCCAACGACACGGTCGTCCAGTCCGTGGAGGTGGCCAAGGATTCCGTGGTCGATGTGACCGTGGGCACCGATGGCAACAGCGGATACAACCTGCGCCTCGCCGCCGTGTGGGCCGCGAAGACCGGCGATGTGACGGTTCCTGAGACCCCCGTGGTGGATGTGGATCAGGCGAACTTCCCGGACGCTGCGTTCCTGAAGCTCGTAAAGGACTACGACACCAACGGCAACGGCAATCTGAGCGATAAGGAGATCGCCGCGGTCACCGACATCACCGCTCCCGTGGCAGGCATCAAGGACCTCAAGGGCATTGAGCACTTCACCGCGCTGAAGCAGCTGATCGTGGACCGCAACGAGATCACCGCCGTGGATTTGTCCACCCTGGTGAATCTTGAAAAGCTCGACCTGAGCAGCAACAAGCTCACCGCGCTGGACGTGTCCAAGCTCACCGGGCTGAAGAGGCTCGACATCGCCGACAATCAGATCGCGCCCGCGCTGGACCTGTCCGCCAACGGCAAGCTGACGTACATCAACGTGGGCGTCAACGCGCTGGCGGCCATCCGGCTGCCGGAGACGACGCAGCATGCTTTGACCAGCATCAACGCCAAGGACCAGATCGCAGTCGAGGTGCAGGCGACGGACGGCGTGTTCGATCTGAAGACCATCGCCGACTGGTTCGATCCCGCCAAGGTGAATGATCTCAAGGGCGCCGAACTCGACGGTACGACGCTCAAGAACATCACGGGCGACACCGTGACCTACGACTACGTCATACCGGACGGCAAGATCAAGTACACTCTGCCCGTAACGCTGAAGGTGACCGCCGCGCAGCCGTCGGTCGACAAGTCCGATCTGCAGGCCGCGGTCGATGAGGCCGGCAAGCTTGTGGAGTCGGATTACACGGCTGAGTCGTGGGAGGCGTTCGCGTCCGCGCTGCGTAATGCGAACACGGTTCTGGTTGATGATCAGGCCACGCAGGAGAGCGTGGATGACGCGGTCAGGCGGCTGGCCGAGGCGCGTGGCGCGTTGAAGCCGGCCGACAAGCCGTCGGTCGACAAGTCCGATCTGCAGGCCGCGGTCGATGCCGCGGGCGAGCTCACGGAGTCGGACTACACGGCGGAGTCCTGGGAGGCGTTCGCGTCCGCGCTGCGCAACGCGAAC